>DATFEP010000051.1:0-4809 GCA_035250975.1 Nitrososphaeraceae archaeon | reverse complement strand
AAACAAAAGGTCATATTAAGATTGTTTGTACAATTAATATAATAAAATAAAAAAATCAGGAATTAAATACCTACTTTATAAATTAACCCTATATATTACAATATAGTTCATAATAGTATAGTAACGAAAACCGATATATATGATGGTATATAAAGTATAACTAGACGAAAATATGTATTTTGAGGTTGTAATAGAATGAAAAATAGAAGCAGAACAGAGATAGTTGGTAATATCCTAGACTCCGCCAATGGCGGAGCAACCAAGACAAAAATTATGTATAAAGCTTTTCTAAGTTATGGGCAATTAAAGGAATATCTTTCTGTTTTGACAGAAAACAATCTAATAGAATATCTTGATGTGAATCACACATTCAAGACTACAGAAAAGGGACTAAACTATCTTAAAATGCATAATGAAATGGGCGAATTATTACAAGCTACTATGATCAAAAATGACTAATTAATTTAATATTTTTTTATATATCAAAATATATAATATTAATTTTTATAGTAACTCCACATTGGTATTCATTTAAAAATAAGTTGCTAATAATAAAAGCTAAATACAAGATAGTAGTATCTCTACATTAGATTCTTATTTTCACACCGCTATCGGTGTTACTTCTTCCTTAGTAGGGTTCATTTTTAATTTAAATTTAATACAATCGATGATAAAATGGTCTTAAGCAATTGATATGAGACAAAAGTCAAGATATAATCAATGTGGATAAAATAGTACATCAATTAGAACAATTTATTTATTCAAATTATCTGAACTACAATAGTATCAAAATTATTAATAATAATCCATCATATCATATCATAAATAATAAATAAGAAATTGTAATAATAAGATTCATGAAGGATGAATGTTTGTGAATGAAGCTGAGACAAATACAGGAAAGGTAGTATCCATATGGAGATATCCAGTAAAGTCAATGCTTGGAGAGGAGCTTAATTCTTGCTACGTAACAGAACGAGGATTGATAGGAGACCGTGTATATGCAGTAATTGACGAACAAACTGGAAAGGTGGTTAGTGCCAAGAATCCCAATAAGTGGGGAAAGCTCTTCGACTTTCGTAGTACATTTATAGACCAACCACAATCTGTTGATAACATTCCACCTGTGCGGATTACCTTCCCAGATGGTAGCCACATTTTCTCCAATCAGAATGAGGAGATGAATCATATTTTATCAAAGGTTCTTGGTAGAGAAGTTAAGCTCATAAGGAATAGTTTGGACAAGCCAATTTATGAAGAGTACTGGCCAAACATAGAGGGCCTAGCACAAAGAGAAAAGACTACTGACGAGGCCATGCCTCCACAAAGTTTCTTTGATATTGCGGTAGTACATATATTGACAACTTCTACTATTAACCGTCTGCGCGAGCTCTACCCTAAAGGACGATTCGAGATACGACGGTTTAGGCCAAACATAGTTGTAGAGTCATTGTCTGCACAGACAGACTTTGTTGAAAATTTATGGGTAGGCAAGAGCATAACAATTGGTGAGGAGATTATGCTCAAGGTCATTCAACCTTGCACTAGGTGTGTAATGATTACTCTTCCACAGAGCGACCTTCCCAAAGATTTAGGTATATTGCAAACAGTGGCAAAATACAATCAGGTAAATGTTGGAGTCTATGCATCAGTGCATAGAGGTGGAACAATTCGACGTGGAGATTCAGTCCAAATCAAAGAATAGACTTTAATTTTATATGTTCTTCTTTGTTGTACAGATATTGTCATTTGGCTTCTAATCTACTCTATTGTCTTTAATGTTCTATTTTTTTTGAGCAAAATTGGTTATCTTATACATTTGAAGATTAAATTATTAAATTAGTTGATGTCAGATGCCATTATATTCCACTTTTGTATCTAAGATGCATATTGCACAAATATTCTAATAATCATTAACAAGTTATTAACAATAAATTTTAAATGCTAGTTAGTAGTATCTCTACATTAGACTCTTATTTTAGGACCGCTATCGGTATTACTGCCGACGGGGCCCTCAGTTTTCTAGGACCTCACTATTTTTCTTAATAATGGAAATTAAAAATCACAAATCACTAACTTTATTTTTAGGTTCGGTTAGGTTTCATTACCAAAAATGGAATCCATACTGTATTCGTCATAGTTCGATAACTGCAGATTCTGATTATTTGCCAGAATTTGCATTAAAGACAAAGGTTAGATGGTCCATGAATTCCAGGCAGGGAACTAGATACATAAAAAATAGAATGGGCAATGATTTAAAAGAAGAGATCCCGGAACAAAATCGAATAGTCCTGGACCCTTCTAAAAAAAGGAAGATTACTGTAATAGATTGCCCACGCTGTCAGTTAATCAATCCATTAGAAAACAAATATTGCTCAAAATGCTCATATCCATTGAAGCCGGAAGCATATGAAGCACTAAAAGAGAAAGAGGATAAACAGCAAGGAGAGATTGAACTTCTAAAGAATCAGGTTAGAATGATGATGAATACAATGGATAAATTGGTAACTATTACAGAACCGGAAAAAGAAACAAAGAAGAAGTGGTTAGCAGAGGACTTTATCAAAAATGGAATGTATATTCCAAAATAATTATTATTTTTAGTTAGTTAATAAATTCAAATAAAGAATAAAGTTCCATAATAAGATCAAGAATGTTCTAGAACATTTAAGATTCGGTATTTAATTAGATCTATAGTCTGTATATTGTAAGGTGTATCCAGAACAAAAAAGTTTGGATTTAGCACAATACATTCTGCATAGAATAAAGCATGAAGAAAATTTTAATGTCGATTGCATTAAAAAAGAATTTGACAATGACGAAAAATTTGTCAAATCCATGTTGGACTTTCTGAAAGAGTTAGAATGGATATCAGAGGATCAGAATGGAAAATATAGTATAACATCTCAGGGACAGGAAAATTCCTTGTGTCATTTGAGATTCTGAATATCAACCAATATTAATTCATAATAGCTCTGGAGCAATAAAATTATAACTATATTTTTTTTATTTTTTGTAAAATCGGAAATAGGCTGGAGACGTAAACTTCCCAGGTTACCCTTGACGTCTATATCCGTCTCAGTAGAAATCCTTGGTCTTATGCAGAAACTTAAAGTGAGAAATAAGATATACGATCACCTTCTATGCAGAATGCTGGTAGAATGGCAGAACCTGCAGGAGTACCGGCTGGACATGGATCAAGTGATCAGGTTGAATGATAAGCAGATAGCAACCCTGGAAAATGAATTGAAGGAAAAAAGACCTACTTTTAATTCAATTTCTTCATTTATTTATTTATAATTTATAAATCTATTACTCTAGCGATATTCTAGAATATATAATCAAATTTTTAGTGATTCCGGAGTAAAAAGTGGTTGACGGATTCACTTTCTTCATTCCGGAAATGTAAAGCACGTTGCCATTAAGAAGTCGGTATTTGTAATTATGATAAACCGGTTTATTTTTATTTGTAATAGAGAATATTTAGATTCATATTGAACTAAATATTTACTAGCGGATTACTGCTATTAACTGAACTATTACTGAACACGGAAAAGGTGACTGTTCAACTCCCGACGGGTATGTTATAAATATATTTCATTTCACTTTTATACAATTTTGTAATATTGAAAAATAATAATTAAATTTGTTATACGATAATAACATATCATGAAAATTACAAAAATTATTGAAACTAGTATATATTCTTCCAATTTAAAAGAAATGAAGGATTTTTATATCGATATTTTGGGATTGGATCTTGTTTCAGAAGAAAAAGACAGACATATATTTTTAAAAGCAGGAAAAAGCATGCTTTTAATTTTCAATCCTAACAATACATTAAATAATATCAATGATATTTTTCCGTCTCATGGGGCATTTAGTCCTCTTTCTATAATACATTTTGCTTTTGAAATAAAAAGAGAAGATTATGAAAAATGGAAGTCTCTTTTAAAAGAAAATAAAATCAGCATTGAAAAAGAGATAAAATTTGGGAAGAGTAAATCAATATATTTTCGCGATCCGGTTGGCAATATGGTTGAATTTATAACCTCTAATGCTTGGCCAGTAGATGATTAATAATCTATCTATTTTTATTTTATACTTATTGGCATTTGGTTTTGGGTTTTCTTCAGAAAAGATTTTGGAACTGGTGAGAGGTTTTTGCACAAGATTCTTTCAACAAGATAACAAAAGTTAAGTATTGACGTTTGTTGAATTCTAATTTTAAAAATTGGTCTTATCTTCTGTTATGACGGGTTACAATATAGAAGCAAAAATGCCTTGCAACCCGACGGGCCCGTGCTGATATTCATTATCGATATATATCTGATACAACTCATTCATTTTTCGCAGTCTCAAATATTCTCTCCAATGTTTTGTTATTTCGTCATAACATAAATTTATTTCAAATGCAACTTCTACTGGCTTCTTTCCTTGTAACAATAATTCATAGGATCTACTCCCTTTTGAAATTCTTTTTATTTGATTAATGATACCATTCGATAGACCCTTTTGTGTTTCTAATCTTATTTTTCTTTCATATTCTTTATTTTTTTGAAATATCTCCAAATGACATATGAACCCCTTTAGCAATATCAGGAATAGTTTTACCTTGTAAATGTAATTCTATAACTCTTTTCTCTTTTCTAAATTTATTTAATATGATTTCAGTCATTATTGATTGCATTAAAAAAGCAGTTAATAAATGATATCATTGTTATCATTTGTTATTTTAAGTTGTCAATTGATTGTCACTGTTATCATATATTTTTGCTAAGCACATCAAATATGTAATTAAACTATTAA
>DATFEP010000033.1:0-2882 GCA_035250975.1 Nitrososphaeraceae archaeon | reverse complement strand
AGAGTCATTATTGGAATCTGTAGCAGTAAGGGTAATGGTTTGCTGTGTGTTCTTATTGACAGTTATTGCCTGGTTATTTGCAACTGGCGGGTTATTAGAGCCAAATGAAAGGTGCAGGACCTGCCCTGCTGTATTGACATTCCCATGTCCAGAACTGTCGCTTCCTATTTCACCTATAAAGGCATCAGATCCAGAGTTTGATGATGTCTTAAACCAGGTCGCAATACTGAATTGAGATAGTTTAAGTGAATTAGTGTTTGCCACATCCTGGTAATTTGAACCTGTCAGCACAAGTCCTGGGCCATAGTGATATCCTGTTTGACCGTCAGCATTATTAATTAGATTACTATTGAGTTCGGTGGCGGAAAAAAATAATATTATCAAGCAAAAAAGCAAGAAGAAGAAACTAAAATTTTTCCCATCTTGAAAAGGGAAAATCTTAATGAAAATCAAATATGTAGGGTAATTAAACCATCTATTTAATAAGAATTTTTCTTCTTGCGCTCCTTATACGAAGAATCTGATGTATCTGTGATCGCAAATACGTATTTTATTCCCATTATTCTCATTGACTCATTTAACAGAGTTCATACGTTCGACGTCATTTTTTACCTTGGTTTCAGAATATTTATTTGTACTAGCAACAACGTATTCAAATTTTTTTTAGTGATTAAATTCAATCAAGTGAAATAATCTTAATTTTTGATTTACTAAACTCTGGTAAATACTGATTTATTTTATTTGTATTTAAAAACACGTCATTCATTTTATAGTATTTGCAAATAGCAGAAACGCAGTTGTGAATTGCTGCAAAAGTTTTACCTTATTCCTTTAGAAATATTACAAAGTCATTTTTTGGATCTGTTGCATGTTTCTTTTTATTTGAACCTGGAAACTCTAAATATATATTCAGACAAACGGTGTACACCTTTTTGGTATGTTCTGATCTAATACTGTTCAAATAATTTAATTTTTTTATCATGTTTTTTCTGCAAAATTTGCTCCATTTTATGATATTTCTGGCGTACCAAATTAATAAATGTAGTATATACACAATTAAATAAAATATTTATCGAAATGGTAGAAAAAATAAATATGAAGGAGCGAATGATGGGAGTTCAATTTTCAATTAAGAGCAGGGAAGCAAAGGACAGATATATTTATGCAAATATAAAAAATGTTATTTCTGAATTAGCAGTTGATATCAAAAACTACGGAATAGAACTGGTCTTGAGGAAATTATTATTATCACTAGTCTCAGTCCAATTAGCACAAAATATAGGCGTAGATCATCATGCAGCAACTGAAGAGCTCTACTATTATATGAAAAAAAACAGGGACACCGACACTTCAATATATGAATTTATCAACAAGATATCTAAAATAGACAATAATGGCAGTTATTCATGAATTAGGTATATCACAGTATCTAAAAATCAATATAGCCTTGACACTTACATTTAAAAAAACGGATAATTGCATCCGATGAAAAACATCTTTTGATCAAAAATATAATAAATAGTTTTTATTTTGTCAATCTATGGATTATTCAAAGCTATGCGAATCTATATTCAATCTGAACAGCGATATACGTTATGTAGCGGTCATTGATGATACGGGATTGCCTGTCGTTGGTGGAATGAGAGGAGGCTTGGATTCTATTATGGATGAAAACAATGAGGAATTATATCTGACACACACAGCGTTGCGTAAATCTATGAGGGAAAGGTTTGACAATAACATGGGCAGATCAAGATTTGCTTATGTTGAAAGAGAGAAGATATCTATTCTTACGTTTTATATGGACAAGTATATCTTACTTGTAACATTGGAACCAAATATCAATTCCCATACCTCAATTGACATTGCAGAAGACATACTAGATATGATAAATGGAAAAAAACAATGATCTATCTTGGAGGTAGCAGCAGTACAATATGATTATTTTTTTGACCATATTAATAATTTAACAGCAATTTTTAATTGTTCAATTTAGATATCGATTTTTCAATCATAATCCTTGTACTAGATTTATTTGGTACTGTGGTTTTCGCTGTAACGGGCGCACTCAGGGCAATAGAGCACAAGTATGATATTGTCGGCATAATAATTCTTGCAACTGTAACAGGGATCCTTGGAGGAGTAATGAGGGATACAATTTTAGGAATCTTTCCACCAAGTAATTTTTCAGATACTGTTCACATAGTATTGACGACAATAACTGCAATTATCATTTTTTTTCTTTATCATAGAACGAAAAAACATGAAAACTTGTTCAATATTTTTGACGCTGTAGGACTCGGAGTTTTCACTTTTACAGGAGCCTCAATCGCATACTCTCTGTATAGTACAAATAACGTACTAATCGTGATTTCAGGTTTATTGACAGCTTTTGGTGGTGGAATTTTGAGAGATGTATTTGTAAGGGAGCCACCTATCGTTTTTACCAAGGAAGTTTATGCAGTAGCAAGTTTCATAGGTGTCATTATATTCCTTATATTGGTAAATCTAAACCTACAATTTGAATATGTTGCAATTGCTGTAATTTTCGTTACCACCGGCATTAGGTTAGTATCTATCAAACTACATTGGAATTTACCTAAAGTAAAGACCTAAGCCTGATTTTGAAAGTTCACGAGGGAAATAATTTAGTAATTTTCAAGACAACAACTGTTCCCCTTCCTTATCAAGGATTGATTTGTCATATCTTGAGCAAAATCTTACCCAATTGCTCTCCTCTCTCTAATTTATTATGGGCTTGTTGTACGTCAGATAATGGGAATACGGAATCAATTTTTGACGAAACCTTTTTTTCACTTACAAAGTCAATCAATTCTAACAACTCTAACTTTGATCCAATCAAAATACCATAGAGCTGTATT
>DATFEP010000024.1:0-10739 GCA_035250975.1 Nitrososphaeraceae archaeon | reverse complement strand
TTGGTTTGAGTCTACGGAATACATCTAAAGCATTAGTAATCTTTAGAGATGAGAAAAGAAGTCATGTTGCAGTCTGGGAATGGATTCAACGATTTGGTTCATTACGGATTTACAAGAGAAAAAGAGTATCAGCATTCATCATAGATGAAACTATAATTCAGATTGGGGGTCATCATTTCTGGTTGTGGATCTGTATTGAACCTGTTCATAGATCCGTTCTTGGGATCTACATCTCAGAAGAGAGAAACATGTTTGTAGCAGAGAATTTTATTAGATCTCTTGTATCAAAGTATGGAAAACATACTGTGTATACAGATGGTGGGTGGTACGTGGTATCCTCAGGCATGTAACTTTTTACATCTGAAACATCGATTACATTCACCATTCGAGAAAAGTCTGATTGAAAGAGTAATGCAGTATTTCAAAGACAGAACAGAATGTTTTGATGATTACTATCCTTGTACCAAGAATAGTATAAAATGTGATCTATCACATGTATACAATTGGATCAAATTATTCATATATCTATATAACACCAAAATCAGAAAGACAATAATATTCAATATAGGAGGTGAAATAGTCTTAAATTAACAACACCGAACAATGATTAGATTTTTAAAATAATTAATTTTATGAATGGTATTCATATTTAATAATTATCTTTAGACTTATTAATATAATTCATTAACATAATAAAAATTATGGAAATTACTCAAACAAACATAAATGAATTTTATAATCTTGTTCAAGATCAAATTAGCAAAAAAACTACAAAAGAAGGATTAGATATTAATATTCTTGCAAAGAATATAATGACAAATTTAGACGATCTTATATCTTCTGAAACTTATGAATCCGAAAGATGCCGTGTTCGTTATGATAAAAATGATTTGGAGATAAAAATGTGGATTTTTAGTCTAATATTTATGTCTTGGACACTAATGAATCTAACAAATAAAGTTAAAGAAGGACATTGTTATAACATAGATCATCAACATGGATATCAAAATACACGTGAATGTTTCGACGGAAGAAAATTCCATTATTCTATTTATCAAAAATGCATTAAATCTTTCTATGACAGTTTAGCAATTATAGAAAAAGACTTAGACAAATATCGGTTCTAATAACAACGGATAAAGTAGTAGTATATTTTGTTTTGCTGCTATGTTCTGTGCTTGATTTTAGTAGATTTTTTCAATTTAACGATCACAATTTGGCTTAATTAAGAACCTATCTCAAAATTATAAATTAGCAAATTTTACAAGATAAAAAAATCTTTTTGAGAGTTGTATTTATCTATAATTTTATTATGCTATTTTCAAAAATACCAAAATTTATGCTTAAAGGCTGAGTCTTGAGCGGGATTCGATCCCGCGACCTTTTCCTTACCAAGTCATTATCTTTTTTAATATTTTCTACAATATTGGGATCAATATTGTAATTGTCATACCCAAAAGAAATCAAGTGATTTTCTAAAAGAAGAGGTAATTCCTTTTCTAAGAATATACGAACTTTCTTTTTAATATTGGATCTCATCTTATACTCAAAGTTTTTTGAAATAGACCGATCTCCTTTTCCATTGAGTAATTGAAATTCTGAATTTGTTAAAAGTGAATAATTCGATTGCTTAGTATTTTTGTTATGTGATTGCATTTTGATATTATAATAACATTTTAACAAATTATAATAACATTTTAACAATAGTTATTATAGATATCAAAGGACTATTAGAATAAAATATAAAATAATTAGTTGATTTATTACAAGGCAGAATACCAACATCTGTGGTTGTAAGCATTACAACAAATTGGATTGTGGAGATTTTAGGATGACAAAAATATTAGACATTCTTATGCAGTAATTAACCCATAAATAATTAACCCATAAATAAAATCCTAAACATAATGGATCTATGAGGAGTAATACGATATTGATGAGAAAATAAGAGTCTAATTTTATAGTAAAGAAGATAATATTAAAGATTTATGTTTAAATTATTTTAATATTATTATATATAAAATAAATTATTTTAAATTAATAAAAATAAAAGGAAATTTCACTCTCATGAAATTTCTTAAAAATCTTGCTTGTTCAAATTCTATCATTGCTAATGTTGGATTATGTTGATTAAGAAAAGTCTCTGCATTTTTCATAGCCACTTCTATGGATATTTTTGCTTCTTCTTCTGATCTTCTTGGCTATTCTTCTGTAAGTTCAATTGTTTTTTTACCAGTTCTTCTGTAAATTCCAATTGTTCTTTTATCTGTTCTTGTGTAAATTCCATTTGTTTTTTTACCTGTTCTTGTGTAAGTTCCATTTGTTTTTTTACCTGTTCTTGTGTAAGTTCCATTTGTTTTTTAAAATTTTCTTGCATTTGTTGATTCAATCGATTCCAGAACTCTTTTTGCCAAATATCAATGTTAGTCAACTTAATTATTCAATAACAAGAAGATGCTATTAAATATTAATAATTAATTTTAAAAATATTTCAATTAATTTCAATGAAAAAATAATTTACAAACGCTCTTGCTGGTTCTTTTTAAAAAAAAAGGAAAAAGATCGTATTGAAAATAATAAAAACTTTAGATGCAATAATTTATTAAAATGGATACCAAGGATCTAAAATTATCATTTCCAAAAGGAGTCTGGGAAATTATCGATAAAGATCTGGCTTGGTTAGGAAATACTGAATCAGAATGAATCCAAAATATTGTCATTTCCTCTATTCTTCTAAACAGTTACAAGACAAATTCTGACAAACATGCATGTAATGACTATAAATATAATCTGGATGTTCTTGAATACATGATATCCTCAGCTGTTGAATTATTGGAAGAAAAAAAGATGATTTCATCTAAAGAATGGAGAGAAAGGATGCAACTGAAAATATTTACAAGTCCCTAATTTTTTTAGCTTTGATGTGTATTGGTATTCTATGTTTCTAATCTTTGTTAACTTAAACACTCAAACTCTGAAACCTCTAACCCCAATTCCCTCTGTAACTTTTGTATTACTTTCGCATAATAAATTTCCTTATCAGGTTCCAATTTATCTATAGTTATCCAATAACCTAACCAAGCCTTGTATAAAGCACCCATGTCTGATTTTCAAAAAATTATAGTATTACTAAATATTTTGGAAATCAGCAAGTATATGGAATTGTTAACGGCTTAATTGTTATGTGATAAATATCATCATATTCTTCTTTTGTTTATCTATATAAAATATTAAATTATTTTTAAAAATAGTATTTCATAATTAGAACTTGATAAGATTGATTTGGATACTTTAAAAGAATAGAAACTTAATATGCCCAAGGAGGGAGTAATACCGATAGCGGTGCAAAAATAAGAGTCTAATCATGTAGTATAATGGATAATATTTATAATTATTACTCTACACATATTCCTCGAACATGGACCTTCTTGAATAAATGTGGTGAAACTACTAAACTATCATCATCATATTTTAAAAGTGACGACTGTGTTTCAGAACTAAACAATATTTTGTTAACCGCTTCCTTATAATGCTCTATCGATTCCCAAACTGCATATTAATGAATACACTACTTTTTCCAATCCCTTTATGCAATTGTGTGGAAATAAATCCTGGTTGTTGTTTAAAGTTAGTAGCATCCTCTGCCCAATCCTTTAAAAACTGCTCAACCTTATCTGGTTCTACATTGAATTTGTTTATCAGAATCACTGAGCCCTCTTTTTCTTTTTCTTCAATCTGATCCTTAAATTTTACTCTCTCGTCCATTTCAATAAATCTTACCATAACAATACAATATAGTAGTAACTAAGGGAATAAAGGATTTCTTTTTTACGACAAGGACAGAAATATTATTGGGTTACTGAGGATAAAATAGAGGAAGTGAAAACAAGGTCGTTTTTTCACAGAAACTATATTATTAATCCTCGTACTATTAGAATTTATTTAATACAAATATACTTATACGTATATGTCGTCGTCAAATGTTAATGATAATAATAACAATAATAATTTCCTTTACAATTTTACCAAAATTATATTGAAATCCCACAAGTCTATACGATGGGTAGGAATAACTAATCATAATGGTACTATTCTAAATGAAAGAGTTAGAGAAGGGCTAAAGCGCCTCCTTACCAAAGAAGAAAATAACGAATTTGCAAAAAATTCAATAATTAGACATAAAGCAAGATTAAAATTTGAATCAAAAATGGGTAAATTAATCTATGCATTTAGGAGATATGAAAAAATGAGTAGATGTATAATTCCAATCAATGAAAATTATTACCTCTTTTTTACCATGGATTTTGAGGAAAGTAATTTTGATAATATAATAATGGAAAAAATTATTCTTTTAATTAAGAAAGAAGGCAAATTTTAAAACATTTAAAAATGCTTTAAAACGATTTGGTAGAGATATAATATAACTTGTTAATTGAGAAATAAAATACTAACTAACTAACTAAAAGAAAAAAATATACTTCTTACTCTGATCTATCTTTTAAATCTCTTTTATTTGCCAGATATTATCACATTTTACATTATATTTTTCATGATGTTTAATTATTGCTTCTTCATTGGGTGCATCTACCATACAAAAAATTATCCCTGCTTCAACGTTGTATAAAATTTGTCAACTTTTACACCATATTCATCTCTAGGTAACTCTTTGGCTGTTTTTAAAATATCTTCATCTACCTCTGTCTTTAAATGAGAATCTAAATATTTTGGCAATTAATCTTGATAAATGTACTAAAAAACCTATATAAAAATAATTGTGTTGTAGATTAGAAAAATCCAAATAAATGAAATCCTGACCATTCTGTTAGGATTGTATGTTATACACTAGTTTGTAGCATTATTATCCTGCAATCTTGTTATTCTTCTAGTGTCCAAAAGAAATTGGTCTGCATATAATGAATCCCTAATAGAACGTCGTCATATCTTGATGGATATTGGGTTTATCAAATCACAGAGACGAGAAACTAGTAACTATGAACAAAAAGAAAGTGGGCAGACCATTTTTATATCCTGATAGTTATGTACAATTTCTATCATTTCTGAAAATTGGATTCTCTATTTCATACAGAACCGTACAGGGAATTGTAAGAGGATTAGCAGAATATATCAGAATATATGAAATACATTTTACTCAATTAAGAAGACGTATCAAGAAAATGTGTACTAATTTTAGAAATATCTACGACAATAATATCAAAGACAAGTCTGTAAACTTGGTAGTTGATGCATCAGGTCTTGTAATATCAAAAAGAGGTCATTATATTGAAGATAAATGAAGAAGGGACGAAGAGAGTACCTCAAACTACATATTGCAATTGATGTAAAATCCAAACAGATAGTCTCGTTTAGAGTCACTAAATGTACAGTTCATGATACCAAGAAATTTGTACCAATGATAAAAGAGATTTCCAAACATTAGAAGATTGCAAAAACATATGCAGATAAAGCATATGACAGTACGAATAATTTTAATCTTCTAGATAAAATGCATATTGAACCTGTCATATCTATCAGAAAGAATGCTAATGGTAGAACAAGAAAATGTAAATCAAGAAATGAACTGGTATATCTGATTCAAAATATTGGATATGACCAATATAAGAAACTGAAAGATACTGGACAGAGATGGATTGCCGAGGTTGTCTTTTCATTATTAAAACGTGTGCTGGGAGAACATTTACTATCAAGAAAATTTGGTATGCAAAAAGTAGAAACTTCCCTAAAGATAAGGTTCTATAACAAATTCATATCACTTTAGTAACAATAATTTGTGAATAAATCATCATATAGTAGAATTAAGCTACACACTAGAATTTTGTGTATCTTATCGGTTTTAAACTCTAAAAACATATTAGTCTCTAAAGGAGATGATGCGTAAATAATATTTATCGCATATAGTTGGCCCTAGAAAGAACCTTGCCCGTCGGGAGTTGAATAGTGATGGTTTCAGTGTTCAATCAATAAAAATTTTTTTGGTAGTATTATCTTCTTCAGAATAAGAAAATGTATTTGTTGTTCAAGTAGTTAATTAAAAAAAATATATGCAAAATATAGTTAGTTATCCTTTAAAAAATTAGATATCTATGGCTTAATTTCATATACAATATTTATAGGTGTGTCTATTGCTCTTTTAAAATGTCTAAAACCACTTTTCTTCACAATATCTCTAATTCTTTCTTCTCCTGCTTGTGCTCCTAATGCTGGACCGTTAAAAGCTAAGGAATTAGGTACACATATTAATGTAGAGGCAGCATAGAATGTCTCTGATATTGGATTTATATTATCTTCAAGTTTATTTTTAGCATATGGTTCAACTATCATACAAACTCCTTCTTCTTTATTTATGACATCTAATACATGAGTCAATGTACCTTGAGGATCACCCATATCATGAAGGCAGTCAAAGAATGTAATGAAATCATAATTAGTACCTGGAAAATCTGATGCTGATGCTATCTCAAATTTTACATTTTTTAAATTCTCTTGTTTTGCAAGATTAGTTGCTTTTTCAATTGATTCTTTATGAAAATCAAATCCTATAAAATTAGAATTTGGAAAAGCTTTTGCCAAAAGTATTGTACTAATTCCGTAGCCAGAGCCTACATCTGCTACTTTGATACCTCCTTGTTTGAGTTTTTCTTGAATTTTTCCATTTTCTATTGATGGTATCCATAAATTTAATAAGTTACCTATATATCCAGCTTTAAAGAATTCGGCAAAGCCATCTGCCATACAAGGATGATGATCCATCCAAGTGAAAGTTCTTTCGTCTTTGAACATTTTTATGAATTCTTCTTCATCTTTAAAATAAGATTTTATTGCTTTAAAAATTCCTTGAATATAGATGGGACTATTAGAATCAGATAATACTAGTGCATGTTCAGGAGGTAAAAAGTATTGTTCAGTTGAAGGATCATATTCTATATAACCAGCCGAGACTTGATTTCCTAGCCATTCCTTAACTAATCTTTCATTAGTTCCTGTCTTTTTTGCAAGTTCTTGAAACGTAATGTATTTGTTTTCATCTGCCATCGCTTTATATAATCCAAGTCTTTCTCCTAAAATGACTAGCATAGCAGTAGAGCTTCCAGCAATATCTTGTATAGCTTTATTCATAAAGTCTTGTATCTTGGACTCATTGACATTATTTTTTAATTGTTGATTCAATAAGATAATAATATAGAATATTAATATAAGTATTATCATTAGCTTGTCAAAATATGATATTATTTGCTAGAACTATTCATAATTGTTTTTATAATTTACTATATTGTAATCTATATTAGTCAATAGTACTAATACTATTTTATCTTAGATACAAAAATATAACAACCATAAAAATAAGAAATTTAACTATATATTAGATTTTGCTATCTCTATGGTCATATCTATTGTTGAATAGTTTTGTTGCTTTGACACCTAGATTTACAATAATAGCAAATATTATAGCTGAAGAAATATGAGCTATAATAGATGTTAAATAAGATTCATATCCGATTGTTAAAAGATAAAAGTGCATTGTCCATCTTATTATTACATAAACTAATTCAGCAATACCAACAGAAAATATTATTTTCAAGATATTTCTTAACTTTTTAGTATCAAGTTTTCCATTCTCTAAAAGATATTCTTCTTTGTTATCATGATAATATAATAGTCCAAAAACTGTATAATATGTTATATAGCTTATTGCTATCGTAAAACTAGTGTTTAAATGATATTCTAGATCTCTCGTTAGATGAGACGCTAAAGAAGAGATTAAAACAGCTGCTATTATTCCAGTAAATATACTTCTATTCAAAAGTATGTATTGCTGATTTTTCCAAAAATATTTTTTAATATTGATATATTCTTTTTTAATATTTTGATGTATTGTATTATACATGCTATATGTATCTCTGAATCATTATTATTTAGGATGGAAATCAAAAATTCATTATATTTCCATTTTGGAAATTATTTTATAGCTTTATTAAACCATTAACATTTAATTTTTCCAAGTTGGAAATTGATATATTATTGATTATTGTTTTAGATATATGTGTTAGATGAGATTGATAAGATAATTCTTTCTTATCTTGTAAAAGATGCAAGGATATCTTCTCTTGAGATTAGAAAACAAATGAATAACTTAGGCTTTTCTATAACTGATAGAACCGTCAGGAATAGAATTGCAGGGCTTGTAAAGAAAAAGATTGTCTTAGGTTATTCAGCTATATTAAATCCTGAATTAATAACAAATAACAAAGCAAATCGTACAATTCTTTTGAAATTTAAGTATTCTAAAAATTCTGAAAATCTTAAATTATTGAATGAATATGCCCAAGAATCTTTATTTTGTATTTATGCAAGTAAATTAAATGGCGACTTTGATTGGGTATGTCATTTTATATTTGATTCTATTGAACAATATGAGATTGAATCAATAAATTTTCTTAATCGCTTTGGTGAACTAATTAGTGATTTTAGAACATATGAATCGATAAATTTAAAACTATTGCCTTATTCTGTTTATGATAATAATCTGGAAGATATAGAAAGAAAGACAAAAGTATTTCAAATTCTAAATTCATTAAAGAAATACGATAATCTCAATGATCGTCTCCAAAAAACTGTAGAATATGTAGTAAAATATTTCAATGCATATTTTGCAAGAATCTGGTTTGTTGATAAGAATAAAACAAATCTGATCTTAAGATTCAGTGCTGGAAAATATACAAGAATTGATGGCGAATTTTCAAAAGTTTCTCTTCACGATTCACTACAACTGGGACCTGCTATCAAAAAGAAAAAACCATTTGTTACGAATGATTTACCTCATGATCCTTTAACAAGACATCCAGAATGGGTTAAAAAAGAAAAGTTATTGTCCTTTGCAGCATATCCTCTTTTATACAAACAGGAAGCAATTGCAGTCTTGGCTATATTCAGTCGTAAGAAATTTTCAACAATTGACTTTGAAATGCTAGGAATATTTTGTGACCATCTATCAAAAGATCTTACAGGATTTTTTGAGGCTAAAGAATTTTTATCCAATTAATTATAATTATTAACTGTATCATGAATTCAATTTTGTAATTTAAATGCAATTAAAAGTAATTTTTTAGAATATGGTATTTATTTTAAATATCACTTTAACAAATTATAGTTACTTTTTTTTATATCTTTTTTTAATTTCCATTAATCAAATCTAACTACTATTAATATTAATCAAAACACGATATTTTATGAAAAGTATAGTGACAAAAAATATATTGGATATAATTAAAAATTTTTTGGGATCCAATACTTTAATAAATTTTCATTCTTTCAAACTAACTTCTACTGGAGTTGGATGTGAAACAATATCAAATACTGGTGATCTCTTTTGTGCAAGTTGTACTAATTCCTGTAGTTTTTCTTTTGGTGCATCAGCTTTGATTTTAAATTCCACTTTTATCTTTTCATATCCATTTCTTGTATTTTCATCCAATCCAAGAAAGCCATGTAAGTCAAGGTCACCAGAAAAGGATGTTTCTACTTCATCTATTTTTATTCCCTTTGCTGCTGCATGATAAATAAGACTTGTTGTTAAACAGCCATCAAGTGCTGCTAATACATATTCAACAGGGTTTGCACCATGATCTTCTCCTAACAATACTGGTGGTTCATCTTTTTCAAAGACAAAGGGTTCACTTCTTTTGAATGTCTGACATGCTCCATAAAAGTCATTAATACTTGTACGACCATGTGCTCCATCAATCCATTTACCTTTTGCTTGGAAATTGAATTTTGCAATATCAGGTTTTTCCTTTATTACTCCAACTGTATCAAAGAGCTTTGACACATTGACTCCATTTACGATTTGTTCTTTTTGTTCAATTTTTTTTTGTTCGTTTTTTTGTTGTTTATTTATTTGATTCATACGATGTGATATCATGCTATCATTATATAAATGTTGTTATTTATTGATATCACGATATCATTTTCAAAAGGGGTAAATAACTTAAGATATATAATATTAACAAGTAGAAAAGGTCCTGTTAACCTAAGGAAAGAGCTATAGCTGTGAACGTTCTATTCTAACAATATATATGTTATTAAGATTTGTCAGAAATAGAACATCCACCTGTATAGTAATGTATTCTCTTTATTTGTACTTTCTTGGTTTAAGTTTAAGAAATACATCTAAAGCACTGGAACCTTTTAAGGGCCAAAGTAGGAGCCATGTTGCCATTTGGGAGTGGATTCAACGATTTGGTTCATTGCAGATTTACAAGAGAAAAAGAATATCAGCATTCATCATAGATGAAACTATAATTCAGATTGGTTGTCAACATTTTTGGTTATGGATCTGTATTGAACCTGTTTACAGATCTGTGCTTGGAATCTATATTTCTGAAGAGAGAAACATGTTTGTAGCAGAGAATTTTATCAGATCGCTTGTAACAAAGTATGGTAAACATACAGTTTACACTGATGGAGGTACATGGTATCCTCACGCATGTAACTTTTTGAATCTGAAACATAGATTACATTCACCTTTAGAGAAGAGCCTTATCGAAAGAGTAATGCAGTATTTTAAAGATAGGACAGAATCCTTTGATGATTACTATCCTTGTACCAAGAATAGTATAAAATGTGATCTACAGCATGTATACAATTGGATCAAATTATTTGTTTATCTGTATAATACCAAAATTAGAAAGCAATTTCTATTCAATATTGGAGGTGAAATAGTC
>DATFEP010000023.1:0-3011 GCA_035250975.1 Nitrososphaeraceae archaeon | reverse complement strand
CAAAAATACTTCTCCTCCATTAAATCCTTCAACATCGTTTTTTGACACTTTATATTCATAGCGACCATCATGTATTGTAACAATATCTCCTTCTACACAAATGACATTTCCAACATCTTGATTATCTTTTGAACGTACAGGTTTGAGTATTATTTTATCCCAATTGTATACTGCTGGTTCAGCCGACATGTCAATATATATTACGTGAATCAATTATTTAAGATTTATTAGATTTAAAATTCTTATTGTTATATGAATATTCGTTTTAATACGTTGCCTCTTCTCATATTTTTTTTTTGATTTTGTTTTATAGATAAATAATCAATTTGATTATTACAACTTACCGCAATTATAATTAGAGTCTATCCCAAAAATATGTAAGAATAATCATCATTGGTTGGTCATCATGCCTAATAAAGATCAATTTAGCTTTTTTTGTAAATTCTATGAAAGTTCTCCTTGTCAATAGGAGACGATGGACAGACAAAATATTAGTCAGCATTATAAAAAGTTATTTGGTTCATTGATAAATAAAGATAATTCAACACATCGAAATACAAAATATTGTTTAATTACACTCCAATATAATGGTACAAATCTATCCTTTTCAGCACATGATGAATTTAAATCCGATTCTAATTTGAATAAATGCGATGAGTTTGTTGATATTGGAGATTTTAAAAAATTTTTCTTTGAAAGTTGAACTTTGCTACCCTAAATTTGATACTTAAGGAAAACTATAATTTTATTTTATTTTTTTAATTTTATTGATAATATTTTATTAATAAAAATGTAATTGAAGTAAATCTTAAATATTCGAATGTTTGACCATAACATCGGACTCTTATTATTGCACCGCTATCGGTGTTACTCCCGACGGGCCCACAGTTTTCTGCGGCTGACCTACATACAGGTACTTAAAAACAAATTTATAGAAAGATTCATTGTTTTACACCTAAAAGATACATTTATCAAACATTATGACGGCTTAACTGGAAAATTATGTTTTGAAATCAAAAAGGGTATAGTTACTTCTCTCTGGTATTCGTTCGAATAATGGTTTAATTCTTTCCGTTATTATTTGAAACCATTTATTATCAAGCCTATGATATGCATCCATATCTTCTTTTGTCTCCCAAAAAGTTAGTGCTATAGTTTCTTGCGAATCGTTTAGACTATGCATAATTAAAAATCCTCTGAATCCTTTAATTTCATGACGGTATTCATCGAAAAAATCTGTAAGTATCTTTGTACCTTCATCTCTTTTACCAGCCTTAAACTTAGCCTTATTATGTTTTATATACTTGAATTCATACACGGTAGTGTTAAAGATTCGTATCCATGTATAAAATGTATGATTTAAATTTGTTTTATAAACCAGTGGTTCCGGCACGTTTAATTATAAACATGTTGGAAGTATTTTTATTTTAAGTATTAAAGTTATTGTTATTTCTCTTTTTGTAGTTTTTTCTGTAAATCATACTGCCAGTCAAACATGGAAACACTCTTTGTCAGTTTAGTAGTATTTTCCTTAACTATTATTTGTCCCATATTTCCATGCTCTTCCTGAAATCCATGACTGTGGAACAAGTAACTGCCAGGATATCTCCATTTTGTTTCTATAATAGCTGCATCACCAGGCTCAACTCCAATTGTTTGAGCTTGGTATGGCAAATTAGAGATCAGTCCTGATGGATACACATCAGATATGGTACTGTGCAGATGCAATGGGGATAATATAGTAGATCCCATATTGATAACATAGAGTCGAAGTATATCTCCCTGATTTACTTCTAAAGGATTTTGCATATATTGATACGAATAGCCATTTATTGGATAATAATCAGCTAAAAATTTAGTAACATTTTTTTCGTCCGTACTAAATTCACTCATAATCAAATAGTATTCTTTTGCAGGTTTTAACGGCTTATCTTTGGGATCTATAATTAAGGCACCGTACATTCCCATTCTGATATGTTCTGTAACAGGCATTACATGACAATGATACATTAAAGCTCCTGCTGGCTCTGCAGTAATATTATATCTATATGTTTTGCCTGGCATTATAATCGGAAATACTCCATCATTTTTATCATCATGAAATCCATGAAAATGCATCGTGTGAGGATAAGTTCCATTATTCATAAATAAAATACTTATTCTCTCTCCTTCAGTATATCTCAATGTAGGTCCAGGTACAGTTCCATTAAATGCCCATACTTTTATTTTTTCACCGGGAGTTATTTGTATTTCAGTGTCTTCTAAAACGATGGTTACATCTTTATCCGGTACAAAGTTGGTCACGTTCTCTCCGTTTTCCAGAGGCTGGCCATAAGTATTAAAGGTATTTGTATTAATAATAGCAAATAGATATAAAGATAATAAGGCAAGAAAAATAAAAACAAAATTATTATATAACATTTTTATCTGTTTTTTAGAGAATGAGGTAATATAAACTCTTTTCAAACAAAAGAGGAACAATATGATCCCACAAATAGAAGTAAAGGGTTCAATATTTGAGCTAATTTTGTTATAAACTTGGGTCAAAAATATAGTGTCAAAAATAATTCATACACGGACGGCTCATAAGACCACAGAACTATCAATAATCACTACATTGAATAAAAATAAAAACAAAACCAATACTATAATCTAAAATATTGTTAATTGAATTTTCATTGTGATCTATATAAAATTATTGTATAAAAACTTTTTAGAATCTAAATATTCAACTACATCTATATCTCAGTTAAACATATTTTTATGACAAATTAATGGTTTAATAATATGATGATATTAAGTATTGATTATAATGTTATTAAAATGATTTAAATATCATCTATTATACTATAACGTTAGACTCTTATTTCTGCACCGCTATCGGTATTATTCTCTATATTCATTAAGGTAGAAGATTTTGTTTGTATTTATCTAATTTTCTATATTCTTGCGTTTCTTACTACTTAATATTATTGGAAAACCAAAAAGTAAAAGTAGTAAACCAATAATTG
>DATFEP010000017.1:0-5823 GCA_035250975.1 Nitrososphaeraceae archaeon | reverse complement strand
TTAACAGAGACAGAGACAGACCGTTTAACAGAGACAGAGACAGACCGTTTAACAGAGACAGAGACAGACCGTTTAACAGAGACAGAGACAGACCGTTTAACAGAGACAGAGACAGACCGTTTAACAGAGACAAACCAGAAGGTTTTCACAAGAAATTTACATCAAATAAAAAAGGCAAGAAAAAAGACAAAAAACCTGACAACCTGTAAAAAATATAAAAAATATATATTGATCCCGATTAGATTTGTATTTAGATAAGGTTTCGAATAACCTACCATATATTCGAGGATAGTTCTTATTTAATCAATATCCAAGATCCCTTACATCCAGAAAGTGAATGTATGTTTGTTCCCTGCAAACGAAGAAAAGATTAAAGATAGAAAAGAAATTAAAAAAGGATATTTATCTTATATTCCCCTACATAATTTTTAAAATAATCACTAACATCAATTCATAGTATATATAAATAACACTATACCATAATTTGTGAATTTGTTGTACTTGAAATAGTTTACGTTATGAACTCATGTGTTTATTCAAATAAATCTTGGCGCAGGTTAAAATACTTGACTCTTCGTAACTGATATACCCCCTTTCATAAATGGATGAAAAATACAATAATACTCATACTGTCCCGGTCTATCAAATATGGCCTTAAATTCTTGTCCCATATGTAATACACCAGAATCAAACCCATTTGCAACTGGACCGTCTGACGGATTTCCTTCTGTAACAGTATGCATCAATTCATCCGAATTAATCCAAGTAAGCTCTTGCCCGGTTTTCACACTTATGGATTTGGGGTCAAAATTTTCCTTTGATAAAGGATTAGCTGAGTCGTATAAAATAGATACTACTCTATCAGATGCCCAAGCTTGTTGGCTGAATAAAATGTAAGAAAAAGATACTGTAATCAATAGAATTGAAACTAGACTTTGTCTTGTTACAATATAGAAAGGTTTAATCAAGTTTTGATTTTGTAAATTACTGAATGGTCCAGATCTATTGTTCATTTATTACAGAACCTGATTGCTTGTAGTTATTTTAATCTATTTATCAAACGATTGCTAGTGCTAACCAGCAATTGTTGTAGATCTCGTTGAATTAAGGATAATTCTAATTAATGTAATTTTAAGATAAAAATAGTAGTACTAAAATACCTTCAAATGTTATTTAACTACATCTTTTGTATAATTAGAAAGATTACATCTATATCTCTGATTTCTATAATAATTGTTAATAGATTTGCTAAATTATAACACATTGTACAGAAAATCACAACTCTTAAGGTCATTTACTGGACTGGAAGTATCTGAATTTGATTCAAATCTAGTTGTACTTATTTTCTAGGGTAGATATTGCACAAAATATTTAGCACATTATGGTTAGCTAAATCTGTAGTTCTAAAATTAATTTGTAAGATTAATCATTAATATTTTGCTGGATCGACTGGTAAGAATATTATAATGCTGTTAAGTTAATAAACAACTTCTTGTTCTTATCAAAAGGAACAAAACATTTAAAGTTGACCAGAATATGTAGTTCCTGCGTTCTATTCGAATTTGCTAGATCCTTAAAGGTAATACTAGTTTTTATGAATTCGAAAATAGGGAGGGAGTTTTAACAAAACCGAGGACAGAGATCAGCGTGATTGGCAAATTCCAAAGTGAAGTTAAGATATACAAGGAATCATCTAGAATTTTTAGATAAAATGTATTATAATAATGTACATATGCAAGAAAGCGATTTTTATTATAGCATGAATTTACACTACCCACATATAATATAATTTAATACCAGTAACAATGTCAAAAATACTAAATGTAAGTATGATTGTATTTGTTGCGGCATTTGCAGGTCTATTAATACCTACCAACAACAATATAGGTACTGCTGAAGCACAAAACGGATACTATGATGAATATGAACAAGAGTACTATCCAGAATATGACAACTCGTACTATGAAGAAGATCAAACAGGATACGGATATTACGACAAAGATTATTATCCAAAACCAGGCAAACTCACTGTGAAAAAAGAATTATTCCAATGTTTTGATCCACCAACAAGTGGTGGTGGAGTAGTTACTCAAACACCAAATGCTTGTTTTGAATTTGAACAAAATGAACAAGGTCAGCCCACAACCAGTAATGTTGTACCTCCAACTAGTGATCTCTACAAAAACTGTTCTGATCCACAAGTAGATTGCAGATATTCTACAGAAGACTTTGTAATTGATGTAATTAATGGGGAAAAAATAACCAGTAACCCAGAAGGTGTAGCACTAAAATTATCTGGAAACGAGTATTTCGTTGAAGAAGACGATATAAGAACAGACTATGCAGTAGAAAGATCTTGTAAAAATTCTGGATATGATCAAGGCGGAGTAGTTGGAAATGGATTTCCAGGTGTACTGCAACAAACAGGCGTATGTATAATATATGAAGGAGATTGTGAAGGACAATTAAATCCTGGCGACAATAAAGTATGTACTGTGAAAAATTATCTACCGGTAGCAACCCAAAACTAGGATAACAATTGCTGATGGCACCCTCCTCAGATATCCAATAACAAAATACTTTTTTAATTTTTTATTTTTTTTAGTCTTAAAATGATAACAAAATTTAATTTATTTATTAGAATATTATTACAGTTTTGAAATTTCAAGCAAGAAGGTATCTTATATTTATGGATAGGTAGCCTAAAAGATGATACTCGAGTTATCAATATTTGTAGACGAGCAAATTCTTTTCTGCGTGATTTTAGTAAGATAGATGATGGATAGATCTGTATGATTTTTGAAGATTAGTATGTATACCAGAAATCCTCCTAAGGATTCGATTATCCATTTAAAGAGATTAAATATAGTTTTGTTCTTAAGATGGATAAATTGAACGGTGGTAGTATATGTTACAGATTGTTAATGGTTGTTATCTTATTAATACTAGTAAACTGTTTTTATATGGATCAAATCACATCATTAGGACAATTAGACACAAAACCTGACATTAAGACTTTCGAATACACAAATGGAACGCTCTATTATAATTATCAAAATCCAAGAATTGATATTGTTTTTAAATACCCATCTAACTGGCAAATATCAGAATTTGTTAATATACATGGTTCTAATGATAAAATAATCTCTCTTGAACTACACGATTTTGATCAATATAAAGATTATAAAAATAAACATACAAAAAACTATGATAATTATTTTTACTCATATTTTCCTCCAATTCTTAATATTTTATCATATGACTTGAACTTTAACAATATTTCACTTCAAGAATTTGCTAAGATAAAAATCCAGGACTTAGACATTCTGTTTTCTGATTTTAAATTCAATTATGTTAGTAGTAACATGAAATATATTGGAAGAGAAAATATTCCAGCTTGGAAGTTTGAATATTCGGTGGGAGATTCCCGTAATTTATGTGAGCCATTTAAGGATAAAAGATACGGAATGAATATCTGGATTTTAAACGGGGATAGGGTTTATGAAATTGAATATATCGCTGACGAAGAAGGATACTTTAAGAACCTTAGAGAGGTAACAATGTTAATTGATTCTATTAGATTCCGTTGATACCATATCTATCATATAAAAAATTAAACAATTTGGTATAGAAAAAATTAATTGATTAGTATTATGATGCAATGACTAATTTTTGGCTCATTATGGCAATATTTTAAATAGTCTTTATGTAAATAAAATTTTGGGTATGATCAACTTTAGCTTAAATTTTGTGATAATTATTTTTCTTGCTATCATTCTATCAGCGTTGATAAATACAGTACCTGTTTTTTTTTCAATTGATCGTGCATATTCAATAGACATAACTAGTGAATCAATAAAAGAGATTCGAGAAAACCTTCTTGAGGTTAGACTTTCATTACAAAAAGGAGATCTTATAGAGGCAATGCAGCATCTTAATAATGTTGACGAAGAATTACTTTTGCTGACATCAAATAACAGTAGTTTAGGAAATGAAAACATCAAATAATAATAATAACGATAATAACAAATTTAACTTGATAGATCGATCCATTGGCCGTATTCTTTATTTAGTTTTAATAACTTTTTTAAAGTATCAAGATTTTCATTTCAGAAATTTATTACTCAAATTATAATTTTTAGGCCATAAAAATTTAAATTGATTTTATATAGAAAAAGAAGATTATTCCAAAATGAAAAAAGTCGATAGAATCAATAACATCTCTAATTTAAATAAAAAAGAGATGTTTTATCCTAAAATGCATTCTGTATATGTCAGGTTAACGTTTGGTTTTTTATTGGGTACTAGCTTGTTTTTATTAAACCAGATTGATCAAGGCCTCGCCCAGGATGAAAAGATAAATGACGAGTCAATCAATATCACAAATAACAATTCAGAAATTATGCATGATTTGAAAATATCGTTCGATTCAATCAAGATAAACAATGATCATGATTTGTTATTTGATGGCGAGTGGAGGATTGATGCTTATGTAAATGGAAAAAGAATATCCTTAATACCAAATTCAAGTATAGGTGTGGAAAGCGGTCAGAATGTAGAATTTCCAAAAGAAGAGAAATTTATAAATTTACAAATCCCGAGCAATGAAAATTTGAGAATAGTAACTTTAGGCATAGAATTCGACAGTAAAACAGACCAACTGGAAAATTACTTGCCAGATATTTCCACGATCTTAGATAATGGGGTACCATTATCAGAAGATAAGGACAAATCACGATTTGCTGTTGAACCATTAACATCTTTTGACAAAAATGATGCAATAGGTATAATAGCTAAGGAATTTACCTTTAAAGATAATTTTGGAAAAGACTTTAAACACGACTATTGCTCCGAGAGTTCTGGCGAAGCAGGAGATTTATACGATATAGTCGATACAAATTGTGATTTTCGACTGATGTTCACGATAGAGTGAAATAAGAAAATGGAGATTTAAATTCTATAGATGTATCTGAGGCTAAGCCATCTACTGATATTTATGCTATCAACATTGGTATACATCACATTTTCTTATGATAATAATCAAACAGTCCTGCTCGTAAACTTGAATTTAGTTCCTAATGTAGAGGCAGATTTGGGCAGCGCACGCACTGTCATAGAATCTGATGAAAATGGTGTTTTAATAGTTGATTATCACGGCGTTCAAAGGAAAGTATACAATCCTTTAACTGTTGCAAGTGGAGGGCTAATTTATTATGCAGACTATCTAAAAGACAAGGATAAAGAACAGTCAAAAGATAAATTTATCAGTTCTGCTGACTGGCTTGTAAAAAGTGCCAATAACAAAGGGGAATATTCTTTATTGGAATACGAATATCCATGGAAGTTTTATGGTTGGATATCCCCGCCATATTCGTCTGCATTGGCACAAGCAAAAGGGTTGCAGGTATTAACTTTAGCCTACGAATTAACAGGAAATGAAAAGTATCTGGATGCGGCAAAAAAAATAATTAGATCTTTTTTTGTCGATTATGATGAAGGGGGTTTTGTAACCTATGAAGGTATAGGAAATAACTCTTTATTTCTACACATTCTGGCAAAACCTGGATTTCAAAAGACATATGTATTAAATGGTCATACCCAATCTCTATTATCTATATGGTCTTACTATGAAAAAACCAAGGATCCTTTAGCTAAAACAATATTTGACAAAGGAATAAACTATTTAAAAGAAAATCTGGTAAAATATGATACTGGTTACTGGTCCAATTATGATCTAATGGAAAATTGGACAATGAGAGATTATCAGAAAGGTCAGATTCAGCAATTGAAAGCACTTTACCAAATTAGTCATGAACCCATATT
>DATFEP010000087.1:0-3511 GCA_035250975.1 Nitrososphaeraceae archaeon | reverse complement strand
TATCATTCACTCACCAAATATCCAAGGTACCATTAATGTTGTCAATATTGTAACCATAATAATTCCTATCATATCTAACGGAAAACCCGCTTTGGCCATTTTAGGAGCTGTTACATATTTACTTCCAAAAACAATGGCGTTTGGAGGTGTGCCTACTGGCATTATAAATCCAAAAGTTGTGGCCATTGTCAAAGGAATCATAAGTAATAATGGATCTATTGATATGGAAGAAGCTAAAGATACAGCTATTGGAATCAGTAATGCCGCACTTGCAGTATTACTCGCTATTTCACTAAAAAATACACCTAATGCAACAATAACAAGTACTATCAAGATATAATTTAAATTTTCTACAAATAACAGTTGGTTAGATATCCATTGATCCAATCCTGTTTCTGTAAAAGCATGTGCAAGTGCTAGTCCTCCACCAATTAATATGAGGACACCCCAGGGAATAGTTACTGCTGTCTCCCAATCAAGAATTCTTTGAGATTTATTTTGTAATTGTATTTTGGAATTATTTATTTTATCATTTTGATACAAGTCATGATTTGATTTTTCATCTGATACTGATGATGATAATGATTTTGATGATGGAATTAAGAATAGTGAAAATGCAGCAGCTATTGCTATTGTAGAGTCATCTATCATAGGAACAAGATCACCCCATACCAATCCTCTTGTCATCCATGCTGTCGCAGTTGCAATAAATACAGCTGCTACAATCTTTTCATCTTTTGTAATTTTTCCAATTTCTTTTATCTTTTGTTTTATTATCTCTTTTTCTTGACCTATTGATTTTATGTCTGTTATTTTTACTCCTAAATGTACCATATATAACCAAGCAACAATAAGAGAGATTCCACTGATAGGCATACCTATCAATAACCATTGTCCAAAGCTTATATCAATATCAAGCATTGATTTAGATAATGATGCAAATATTGCATTTGGAGGAGTTCCTATTAAAGTTGCTAAACCTCCAATACTAGCAGAATATGCAATAGAAAGCATAAGACATAAGCCAAACCTTGACTGTTGTTGATTTTGTTCTTCTTCCGTATTTTGTGTATCTTTACCTTTATCTGTATTTTTATCATCATTTTTTACATTGCTATAATTTTCTTCTGGATTATCACTCTTAATTCTATTTTTTTTACTTCTTACTTCTCTCCCTATACCTATTTGAGAAATAACTGCTGCGGCTATAGGCAACATTAACATTGTTGTTGCGGTATTACTCATCCAAGCACTTAAAATACCGGTTACCAACATAAATGCCGCAACAATATATTTTGGGGTAGTCCCAAATACATTTAGTATATTTAGAGCAAATCGTCTATGTAGTTGAGTTTTTTCAACTGCCTTTGCCAAAATAAATCCACCAAGGAAAAGGAAGATGATCCTATCAGCATAATTAGCAGCAGTCTGTCCAAGTCCAGTTATACTCAGAGAAGGAAAAATTATTATAGGCAGGAATGCTGTTACATAAATTGGTATTGCTTCTGTTATCCACCATGTTGCCATCCAAATAGTTGTTGCTAGTACTAATTTAGCAGAAAATGAAAGAGTATTAGTAGGAGATTGAGGAATATTGCTGCCGTTATTTATACTACTATCACTACTATCACCATCATTGATTGGCAACAACAATATAACAACGAATAAAATAGGTCCTAATGCTAATCCTATTTTTTTTGTTTTTTCTCTTGATATAGATATGAAAGTAAACATTCTTTAAATGTCTAAATAAAAATAAAGAAATAATTGCCAAGTTCTAAAAATGTCTTTCTATATTTTTGAGAATTTTTTATAATAATATTAATCATCATTCTCATCAATTTATATTTTTCAAAATGATTCATTTATTGTGTACTATTAATACAATCTATTGCCTTTCGTTCACCATCTTCTATTAGATTCCTTATAGTTTTTGGTGAAAAATCTGCATTTTTCAAAATATTTGGATCATGTATTCTCTCTCTTTTAATTCTATTAATTGTTAGTATTTGAGCACCATAATTATAAATAATCTTTTCATATTCGCTTTTTATTCGATTTATCTTTTCACTATTTACTTTCGATAGATCAGCAATTTCAAAGATATCGTATAGGTCTTCAATTAATTTGATTTGCCTCGTCATTATTTTAGACATTCGTACTGTAAACTTGGTCTTGTCACTAAATATTATGTCTCTTGATCTATCTAATACTTCAAACATATTGGAAGGTAATTGATCTATTCTACGAGGATAGTTTTCTACTATGAATATATTCTTATCATTTCTTGGTGATGCTTGCAGTACTTGTCTTAGCGGAGTATTATTAAGGAGACTCCCATCCCATCCATAAACACCTTCTTCTACTTCTACCCATGGAAAACCATATACAGGATAGCCTGAAACACCAAGCAAATGTCTAGGTTGTATACTTATTTTATAAGAATCAAATACAAGAGGTTCTGAAGTAAGCACATTAACTGCAGTTACTATAAGTCTTGTGTTATTATCATTAATTGTTGATTCTGTAGATTGACTTTGATTGTTACTATTACTGTTATTTTGCTTATCTTTGTATCTTTTTGTATCATCATCTTTTTTTATAGTGGAAGAAGAAAGTCTTTTGTAATCTATATATTTGTCAAGTGTCTTTTTAAGTGGCGAATGATCATATATGTAAGTCCAATTTGAAGGAATTAATTCTTCTATTAATTCTCCAAAGTTATAGTTAGTACTATCATTATCATTATTATTTTTAGTAATATCATTTCCAACTACAATATCATTTTTTGGTGTATGTCTCCACCATGACCAAAATTTATTCCACCTTGGCACAAACATTTTAGGAACTCCGAAAATTGTAGAATTAAATGATGATGCCTTTACCTCTCTCCAGATCGGTATTGGTAAATTGTAATTTTTTGTTTTTTTTGTACTATCGAAATCAAGAAAAAAGATATCAGGTAATATGTTATACGTACTTTCCGCTATCTCCATCCAAAAATTTTCTAAATTTTCTTCTGGTCTTACATCTTCATTTTTGTTACCAACAAATACTGCCCCATTAATTGCACCAATTGATGTTCCACATACTATATCAAAGTATATTCCATTTTTTACCAGTCCTTTTATAACACCACAGCCAAAAGCACCTAATGAACCACCGCCTTGAAGTATTAGTACATTTTCTATTTTTCTTGTTTTGCTATGTCTAGAGTTTATAGTAGTATTATGAGAAAGAGAATTTTGTGTTTTGTAAATATTTGGTATACCCATATTATTCTTATTAGTAGATTTTCTATTTACCATTACACATCATCGCGACACATAGATTTTGCTACAATAAAGGTAATAAGTATTAGATGTAAAAATAAATTATATTCTTTCATCATCGTTATTTTCTGCATGATACTATAAAACAAAAAATGCTTTTTGTAATTATTTATATCTGTATTCAAACCTGGAAAAAACCATTATTTCATTAAATTTTTCCTATATGTGTTTAGATTTAT
>DATFEP010000073.1:0-3956 GCA_035250975.1 Nitrososphaeraceae archaeon | reverse complement strand
TTACTTCTTTTTCTGCTTCAATAAAGTCAGAGGCAATATCTTTTATAGTCTGAACGGTTTTTTCTTGATATTCAGCAATACGTTGTGTGTACTTTGGAATTTCTCGTGTAGCTTCATCAGTAGCTCTCTTTATATTATGTAAGGTGTTATCGAGTGTCTTGTTTATTACATCTTGTTGTTGATTTAAGGTGTTATTGTAGTCTCTATTTGCTCTTTCATTGAAATTACTGTGGTCTTTGTTAAATTTAGTTGCATTTCTTTCATTAAATTCTGGTTCATTTACAGCTATATTTTCATTTCGTTTTATTTCTTCTTTTGTTGTCACAATTATATATACGTTACTAAGATATATAAACGTACGTAATGATGTCCAATGCATAGTCATATTTATGTTTGTATGCTCTACATATTTGTATAATTGGAGGTAATATATTTGCAATTACAATAATAACAACAAGTAAAAGAGACAAAGGATAAAAAAACAAAAAGAAGTGAAGTGGATAGATCCGAGAAAAGCACGGTCACGTCGGGTTGTGAGGCATTTTTACCCTTATTTTTAGGAGAGACTCTAAGTTAATTAATTAATACATTCAGTAATATTAAAAAATATAGAAGTAATTTAATTATCTGATGCTTGTTGTATTACCAGCCATGCCAGGTGAGGATTCAAGCCCAGCAACTTTGCCTTGAAGCTCAGTTAACTGTTCCATAGCAAAATTTAAATGCATTTTGGCACCTTCAACATCATTGTTGTCTAATGCTGTTTGTGCTTCTGTTAGATGACCTTGTATTTCCTGTAAGGTTTGAGGATTGATTGCCGTTGCGGCCGAAACAGAGACATTACTGATACCTAATGAGATTAGCATTGTTACTGCTAATACGGTGAGCATTGTATATTGCATTTTATTTATCATTATTTTTGTTTAGACTACATAGTATAAAAAAATTTTATATCTATATTGAATGAAGATTCTCTAAATGATTTGATATGATATATCCAATAATTATATAACTAATTATTATAACATAAACCAAAAAAAATAAAATTGGATTGATTAACACATATTTCTACATTCTTGTGCACATCTACGACAGGATTCCGCACATAGCCTGCAATGTTCCATATGGTCACCATGTTTTTCACATTCAGTAGCACATGCCTCACATATCTCAGTACACAAATCACATACATTTTTCGAATATTCACTTTCTCCAGACATTACCACTGATGCCGCAGCACAGGCATGAGAACAAGTGACACATAGTTCTACACATTTTGCTAACGATTTCACATTCTCATCATACAGACATTTTACAGCACATAATTCACAGGCTTCAAGGCATTCATTGCATGTATCTATACAAGTTCAATATTTCTGACTTTGTAATTTAGCCATTAACTTATAAACTGTATTGAGATAGATAAGCTATTGTGTTTACAAATGTAAAATTTGGCAATATAAAATTTAATTATTACAACAAAAAACAAAGTATAAACTTGCAGGTTCTTCATGCCCTTCAATTATCTTTTCAATTTCAAAATTATTATTTAAAAAAAATTTTATATCTTCTTCAGTAAAAAATCGAATATGAAAACCATTAATATCGTAAATATTATCTGCTACTTTTGTTCCTTTATTATACATAATATCTTTATCACTTCTAACAGAAAATGATAATAGCCCTTTATTCTTAAGAACTCTTTTTGTTTCACTAAATAAAAATTTTAATTCCTCATCGGAAAAATCCATATTATAAAACATATGGGAATAAATTGCATCAAAATGCTTATTGTGAAAAGGCAGTCCTTCCACTGCGTTAATATTTTTTAAATATATATTAAGACCTAATTCTTTTGTTTTTGCAGTTAAATTTTCTATTGCTATTTTGGATGAATCAATAGCAGAAACTTCTAATCCTTTTGAAGCAAAAAATATAGAGTCTCTACCCTGACCGCATCCTAATTCCAATATTTTTTTAACTTTATGGTTGACAAAATCTTCATAACACATCAAAGCAAATTTACTTGGTTCATCACCAAAAAAGGAGGAATCATTAGAATAAACCTTATCCCATATTTTATTCATGATAAATTATATTTTATTGTTATATTTCATTTATGTGAAGAATAAGAATTTATAATATGTCAATAAAAAATAGTAGTTATTGACTGATTTCCCTCAATATTTTCATAGGTATGTATTTACTATAATTTTCATTGTATTTGTATCTCTAATAGCAATAGAATCATTATCAATACAATTACACGTTAACACTGTCCAACATGTCTCAGCACAATCATTATCTACAAATACTCCAATAGTTGACGATAATTTACAAGAACAAAATAAATCTAAAGTGATAAAAGCTTTTGGGCATTTTGCAAATAACCAAATAAAAGATGGAATTGTTACATGGATTCAGGGAGGATTTTGGGAATTAACAATAAACAATATAGCTAATGATAGTAGTAGTAGTAGTAGCAATCTTAACAATAACAATAATGGTAAAGCAGACTTTATTGCTAATTTTACTATGATAAAACCAGACGGTAGCCTTTCTCATAATCACAATATTGGTAACTTTATTTCAGATAAGGTCATACTTACTGGCAAAGATATTGTCGTAATGGGAATAGCAAATATCTATTCTGATGATAATAATAGCGAATACAAAAATGTTCCTTTAACTATTCATCTTATGGGTAACAAAGTTTTAGGACTTACTATAGATGTTAGCAAAACTGAAGGACATTTTTCTAGTCAAAATGAAATGTTTGGAACATTAATTAGTGGAGTAGGTTTAGATACATCTTCTACTGATAATTCTGTTCAAACATTGATGCATCATGATACTGCAACAAATGACACTGTAGAAAAAGAATCTATGACAATGATAATGCAACATTAAGAAGATAAAAATTTATTGAAATTAATAAATTATTAAAAACTATCTTCAATAATATTTGTATTCAATAAAAATATAAAGATATAGAAATTGTTATTCTATTCTCTCACTCTTATCCCAATCTTTATTCTGCTTTTTATATAGATTAGAGATTGGCCAATGATAGAATAGATAATGCTTTAAATCGATTAGGATTTAGTACTTTTGTTAATATATTATTTTTTAGTATTATCCTTTTACATTTGAAAAGTCAAATTGTTAAATATGTAGTTATCCATATGATGGTATGGCTAAAGACCCTGTATGTAACATGAATGTAGATGAGAAGACTGCAAAATATACTTCAGAAATTAATGGAAACAAAATATATCTATGCTCGTCTACATGCAAACAACAATTAGAACAAAATCCTTCAAAATATGGATATTAAGGTAAAATCAAAAATAACCAAAAGAATCTAAATTTCTATTTCAGATTTACCTTCATATCTTCTTTTTATTGATTCTATTCTTCCCTTATATTTTTCATTATAACCTGTCTTGCAAGAATTGCAACAGAAAAAGCGTTCCAAGTCTGCGAATTTTAAAACTTTAGGTTTGCCAAGAACTGGTCCATCGCAATAATCACATACAAGGTTTATTGCAAGTCCTTTTGTAATTTTTTCTTCTATTTGGTTTACTTCTTCAGATATGTTCTTGTGACCATTTTTGTCAAAATCCTCTTTTTCTTTTCTTGCATTGTCTTTACTAATATTTCGTATTTGAATGATATCTTTTGTATTATTCACTTTGCCAAAATCAAATACTGGAAGAACTCCTTTAATAAAACCGATATTGACTAGTCTTTCAAATCTTGCCTTAACCGTAGGTGTAGTTATTCCTGTTTCTCTTGATATTTGTCTAAACGATTTTCTTCCATCTTTTAAAAGTGATTTTATAATTGCTATGTCGTTGTTATCTAGATGTAAAGGCATAATGCTCTATAATATTTAGATGTTAGTAGTTATTTATCATTTACATTTGTAAAGTTCTATTCTTATCTATGTGTTT
>DATFEP010000005.1:0-9818 GCA_035250975.1 Nitrososphaeraceae archaeon | reverse complement strand
AAGAACCCCAAGAACCCCAAGAACCCCAAGAACCCCAAGAACCCCAAGAACCCCAAGAACCCCAAATAGAAGTCGACTATTATGAATCCTTAAACAAAGAACTAAACAAAACTAAAATTGAGTTAGAGAAAACAAAAGAAGAGTCAGAAATTACTCTTAATAAATTAAAATATTTGATGGCAGATTTCGATAATTACAGAAAACAAATCGAAAAACAGATGAATTTGACTATAGAGACAAACAAAGCAAATATTTTGGCCAAATTTTTGAATATTCTAGATGATTATGAAAGGGCATTAGATGTAATAAAGAAGAATGAAGATATTGATCCAGTTTTGATGGATGGCTTGGATGGAATTATTAAGAATTTTTATAGCGCCTTGTTATCAGAAGGCGTAATAAAAATTGAAACCATTGGTACATTATTCGATCCTAATAAACATCATATAGTGAGTTTTTCATATACTGATAATAAAGATGAAAATATAATAACTGAGGAAATACGTACTGGTTATATGATGAATGACAAAGTCTTAAGACCAAGCCTAGTAATAATATCGAAAAAAAAATATAATCAACAAGAAGTAGGTAACTCAAATTAATAAGGTGAATATTGATCATGGGAAAAGTTATTGGTATAGATTTAGGAACTAGTAATTCTGCAGCAGCTGCTATGATTGGTGGAAAACCAACAATAATTCAGGCCGCCGAAGGAGCTTCAATAGGAGGAAAAGCATTTCCATCTGTGGTAGCTTTCACTAATACAGGTGATCTATTAGTTGGAGAGCCTGCTAGAAGACAGATGGTATCGAATCCAGAGGGAACTGTCATGGCTGCAAAAAGGAAGATGGGTACAGATTTAAGATTTAACGTAGGTGGGAAAAATTATTCTCCACAACAAATATCGTCTTTCATTTTACAGAAAATTAAAAAAGATTCCGAGGCATTTTTGGGTGACGTTGTAGACAAAGCTGTCATCACCGTTCCCGCATATTTCAATGATAATCAAAGACAAGCCACAAAAGATGCTGGTGAAATAGCTGGTTTGCAAGTTGTCAGAATTATTAATGAACCTACCGCTGCTTCACTTGCATATGGTTTGGATAAGATTCAAAAAGATCTAAAGATCATGGTCTTTGATTTTGGAGGAGGGACATTAGATGTAACAATAATGGAAATGGGGGGAGGAGTTTTTCAGGTCAAAAGTACTTCTGGTGATACACAACTTGGAGGAACTGATATGGACAACGCCATTGTAGAATATATTTTGCAAGAGTTTAAACAGCAATCTGGTTTAGATGTTAGAAATGATAAAGCAGCTATGATGAGAATAAGAGAAGCTGCAGAAAAAGCAAAGATCGAGTTATCAAATCTTGTTTCTACAGAAATTAACTTACCATTTCTCTCTTATGATCAATCTACTGGTCCAAAAAATCTTATTATCAATTTAACTAGATCTAAACTTGAGGAACTTTTAAGACCAATAGTAGAAAAGTGTAAAGGTCCTATGATGCAAGCAATCCAGGACGCAAAACATGTTCCAAGTGACATAGAGAAAATTATTATGATAGGAGGACCAACAAGGATGCCAATAGTAAGACAATTCGTTGAAACAGTAATGGGCAAAGAACCGGAAAGAGGGGTAGATCCTATGGAGGCAGTAGCTATGGGTGCTGCAATACAAGGCGCTATAATTTCTGGAGATGTTTCAACAGATATTCTTCTAGTGGATGTTACCCCGCTGACATTGGGTCTTGAAGTACTTGGAGGTATTAAAGAAACATTAATTGAAAGAAATACTACTATACCAACGAAGAAAAGCAAAGTTTTTACAACTGCAGCTGATTATCAATCTGCCGTTACTATTCACGTGGTTCAAGGAGAAAGGCCTATGGCTGCAGATTGTGTCTCTTTAGGCACATTCAATTTGGCCGGAATACCTCCCGCACCTAGAGGAATTCCTCAAATTGAGGTAACTTTTGATATTGATGCAAATGGCATATTAAATGTCACTGCAAAAGATTTGGGAACATCCAAAGAAGCAAAAATAACAATTACCGCAAGTACAAAATTATCTAAAGATGAAATAGATAGATTAAAGAAAGAATCAGAACAATATACGGAAGCTGACAAGAAAAAGAAAGAAGAGGCAGAACTTAAAAACGAAGCAGAAAATATTGTTTATTCAGCTGAAAAACTAATTAATCAGGATTTCAAAGATAAAATTAAACCAGAACAGACTGAAAAAATTAACAAATCGATACACGATTTAAAAGATGCTTTATCTAGTAACAATCTTGAAGATATAAAGAACAAAATTCAAAATACAAAAACTCTATTAGCAGAAGTAAGTACAGAAATTTATAAAAATATTGGAGCATCAACAGGCGGAGGACCTACAGGCGGAGGACCTACAGGCGGAGGACCTACAAGTGATACAACTCAAGAAAATAGTACAGGCCAAGGAACCAATCAACAATCAAATACTGACAATTCAAATGAAAAAACATCATCAGCCGGGTCATAAATTTAATCAAAACAAACTAGATATCATATGTTTAGTCCAACTATAATTTTATTATTTTTCAGTGAGTAGGTTAATGACAAGTAAAAAAGATTATTATGAGGTTTTAGGAGTACAAAAAACTGCTACTAAAGATGAAATTAAAAATAGTTATCGTAAACTAGCTTTAAAATTTCATCCTGACAGAAATAAGTCTTCCGAGGCTGAAGAGAAATTTAAAGAAATTTCAGAAGCATATGCCGTCCTTTCTGATGATGACAAAAGAAAACGATATGATACATATGGTCACGTAGGCACTGATGAAGCGTTTAGAGGCTCTGAAGCCAATTTCGAGGAAATATTCAAAGATATGGGTTTTGGGGGCTTTGCAAAAACGATATTTGAGCAAATGTTTGGTGGCAGAGGAGGATTTTCATCGGGAGATCCATTTGCTGGCTTTAGCTTTAATATAGGAGGAAGTGAAAGAAGGCGAGGCCGTGATATTTTGTATGATGTTGAACTCTCTTTAGAAGATGTTTTGAAGGGAAGAAAAGATGAAATCGAGGTGCCAAAGTTTGACAAATGTACTGATTGTAATGGAACAGGAGCATCAAAAGGAAGCAAACCTAAAGTCTGTAGTGTATGTAATGGACGGGGACAAACACGTAGAGTATATAATCAAAATCGGTTTTCAACATTTATTTCGTTGGAAACATGCCAAAGTTGTAATGGAAAAGGGGAAGTTATTGAGAATCCATGTAATATGTGTAGAGGATCTGGTAAAATTAAGGTAAAAAAGAAACTTAAAATTAGCATTCCTTCTGGTGTCGAAGATGGGATGACATTACAATTAAGTGGCGAAGGAGAATACTCTGATGTTGGTTCTCCCGGAGATCTATTGATCCGAGTACATGTACTTCCACATCAATTATTTGAAAGGTTGGATGAAGGACACATATTACATGATTTGACTCTTGATTATACAAGTCTAGTTTTGGGAACAGAAGTAAAAGTTCCAACTCTACAAGGAAATGAAAAATTAAAAATTCCACCTGGCACATCTGTTGATACCATCTTAAGATTTAAAGGAAAGGGATTACCGAGATATGGAAGTTATGGAAAAGGCGATCAACTGGTCAGAGTTCATGTTCGTATTCCAAATATACTGACAGATAAACAGAAATGGCTTTTGAAGGAACTAGATAAAGAATTTCAACAGGAATAACTTTTTAATATCTGATAAGATTTCTTATTTTTATGGCATATCCATTTGACGAATGGTTCAGAAAAAGAAGACTTGGAAGTTGGTTTCCAGATATTGACACTATGATGCGAGAAATGGAAAAAATGATGGGAGAAGCATTTCAACATTTTGAACAACCAGTACCAAAGAAATTCATAAAAGAACGTAAATTAGATGACGGTTCGACTATAAAAGAATATGGACCTATAGTATACGGATATTCAGTAAAGATTGGCGAAGATGGAAAACCAATAATAAGAAAATTTGGAAACATAGATGCTTTTTCTCATACTCTTACAAGTGACTCAACAGAAATACAAGATGAAAGGGAACCTCTAATTGATGTGATAATGGGCAAAGAAGAAATAAAAGTTGTTGCAGAAATACCTGGAGTTGAAAAAGAAGATTTACGATTAAATGCTACTGAAAACACCCTAACAATTTCATGTTCAACGTCATCCAAGCAACGTTACCATAAAAAAATTGATTTTCCAGAGCCAGTAGAACCGACAACAGGACGATCACAGTATAGGAATGGAGTATTAGAAATAACATTTAAAAAGAAAAATATTATTAGTAGTGGAGTCCAAATCAATATCGAATAAATCTACATTGTACTACTTCAAATTCTAATTTATTCTAAATTATAATTGAAAAATATATGGTATAAAAGCGTCTTTTTTTATCTTTCTTTATGATTGAATTTACTATTTCGTCTCAATCGACTCTTTTAGCTTTTCTTATAGGACTATCAGCTACCATACTTACTAGATACAGTAGTATTCCACAAATAATTAAGGGTTTAAAGACAAGAAAGATGGATGATGTTTCATTTTGGTTAATTTTTTATTTAACAGTTGGTTTATTTTTATATGTTATTTATGGAGTTATCATAGATGATCTGATAATTATTTGGGGAAATGCGGTCGGTGTTATTACAAATTTGGTGTTAATTAGCTTGAAAATAAAATATTCTGCTAAACAGTTTGGATAACATTTCTACAACTAAAACTCTAATTGATTTGAAATAGTTGTAAAATACTGATATGGTTAAAAAAAGCTGAGCTATGATTAAATTTTTTTTTAGTATTAATGTTAAAAACGGGTAATTCTAATGTAATTAAAGATCTTTCATTTTGAGCTCGAAAAAACGTATAAAGATAGAATTAGAAGATAGCGAAGGAGATAAATATAATCTTTGTATAGAGGGAAATTTTTCAAAAGAGAAGATTGCACATATAATGGAATTAATGGATATAGTTCAATCTGGTAGAAAACCATCTAATAATATTACGAGCTTTACTACAGATAATGATAAAGAAATATTATCTGTGGATTCAAAGATATGGAATGTAATAGAGCAATCATTTAGTAGAATATCTTTTACTTCTTCAGATATTGCTCAATTGTACGAAGAAAGATATAAAGAGCCCATTAAGTTGAGTGTAATTTCTACATATTTATCGAGATATTGTACAAAAGGAAAATTACTTAGAACAAAAAGACTTAGAGAATATGTATATTCTCTTCCAATATCATCAAAAGATTTATCTTCTAATAACAGTCAAAATTGTTTTTCCTCTACAACTCATTATAACAATTTGTATAATATTGACAATAAGACCATTCACGATCTTAAAAATTAATTTTCCTAGTGATTGTATGTAGAATAATTTGTTGTAAATTATATCATTTTTTTTCTGTCTACAGAATCAATTTTTATATTCATTGTTCAATATATGAATAAAGTTTATTATTTTATTTTATTATGTTTTGCTAGCAATATTTTTAGAAGTCTCCGAATCCACCACCATCGAAACCACCAAAATCTCCGGTATCTCCACTATCCATCTCAGAGCTTGTTTCTCCTCCAGCAGCTTCTGTTCCAGAGTCGCCAGCCATAGAATGTTCCATAGGAGTCAATGCCATACCTACAAACGACATCATTGTCATAAAAAATAGAATATCTGTTATACCCATAAACAACATTAATGGCATCCATGATCTATTAGCTTCCATAAAGGTTTGTAATTGTGCTTTATTGCCTTGTCCATTGTTGTAAATCTGTTGAGCTCTACGCCATTTTTGTTCTAACTCTTCTTTCTTTGCATTTAAAAGTCTAATACCAGTTTCTGTTATTGAAATTTCTATTTTTTTGTTACCAAAAAAACTCCTTTTGTCTTTTTTTATTACCAGTCTTTGAGATATTAAATCATTTGTTATCAATTCAACTTCCTGTCTAGCCAGTTTTGTTATTTTTGAAATCTTATTGAGATCCTTAATTCCTCTAGATAATGCATCCAAAACCATGAAATGGCGCGGACTTTCATTAGTTTTAATTCCAGAAGACACTCTATTTAATATTAAATAAATAGTAATTTAAATCCTTTTTTTATTTGTAATTGAATAACATTTAAATCTCTATTTTGAGTATTAATCTATATTAGTTTTTACTTCATCATCTCCTTTATATTCTGTTTTTGTGGATTTTATGTTATGTGCGAATCTGATTATATATGGAGATGCAAAAGCCGTTATGATTGTTACTACACTTAATATTGGAAGAACTGATGAGGTAATAGCACCAACATCCTGTCCTCCTTTCGCAATCACAAGAGACATCTCTCCTTTTGCACTGGCTAATCCTAATCCTGCCTTGAGTCGATCTATGTTGTCAAATTTAGATTTTGCTAACACTGCTAAAACCAGCAGCAGTTTTGATGCAAATGCTGTTAATATCAATATCATTGCTGGAATTATGAACATCGGTATAACAGAAATATTGACCAAAGCTCCTATGGATATAAAGAATAAAGCAGAAAATATATCTCTTAAAGGTATAGTAATAACTTTTGCAACTGTAGCACTTTTTGATTCGGCAACTAAAACTCCTGCTAAGAATGCCCCAATTACTACTGATAAACCTAAAATATTTGCAATAAAAGATAATCCAAATGCAAGTCCCATGATTACAATTAGAAGCAAAGCATAATCATTGGTTTTTCCAATTTTATCTATCAAATTTGGTAAAAATCTTGAACCGAGAATAAGAATAGTACCAATGAATACTATTGCAATAGCGATCGAAATTGAGATCGATATGATGGAAATATCGTCTGTACCTGAGGCTGATGCTATGGATTGAAGTATGGCCAAAGTTGTAACCGCTATAATATCTTCAACGATCAAAACACCAAGAATCAATATTGATGATCGCTCCTTTATTTTTCCCATTTCTTCCAGTATCTTTATTGTGACAACTGTACTTGTTATTGACATTGCTAAGGCCAAAAACATTGAATCAAAAACCGTAAAACCTAAATTTTGAGCAACAAAAAAAGTAATCAACATTGTTCCTATCGATTCAGTCAATCCAACTATCATAGAAATTCTTCCTATTTGTCTCAGTTTAGCTATTGGAAATTCAATTCCTATAACAAATAAAAGCACGATTATTCCAAGTTCTGCGAATACATTTATCGTTTCTACATTTCGGATAAGTGAAAAAGGAGGTGTATATGGACCAATAATCATTCCAGCTAATAAATATCCTACAACCATTGACTGTTTTAATTTATGTGTTATGAAAAGCATAACAGCTGCCATTACCATAATAACTGCAAAATCTTGTACGATGAATTCAGATGATCCTAAATTAGTAAATGATAATGCATTAAAAACAACACTGGGCAAAAAAATATCCATGATCCAATTTAAATATAAACATCTAAAATAAAAATTAAGAGGATAAATTCCTAGATAAAAATTTTAGTATTAATAATTTCTAATTGTTACCTTTAGTTTACTTTTTAACAAAATTTAATAAAAATACAATACCAGAGCCAACTAATCCAATATAGGAAAATATTTGGTTGTATGAAAATAAAATGGCGGATCCTATAAACAAAGCAGAAGAAAAGATGCTTACCGCCATAATCCTATTATGTTTGTTAATGGTTTTAATTCGAGAATCTTGATTCTCTAAATATGTTTTTAACATTTCTGACAAATTAGATGAGATTTCTATATTTTTTAAGAATTTTTGAAACGAAAATTTTAATTCTTCAATATACGCCTCTTTTAAAAGCCCTTCTTGTTCTAATAGATTTGATAAAACTTTGGCAAATTGAAATTTAATTCTATGTTGATTATAAATTCCTTCCAAAATTGAAGTCATTCTCATGTATAAAGCTAGGTTTTTGGGTAATCTAAATGGAAATTTACTTAATGTCTTGTTAGATAGATCCATCAATGATTTAACTTCCATCCTGTCAACTTTTTTTCCATGCAAAGATCTAATGCTCAATTCTAATGCTTTTTCTACTACACTACGATTAACCGTGTGTTCTAGAGTTCCCAATTGTATAAGTACATCCACAGTTCTGATAGGGTCCTTATCTATTAGCCCAAGATATAGTCTAATTAACAGAAGTCTAGTTTCATTATCCAGTCTTCCAACCATTCCAAAATCATACAGAATAATAGATCCATCATCTTTGACTGCTATATTTCCTGGATGAGGATCGGAATGAAAAATACTATTTCTTAATAACATTTTAAAAAAAATATGATGTAGAAGTATAACTAATTTTTGTCTATCTATGCCTATTTTATCTAATGATTTTATATCTGTAATTTTTATACCCGGTACATATTCTGTAGTGATGATATGTTTTGAAGTCATTTCAGGTAATAGATTAGGAATCACAATATTTTCTTCATTTTTTAAATTTTTTTTAATAGCTAACAAATTTTTTGCTTCCTTTAAATAATCCATTTCTTCATAGATTGTCTCAATAAATTGTGAAAACATACCTTCTACCGAGAAGCGCAAGTTAGGATCAATAAATCTAGTTCCAATAGGAATAAGTCTTTTCATAATTGAAATATCATTTTCAATAATTTGTTCTATATTCGGTCTTGCCACTTTTACAACCACATCTTTTCCTCTGTATTTTGCATGATATACTTGTCCAAGACTTGCTCCAGAAAAAGCTTCGATATTAAATGATTCAAAAATTAAGTCTATTTGTCCCAATTCTTCTTCAATAGTTTTTTTGACTTTCTCAAAAGGTTCAACTGGTACGTCGTCTTGTAATGTCGAAAGAACTTCTAGATATGGTTGTGGTAATATATCTGAACGGGATGATAACCATTGACCCAATTTTATATATGAAGGTCCCAATTCAATGAATACTTTTAATGCCATTTTTGCATGGCTTTTATATTTACTTTCATCAATATCTTTTCCTTCTTTTTTTACCCATTCTCTTCTGTCTCTTCTAAAATTGATTATTATAGGTAATAATTTAATAATGATTCTTATGATCTGTATTTTAGAACTTTTTTTACCCATTCTCTTAGTCTTCAATATTTATTCGGGAATTTTTTTTGGTGATGCTAAAAATATATTTAGATACAAAATACGTTGTGATTCCTGTCAAAGTACCCATTATCGCTGCCTTTGAGATAGCAGATGAGGTTTTGTCATTTTCACTTTTTTTCTTATAATACGAACTTCCTATTTTGCTACCAAAAGATGATGCTAAAATTAAGCATATTATTTCTTCTGGAGCATCTTTTATTAAATGTCCGATAGGATCCTCTCTAGGATCTACACTGTCCATGTGTAGACTATAATAGTCATTATATTCTCTGATATGTAAATTTCCATATCTATATTGTTTTTTTGCATTTTTTCTACTACCTAAAACTGTTTTATCATAATCCATTATTGGTCTGACAGATTTAGGAACTAAAATATTCCTATCACCGTCAATGAAATTCATCCATATACTTTTTCATAAATGTCATATAAAATTAACTTATTTCAATTGCATTAAGCACAATATTATCTCATTCGTAAAACAATACTATGTTGCTAGAGTAACAGACATCTCTCCTATTAAATAACTTTCATTTGAGAGGCCGGAAGGATTTGAACGGAGATGGTTTCAGTGTTCAGTAACAGTTCAGTTAGTAGCAGTAATGCGCTAGTAATTAATTAGTTCAATATACCTCTAAATATTCTCTATTATAAATAAAAATAAACCGGTTTATCATAATTACTAT
>DATFEP010000089.1:0-3572 GCA_035250975.1 Nitrososphaeraceae archaeon | reverse complement strand
TAATAACTTTAACACTAACAACAACAAATACAAAAAAAAATAAAAAAAGAGTGGATTGAAGTCTTGATTTTCTATGGAATAGATCTGCTGTACAGTTTTCCTTCCAATGCTAGCTTGTACATCTCTGCTACATACGGGTTCTTTCCTGGTGTTTCAGCACCAAGTTCTACTAGACGTGCATATACTCTTACTACATAAGCAAGAGCACCCATGAAAGCCACAACGACTCCCATGTTAAACATCCAGTGGTTAGGAACAGCAAATATTTCTTCTACGAACCAGAAGTGCCACATTTCGTTGATACCAATGGTAAACATTGTAGCCAAGTAACCAATTATGGTTATCTTTAATCCTGTATTCATAGAATTGTTTGGACCTCTCAGGACAGGAACTCTTCTGTCGTACATTGCGACAAATCCCCATCCTAATGGTAATGCAATAAAGTGGCTGTATAACCACCAATGAGCTGGTGTGAATGCACTATCCCTAATAGCTGTTTGATGTAAAGAACCATCAACGAAGTTATCAACTTCTACTGATGCAGCGATAGAACCTAACATAATGACCATTATGTAGATCTTTTTCAGTCTTTGAATTTCTACTTCTTTTGGTATTAGAGCGGGCATCTGAGCCATATCGATTTGATCAACCTTTACTTCTTGAAAGTATAATTTAAACATGTATCGGAAAAAACAACCAGCAAAAATGTAAAATATAGACGAAAATAAAATAAAATTGTAAAATTTTTAATTTTATAGAATATAAAGTATAGATTTTAATACGGAGATTTGCTTATCATCAATGCTTATCATTAATGATAATCAGCCTAGAAATTTCTTGACATTCAATTATAATGCTTACTGATTTAAAGCTCCTCTATTATTACCTTATGTTATAAAATTTTAGATTAGAATTACTTTTATATTCAAATATTAATAAACTAGATTCTTAAGAATGTCTTCTCGGTCAATATTTATAACATGAATTTTTCCCGATTTAGAAACATAATCTGGTATTCCTATTCCCGCAGCTAAAATAGTATTTCTATTTATTGAATGTGGCAGAAAAAAGTTTGTTACTTCATCATCATAAAAAGTAGAACCAGATGCACCTAATCCTTGTGCATAAGCAGCAAGATATATCTTTCCTAATCTTATTCCACCTTCCAATTGTACAGCTCTATATCCTCTATTACCTAACTTTTTCAATATTTTATTTATATCAGCCAAAATGAAACAAACACTACTCGCATCAAAGAAAAGTTTTTGATCTAAACATAGATGTTCAGAAGCTTTTCTAAAATCACCAGTTTCAAGTTCATTAAGGGTATTATTAATTTTATCGTAGAAATAACTACCCGATTTAAGGCCTTCGACAGCATTAACAATTAGATAAATATCTATCAAACTATCATCATATTGAATAAAATCAAATGGAATATTTTTATTTGCAAGGTACAAGATTTTTTCTAGTTGTGATTGTGTTATTGGTTTCTGAGAAAATTTTCTAGTTGAACCTCTTTGCAAAATCACCTTATATAAAGGAGGTCCTGTTTCAAGATTTTCTCTTTCAAGACTAATTTTATCAGGTTTCTTAGAATATCTTACTGTTTTTAAAATTTCAACCCATTTTTTTACATCATTTTCATATTCTAAATATGAACCTTCGTGTACCTTCCATATTTGCGGAAAGTTAGGTTCTTCATATCTAGAAATTGGAATGGTATCAAATTCTACATCTAGATTATCTATATGTTTGTTAGAGATTTCTTTTTCGCCTATTGTACCTACACCTAATGGAGATAATACAATTGCTGCCTCTTTTCTAGCTGGTAGTGAAATTATTTTGTTGACTAGATCATCTTGAAAACCCACGATGATCTCAGTTAATAAAGAATTTGCGTTACATAGAGATAAGTAATTGGATATTATTGTTCCGACATCCCAGAACCAATGACGATATGATCTGTCTTGGTATTTCCATGAATTTCTCCAAGAAATAGAAGTAAATATTAGAGTTATTGGAGAGGTAATTATTTTTTCATTGTTTCCACAAGCATGATACAGAGTAGATCTATAATCACCGCTATGTAATTTGGTTAATGTAAAATCTCCAGGACAAAAATGATATATTCCATCTTTTAGGTCACGTATATGCGTACATGCTAAATAAATTTCAATTGGATATAAAGCCCCTGTAGCTGATGCAGGTCTCATGTAATAGATTGAATTATTAATTTTCTGTACCCGCGTAATTCCTGCTGAAAGGAATAAAATTTGCGAAATTCTCATTAAATCTAGTTCATTAGAGGACATATTAGAAAAATTTTGTTCGTTTTGTAAACATGTAATAACGTCATTATCCGCAAGAGGAAAATTGGATGGTAAATATAATAAATCTAAATTATTAAAAAATTTAAAGGGTAAAGGTTTATTCTCCCAGTCCAAAAAATGACTGTTTGAATATACAGAAGATGGAGAATGTTTCGTAATTTTATGATATTCTTTTGCAATACCGATTTTATTATTCAAAGGAAATATAATTAAAATTAAAATTTAAAATAATTTTTTAAAAAATTATTTTATTTGAATAATCCACCAATTCCACCAAATATTTGATCTAAGATGTTCTTTCCTTTTTCTTGAGCTCCTTCAGTAACATTCTCTGCTCCTTCGGTAATTGCTTGACCTGCTTGTTCAGCTCCTTCAGTAACATTCTCTGCTCCTTCGGTAATTGCTTGACCTGCTTGTTCAGCTCCTTCGGTAACATTCTCTGCTCCTTCGGTAATTGCTTGACCTGCTTGTTCAGCTCCTTCGGTAACATTCTCTGCTCCTTCGGTAATTATGCTTTCTACCTGTTGAGCTGCTCCTGTCGCAGCAGATTGAGCCCCCTTAGTAATTATGCTTTCTACCTGTTGAGCTGATGACGTTGCATTTTCTACTAAACTTTCAGCTTCATTCTTTATTCCTAAATTTTTTTCCATTATTTCATTAGTAATGTTTTGTGCAAAAGCTATATGAGAAATTGGTGCCACCAATACCGCAAGAGTTACGATCAAAAGTATTGAAAATATAGTTTTATCTTTCATAAAAAAAATACAATAAATAATATTATTTATCTCTTTCCAGCGCTAAATACAACTTTGCTTTGTTATATGAAATTAAAAACACGAACGGTTATAATCAATGTATTTAGTGAGCTGTATTATTGTCTTTTTTCATATAGTTATATATAAACCGGAAATGGTTTTCATATAAATTTTACCGAAAATATCTACAAAATTTAAGTTATCTGACTATAAAAACTAGCATTACCAGTACTATTATAACAAATTATAAGAATCACCTTTATTATATTGGAAAATTAAAATTTATAATTTAATAAATACTTTACTTATTCTGCAAATAACTTATTGACACCGGTGCTAATCGTCTGTGATAAGCATTGATGATAAGCAAATCTCCGTATTAAAATCTATACTTTATATTCTATAAAATTAAAAATTTTACAATTTTATTTTATTTTCGTCTATATTTTACATTTTTGCTGGTTGTTTTTTCCGATACATGTTT
>DATFEP010000085.1:0-9042 GCA_035250975.1 Nitrososphaeraceae archaeon | reverse complement strand
AATAACTGTGAATGCAGAAGCAACCTGTATCAGATATGGATAAGAAAGTTCATGGGTGTAAACAAGTACAATTTACAGGCATATTCCAAAACATTCCAGTTCATTCATAACAATAGAACAAAGACAAGAGAGGAAAGGTTCTTGGAAATCCTTTGTAATTAGTAGCTGAAACATTCAGAAATAAGAGCGAATTTGATTAGAAAATATATGCTAATTGGTATAATTATTTAATTAAATAATGGTACGATCAGATGAAAAATATCTATAATCTTTTCTAATCATGCAAAGCAAATCGGTATAACGATATATGTGTATAATTGGATGCAGGTTCAATTCAATTAATAGGTATTGTTATTATTTATCTGACCAATTAAATTCCATATCAGTCATGGATGGTACCGCTAGTTGATCATCTATTGATTTATCATTCTGAGTTTTTTTACCTCCAATACCACGAAGCATTTTATTTAGAGTTTTGTTGATAGATTTTAAATTCACGATATTAACTATGTTTGATTTTGCTCCGGCTGTTTGGAACATACTCACTTAAACATAAATAACTATAAATAACTGATGACACACAAACACCTAAAATTTTTAATTAAGAATTAACAATAAAATATATTGATGCTTGTTATAAAGATAAATTATCAAATATTTGTCTATTATCCTGTTATTATAAATAATATAGTAAGATTGTGCACTTGAGAATAATGGATTTACTGTGCGTTTAACCTATATAAAAAATTTTAGAAGGTGCCACAAGAACTTTTCCTCGAAAAAATTTTTGTGGTTTGCTTATTACATGAGTGTTGTTATAAATTGTTCATCTCGATTCAAGAACTTAAATTTTAGCCTTATATTTACATTAAACAATTCAATAGATGGAACTAAAAAATCTTTTATTTCAACAACTCCGGCCAGCTACTGATACGGTATCAATTGATTACAGAAATGGTAACCAATTAGAAAAAGCAAAACTTTCCTATGAATGGCCATTAAAATCGATGAAAATTATTACAAGGATAGTGACAAAAGAGAGTGGAAAAAACCGTATGCAAGCAAGAAGAATCAATATAAAATTACAAAACAAAATTAAATATTTTTGATAAAGTCTATGTAGGAAATGCTATAACAAATATTGATGTATGATGTATAATCTCAAAGAAAAATTATAGTGAAAAAATAGTGGTTTTTACCTTTGTAGATTTTTTTAGATCACAGTTTTTTTACCTTGTCAATTAGATTTAGAGCATCACATCCGACCTCAGTAGTTATATAAAGTAAATGACTTTCGTCCAAAGGCATCGTTATACGTTTAATCTTTTCATATTCTGCCAGAACAAACTTCCCCTTTCCAATCTTTGGTGCAAGTTTGGCACGTGTCTTCCAAGCGTTGATAGCAAGTTGAAGAGATTCTTTGCTTTCATCTTTTGATAGTAAATTAGTTACTCCTGATTTATGTTCAGAAAATACAGGTTTCTCTTCTTTGGTGTCAAATATTGTTACAAAACGGACGCTAGGGTCCATGCCCATGATATTTTTTCCTATTTCATTATAATCCATTGTCATACTATAACGCTCTTACTTAATAAGAATACATCTTTTATCTTCACGAATGATAACGCATATTCTAATTTTATAAATATTATAACAAAAACTCTTATCTGCATAAATTAGCTTGCGTAAAAAAAATGTATACTGCAGAACGTAATCGTGAATGAATCTCTAGGCATAGTTATAGCGAATTGCATTGACATGTAAATCTCATCAGATATTTTACAATATTCAGATTATTCAGATTATAGCACTGCAATTTTTTAAAATATGTTAATACAAAATTGTATTTTTTAGGAAAACAACCGTTGGATAAGATGTAAAAAGTTTATACCACTTACATCACTCAGTGATTCTTATCCTGTATTAAACCCGATAATCAGTCAGTTTTTTAATATATTGACGAAATATTCAACTATTGTTTTGATTATAAAAAATTAGTAGGTTTTTTAATCCTTAGATTGTTTTATCTTTAGCAAGACTTACTTCCATGATCCATTCGCATTGTATATTGACTTTATCATGATGTTTCACTACTGCTTCGTGATCTGGAGCATCCAATAAACAGAAACAAACTCCATTTTCCTTATTATACATCAAATTTACATGTCTAACTCCATATTCATCTATAGGTAAATCCACTAACTCCTTAAGATGATCTTCCTTGAAGGGTACTTTATGAACATCTAGAAATATTGGCACACTGTGAATAAAGGATCGAGTTATTTAAATAATTTTAAACTATGTGTAAAAATCAAATCATAATAAGCCTAAATTTTTATACATTGAATATCAATTACATATATTGGAATCATCTGACGAGCAGTTCATTCCAGAGATAAGATGTGAACAGAGTTATAAAAAAGCAATAAACCAAATGTCTGAAATTATTTCAAGAACCACAGATTCCCTTGACTCTATATTTGATCATGACTGGATTGATATTATGGTTAAAAATTCGTCTTTTTTTGATACAATAGCTGCTTTTAAAATAAAACAAAAAGGTGTATCTTTAAGATTTATCACAAGTATTAAACCAGAAAATGTATCAGGCTGTACAAAATTAATGAAATTTGTAGAGTTAAGACACATTGATGATATTGTAGGATACTTAGGGATTTCTGACAGAAATCAATTCTTTAGCTATACACGAAATATTTCTGGGCAAGAAAATAATAATGAAGAACACGGTATTAATTCAAAATTAAATTTTATTCAAATAACCAATAACAACTTTATAAAAATGCAATCCTTTTTTTTTGAAAAACTTTGGAATCTTTCTGTTCCAGCAAACGAGAGAATTGCTGAAATTAAAAAAGAAACCCTGAATTATACACTACTGAATTCGGATATTAGTGACCAAGATAAAATCGAGGCACTTATTGGTAGGATTGTCAGATCTGCAGAAGAAGAGATTTTGCTATTCTTTCCTACGACGAATTCATTCTGGTTATGTGAAGAAAGTTGCCGAATAATAGATTTATTGTCCGAAGCGATAAACAAATATTTAAAAATCAAGGTATTAATTAATGTTCAGACTCAAGATTTTCATGCCAGTAAAAAAATTGATCAAAAGATAAAGGAAACTAACAAAATATTGGGAACATATGTTAATTATACTACTAGAAAAATAGAAGGGCAAAACACTATATTAGTAATAACAGATCAGGCAATTTCATTGTTAATATCAATTAAAAAGGGTGATAAAAATAGATTTAGAGATGCTATAGAGAGTGCCACTTTTTCCAGCAGTGACCTAAATATCTCTACTTTACTTTCGTTCTTTGCTGGTTTATGGATAAGATCTGAGATGGAGAAACAAAATATTGTCAAGCAAACGTACTTTAGGATATTTAAAGAGCCCCAGTTAAAAGATGAAAACTATAGACGTAAATGGTTTTTTGAAAATACAAAAAAATAATATTATTTATAAAATACTCAGAGAGAAAAAATAAAAAACAGCAACTGGTATCGGAAAATTATCTCCCTACCCATTTCCTATCCTTCTTTTTCTCCTTAACGTACTATGTTAACTTCTAGTGCTTCTCTTCTAATAGCTTCTATATGATTTTTGCAGATATTACAAATGTAATAATTGATAATTAATATCCTGACTTGGTAATCCTAGAACGTCAATATTATAACAATTTTTTATGACAGGAAATATAACTATCTGCTATATTTTCCCACCTTAGCTCAGGACTAAACTTTTCCACTGTCCATCCCGATGCAAGAACTTAAATTTTTATTCTTATGTTTATATTAAACTGGTTATTCCATGGAACGAAAAAAATCAGTTATTTCCACGACTTGTGCAGCTACTGATACGAAATCACATGATTACAGAAAGGGTAACCAAATAGGTCAAGGAAAACTTTCCTACGAATGGGCATTAAAATCGATGAAAATTATTACAAGAATTATGAGAAAAGAGAGTGGAAAAAAACCACTTTCCGGTTTAAAAATTGCATTTTGTCTTCACATTACAAAGGAAACTTCTGTGTTGGTTATGGCCGCTAAAAAATTAGGTGCCAAAGTTTTTTTGTGTTCTGCAAATCCCTTATCTACACAAGAAGATATACTTGAATTTCTGAAAAGTAACGGTATTACCATCTTTGCAAACAAAGATCAAAGCGAAAAAGAGTATCTTGAAAATATATCAAGAACTGTTGAATGTGGTCCTGATTTGATAGTAGACGATGGATCAGAGATGCATATTCTAGCACATAAAAAGAAATCGAAAACCGTAATTGGAGGAACAGAAGAGACAACTTCTGGTATTAACAGGCTAGTTGTCTTGGATCACAATAAAAGTCTCTTGTATCCCGTAATAGGCGTAAACAACGCCTATACGAAATATCTTTTCGATAATAGATATGGTACGGGTCAGAGTACGGTAGATGGAGTACTCAGAACCACATCTATCTTTATTCCTGGTAAGAATTTTGTTGTGTGTGGTTATGGTTGGGTTGGAAAAGGTGTATCATCCTGTCTACGCGGTTTAGGAGCAAAGGTCACAGTTACCGAAGTTGACCCAATAAAAGCGCTAGAAGCCTATATGGATGGATTTAATGTTTCAAGGATCAAAGATGTTGTATGTATAGGAGACTTTTTTATCACATGTACGGGACAAACAAGTGTGATTAGACAAGAACATATCGACCAGATGAAGGACGGAGTATTCATCGCTAACGCAGGACATTTTGATGTTGAAATAGACATTGATTATTTAAATAGTAAAGATAAATGTCCAAAACAAGTAAGACCATATGTTCAAAGCTTTAACCTCGGAGGTAAAAAAGTAAATCTAGTGTCTAATGGGAGGGTAATTAATTTAGTTGGAGCTGAAGGTCATCCCCCAGAAGTTATGGCACTTTCTTTTGCAAATCAGCTACTGTCTATAATATATCTTGCAAAAAATTATAAAAAAATGGAAAATAGACTTTATCCAGTCCCATCAGCCATTGATAACAAAATAGCCCAATATGCATTAGATTCGTTTAGCGTGGTAATTGATAAACTGACTAGAGAACAAATAGCATATCATAAAAAGGCTAATTTTTGATCAAAAATAAAAAATATTTAAAGAAAATTTTAGGCTATGCTATCATAATTTTGTAAAAAATTTTTTACAAATAATTTTTTTTATATCATCTTTTTTTGGTTTTCAACTTTGAAAATTAGGATATATATTAAATATTAGGGGAACCTAATAATAATTCCAGTCAATCAAACAATGGAGATGATTCATCATCTCTTCCTCTCTCCCACAATTTGATATCTGAAGAAAAGAATGAGAGAAAAAATCCATAGAGCAAGACCTGATGAGACCAAGCATCAATCAGATATCATAATTTCTATCCAGTGAAATTCTCTTCTTTTCTGCTTGGCTCGCCAATAATAAAGCAATATCGAAAGCAAAATAGGTTTGACATATTCAACAGATCAAAAATACTCTATTTTCTATTTCCTTTTCTTCTATTATCTTGCAAATAATTCATCTAAATCATTGCAAATTAAAAATTTTTCAGTTTTGACTCCATTTTTTCTGTATTAGAAAAAGATTTCATGACTATCAATTACAAATAAAGTCAGTTATCTCCTAATGGCATATATATACAACAATAAGATTTCTCTTAATAATAATGTCCGATATTTTGACTTCTTCCATTCTAAAAGATAGATTTGAAGATACAGTAATAATTACAACAGCATTACCATATGCAAATGGAGAAATTCATTTAGGCCACATCTCTTCTACATATCTGCCAGCAGATATTTTTACGAGGTTTCTAAGACTTTTAGAAATTAACGTATTCCATGTTTGTGCATCGGACGATTTTGGAACGCCGATCTTGATAAAAGCAGAAAATGAGAAAAAAACTCCCGAAGAGTTTGTGGCATATTGGAATAAAAGAGATCAAGAGGATTTTAAATCACTTGAAATTGACTTTGATAAATTCTCTAAAACAAGTTCTCCTGAAAACCATGAGTTCGTAAGGTACGTGTTTAACCGCCTGAAAGAGAATGGTCACATATATGAAAAGGAAGTGATTCAATTTTATTGTGACTTTGACAAAAAATTCCTTCCAGACAGATACGTTGTGGGTACATGTCCATATTGTAAATCAGAGGACCAGTATTCTGACCTTTGTGAGAAATGCGGAAGAGTCCCAGAGCAAATCTTAAATCCGAAATGCGGAATTTGTGGAAGACCTCCTGTTAAAAAGAGTAGCAATCATTACTTTTTTAAACTTTCAAATTTTTCAAGCCAGTTAAAAGATTGGCTTTCAACTAACGACAATCTTCAAAATGACATCAAAAATTATGTTCTAAACTGGGTAGAAGACGGACTTGAGGATTGGGACATTACAAGGGATCTGGATTGGGGTATAAACATCCCCGTCAATGGAGCTGAAGGTAAGGTATTTTATGGATGGTTTGACAATCATCTGTGTTATATCTCAACTTTTTTAGCATTAACCAAAGAAAAAGAACCTTCACTAGATGGAAAAAAGGTATGGAATAACTCTACAATTTACCATTTCATAGGAAAAGATATCGTCTACCATCATTTTCTTTTCTTGCCTGCAATAAGAATGGGAATAAACAATGAATACAAACTACCCGATAATATTCCAGTTAGAGGACATTTAATGTTACATGATAAAAAAATATCAAAAAGTAGAAACTGGTATATCGGATTGAAAGATTTTCTTTCTAGATTCAGTCCAGACTACCTGCGTTTTTATATCTCTTCTATCAGTGTTTCAAATCAAGATGATGTAAATTTTGACTGGGATATGTTTTTTAACAAAATCAACAACGAATTGATTGACACTATTGGAAATTTCATAAACCGAACTCTCTCGTTTACCAAAAGGACTTTTGAGGGAAGAGTTCCAGAACCAAAAGAGTACGATGCAGACGACCAGGAAAGCATTGAAGAAATAAAAAAGATAGCGTGGGAAGTTGGGTCATCTCTTGGAAAGACAGAGACAGACAAGGCCCTGAAAAGTATTTTGAGATTTGCAAGTTACTTTAATCAGTATTTTCAAAAGAAAGAACCTTGGAGTAACATAGAAGCAGCACCTACCACACTATTTATTTCAATAAATGCGGTAAGGTCACTTACAATTTTATTATTACCTTTCATCCCACAATCTGCAGAAAAAATATGGATACAGTTGATGGGAACCGGTGTAGAAAATCAATCTCTTCACCAGCAAAACTGGGACGGGATTGCAGAACTGAAAATAAAACCAGGACACCAGATAGGAGAGGTCAAACCATTATTTAAGAAAATAGAGAAAAAAGAGATAGAGAGGGAGAAAACAAAATTAGGAGCGTAATTTATCTAATATGAAGTATAGTAGCAAATTGGTGACGGACAAAGGTAGCGAAACAAGTAATAGAAGAAAAAGAAGAAGAAGAGGAACGGGAAAAAGAACAAAAACAAGTCTTATTATAGGTAGATTTCAGCCCTTTCATAAGGGACATCTAGAACTTGTCCGGCAGGTCCTAAAAGATTCTGATAAATTGATTATAGTGATTGGCAGCTCTCAATATAACTACATTTTTAAAGATCCATTTACAGCTGGAGAAAGGATTGAAATGATTCACGATACCTTGGTTAACGATGGAATCGATCTATCTAGGATCCATATTATTCCTTTATCAAACATTGAAAATAATTCAATGTGGTTAGCATATCTACAATCCATGACACCGGAATTTAATGTTATTTACTCTGGTAACGAATTTGTGTCTACTTTAGCGTCTGACAGTAGTGGGTATAGTAAGAAGAGTGAATTAAATTTAGAAGTGAGAAAACCAATATTCAATAAAAAGCAAATGTATAATGGAGAAAATATTCGAAATCTCATAATTTCTGGAAAAAAATGGCAACATTTAGTACCGAAGCAGGTAATAGATGTAATTGAAAGGATTGACGGTGTTAAAAGGATAAGAGTAATATCTAGAACTGATTCAAATCCACAAAAGTGGTGATCATGTATAGCCAAAAAGAGAATGTGTCCTATATGTTCTTCTTGTGGATCAAAAAAATTTAAAATCATAGAGAGAGACTATAAACATAATAAAGTAATACTTCAGTGCACAAAATGTCTTAGTTTAACAAATTTATAAAAGATATACGATTGATCGGTATTAACGTCTACAAATTGTTCAATAATAGTTGGTCTGACCACGATTATTTGTGCAAGGACCTTCCGATCTTGCCTAACCGATTAAACTTTCTCTCCTATCCTATAATTTGTCTGTTATACATCATAGTTTCTAGAACATAATTATGATAAATAATGAAAATATTATTGACCAGTTTTCTTTGCAAAGTTTATTCAATTATACTAATTGATTTGTTATTGTTTTTCTATTTCTGTCCTTACGATTTTTACTAGGCCATCTATGGATATGGGTTTTTTAATAAAAACTTCAGAAAATTCTTTAACCTGTTGATTATCCCATTCATATGCTGTTAAAAAACATATTTTGATCTTTTTATCTATCTCTCTAATTTTTTTAAATAATTCTATCCCATCCATTTCTGGCATTCTCAGGTCTATTAATGCCATTTTGTACAGTCCAGGTTTAAATTTGGCTAAAGCCTCTATTGGATTGGTAAATACATCAACTAAAAAATCATTATGTTGCAACCCAAGATTAAAAGATAGAGCTATATCCTTATCATCATCTACGAGCAAAATTTTTTTATTGCTGCTCATCATTTCAATTATTAACTTGTTGATTATTTATCCATTTATTTACTATTATCAATAATGTCAAACATTCATTCAAATTCTTCCTTCTCTTTGCTCACATTGTTTAATGGTATGGTAAAATAGAATGTTGCTCCACCACCACTACTACCACCTCTACCATCTTTATTATTATTGTTCTCAGCCCATATCTTACCACCATGAGCTTCAATTATGTTTTTAGAAATATACAATCCTAATCCTATTC
>DATFEP010000082.1:0-19701 GCA_035250975.1 Nitrososphaeraceae archaeon | reverse complement strand
CATCATAGGCGGTTGTTGTCCTGCCATCATCGGTCCCATCATAGGCGGTTGTTGTCCTGCCATCATCGGTCCCATCATAGGCGGTTGTTGTCCTGCCATCATCTGTCCCATCATCGGTCCCATCATAGGCGGTTGTTGTCCTGCCATCATCTGTCCCATCATCGGTCCCATCATAGGCGGTTGTTGTCCTGCCATCATCGGTCCCATCATCGGTCCCATCATAGGCGGTTGTTGTCCTGCCATCATCATGCCAGTTTTATTCATCTGTTTCATCATTGTCTGCATCTGGTTTGGGTCCATCATCATATTCTTGTTCTGTGTTCCAGTCATGTTACTCATCTGGTCTTTCATAACTGGAGGATTTGCAAATACCCATTGAACGTCTTTATAACTACCAAGAAAAACTATTGCACTAAATACAGATACCATAAAAAAAAGAACGTAGTATCTGTTATTGTTGTTATTAAAATTGATATTCATTAAATTGACAAAATCAACCATAATATAAAAAGATGGTTATCCTATCGTGTAACAATATAATTCCTAACGATATAATACTAAATCAACTGAAAAAGGTGAATATACAAGTCTTTTTCATTCATAATGCTATTAAATCGTATTTCTTATTAAAAATAAAATTAATAGAAATAAAGATTCTGTGTCTAATGAAGGCTTATGTTCTCCTAATAAAAAGATAAACACAAGATATGTGAATTCCCATATATGGCAAATTCAAATCCCGGTGACCTCATGACATATGTTTGTTATATTCCAATTTCGGAAATAGTTCAAGTCAGATACCAATCACATGATACTTGTCAATTAATATTTCTAAGATGAGTATATACAAATTATATTATTTTTGGTACATAAGATTTTACATATTCTAATCATGGAGATAAATACTTAGTTTGTTCACTTCCTATTTACATATTGTTTCCAATTCCAAGAAATAAAGCAAAATATGTTTTATAATTTTCTTTTTGATTTAATTTATAAAATTTATATTCTCTATAAAAATATGAACTAACTTTGGCTAACTGCTTTAAAGATTCATTTTATATTGCATGTACTAATGATCTGAACATTCTTTCTTTTGTTGATAAATCATGAGAAACTTATCTAATTCTGCATGTCTGTACACTGAATGTAAAGAGATAACGTAGATGTGAGATTTTGTTTATCGATATTCGAACATTTCCCAAATAAGTACCTGTAAAGTCACTTAAATTATATCGACAGTCTTTACATCCATATCGATTTCCACAAAGACAATATAAGGATCTGTAATGACATCTAATACAAGTACTTCTATCAATCCAACGTCTATGACAAAAATATATCCTATTATTTGTCATATTAGATGCTAGATCAATTGGATTGAATTCACGTACGAAATATGTCTATTTAGTAAATCTGTGGTTTATCTTTTGCTTGAACTATACAGGTATTACCGATAAGAATGCAGAAGGGTTGACTTTTAGATATTCCATAAAATAAAAATGTTAAATTTTGTTGTTATTCCAAAAAAATTGTTTCTCGTGCTACTTTTATGAGATTCCTTACATGACTTATCTTAACTTTAGACCAGAATCAAGAAAAGCTGCAAATAACAGAATAAGAATAGAAAGAAAAACTGTTATTCTTCCATAGTTAATTATCCTTGAACGAATTACTTTCACATATAACGAGTCATTATTTTCTAAAAGTTTATGTTCAATATCTTTCCCAAAACTTTTGATATGAATAAAATAAAAAATAGAGGTAACAACAACTAGTATAATTTTAATCAAAAGCAATATTCCATAATCAGTTGTAACAAAATTATTAGGATCTTCAAAAAAAAATCTAGAATTGTATATCCCACTTAATATTAATATTAAAAAAGAGGGGAATGCAAATTTGTTAAATCTTCTTCCAACTTTGATCATTAGAATGACGCGATCTTCTATTGAGTTCCCAATAGTTTTTAGCATTGGTGCAAGAATCAAACCAATAAAAATTGATCCTCCTATCCAAACACAAGCAGTGAGAAGATGGATCCAAATTATAATACTATCAATTAAATTCATAGCACAATAACATGCCTTATATGATATAAATTACTTGAGTTATAAGACTAGTGCTATTATTACAGAAACATTTTAATTCGCTTTACGAATTCTAAATTTGGTATTATATGTTCTTTAGTAAAAGAAGGATAGTTCTATTTGGGGTAATATTCGTCCTAGCAATAACGATAATTTTACTTCCCGAAATTCAAAATTATGTCAATGCTCCTAATGTAGATGCGATAGATTTCAAGCTAGCTAATATAACAATAAATAATATTTCTAATGATACTAATAATGTAGAATTATTATTATCATTTATTGTATTTAATCAATCTGATAAAACTGCAACCACTTCAAAGGTAGAATATGACTTGTTTGGAAATGATGAATTCTTGGGTCATGGTATTCTGTCATATGAGGATATTCCATTAAATGGTAGACCCCAATTTTTGCCTCAACAAACTACAACATTAAATTCTCCTATAGTACTAGAACCAACTGATTCAAATCTGCAATTAATTGAAGCAATATTAAAACAGTCATCTATATTGATAGATGATACCATCGATTGGGAAGTTAATGGAACAAGTCAAATTGCATCTGCACTTGTTATAATAGAAAAAAAATTTAATAGCAGTTTATAACCATTTCTTGAACTATAAAAAACTACTCTATTTGATACCTAGTTTGATTCTCCTCGTTTTTTAGAGTCAATTATTACCCATTGTTCAATCCAACTACATCTAGAAGGACTGTATTGACTCATTTCATCTTCAGTAGAACACAAATGCTGATAGGAACAACTAAAACAAGGTGCTCCTTCTACACTATCTATTTCAATAGGTTTCTTGTCTACTTCTTTTAATTGGGGTATCTTTTTTACTATCAACTTGTATGTCCATCTTCCTTTATACAATATTTTTTCTCTTGAAATCAAAGACTGTTTTTCCAAATTTCCTACTAACCTAGAACCATCTCTGCTATCTATTGAAAAAGATTTACAAAGTTCAGTTTGGAAGACCCCGTTTTCTCCGCTATCTGCTATAGCATGAAATACCTGATCAGATAGTTCACTTTTATTCTTTATAATTGTTTTAGACCTATTTATGTTAGTTGACAAAAGATAATATTTTTTCGTTTATTTCATATAAAAATCTAATGTCCTTTCAATTGTACAAGCTATTATCGTGATTTGTAGGATTACAAATATTTAAATAAAAGTATTAATCCACCTTTTATATCACGAATAATATATTACTCGTCCCCAATTTTTTCGAAATAATATATTCAACAATGTAATTGCTAAAAGTATATTAAGGCTTTTTGTATTAAATTAAAAAATAACGAGTTATAATATTATAAAGAAAAATAAATGTAACAAATTTTTATAATAAATATGAGAATTCTAAATATATTTATAATTTAATCAAATAAATGTTGAAAAAAATAAGAAAATGAAAAAGGTAAAATTATTTATGAAACATTACAGAAATGATAACTTTCTAAAATTTTTTAAATACTTCATATAGTTAATGGAATATTTTACATTCTTGTGAATAATTTTAAACGTTATTATTGATGAAAGATGTTATTTTTTATATATATTAAAATCATGGTTGATAAAGATTTACCTCCTTCTCCATTGACTCCAGTAACTAGAACTTTTATTCAGGAATTCTTTGATTTTCTCAAGACATTTGGTATAATAGGTTTAGCGATAGCTTTTGTCATAGGTCTGGCATCATCAAAATTGGTTACTGCATTTGTTGAAGATATAATTAACCCTCTTGTTGGTCTATTCCTACCCTCAGGAAGCTTAGAAACATTATCTGCAAATGTTACGAGTGTGTCTGGTACAGTGTCAGAATTCAAATATGGAGACCTGATTGCCAATTTCATAGATTTTCTGATAATAGCACTTGTAGTTTTCGTTGTCTACAAGTTTTTATCAAGATATAAAATTGTAGAGGATAAAACAAAAACTGAAGGTAAGTAGATACATAAAAACTTGACATATTATTTTTTTACAGAAATTCGAATATCAACTAATCTCATGATATAGTGTAAATGGAACAATTTGATTTGTTGGATAAATCTGTTATACCGTAAACTCAAACACTGTAACTACTTTCAGATTAGACTCAATATGAAAATATTCATATTGTAATATAACTTCCTACAGGTAGAGTTATTATAGAATAGAAGAGAATATTAAAAAGTGTCTAAATTAGAAAAATTATTTAGTTACAAAAGAGATAGTCTCTTTGTCCAGCTTTATCAGATGTATTTCCACCAATCTTTACTAGAACAAATTCTTTCTCATGATCCAAAAACGATTCATTTATTGGTAGTTCATTAGAGTGAAGACGTTTATATTCTGCCATATCAAGTTTAGTACGATTTCCTATTTCCATTTCTAGATTCATGTCTTTTACTACTTCTTTATATTCTTCTTGGACCACACCACTGAAAACCATTGCACTACTTCCACTTCCATATGAACCAAATCCTATTCTCTTATTTGCTAAATCAATATTTTTCTTATATTCAAATTCAAGTAGACTTCGTAATCCCATGTACATAGATGCAGTATATATATTTCCTATTATTGTAGATGCTTCAAGAGAACTAGACATCTTTTGCTCGAATACCTGTTTAAAGAAACTTGTTTTTATAAAGGCACGTCTGAAGGTGTCATCTGCTTTCATAAATTCTTTATCGGCTAGAATAGATTCAATTGTTCCTCTTGGATCCTTTGGAACTGGCTCCTCCATTCCAACTTCATCAATTATTTTTTTCCATCTTGGAAGATGTCTCCATTCATGTCGTAAAAGATAAGCCAATGCTTTTTCACCCATTTTCCTATAAGGCAGATGAACGCTAAAATAATCAATTTTATCTGTTATTGATTCATCACTATTTATTTGGAACAAATTAGTTCTTAAAACTTTTTCCTTATAACTATCAAAGGCTTTTTTGACTTGAATTAGATACAAATAATTAGAATAACTACCATTAACAAGAGGAGTTTCTCTTCCAAACGGTCGGTAAAAATCATACTCATTTTTAATAATCGTAGAAGTAACTTTGGGATCGAAAATAACTAATCTAGGATTTTCTTTGACAAGCATTGCTATTGCACCTGCCCCTTGAGTATATTCTCCTGCAGAACCCATATCGTACTTTGCTATATCGCTTACTATGACAATGGCTGCACGTCCGTTATTTTCCTCGGCCCTGATCCAATTAGCATTATCATATAGAGCATAGGAACCACTCACACAAGCAAATTTACATTCTATTCCGCCGGCATGTTCAAATGAGCCTTCACCATAAATTTGTTCGAGCATACCAATCACGAAGGAATTCATTGCTTTGGATTCATCCAGAGCTGACTCAGTAGCTACATACATTCTTCCTATATCGTTTGGTTTCAAGTCATTTTTCTGCATTAGTTTTAAACAAGCATTAGCAGCCATACATGCTGGATCCTGATTAGCATCAACAATGGCCATTTTCTTTATACCTATCCCATTTTCTAATTTATAAGGGTCAATTCCTCTTTCCTTCGCAAAATCTTTTGAATCGACATATAACTTGGGAACATAAAGGGCCATATCGTCAATACCAACAGACATATCAAGCTCTATTTATGAATTAGACATTTAAACGTACTTACTATTTATAGAGAATTTTGTAATTATTAATTTATTTTATAAAAAAATTTATAAAGTCATAGAATTTTTAGATAAAATATCAATTTCAAAAATTATACTAAAAAAAACGTATAATATTATAAAAGTTATCTCGTTCAGCAGCATGAAATTCAACTTGTTGAATGGAATCAATTATCTTGGTCGAAGTTAGCTCGGTAGAACGTGCTCCAGTGGCACTTACAACTTCTTCACCAATTAAGGTACCCCCAAAATCATCTGCTCCAAAAAATAGTGCTAACTGTGCCATACCTATTCCATTTGTTAACCATGATGACTGAATATGAGGAATTAAACCATAAAAGATTATTCTTGAGATAGATATCATCTTTAACAATTTTAACCCTCCAGGTGAATATTTGGTCAATCCTTCCAATTGCAATTGAGTTTTATTAGGTTCAAATCCCCAAGGAATGAAAGCTATAAAACCATTAGTTTTCTCTTGTAGTTCACATATTTTCATCAAGTGTTGAGCAATATCATAATCATTTTCTACAGTTCCATACATCATAGTTGCAGAAGAACTAATTCCCATATCATGTGCCTCATTCATTATCCTGAGCCAATCATTACTTTTGATTTTAAGAGGGCTTATTTTAGACTTAACTTCATCTACAAGAATTTCTGCTCCCGCACCTGGAAGAGAATCTAAACCCGACATCTTTAATCTAGATAATATTTCCTTTGTACTACTTCGTTCAACTTTTGCTATCATATCTATTTCAGAGGCAGAAAGACCATGGATTGAAATCGATGGATAATACTTTTTAATATCTCTGAAAACATCTTCGTAATATTCTATCGACAAATTTGGATTGTGTCCACCTTGAAAAAGTATTTGAGTTATTCCAAACAGTTCTTTGGAGATGGAAATTCTTTTTAATATATCTAATTTTGTACGAGTATATGATTCTTCATGTCTAGGTGGTCTGTAAAAAGCGCAAAATTTACAGTAAGTTACACAGACATTGGTGTAGTTTAGAATAATATTATTTATAAAAGTAGCAGTTTTCCCAAAAAGATTTTCTCTTAATAGATTAGCTACTAACCCGATTGCATAAATATCATCAGAACCTATAAGTTTTACACAATCTTTGAAATTAAGTCGTTTTCCTTCCAAAACATCATTTAAAATTTCTCCGATTTCTGATTCAGAGACAAAGTAAGATAAGCTATTTTGCAATTATGAACTATATTTTGTTAATTCTATTTATTCGTTACAAGACTAAGATTTGAAAGAAGTTATATATCAATAAATAATTAGATTAGATCTACCAAAACTTGTATAGTAATATTTTAAATACTAAACCAACTATCGCTTTAGAAAAGGTTTTAGCTGGAGAAGAATTATCCTATAACGATGGTATTCAGTTATTTAAAGAAAACTTGTTCTTATTGGGTTCAGCTGCTGATAGTATCCGAAAGACAAAAAATGGGAATATTGTTACATTTGCATCATCATATTATCTAAACTACACTAATGTTTGTATTGCAAGCTGTCCCCTATGTGCATTTTATAGAAAGGGAAGTGAGGATGATGCGTATACTCTTACAAGTGAACAGATCGTTGAACGTGCTAGACTAGCTATTAAACAAATGGGAGTAACTGAGTTACACATAGTTGGTGGATTTCACCCAAAACTTGGACTTGATTATTACGAAAAAATGATAAAAAGTATTAAAAATGAATTTCCTAATGTCACGATTAAAGCATTAACACCTGCAGAAATTTTTTTTATATCTAAATTAACAAAAAATTCAGTTAAGGAAATACTAAATAGATTAAAAAGTTCTGGTTTGGATGCACTTCCTGGTGGGGGAGCAGAAATTTTCAGTCCTGAAGTTAGGAATAGAATTGTAAGAGGGAAATGTTCAGGAGACGAGTGGTTAGATACCGCTAAACAGGCTCATGAAGTTGGGTTAAAAACTAATTCCACCATGCTTTTTGGTCATATCGAAAAACCAGAACATATTGTTGATCATATTATTAAAATAAGAGATCTACATAAAAAAACCAATGGATTTAACACCTTTATTCCGTTGAAATTTAGTTTAGATAATACTGAAATGGAAAAAAATGCAGAAATTAAAAGAGAAAGTTCATCTTTATATGATCTTAGGGTTATTGCAATATCAAGACTTTTACTAGCAAATACTTTAAACAATATTTCTGTTTATTGGGTAGCCTTAGGAAAAAAAATAGCTCAAGTTGCATTATCATATGGTGGAAATGATTTTGTTGGTACTGCATTTTCAGAAGAAATCTTTCGTGCAGCCGGAAAGAATAGTGGTACTTCTATGGAAGAATTAGCGAGTTTAGCTAGAGAGGTAAATAGACAACCAGCTCAGAGAGATACATTTTTTAATATTATAAAGAATTATTGACTTATGAATATTTTATTAAACAATAACAAAGATTGATTGTAAGTTACAGTTTTTTTTATATAACTTGTATGTTATTAGTACGACAATAAAATAGACAAAAAATGAATGTTCAAATATATATTGATCCAATCTTTGGATCTAGTTTTTGTGAAACTTGTAAAAAATAGAGAATTTGTACAAGCAAAAGCCGAAACTAATTACATTAATGATAAATTCTTATTCAGTAATGTTCAGATTATGATCTGTCGCGATTTTATGATAACGAAAAGAATATTTTGCCTCATGCAAAATACACAGAGAATGGCGATAAAATATGTTTTTCAATAGCTAGATCAAAGACCTTTTCAATTGCTTGTTTTCCCTTATCCCCCATATCAATTGTAAGGTCATTTACGTACATATTAACAAATTTTGAGATCATATTTTGTGCTTGTCCTCTTCCATATTTCATTGCGTAGTTTAGAGTTTCTTCCATATTGTTAAGACCGTAAATAATAGATTTTTTAAACAAAGTATCGAATTCTCTTATTTGTCTTAATGTTAAAGATTTATTACTCGCAACGTTGATACCTAATGGAACTGGTAAACCATTCGTTATATTATGCCACCACATGCCCAGATCAATAATTTTACAAAGTTTTAAATGTTCATATGCTATTTGTATTTCATGAATTACAACACCTGCATCAACTTCGTTATTAATTATTGCATCAGGAATTAAATGAAAAGGTATTTCTTTTACGTTGAAATTATTTAGATTCAAATTATTTAGAAAAAGAGATAGCAATAGATATGCTGAAGTCATTTTTCCCGGAATTGCGATTGTTTTTGTAGATATTTCTTTTTGAGAAAAATCTTTTTTTGCAAGGATAATAGGACCATAGTTTATTCCAAAACTGCCCCCACTTCTTAATATAACATAATCCTTCAAGAAAGCATAGGCATGAACCGAGATAGCAGTAATATCTAACTCGTGTTTAACCGCACGTTTGTTGAGTTTTTCTATATCTTCAATAACATGAGCAATACGGAATTCATTGGAATCAACTTTTCCAGTTGCTAAGCCGTAGAACATGAAAGCATCGTCTGAATCTGGCGTATGACCTAAAGTAATATCAATCATTTATTTAATTTAGCACTGTTTACGATTTCTCTTTCTATTAATAAATAGTTTGGTAAAACATTCAAATGTATTAATATTTATAAAATTTATTTATATCACTTAGTATTAATTTAATTAATGAATAATAAAAGTTTTTTATACCAACAACTAAAATGGATTGCAATATATTTTGTAATAAGTTTTATTATCTCAATAATAGTACCTTTTCCTTATTCTTTAATAGTTATCGTGTCAATAGTTTTAATTCTTAGTTTATATATACGAAGAAGAGAAATGGCAAGATTTAAGCTAGATAATTTTCCAATGTTTGATTCCAATAAAGTAAATTATTATTGTATGATGTGTGATACAAAACATAATAATCTAATGTGTCCAAAGTGTGGTTCAAAAATGAAACGGATAGGTTAGTATTCTGAAATGTTCATAAATCATTTCATCATAGTTAATTGATTACAAACAATATCATGAAAGTTTTGTATAGAAATAAATTCTATGAAATATACCAGTATTATGATATAGTAATACCTTACTTAAACCTAATATAATTTAAAATATATGATGATCCGTACTATAATTGATTAGAAAAAAATTATACCTTTCATTATTAGTAAGTTTATTACTATTAGTTGGTTTCGATTTTTCGTTATTTAACGATTTAGCATATGGTAAAGGGGATGAAGGCGGTGGCAAGGATGAAGGCGGTGGCAAGGATGAAATAAATAATGGAAAGAATGACGACGAAGATATTTCGCTAGATGAATTATTTGGAAGTGACGAAGATGAAGATAAAGATGCTAAAGATAAAGATGCTAAAGATAAAAAAAAGGATGTTCCTTTTAAACTACCATTTATTGCAGTACCATTTCCATAAAATTCAAATAGAATTATATTATAAAGTCTGTAATTAGATTTTTAATTTTACTGTAAGGTTTAATATCAGGATTAGCCGACTTGCAATACAGGCGGGGGTTGTAGAGCCTGGCCAAATAAAAAACAATTTGGAGACGCGGGACTTAAGATCTAAAAAATGTGGGATCCCGTCCTTTAGAGGTTCGTGGGTTCAAATCCCACCCCCCGCATTTGCATTTTAAAAAATCAATTTTTAGGTTTTTTTAAACCCCAAAACTTTTTTTACAAATAATTCATGCATTCTACTATCAGATGATAATTCCGGATGAAAAGATGTGGCAAGAATGTTATCTTGGTTTACTGCCACTATTTTATCATCAAATGAGGAAATAATATTAACATTATCTTGTATATCAGTAATTATTGGAGCCCTGATAAAGATTCCTCTGAAAGGAGTCTTTCCCAAGACTGGGATTTCAAGATCCATTTCAAATGAATTATGTTGTCTTCCAAATGCATTTCGTTCTACAACAACATTCAATACTTCCAATAACTGCTGTCTTGTTTCCCCAACAACTTTATCGTATGCCCTTTTGGATAACATGATCAAACCTGCACATGTACCCATAACTGGTAGTCCTTCTGAAACTCGTTTTTTTATTGTTTGAAACATTTGACCATTATAAAGACAAACTAAATTTCCTATAACAGTACTTTCTCCCCCAGGCAATATCAAACCATCCAAATTTTCAATCGATTCTGAATGACGGATTGGCCGTACTATTCCATTTAAATCCATATTCTTTAATGCCTCCTTTGTCGAAATAATGTTTTCCTCTATGTCACCTTGAAAACCGAGTACACCTATGTTTATTTCACTCAAATTGATGGGCCTCTTTCTTGCATACGTAATTCAAGGTTTTTTGTATCCAAACCTAAAAGAGATTTTCTTTCATCAACCATTTTTTGAGCTTCCATAACGACTTTTGGATCGTCGTAATAGGTTGTAGCTAGAACGATTGCTCTAGCTCGCTGGTCTGGGTCTTCTGCCTTAAAAATACCTGAACCTACAAAAACACCATCACAACCATAATTCATAACTAAAGCAGCATCTGCAGGTGTAGCTATACCTCCAGCTGCAAAATTTACAACAGGTAGCCTAGAAAGTCTTGCCGTTTCTTTAACTAACGTGTATGAAACTTTTAATTCTCGAGCAAAACTAATTAACTCAAGATCATCGTTTCTCTGGTATATAGAATTTATTTTTCTGATATCATTATTTACATTTTTTATATGTCTAACTGCCTCGGCTATATTTCCTGTTCCTGGTTCTCCTTTTGTTCTAATCATAGAACTTCCTTCTTCTATTCTACGTAAAGCTTCTGCAAGATTCTTTGCACCATTAACAAATGGAGTAGTAAAATCCCATTTCCAGATATGATTTTCCTCATCAGCCGGAGTAAGGACCTCACTCTCATCTATCATATCTACACCAACAGCTTCTAACATCTTTGCCTCCGAAATATGTCCTATTCTACATTTAGCCATGATTGGAATTGTAATTTCATCCATTATCTCTTCTATAATTTTTATACTAGCAGTTCTTGCTACTCCCCCGACCTTTCTGACATCATATGGTAATTTATCTAGAACCATAACCGCTACGGCTCCGGCATCCTCTGCTATATGTGCTTGTTCTACTGTAGTGACGTCCATGATTACTCCATGTTTTTGCATATGGGCAAAGCCTCGTTTTACTAGTGTTGTTCCTTGAACTAACTGTCCATTTTTTAAATTCTTGAATTTAAGACCCTTGGGCTCTAATTCGGTTGCCACAAGAGATATATTCATGCTTTAAAATTATTAAAAAAGCAACTATTATAGGTTTAGTTTTTAAATATAGCATTAATTCAAGGAGTATTATTTTGATATATTTTTTAGATAATATTCAATATTATAATTATAATATTATATACATCATTATTAAAGCATAGACAAACGACAGGAATTTATTTCTGATGAGAGTCACAATCTTGCTAACGACTTTTATAAAATAGCAAAATAATATAAATAGTTATGAGCAATTCAAAGTTACGATATAAAAATATAAAAATTTACGATATACGATAAGCAAAATTAATTAAGTTCTAATATAGTCGGTCAATCCGTATATTGGTTGCCCTAGATAATCATCATCTATTATTTTTGGTTGTAGAATAATACTAATTGTATTTCTTTGTAAAATCAAATAGAGATCAACATTGATGATGTCATTTGGCGTAATTATCTGTGCTTTGCCTTTTATGATATTATTTTCAGTTTCTGACAATCGTATTGGAGTATCAGTTTCGTCTATGAAATTAAGAATTTCGTATGTATGAGGGGAAATTCCATCTTTGGAAATTTTAGATATCTTGGCAGTGAAAGAGATTATTTCTCCATTTTTTACATCTAAGATCCAACTACCATTAAGAATCAACAACTTTCCCATATTATTATAATTTTTATTATCCGCTATTTCAGAATCTGGAAGTAATTCATCTAACGAAAACTTTGACTCCTGATTTATGAGTATGTCAATAAGACTGGATGTAACGAGATCAACTACATCGGTATTTTTTTCCTTTGCCTTGAAAGGTAATAAATTGGAAATACTGTTATCATGTTCTATTGGATTTTGGTCTCCTAATATTATCAATGAAAACAGAGAACCATTTACATAAAAAGAGGTATTGTTATTACTTCCTAACGGAGAAGATAAATTGAAGAATGGAAATGAATTCTCAAAATACAGAAATTTGAATACTATTAAAAATGAAAGGGTAATAACAAATAAAATGATAAACCATTTCATCGGGTAATTATTTTCATATTTCTTATACTATTAAGTTTATAGCACTACTGATAAACTTGGTCACTATTTATTACTATCAGATTCTAATTTAGTTAGATTATATCTTATTTCATTATTTCGCCAAACCATCTCTTTTATTTGATCATCACTGAAATCAATATCCCATGAATCTAAAATTGTGTTTATTATTTCAGATGCATTATAAAGCATGTTCCAATATGGATGATGCTCAGCTGTTGTATAAGAGAGTTCTAGAATGTCTTTTAATCCATTTTTTGCATTTCCTAACATATTGAAATTGGACGTATATATTCCCAAGAAACCAGACTTCTTCTCCATCTTTATTTTAACATCAATTCCATCATTTTTTAATTCGTTAACTAGAGAAAAAATTTTTCCGTAAATAATATCAAATTCTAAATTTTTAGATGGCATATAAAAAATATTATTATCTATATATATAATTCTTAAAAAATATTTATTAACAAAATTGAATGATATAATTAAAAATAAATTGTATCATTAAACTAATGTAACAAGCGTACAATAAAAATATTAATCGTTATGGTTGGTAATTATGACTATTATTCGCGAAATAAAATACAAACACAATAAGATATCTTACAAATAAAAAAAATAGGTTGTTTTAAATTACTTGCCACGGTCTAGTCGCAAAAGTTACTCCTAATCCAGCACCTATAAGTATTACCTGATACCAAACGTTTTGCCACGGAACTGGTTTCAATATTGCTTCTCCACTTACTTGCACAGTCTGTCCCGGACCTAACCCTGGACCTACTGATGCTACGTTCAACTGTGTATGTACATGATATACACCCGGTTCCAGAGCTTTTGCTGTGACTGTGTATGGAACTGTAGCCTGAGGTTGAATCTCAAAAACATTTCCTGGTGGATCCCTTGATGTGAATTCCCATCTATTACCTGCATTTGTGGATTCACTAAAGAGCGAAATCCATGCTCTAAGTGGTCTATTAACTAGACTCTGTAAAGTTCCTGTTACAGTCAGTTCTTCACCTGTCTGTAATGTTTGTGCTGAAAATGCTTCATCTTGAATTCTTACAAATCTACTTTGAAGCTGAGCTTGGACACCATGACCTTCTGCATCTTTAATTGGAATAAGGGTAACTGCAGTGGACATCACAATAACTATGGCGATAGTTACAGCTAATGCACTTTTCATCATATTCGTATATTAGGGAAGATGAATAACATGGATATATGTTTTGCTGTTTTTTCTTTAACTCTAATCTATGAATCTTTGTGCAATCAAGTTATTAACATAAATTTGTACTGAATTTTATGCACATTTTTATATTAAAAAAATATTAATAAATAGCAAAATTTAAAAAGGCAGATTGAGACATACATATTAAATGACTTTACCAAAAGGATATACGAGCGGTGGGGGAAGAATTGATGGTGGCAATCGTGATGAAATAGAGCGCATGATCGGCCGTAGAGTTGAAAACATGAGAGGAATTTTCATTTTAGGCTTCATTTTATGTTGGGTCGCGACTGCAGGTGGTATATATGTTGGTGTCACTGTATATCCATGGGCGTACCCTTTACCTAGTGGAATGTTTGCATTATCGGTTTTAACTGTCATAGAAGTATTGGGAATTATCTTTATTATGAAAGTTGCAGGCGAAAAGATGCCAGTTCGTCCATAAATAATTTTTCCCATTAACCTTAATTTTTTATTTTAATAACACAATTTTCTAGGTTTTCTATAAATTATGCATAAATTATAGATTAAATAGTGTATATTTGGATACAAATTATTTCAAATAAAAAAATAAAATTTTATATACAACATTCATGCGTAGGTTGTTAATGGTCTGGCTACGACGTACAACGCACTATCTATTCATAGTGGTGGTTGCTGTTAACAGTACATTATTAACAATCAATGCGGGTGACTATATCTTCTATACCGATTGGGCTTGGACTTCATTTGTCGTATTTTCTATTTCACAATCTACTATGCTTGTGGTAGGAGCGATTTATTATATGCTCTTTACGGGAGTTCCAGGTACAGCTACATACTATGCTACAATTATGACTATATACACATGGGTTGCGAAAGGTGCATGGTTCGCTTTGGGATATCCATACGATTTCATAGTAACACCAGTTTGGATTCCTTCAGCAATGCTATTAGACCTCACATATTGGGCAACAAGAAGAAACAAACATGCTGCAATTCTAATTGGTGGAACACTAGTAGGAATGTCTCTTCCAGTATTTAATATGATAAACCTCTTGCTGGTGAAGGATCCGTTAGAAATGGCATTCAAATATCCTAGGCCCACGTTGCCTCCGTATATGACACCAATTGAACCCCAGGTCGGTAAGTTCTATAATAGTCCGGTGGCTTTAGGTGCTGGAGCTGGTGCGGTACTCAGTGTCCCGATAGCGGCTTTAGGTGCTAAACTAAATACTTGGACTTATCGATGGATGGCAGCCTGGAGTAAATGGGATTAAAAATCCTTCATTTTTTCTTTTAATTTTTTGCATTTTTTATCTTTAAAAGCTATTCAACTAGATATTAATAATTATCCGAATATCTGAAGATTAACTCTTGTCTATCTTTATTGATCTTTATTGTGATATGTTCTTGAAATAGTCATTTTTACGATAGGTAATATAGTTTCATAAATATATTATATTGATTGTACGAAAGCTTGAAATATCGATGTTTATATTGTTTTTGAACGTCGTTCCTATGTTTACAAATAGTATGCGTCTGGCTAGATCTCAATTCTTCCCTTATTTAGGGTAATATAACATTGTAACATCATATGCAATCCCTGTACATCTGCTAGTATTATTATAGCATCTGCTTCTTTTCTGTATTGACTTATCATATGCTATTACCTTGACCATTAATTTAATGGATGCTACTTCTATGTTATAACCTTTAACTTGTAAAAGATCGTATAGATACCTATGATAGTTGCAACCTGATTATACATTTTTGTAACAGTATTAATAGTGGTTTTCGTCTTAAATTTTAGGTATGTCGAACACTACCTACGAAGTTCCTACAGATATAGATTCTAATAAGCCGTCAATATTAGAGTTTGTTTCATTTTTATCTAATGTTATCCTTTGTTTAGCCGGTGGATATTCTGAATAATTATTGATTTTTTCTGAGATTCTTTCTTGATATGTTGCAATATGTTCATTTTGGTAGAATATTCCTATTGGGATTTGGTCACCCCATTCATTGGATTTCTCTATTACTTTCGTTGCAAGATCATAGTATTTTTCAGGTTCACTTAACTCTCCATCATATCCATTATTTTCTAATTTATATATTCTAGGTATTACTTTTCCAAAATTATCAATTTTGTCATTTCCTTGAAACCATTCTTTTGTATTTATATCATTATATGTAGGGCATGGTTGAAGTATATCCACAAAAGATAGTCCTTTATGTTGGATAGCTTTTTTTAACAAATTTTTAAGATGTCCAATGTCATATGCATAGCCTCTAGCAATAAATGTAAAACCAGAAATAAACGCTAAAGCAATAGGATTAATAGCATCATTTACATTTGGTTGAGATAAAGATTTCGTTTTCATACCCAGTTTCAGGGTAGGAGATGCTTGTCCCTTTGTTAGTCCATATACCCCATTATTGTAAATAATATATGTCATATCAATATTTCTTCTTCCTGAATTTACAAAATGACCAACTCCAATACCCAATCCATCTCCATCTCCTCCTACAGCAATTACCTCTAAATCTGGATTGCAAAGTTTTGCTCCCTGCGCAAATGGCAGCACTCGCCCATGTAATGTATGTATCCCATAAGTATGAATAAAATGAGGTGTTTTACCAGAACATCCTATACCAGCAAAAATTGCTGTCTTATAGTTTGGTATTTGTAATTCAGCTAAAGTCATTTGTAGTGCATTTAGAATACCAAAATCTCCACAACCTGGACACCAATCGTTATGAACTTCTGTCTTATAATCAGCTGGTTTAAGTACCATGATCTAATACAACTCTCCTTTCGTTAATATTCTTATTTAAGATATTTTTTATTACATAATAAAGTTCATCAGATGCTATTGGTCTTCCATTATACTTTACTATTTCATAATCTACCTCTTTATTCGTATTTTGTTTGATCAGTCTAGCTAATTGTGATGAATAATTCATTTCTACGTTGATGATGATCTTTGCATTACTTAGAAGATTTTCAAGTAGTACTTTAGGAAAGGGATTTAACAACTTGATTTGAATAAATTGAATATTTATTCCGTCATTTTTTAACAAATCTATACTATCTAAAATAGCTCCTTTAGTAGAACCCCAACTTGTGATTATGATTTCAGAGCTTTCATAGTATGTTCTGATCTTCTCATCGTCTGTTATTTCATCTAAAACCAGTTCCAGTTTACTCATTCTTTTATTCATCATCTTTATTCGCATATCAGGATCTTCTGTTATGTGACCTTTCTCATTATGTTCATCACCTGTATTCCAAAATATTCCGTTTTTAGTACCAATTGGAGTTCTAAAGGAAATAGGATTGTCTTTTAATTCAAATCTTTTGAAAGGACTTGATGGTAATTGTAAATCTAGAGAATTATCAATCTTTTCAATTAAGGATCCACGATTTATTTTAGTTCTATTAGGATCAAATTTTTTACATGTGATAATACTACTTGAGATAGCCTTATCTAGTAAATGAATCACTGGCACTTGAAAAATCTCCGCGAGGTTGAATACGGTGATCGTATCGTAAAAGCTTTCTTCAATATCCCCAGACGCGAAAACAATCCTGGGAAATTCCCCATGACCTGCATTAATAGAAAATAATAAATCACCTTGTTCATGTCTTGTCGGAAGTCCAGTTGATGGACCAGCTCTTTGGTAGAGGGAGATAACTAAAGGTACTTCATTTATTCCTGCCCATCCTAACGCCTCAGCCATTAATGAAAATCCCGGTCCTGATGTTGCAGTAGAAGCTCTTACTCCTGTTAAAGCACCTCCTATTGCCATAGTAATAGCAGCTATTTCATCTTCTGTTTGCATCACTAATATAGAACCTTTTTCTCCACTTAGTTGTTCAATTATCTGATTAGCTTCTAAAAATTCACTATCTTCACTGGCGGGTGTGATAGGATAATATGTTTGAAATCTACATCCAGCAACGATTTTTCCCAATGCGGATGATTGACTGCCCTGTACTAAAATAATATCAGAAATCTCATTGTTTCCATGTATAAGAAAGCTATCATTCTTGAACAATTGTTGCGCATACTTATAAGCGTATTCAGCAGCGGCAATATTAATTTCTGCAACTTGTGGTTTTGCTCGGAACGTATAAGTTATTGCCTTAGATATTGTTCGTTGTTCAAGATTAAGCATCGCCAAGGATATAGAAAGTGCTATAACGTTTATCATTCTCGCAAGCTTACTCAATGCAGGATTACCAATTTTTTCTGAAAAATTCTTTAATAATTGAAAATATGGAACATTATAACATCTAACAAATTTTTGTTCTGCCTTTTCTAACATTTTTTTTACTGTAATGACACCATCTGAATCATCAAATAATCTGGTTATTCTTTTACGTGCTTCGTCGTCAATTGTAGGAAGTTCATCTAGTGATTTATTAACTAATTCAGAATTAAAAATGATCGCTCCATTACTAGAAACTTTGTCTGCATGCAGAAATATAGTTTCGGCATCAAAAGATACAAGAATGTCAATCTGTTCTTTATGAGATCGTACTTGTTTATTCGATACTCTAACAGTAAAATAACTGTGTTCTCCCTTAATATTTGAATAATATTCCCTTTTACCAAAAACATAAAATCCTGCTTCAGCACAGGCTCGTGAAAATATATTGGCAGCAGAGTCCACACCACTACCCTGAGCTCCACCAATAACCCATGAAATCTCTTCAACTCTCTGATTCATTTAGTACTTAATTGATATGCCTTTCTATTAATAGTTTAAAATATATTTGTATTATCCTCCTGTAACTGCATCATGTAAACAACATTCACATGAATTTCTTTCACCACAATATGGACAAACACACATACACATTTCTATAAGATTTCCACAATATTCACATGAACTTGTTTCGTTGTATTCTATGTTTTTTGTATTGTCATCCATATTTTATTATTAATGTATATATTTTCTTATAAATTATTTTCTAATACCACACTTAAATTTAAAGATGTAAGATAACAATTTTTATAAAAGATTATATTATTTTTGTCGTACAATTATTTTTATGTCTGAAGATCTTGAAAGTGAATTTGAAGAAGACCTTGAAGCGGAATATGACGAATTTGAAGATATAGATAATATTGCTGATGAATGATGAGGCTGGAAAAGCTTAGTATCTTATTACTTTTTACTTGTTATATATGAAGTACTTAATTATACGATATTTATTCAACTATAACGCGCTATTTCTTTCTAAGAATCCTTTGATCATTACAATAGAAACAGAACATAGGATTGATGATGTATTCTTCTTTCTCTGTATTTATTTACTTTCTTGTTCTCTATCAGTCTGAAAAAATTGTCTACATTGATGGTGTTACTAGATATCCGCAATCTTGAACTTTTATACCTAAAACACAGAATGCATTCTCCTTTAGAAGACCATGATAGAACGAGTAGCAGTATTTCAAATAGAACCGATGCTTTCACGATTACTATTC
>DATFEP010000080.1:0-9970 GCA_035250975.1 Nitrososphaeraceae archaeon | reverse complement strand
TCTTCTTCTTGTCATCTTTGTCATTGTCTTTCTTCTTCTTGTCATCTTTGTCATTGTCTTTCTTCTTCTTGTCATCTTTGTCATTGTCTTTCTTCTTCTTGTCATCTTTGTCATTGTCTTTCTTTATTGCCTTACACGGGCCTTGCTTTTTGTCGTCTGAATCGAAATCTATAGGCTCATCGTCTTTATCACAGATGAAAAGATCATATCCTTCTCCACCTCTTAGTCTGTCTTTACCTGGTCCACCATTGAGTACGTCATCTCCCTTTCCACCCTCGATATCGTCATCCCCATTATTTCCTAGAAGTTTGTCATCTCCATTTCCTCCGGATATACCATCATTGCCTGTTCCTCCTTTCAGATTATCATTAAGTAAGGTTCCTTCAATGAAAACATCTAATTTTGGAGTGGATATATTTGAATTATTAACATCTTCTGCCTGGTTTTCTATAAGTGTAGGTGGATTTGTTTGAGCATTGCCAACATTTAAGGAAAATATCATCGAAATTAATACGCATAAAACGAAAATAAACAAAATTTTATTCAAATCTAGTAATCTACCCTCATATTCTTCTAGGTTATATTATAAGTATTTTTTTATCGTGAAAATGGAGTAATTAATAACGATTTAATAATGAAATTTTGATGGTTTTATATATAAAATATTATATGTCTTTTTTAGTTTTTCAAATTACTTTCAAATAAAAGATGTTCCACATCATAATCTCAATATAAGCGCTGATAAGGATTCCCGGAATAAGGATTGTACTGATCATCATTGAAACCATCATTGAAACCATCATTGAAACCCTCTCTTTCACTATTTTCAAATCCTGAAAATGGAGGTCTTTCGGCTAATGCTCTATCAATAAATTCACAGTTACCTTGTATTTCATCATTTTCTAAAGAATTAAAATCAATTACTGTATCTTGTTCATCACAAATAAATAGGTCTTCTCCTTTTCCTCCTTTTAGTTCATCAGCCTCTACGCCTCCATCAAGCTGATCATCTCCAGACCCTCCATCAAGCTGATCATCTCCAGACCCTCCATCAAGCTCATCATTTCCTTCATGTCCGCTCAAGATATCATCACCCTTATTACCTGATATTTCATCATCTCCGTCGCCTCCTCTAATCTTATCATCAACAGAGGTTCCTTCTATCGAAACATCTACTTTAGGTTTAGGAACTGGAGGTTCGGGAATCTCGTTACCAATTGTAAAATTAGAATTATCTTGCGCAGCGACATTCGGAAAAGAAAGTATACTGACTAAGAGTAAACCATAAATCATCACAAAAGATTTATTATTCATATCTAAAATTTTTTTAGATCATTTCAGATTTAAATTTATTTCCAAACTATTATCGGTGAATCTTATCCTACTTTCTTACCGTATAACTTTCAATAAAAGTTATTAATTTAATAATCTGTGTACAACATAATATAGAAATTTTGATTTATATTTTTTCGAATCTTGAAATTTAATCAGACTATTTTTGGCTCAATAGATTGATTATATATTTTATAAAAAATTATAATCAAATCCAAGTCAATTAATTTTTTTAATAAATTTTTTCAGTATTGCTTTCTAGTTGAAGCTCATTTCAAATTTTAATAAGAGGACAATATGTAAACTATGCAAATTTTTATTCATAGAAATGGTAACTATTTACTGATAATTTATAAAGGATAAAATCAAAACGATTTTATTTTTTTGTGTATTAGATTTAGAGATATACAAATATTTGTTTATAGCTATTATACTTCAAACTTTGTTTTAAGTATTATTCACTAATCAAGATATATAGAGAATCACATGATCTTTTTCATAACTCAAAGGTCATCCATTCCAAAGACCTGAAAACAAATATTGCATTTAAACTTCTCCTTTCCAGGATTATTTGAAGTGATCTCGAGTTGACTTTTAGCCCTACATTTTGGGCACTTTCCATAAACAGTTTTTCTTGGGATATTCATGGTGAACTTTGGCCAAATATATATTTATAATCAGTATAAAAAAATTAATTCCGCAAGTAATAATGCAATTACTGATCATATAGTTAAGAACTCTAATTTGTAAAAATTATTACAATGGACCAAAGTCTATTCGGTGCATTCGCCATACATAGTCCTGAATCCTATCCTATCAACAATTTGGAAAATAAAAAGATATTTATTGAAATCAAAGATAAAAACTGGAAAAAAACAAATCAAAGTACGTAGTAAAAATGATAGAATCTTTTTACATGTCAGTACTCGAACATGAATGGATGATAATTTTTGAGGAGGAAATTCATGATATATAGAGCCTATGCATAGACACAGGAATTGCATCCTTTAATACCGTAAAAATTGTTCCTTTAAAAAAATATGAAGATGTACAGAATAAAATATAGAAACAAAGACACTAATATTCTTGTGAGAACATGAACTACTTTTATTTTTTTGATTCGTTTAAAAAAATTAGGAAATAGATCAAATCTTGATCGCAAGACGAACAAATTAGCTAGAATTGCTGTTTTATGCTAGACCACTTTATAAATACGACCGAATCGTTTAGATAGATTAACAGGTTAATTTCCCCATTTCTCATTTTAAATTCAGAAATATTACAATTTTCTGTGTAGATTTTTGCTAAATTATTTTCCATTAATACTTTATTGATATTAATACCTCACAATATGCGATGTCGAGTGTATTGCCATCAAAAACATAATTTACGTTACCTTCTACTTATATAGCATCTTGATCTTCTCGATTACTCTTCAGATTTGAGGGAAGAGTAGCAAAAGAAAAAACACTTATTATTATGATTAAACATATTATAAAATATATCTTTGTTATTCAACTGAATTAAAAATATTGTATTAATATGTTATTGTACCTTAAATTAACCATCATTATGATTCGCCTCCTACACCCTCTCCATCACGATAAAATACCTCCAGGTCTGGAGACAAAATTGTAAAATTTTATCTGAAATATCACCACAATTCAAGTTTAGTGATGGAGATGGGATATACAGATGTGTAAATGAAGAATCTCAGTTGTCCAATTGTGCTTCTGTTTTAGTAGTTGTACAGAAAATATCTGTTGAACTCTGAATGAATATGATCATCGAAACTGAAGTAATTCCTATTATTACGGTTATAGTCATTATTAAGAAGGTGCAGAAGTAGTTTTAGAAACTATTTTAACTTAGACATAAAATGAATAATTTTGATTGTTAGTAAATAAATATCTCTAGTTTTTAATAATAATATAATTGAAGATATCTGCTATTATTTCCGATTACGATGGTACTCTGTGCCCTACTAGTTCAGTTTATTCGAAAGTTAATCCTATACCTGAAGACCTTTATTCGATCCTATTAAAAATTTCAAGCAAAATTCCTGTTTGCCTTCTCTCAAGTAAATCTTTTGATTTTTTAGCCACTAGCTGTACTTTTGCTAAAATTATCTCTTGCATTCTTGGAATAGAGACAATTGTTTTTTCAGAAAAAAGTAATCTAAAAAAAACTGGGTATTCAACTAGTCGTATTTTGGATGACTACAATACAAGTTTTTATATTTACGATAAAGAAAAATTGTTAACGAATTCCCCCATACTCGAAGATCTTTCAGTTCGTATAATGAATAGATTTAGCGATCTTAAGATTGAAAAGAAGTATACATTTAAAGAAAATGTTCTAGCCGGTCTAACATTCGACTATAGACATCTGCTAAAATGGGAAAATTATAAAAGTAACATCGAACCTATTATATTAAACAGAATTAATGAATATATCAAGAATAATTCATTATATTTAAACGACATTAATGTCAAGACATATACCAGTCACCCTTTTATTGATATATACTCCACTAAATTCGACAAAGGTAGGGCTTTAGATAAAATTAGACAAATATTAAATTTTGATAATAATGAAAAAATTCTATACTTAGGAGATTCCGAAAATGATATTCCTGCATTTTTGAAAGCGGATCTTTCAATAAATGTGCATTCAGATGAAAGAATTAATACTGAATTAAAGACACATTATGGACTTGAGTTTAATGAATTGACAAATTTTCTCACTCGCTTGCACGATCTCGATTTTCATTTTTCAAACATGTTGACTATGAGTTAATTTTATTTGACAATTTGATAATAGATAATAATATTCATATTATAGACATATACAAGTTTTGCTGTATTATCCTATTGAGATGGTATGTAATTCTCATTAAACAGATCTTAATTTAATGACAAATATAGCAATCGGCAGTTCTAATGTTTATATCCAATGCCTTGAATCAATTTAGTCATTTTAATCTTCTGAAAAATAGGTAAGAGAAAAAATATGCTTAAACTGATATGACTTCCATATCCAAATTCTTAACAAACAAAATTGAATGTAATCAAATTAAAATATGTTTTGACCTAAAATATTTAATAATATATACTCTCATATCTTGGTTACTATATATATAACAATTGATATAGCTATTTATTCAGTTGTGACTGAAAATAATCTTGGAGGTGCCAATGAAGATAAGAAACAACAAGATTATTATATTAAAAATAAGAAACGAGAACAATCTTATAAGGAAAAAAATCGTATAGTAATTACTTCTATAATCGCTTCGTCTTGTTTAGCAATTATCAAATTCGTTATTGGCTTTTCCACGAACAGTCTTGGAATACTATCCGAAGCATTGCATTCGGGATTGGACGTCTTTGCTGCATTCATGACTCTATACGCAATAAGAGCGGTAATCAAACCTCCCGATCTAAGGTTCACGTACGGTTATGCTAAAATCGAGAGTATTTCAAGTTTGACTGAAATCCTGCTTCTATTGCTTGTAGCTGGCTGGATATTTTACGAAGGAATAGAGAGGATATTCTTTAGCAACGTAGAACCAGAAATTACAATTTTTTCCTTTTTAATAATGCTTATCTCCATCGCAGTAGATTATGGTAGATCAAGGGCATTATTTCGAGTAGCCAGAAAATATGGCAGTCAAGCAATCGAAGCTGATGCCCTGCATTTTAAAGCAGACATGATCTCATCTGCCATAGTTATTGTAGGACTAGCAAGTGTATTATTTTTACATATCTCAAATGCTGATGCCTATGCTGCAATAATTATTGCTGGAATGATATTGTATACTTCACTTGGTCTAGGAAAACGAACTCTTGATGTTCTTTTAGATAAAGCTCCAAAGGGATTCAATCACGTTGTCATGGAATCTATATCTGGATTAGAAGGTGTTAATATGGCTCATGATTTACGGATACGAAGTGTAGGTTCAACTATGTTTATTGACCTACATATAGAAGTTCCAAGGACTAGCACCCATGATAAAGCACATAAGATAGCCACAAACGTGGAACATAAGATTAGACAGGCTATCCCAAATGCAGATGTTCTCGTACATGTTGATGCTACAGAATCAGCGTCTGAAACCATTTCTGACAGGATAAGATTGATTGCAGCCGAGACTGAAGGAATTAAGAATATTCATTCAATATACCTATCCAAACTCCCAAGAGATTCAGGGCAAGTTAAAAAAAATAGTAACACTTCTGAGAATGATGATGACCCGTCATACAACCCTAACTTAGAAACACCAAAAAAAACAACTAAATCATCACTTCACTTGTATTTGGATATTCAGGTTGATAACCGTCTTGATCTCAAAACTGCACACGATATTGTTGAGTCTTTTGAAAAAATGGTGAAGAAGGAAATACAAGAAATTGAAAATATCACATCGCACATAGAAATTGATACTAGTGAAGACATTAAAACTATGGGAGTTGAGAAAAGGGTTGCTGAATCTTATATAGACAAAATAAAAAGATTATGTCTTGAAGTACAAGGCGTAGTAGGTTGCAAAGATGTAGGTATAGTGGATATGAACGGAAACCAACACATCACGCTGACTATACTAATTAAATTTTCCAAAACCTCGAAAATATCTTTACAGGAAGCTCACGAAATAGCAACAAGTGTTCAAGAAAGGATAATAAAAGAGACAGACGCGACTAGAGTTGTTGTTCATACAGAACCAATTTGAATATAAGAAAAAAAATTTACTAGATATTCTTATTCTATACTTATTGCAGCTTTTTTATTGGTACAAATAACGTTTAGAAGGGTCATATTTTTATCTGTTCTTAAAAATCTACTTGAGATGAATATTCAAAAACATTAATTATCTAGTTTAGTTAATATTATTTAATCCAATAATTGGTTGTAAAATCTAAGAAGGCTGTCTATGCTGCATTATTAGGTAACCTCGGAATCGCCATAGCAAAACTCTTAGCCGCACTTTATACCGGAAGTAGCGCCATGTGGGCGGAAACTTATCATTCTTTTTCAGATACAATGAATCAAGTTTTGCTATTAATTGGGATAAAGAGCAGCTCTAGACCAGCAAGCGAACGACATTCTTTTGGATACGGTAAAGAACAATTTTTTTGGTCATTTCTTGTGTCCACAATGATCTTTGGCATATCTGGAGTTTTATCTCTTCAACAAGGATTAGAAAGCTTACTGGGGAAGCCTCACATAATAGAAAATATAGAAATTAATTATATCATTTTGGCGATTTCAGCTATTTTTGAATTAAATGCTCTAAGAATAGCTTTTGTTATCTTTAGTAAAAATATACATGCCCGTGGACAAAAATTAACCGTTAAAACAATTCTGAATGAATTTCGCGAAAGCAAGGATCCTACCATCCTCACTGTTTTAGTCGAGGACTCGGCAGCGTTATTAGGCATAGCTATAGCCGGAATAGGGATTTCACTGTCTCACTTAACAGGAGACGTCTTTTATGATTCAATTAGTTCGTTAATAATTGGTTTCGTATTAATGGGCTTTGCGTTCTTTCTTGCAAAAGAGAATAAAGCCTTACTTATTGGAGAATCCATCACAAAAAAAGATTCTAACAGAATTATAAAATCTATACTGACTTTATCTGAGGTAAATAGAGTTATTAGTATGCGTACTATGCACCTTGGACCAGAAGATGTTATAGTTGCTATAGAAGTAAGCTTAGTGGATAACTTGGTAACTGATAATATTGAAATTCTAATTGATAAGATTGAACAGAAGGTAATAGAAGTTATTCCTTATGTTAATCCATCTAAAATATATGTAGAGCTTCAAGATGATAAAAGCCTGAACAAATTGTAGTGATCTCAATTCAAATAGATAAATTCATAGCTATAAAATTTGATAAGACATATTTTCTATTTAGCTTTGTCCGACCCACCCAATTTTTTTTAATTAATTTGTATTATAATAACAACAGTCCTCATACATTTAATGCCTTAGCAGTTAATATTGTATGTCAAAAAGTTTTAAAATGAATTATTTACTGATATTAATATTCAAGGTTATGGACAATATTACAATATCAATTTTTCTCAACTTGTAGACAATTTTTAATATTGGCGACAGCAAACTGTATTTTTTGTCAAATAGGGAATTGATCTCACTATATCTAGATTTATCTTGAAAATTCGCTATTCCTGTATATGTTTGTCCTTTGATATTTCCCCTAATGTCGCAAATCGCCAACTTTACATTGTTATTGTTCCTAATTCTCTTAACCTTTCCAGAATTTCTACCAGATCTAAAAAGTATTTCATTGTTTTTTAATACAAACCAGACGGGAGTAGAAACTATTTCTCCATTCTTTTTAAAGGTTTGTAAATTAATATATTTTCTACCATAAAATCCTTCAAGAATATTCTCTATCATTTGATTCTGTTTTTATATAATGTTTCGCTGTATTTATTTATTATTTGTAAATCAAATGTCTATCTATTTACTGATCATTATTTCTAGAGCAATTTATGTTATATCTATTTTATTAAATGTGTCTAAATAATAACTGAATTGAAACTCTTGATACCTTTTAAATTCTATATCGTTTATATTGAGTATATCTATAAATCTTGTGTTTACTATTTTTACCAATATACTAATAGTATAGGTTAATATTAACATTGAAAGAATATTAGGCAATTATATTTATGAAAATAACAATAATCTCAAATATTGCCTTGGATAGGATAATTAATCAAGACGGACAAATTATTGAAAGTTTGGGAGGACCTCCATGCTATTGTGGCCTTACATCCAAACAATTTGGATTTAAAGTTGAACTAGTTAGTAAATTTGGAAAGGACCTTAATGGCAAGCACCTATCATTTTTTAAAGAAAATGATCTTGATATTCATAACAGTATTTCTTCTGAAAAGCCCACTACTAGATTTACTATAAAAATTATGGAAAATGGTAGAGAGATTTCCTTATCTGCAAGAGGGGATTCTATTTCATTGTCTGATGTTGAAAATATCAAAACGGATTGTTGGCTTTTAAGTCCAATATTGGATGAAGTTCCACAAGAAGTTTTGAATTACGTGATTCATAAAGGAGACAATTTTGTAATGCTGGACCCTCAGGGCTACACACGTTATATTACTAACGGAGGAAGAATTTTAATCAGAAAGGGATTAGATTTTTCTCTTCAAGATATAGATGCAATAAAATTAGATCCTCATGAGCTTGAGTGTATTTCTGGAACTTCAGATTTTATTGAAGCGCAAAAATGGAAATTAAAAAATAAGATAAATTTTCTAATTTTCACAGAGAATAGAACTGTTCATATGTTACATAATGATAAACACTATTGGCTTGGTATTGATAATGTCAAAACTAAAGACTCCACTGGTGCAGGTGATATTTTGTCTTCTGCATTTACTTGTTCTTATGTCAAAGAAACCGATTACCTATGGGCGTTTAGTTTCGGTGTGGGGGCATTGATGGCATCTTTAAAGGCAAATATGAATGGAACCGACAAGATACCTTCATATAAACATATTGAACAGAACGCTTCATATAATTACAATTTAATAAAATATGAAAATATCTAATGATGGAAAATTGAATATACTTAAAAATATCATCATATTGATTAACAGTAAAGAAATTTAAACACGAAAGCCGACAGTCTTTTTTAAACTATGATAATGCTTCGTTACTTTTAATGGTGCAAATTTCCAGAGATTTTGTGATAATCAGTTCAAGTAATGTTATATATATTTTCATTAGAATATTATTAGCTAATAAAATATCTAAAAGGTATTTAATAGATGTTTTATACTGTTTTTTTAATAATGAAATTTCACTATGAAATCTCTAAAAAATATGGAATAACGATTTTTTTTGGTATACTTTGTATTATGATGATTACTGCTTATCCTTCTCAGATGCAATTTGGATTAGAATTGAATTCAATTACGAATGCTAATTCGTTAGTTAAGACAGCTGATGCCACCTTCGATGGCGAATCAGGTTCTGACTTTGGCGGCGGCGATAGCAGTGGCGATAGCAGTGGCGATAGCAGCGGCGATTCAGGTTCTGACTTTGGCGGCGGCGATAGCAGTGGCGATAGCAGTGGCGATAGCAGCGGCGATTCAGATTTTGAGTCAGGAAATGACTTTTCTAATGATATTCAATCTTTTACCGAGTTTGGTTCTAATCCAGACAACGAAGAATCTGATTCGGATGAAACAAAGGATTCAAAAGAAGATAAGGAATTTTTAAATCGAGATTTCGAATCAGATGAAAATAGTAGGTCAGGATCAGCCTTTGATGAAATATTTAATCTTGGTCCTGAAGATGGGCAACCAGATGGCTCTAATGAAGGCGATGAGCTAGAGTTAGCCAAGGACGAATCAGAAGAAGGATCGGAGGGTAAAGGCAAAGCTCAATCCTTCGGGAACGTTTTCGACCAGTCTCAGTCAGAAGTCTCTACTGAAGGCGCTCAGCAACCAGATGGCACTACTGGAGGCACTGAGACACCACCAGATGGCACTACTGGAGGCACTGAGACACCACCAGATGGCACTACTGGAGGCACTGAGACACCACCAGATGGCACTACTGGAGGCACTGAGACACCACC
>DATFEP010000079.1:0-3127 GCA_035250975.1 Nitrososphaeraceae archaeon | reverse complement strand
ATTCAAGAGCATAATTGGATTGTAAATTTTTTTAAAGTTAACCTCGTTGAAATAGAAAATAGGAAGAAGTTAGATGCAGAGCCTTCTTCATCGCTAAATTATAATGAAGATATAAAATCAATAAATGAATTTATTTCAAACTTGAGAAGGCATTTTCTAGAAGAAGAGAAAATTGTATTTCCTCTTGTATTAAAAGCAGAAAATATATCTTAATTTTAAAATAGAGTATTATATAATCATTATTTCAAATTTCACTCATCGTATGGAATCATGGAAAAAAATTGTAATAGAATAAAAGAAAAAATTTAAAAGATAATGAAGAAGAGCATTGCAATGAATTTTATAAAAAAAATATTTAGTAGTATTTTATTATGATGAAGATGATTGTATTTGCCTATTAATCTCCTCAAATTTTCTTCTTATTTCATCAATAAGTGTCTGAATCTCTTGATTCTGTTGATGTATGAATGTAGTTAGTTTACTTGAAATACTACCAAGGTCCATACCTTCTCTACCTCTCCCCGATTCACCTAACATACCTCCAAATATATCATTATGCATATCATGTAAATGTTGATCGGAATGATCTCGTCCTAAAATTCTTGATAGTGTTCTGATAGTATTGTCTTGATCACTCATTACAGTTAACATTTTTCCTATACTTACCATTATAGGATTGCCACCTAACTGTTTATCAAGAAATTGTTTATTAAATCGAGCAGTATTAGCAATGACTTCTTTGGGTGTATTGTCGTACTCAGCTGAGGTTACATTTTGATCTTCAGTATTTTTTTAATTTTCATTGACCATATTATCTATCTATATGTAACTGAATTATTTATTTATTAATATATAGATGAGCCTATACCAAAACTATACTAATTATATAGTTAGCAATTATGAAATAATTTATAATCAAAAACTTGAATTTATCAAAATAAGATATATTTTATTCAACAATAAAAAATTAGATATGAGTCTACCTGCTACTTTGAAACTGTTATCTCTTTTGCCTCTGCCTTAAAACCTATTTTGACATGAGTCCCATCACAATATGGTTTATTATTACTTCCACCACACCTACATAAAGAAGTAAAAACCTTGTCATCTACCATTATCAAGTTAGGTCCATTTTCAGTACATCTTATCTCAACTTTTGTCATATTTCAAGACCACAATATAAGTATATAAAATTATAAAGTCTTAGGAAGTATTATTATAAATTATTCAACTAGTCATTACAAAAATAATTAAAATAATGGTTATAATTCTAGGTAAATTATTGACTTTAAAAAAACTTCTGAAAGAATTCAAAATTTGTAACGAAAAAGTTGTTTTAACCTTTGAATTAAAACCAACGCTGTTAGTTAATGAGACTAAAATTAAAAATGTTTTAATGTTTCAAGAGAATCGAGGAAGTTATTATCGTCCTGATTTTCCAAAACTATCTGACGAAAAAAGAAAAATCTATTGAAGATAGAAGGATGAGATATGATATTTTTTACAAAATACGTTAAAGAAATCAAGAGATTATTGATAGATTTTGTTTAAATCCACACCAAACCCGGTTATCATCAGGAATTCGAATAACTCGATAACGGTTATTAATTTTCTTTATATGGAAAAGGAATCTGATAAATATTTTATGTTATTTGTTCATAAAAGAAGTAGCAGAAAAGGATTCAACAATATGAATAGTAGATTATACAAAAAAGTCCAAAGAAAATAAAAATAGAAAATTAAAAAAATAGATTATGATGTTGGATCCTGTTGTTTTTCTGTTAGTTGGCTTTTCCACTCCTCAGGTAGATTTTGAACATACCCATTGTAAACTACTGGAACAGGTAATACACCCATTCCGCCTGTACCTGGTAATGCACTAACTGTATCATCCATTAGAATTTCTGAAGAACGTGTTAGATCAATTCGTCCTGCTATTTCTGCATCACTTGGGTCACCGTCATTGTTGGGATCTCCATCAACAATTACCAGGTCATTTGAAAATGAACTGGTAACATATGCGTAATATCCGCCATCTTTCTTCGCTCCAAAGTTTGCTCCATGACAACCTGCACTACACGGTAATTCTTTGACTAATTCATCAGTTTCAGTGTCAACTATTGATATTGTCCCACTTCCTGTATTAGCAGTTACCATATATTGGCCGTCAGGACTTACTGGGGTTTGAATGGGAAGGAAACCCATTGGTCCACTAACGTTTCCACTCAAAGGATCATAATTTTCGAATAGGTTTATTGTTTTTAGTAATGTAGCATTTGCTGTATCTATTACGCTAATTGTGCTATCAAAGAAGTCAGCTACATAAGATTTCTTTCCATCTGGAGTCATTCCTACAGCTATAGGACTATGACCTGTCTTTACTTTTCCAGCAATTTTGTCCTCAATCATATCATATATTGTTGCAGTACCAGTGAATTCATCAGGTGTTACCATATAACGATCATCTGCACTCATCCAATGTCCATGTGGATGAGATGGGTCTTGTCCTGGAAATTGCAGAGGTATGATTCTCTTTATTGATTCTCCTTTTGGACCAAGTAAAGCAACTCCTTGCTCTCCATGTAATGCTATCATAAGTTCATCAGTTTTCGTACTTGTCATAACATGTGAGGGGTCATCCCCTACTTGTATATTTTTGATAAGTTCTCCTGTATTTCTATCAAATATGGATGTCTCATTGCCAAACCATTGTGTTGTATAAATCAAATTTTGATCTTTATCTGTCCACATATTATGAGCATTGTTCATATTTATCTCTGGCAGCGCAATTTTTTTAGTTACTTCCCATGAAGTAGTATTAACAGCTGTAGCTGTACCAGGTTTTGACTTGTTAGCTGTCTCTTCAAATTGAGTATTTATCCATACTTCACCTATTCCCTGAATATTTGGTTTTTTTAACTCATCTAATGTTGTATTCTGTCCATATCTCTGCTCTAAAGTATCTTTTAGGTTTACAACTGTTCCATTGGTTATTCTTACGTCTACATCAGGATATGATACATGCCATGGTTTTTCTGTTGAAGTATAGTCTTGCCAATTGTTTGTTGCAGTAAATGTAAAGAATGCCTTTAAGAGACGTGTAGCAACATCACTGCTTGTTGGAACT
>DATFEP010000076.1:0-79601 GCA_035250975.1 Nitrososphaeraceae archaeon | reverse complement strand
ATTATTTTGCTTCCCTAGCACAATACGGTTATAAAATGAAATTACAATATTTTCAAATAATGAAATATTTGGTAAAAATGGAATATATGTATCTTTTCTAATCTGCTTAAGTTAAAAGCGCTTTATAATTTTATTATTGATGTTGTAAAGGAATTTCATTATATTAATTTTCCATAGATGACTGCACCAAAGATGTATTAATACTACAATGTTAGTCAAAGTCATTTGCAGCTTTTATAGAGAATCCATAGGTAAACTCGGTCCATATGATTGGCACTAGACGTACTTCACGATCCATTTAGTCATTCCTTTTACGAGCAGACACAATTTACTCAAATTTATCCGCTCTATCTTTTTCTACAAAATCCTGTAGTATGTAAAATATTTACATTATTATCATAAGACTATAAATGATATATAATATATCAAATAATAGACTATATAGATCTATGATAAAACTGTGTGATATGTAAAAAAATACCAAATATCATAGATATCAGGGGAGTACACTCAATACGACGAACTTGATCAAATACAATGACAGTCATTCTCTTATCCCATTACAAAAGATTTCTAAATTTGAACCTATATTCAAATGGATAATAATTGGAGCAGCGGCATACACTCTCTTTATGTTAGTTTTAATACTTTTTGCTGTTGGAGATGGATCAAAAGAAATCTTTATAGAAGAAGGATTTAACTTTTTAACTAGTACTGATTGGAACGCAGTACCGGGTAGAGAGTCATTTGGAGCTTTCCCATATATTATAGGTACTTTGGTTTCTTCTGGTATAGCAATGGCCATTGGTGTTCCTGTTAGTTTAGGTATTGCAATATTTCTTTCTGAAATAGCGGGTTCAAAATTAAAAACGACTTTGTCCTTCATTATTGAGCTTTTAGCAGCAGTTCCAAGTATAATATATGGTTTCTGGGCATTATTTGTATTTAGATTTTGGATCATGGATTTTATAGAAAAACCTTTATACAATTTATTTGGTGGCTCTTTGCCATTTTTTGCTAAAACGCCTTTCGGTCTAGATGTATTTACTGCTGGCATAGTACTTGCTATAATGATAATTCCTATAATTTCTTCTATTATTAGAGAACTATTACTTGTTGTACCCGATTCTCAAAGAGAAGCTGCATATAGTTTAGGTGCGACTAGATGGGAGACTATCAAAATTGCTGTATTACCATATGCTAAATCTGGAATTTTGGGAGCCACTATAATTGGACTAGGAAGAGCAATAGGTGAAACAATGTTGGTTACTTTGATAATAGGTAATGCAATTGGTTTAAATGCTATTCCAACTTCTCTTTTCTCACAAAGCCAAACTTTATCAAGTTTAATAGCAAATGAATTTAATGAAGCTGCATCAGAATTACATCTATCTGCGCTTATTGCTCTTGGAGCAGTTCTACTTTTGATTACAATGGTAATAAACGTAATAGCGCAAATTTTTGTCTTCAAAATGGTAAAAACTTCGAATCCAGGAGGACGAACATAACAAATGTCATCCAAAACTGATGAAATGACTGATCGATATTCCAAAAGACGAAATGATATTCAAGCATTGATGTCAAAAACATCTAATAGAAAAATATATGTAAATAAATTAGTAACAATTTTAACTATATGTTGTGTTATTTTTGCAATAATCCCTCTTGGTAGTATTCTGTTTGAGGTTTTTAAAAATGGTTATTCTGCTATTGATTTGGAATTTCTTACTCAAAAACCTGGTTCAATTCTATCTAGTAAAGGAGGAATAGGTCCAGCTATTCAGGGAACTTTAATTGTAGTAGCTCTAGGATCTCTTATTGCCGTACCTGTAGGCGCATTGGCTGGAATTTATCTATCTGAATATGCAAAAAGCAATAGTAAATTTGCTTTTGCTGTACGTTTCTTTAGTGATGTATTAACTGGACTGCCTTCAATTATAGTTGGTATTGTAGGCTATGTATTGATAGTTCTTGCTATTGGTTCTTTTTCTGTTATTGCAGGCGCTTTTTCACTATCTTTAATAATGATTCCAATTGTTACTCGAATAACCGAAGAGACCCTTAAAATTGTACCAAATTCCATTAGAGAAGGAGCTCACTCTCTTGGAATTCCTAAATGGAAAATTACTTTATTTATAGTAGTAAGGACAGCCATTAGTGGAATTCTAACCGGAATTGTATTATCAATAGCAAGAATTGCTGGGGAAACTGCTCCATTGATCATGACTATTCTAGGAACCAGTCTATTTTTCTCATCTTTTACTGCACCGGTAGATGCCCTTCCACTCAGAATATGGAGATTAGCATCTCAACCATATGAAGCTGCTCATGCTAATGGATGGGGCGCTGCTTTGATCTTGATTCTTATTATTTTAGGATTAAATATTAGTTTAAGGTTAATATCACAAAGAAAGAGCATGGGCTCTTCAAAAAATATATGAAAGTTATAACAGTTGATTATCTATATACTCCCTATAGAAATAAAATATCTATATCGTAACTAGTCACAAAGTATACATGTATTATCATGTTAGAATAACTATTGACAGTATATATGGATAGTAGTGAAATAAGGAAAATACAGTTTACTGGTAAATCAACATATGTATTATCATTGCCTAAAAAATGGGTAAATGAATTAAATTTAAAGCCAAGGGACCCTGTAACGATTATTCGCGAAACGGACAATACTTTATCTATAATATCTGATATTACTAGAGCATCAAAAGAATCAGTCGATGAAGGTACTGCACAAATATTAAAAGATGAAAAAGCTAACTCCATCAAACGTAAGATAGTTTCAATGTATCTTGCTGGATATAATATAATAAATCTTAAGTCTAAATCAGAAAAAATTAGTCCTCATCAGCGCGAAGCTGCCCAAGACATTGTTCGGAGAAGTTTGATAGGTACAGAAATAATTGCTGATTCATCTGATTTAATTACAATTCAAGTTTTGCTTACACTTCCTGAACTTTCAATAAATAGCGCTGTTAGAAGGATGTTTCTTCTTGCTAATTCAATGCACCATGATGCAATGATATCATTAAATGAATTAAATTCTGAATTGGCCAATTCTGTTGTTAAATCTGATGACGAAGTTGATCGTTTCAGTCTTTATATCTTAAGAAATCTTGTTATTGCAACAAAAAATGAACGAATATTAAATGATGTCGGATTAAAAAAAACTTCTGATTGTTTAAGTTATAGACAAGCGGTGAAAAGTATTGAAAGAATTGCCGATCATGCTTGTAAATTTGCAGAAATGACCCTTTCAATTAAGGAAAAAATTCCTAATGATATTCTAGATGGAATAAAAAAAATGAGTGATTTGTCTTTGCAAGATCTTAACGATTCAGTTGAAGCATTTTTAAGAAGAGATTATTTAATGGCGGATAAAATAGTAGATAGAAAAGAAAATGTACAAATTCTTGAAAATACTATTGTGTCTTTATTAGTTAATACTGATCACGGAGTTTTTAACCAGTATAAAATTTTTATAAAACTTATACTTGAACATCTAAGACGTACTGCAGAATATTCAAGTGATATAGCAGAAGAAGCCTTAAATCAAACTATAGGCGAAGTAATTCATATCGAAAAGGTTGAAAAAAGACCTTTTGACTATAAGAAATGAAGTAGAACAATTATGATACATCAATTATCAACATAATAAATTACATATTTTAAATATGAGTCACATATAGATTATGATATATTATATGCAGCATATTGATTGTTATTCATTGTTTTGATTGCTTTAGAATAAGTGTCATATAAATATACTAATTTTAAGATTTTCTAAATAATCGATAGTCAAACGATAAGAAAAATAATCCTAATATCAAAAACGTTATTATAACTAAATTTCATAAATAGATAAACAGATTATATGTGAAAATAAAAAGGATTGTAGTATCAATTGTAAAATTGTAAGTGAAAAATAAACTCGAGGAGGATTGATGTATATAATATTCTTCAGAGCTAAAATAATTCTATATAAACCTATATTCACTCTATAGATTTATCTTATTTAGTGGAGACGACCTCTATTGTACAAATTTATGACTTATGCTGAAACTGCGAATGAAACTACGAGTGTATACACTGGTGAAAAGAAAAGTCTTGATACGCAGTCCAAATTAGCTATAAACAAGCTAGATGCTGGTTTTTATAATAAACAAGTACTCAAAGATATTAATTTAACCATAGAAAAAAAATCTGTAACAGCCTTTATAGGTCCCTCCGGGTGTGGTAAAACAACTCTTTTAAGATGCCTAAATCGAATGCATGAAATGACTCCCGGTGCGTATGCTAAAGGTGAAATTTTTTTAGATGAGACAAACATTTATGATCATAAAGTGAATCCAGTAATGATAAAGAGACGTATAGGTATGGTGTTTCAAAAGCCAAATCCCTTTCCAACGATGAGTATATTTGATAATGTTGCATCAGGGTTAAAATTAAATGGTGTTAAAGATAAAAAAATTATAAATGAAATAGTAAGGGAAAGTTTAGAAGGAGCAGCCTTATGGAACGAAGTAAAAGATGAATTGAATAAGCCTGGAATGAGTCTATCAGGAGGCCAACAACAAAGATTATGTATTGCTCGAGCGCTTGCTATGCATCCAGAAATTCTTCTCATGGATGAACCTACATCAGCATTGGATCCTGGTGCATCTTCTAAAATCGAAACTTTGGTCAATGATTTAAAGAAATATCTTACCATAGTAATAGTAACACACAACATGCAACAAGCAGCTAGAGTGTCCGATTATACTGGATTTATGTATCTTGGATCACTAGTAGAATCCGGAGATACAAAACAAATTTTTGAAAAACCAAAAGAAGAGTTGACAGAACGATATATCTCAGGAAAATTTGGTTAAGATAGACTATTTTAAAATTTTTAGCATTACTTTAATAAAATGGTAGGTATAAAATTTCATAAAAATAAAAATTAGGTTCTACTAAGTTAAAGAAAATTTGTCTCTATTTAGAATGGGATTTTTTTCTTGCAAATGAGATATTTATATAGACAAATATTGCTGTTCTAAAGGAAGTGATAATCTCTTAAGTTGAAAGAGCTGAATATGCATTTTTATAATAAATGGGTAAGAATTGACTATTGGTTCTTATATCCGATGATACGGTCAATTGTAGGAGTATTTAGGTCGCCTGCAATTGATTATTCACTATAAAAAAAAATTTAACAAATTATCAAATAACATAATATCCATATAGACAGCAAGCAAGGAAAAGATTTTTTGTGCTACATTGCATAACCTTCTAAATATTGTAGTTAATTTATTCTGTATACCAATAAGGACCATTGCCTTTAGCATAATGATAATTCCTATACTTTAATTTTGTTATAGTGTAATCAAGCAATATCATACAGCTGTTGCAAATTAAGAAAGACGTAAAAACTATTGTATATAAGGTAACCATAAATTGACCAATTAAATCTTTTACAATAACAATTATCAATTCATATTTTATGACCTTTTTTTTCCGTGATTCTAAAAATTATAAAATAATACTTTAAATACGAAATTACTAAAAGTGATGAATAAGGAAGAATTATTGAAATTGAAAATAATTTATATCATACATGAAAATAAATAATATCGGTTACCATCGAAATGCTTTTGTCATATGCAAATTTTATCTTCTTGGGCTAGATTGACCCGTTACTATGTAGCATATAGAATCTCCAATATAACATGCATGATCTGCTATTCGCTCAAGATAACGCAATATCAATAATGCAGAAATTGCGCATTGTGGATCCTTAAGAAGATAATTGCTAGAATCATCTTTAAGAAGATAATTGCCAGAATCTCTTTTTAGCGTAATTAAATTTGTTAGATAGTTTCGGTAAATTGCATCCACAGAATTATCCATATTGTATAATTTTGAAACAGCATCTTTTTGTCTGGTTTTTAATGCATTTATACTTAGTCTTATCATTTCACATGCTATCTCTGAAGTCTTCATGACCAAAGACTTGTCACATTTCTGGAATGACCCCATTGTTTCTAATACTTCTACAATATCATAAGCATATCTTCCAAATCTAGAAAAGCCATAAGCAATTTCCATACATGATCGTATATATCTTAGATCTGTTGCAACAGGCTGATATCTCATAATTAATTCTGTTGCTAGATCACTTGCTTTTGATTGAGATACTCTAAGCTTCTCTGACCATTCAAAAATTTGTGTTTTTTTGGCAATACCTTTTTCGTACAGTTCAATGGCATTAAGAACACACTTTTCAGACAGTTCTGCCATATCCATTATTATTTTTGTTAAACTTTCTAATCCTGAGTCTATTAATCTTTCCAAATATACAATAAAGATCGTTATATTAGAGAGATATAAATTAAAAGCGATAATAATATTTATGATGTTTCATTTTTCGAAGCATACATTATTACAGTTTTTCCAAGCTGTATCTGTGAATACTTTTATATTTCGATAGGGGCGAGTTTCTTTTTTGAGCTTATTATTACTAGAAAACAGTAAGATAATGTAAATAAAATGTATATAGTAAATATTATCTTTTTACAGGAAGATTTATTTATTGAAATTTTTAATCTATTTTTTTATCTTATATAATCAATAAACGTTAAAAAGATAAAAAAAATTTAAATCCTATTTAATAAAATAAGATCAAAAAAAATTATTTTATTATTGGATTTCCTTTATATGTTAAGGATTTTAATGTCTCCTGGTTTAATTTGATAACCTCGTCTGGTAAAGGAACATATCCTAAATCTGTTGCAAAAGTCTGTCCGTCTGTAATTGCCCACGATATAAAGTCTACGATATTTTTAGCTTTTGTTTCGTCTATAGAAGGATTTGTACCTAAATCCTTGTAAAGCAGTAGATATGAAAAACTAGCAATTGGATAAGAATCTTTTCCTGGAGCATTCACTACCGAAATATCTTTCCATGAACCATCTCCCCTTGGAAGAGCAGGTGCAAAAGAAGATACTGCAGCGGCGGTTGAATCAAGAGATGGCTTTATAAAGTTATTTTCTTTATTTTGAATATTTGCAAATTTTGTCTCTGTAGTTAGAGCATATGCTAATTCAATATATCCAATTGAATTAGGAGTACTCTTTATGGATCCACTAACTCCTTCATTTCCTGGAGCTCCTATACCAGTAGGCCATTGAATTGATTTTCCTTTACCGATATCTGCTTCCCATTCTGAGCTAACATTTGCTAAATAATCTGTAAAAACAAATGTAGTTCCAGATCCATCCGACCTATGTACGCTTGTAATATCGTTTGAAGGTAATTGTAATTGTGGATTAATTTCTTTTATTTTAGGATCGTCCCATTTAGTTATCTTTCCCATAAATATATCCGCAATAATCTGACCAGTTAGTTTCAATTCAGCATCTCCTATCTGTGGCAAATTATATGCAAGTACTACGGAACCAATAGTTTCCGGAATATGTACAGCACCTGTAGCTTTTTTCTCCTCTTCTTCATTTAATGGTGCATCGGTAGCTCCAAAATCTACTGTTTTCTCAATAAATTGCTTTACTCCTCCACCACTACCGATAGATTGATAATTAATGTTTACATCAGGCTTGATATTTTGATATTCAACTCTCCACGTATCTATTAAAGGGAATGGAAAAGTTGCTCCTGCACCATTAATATTAGAAGATTGTGCAAAAGTTTGTTCTAACATCGAAGGGATATTTGATGTAAAGAATATGCCAGCTATAAGCCAAATCCATATTTTTTGAGTATTCCTCATAGTTCAACTACGTTATACTTTAATTAATCTATTGAGATAATAGTTGGTGTAGATCTATAGTCAACTGCTTAGAATATATTCATGGATTTAAAAAAGTATATACTGTAATTTCAGGATCCTCTTTTGCATATATTGAAACCTTAAATTTTGTCTTTTATCCTTGGAACAGATAAATCACGATGTGCAACAGAAGTAGAGTTAGTCGTTGCATGAAAATATTTGTCCTTAATAGAAGAACAATATTTCAAAAATACAGACCGCTCTTTATTGGTCAAAATATCGAAATTTTTGTAAAGTCTCTTTTCTTTGTGTGATAGTTGTTTATCGGGGGAGGCAACAGGTGGAAATGAAGATCTTATATTTCTAGGAATGGAAATTGAACCTAATATAGGAGAGAGTCCTCTAATAAAACTATTCGAAAATGGTATTGCCTCGTTTCTTTAGAAGATTATCCCGAGTTTTTGATATTGAAGATCTTAAATTTAGAACATATGATCTTGCAGACTTTATCCAAAACTGTTCATTACATTATAAATTTGGTTTAAAACGAACTGTAGCAGCAGGATTTTCAAATGGAGCTAATATTTCTAGTAGTATATTACTTCTGCGTCCAGATATATTTCAAGGTGCAATTCTTTTCAGAGCAATGATACCCTTTAGTCCTAATCATTTACCCAATCTTTCAAACAAAAAAATATTATTGTCTTCAAGTGTAAATGATCCTACAGTTTCTAGAACTGAAACAGAAAGTCGTTTTAGATTATTTCAAAAAGCTAATGCAAATGTGATGTTAAAATGGCAGCAATCAAGCCATAATTTAATTCAAGAAGTCGTATTGGTTGCAAGAAAATGGACGTCAAATAATTTTCCTGTATAAATTAAATATAGATATGGAAAAAGTTAATTTAGTTCAAATAATACTATTTTATAGTCTGATCTTTCTGGCATTTGCTCAAACATTGGCTTGACTTTTTCCACTAGATCAGATAAAATATTGTTATCTTTAGAATAGTAATTTTCCATATCTTCTCTAGTCTCCCAAAAGGTTAGAACAATTGTTTCTCTATCGTTTTCTATATTTTCCAAAATTGCATATCCTTTCAAACCTTTGACAGTTCCATTTATATCTCCAAAAAATTGTTTAAAAATTCCAGTAACCTGTTTTTGTGAGCCTTCCTTGAGTCTAACTCTGTTATGTTTTATGTACTCTAAATTCATATCTCAATATTATTGATAATATATTTTATTTTAAATATATGTTAATTACGTTTGTGTTGTATTTTTTTTAACTTGAAAGTGAAATTCTTAGTGTAATAGGATTCATATCTGCTTAGTCCCATTACCCAAATAGATTCAGTATTTCCAAATAGGCAAATTGAATATGTTGCTTAATCAATATGTTATAAATATTAAACATGGGACCAGCTAATATCAAATTGGTTCAGTACTATTTTTTGTTTATATGTTTCTTCTAAATGTTGGGTTAGTCTTTATTTTACTTCTTGTATTGGTGTTTGTACTATTCTTGATGATATTTTATCTATTGATTCATTTTCAATAAATAATGTTTCCTTTATATGTTGAACTAATTTTGATTCAGATTGTTTATTATTATTTTCAAAATTCTTATACATATCAAGTTGTTCCGGCAATAATATTATTGAATTTTTATTTATCATATTGTTTGTAATTTTCAATTACAAAATCAAAGTTAGCTCTTTTGGTTCCATTTTCATCTGTAACTTTCATTATCAACGATTTATCTTCCCTGTCAGTAAGATAAGGATCTCCTTCAAAGTATAATTGAGTAGTAAGCGTTGGTTGACTAGGAACTCCGACTTTTAAGTGTACGTGACTTGGACGTTTTATATCTCCTGCACCGTATTCTTTAGGAACTATAGTATCTATAACATAGGTCCCATCGTTATTAGTCTTAACCTTGCCTCTAAGAGTAAATCCTTCATTGTCATATTCTCCAATTGAATTAGCTTGCCAGACATCTAGTATAACATCTTTCAGTGGTTGACATCTCATATCCATAACCTTTCCTGTTATTATTAGTCGTTGGCCTTCTACTCCTTCACCGAGTCTTTGTTTAATTGGCGCACCATCCTTATAGAAAGGACCCAACATATCAGATTTAGTTAGTTTACAAAATGAACTTTGTTGTTGCGGTAATTGTAATGTTGAAGTTTGATTAGTCGATTGTGCAAAAGCAGTTGTATAAATCAAAGATATGACTGTAAATGACATAATTGTCGTCAAGCCAAGAACAAGATTTTTCATAATATTGATAGTAAATAACATTCTATATATAATTGAAGCCAATTTTTGTTCTATTATCTATAATATGATTAGAAATAGTTACTTACCATTTTAAAAATTGTTAAAAATATTTAATTTAATAAATGGCACCAGGAAAAGATACAAATAGTTCAGTACTATTTTTAAGCTAAATTAGTGGTATTTGAACCCTTCTATAAAGTGGGATGAGTTACTGTATAATGTTGATACAAAAATTTAACAAAAATTGTAAAAAAAATGCATAAGAAAAAAAAATATACACTGACAGAACATAATACAAAGAAAAAAGCTATTAATACATACCCTTCAATAAGATTTGTTTTAGAAAGAACAAATTCATAATGACATGATAGACTCATGAGATTATTTACTAGATATAAAAAGCAGGAAATAGAATTCCTTAGTATTGTTCCACTAACAAATCGTATTAGAATTCATAATAGGATAATTTAAGCTAGCTCTAAATATTCACTTTTTTGTATCAAGATTTTATTTCTTAAACTCATCTTTTATTTAGAAAAAAAATTTGTTCTAACATCTTTAATATAAAATTTGTTATTACTTTCCCTTCATACTTTCTTTACTCTCCTTTAGTATTATGGTAGATTTGATAAAGTGACCCTTCTTATTAAAGAAATTAAATCTTCTTGTAAATATTCGGAATCTCAGAAGAGTTTAAAACCAATAGAATCTATATATTACCATAATTCTGCAGGCCTATAAAAAAAATGAATGAAAATAGAGGTTTCTCCAATTCCAGCAATGGAACAGAATTAAAATGTTCCTTGTGTAAAGAGCCCCTGTATACTGAAAAGGATGAGGAAATGACTCAAGAAGTAATAGATGGTTCCAAATACTTTTTTCATACTCAGAAATGTTATAGCATTTACAACAGATTGAAGAACTTTTATGGCAAAAATATTAAAAATTTTATTGAATATAAACAATTTGTTTTCGATACTTTCTGGGATAAAGCCATTCCCACTTCAAACGAAATTCAAGAAATAAAAAATGATAAATCCAGTAAACCATGTCTCAAAATAATCAAGAACCCTGAAGAAACAATAAGAATTGCTATTAATCTTGTTCAAGCTGCAGAAGATGAAGTATTACTACTTTTTTCTTCAGCAAATGGGTTTTATAGGAGAATGGTATTGGGAGATGGTTTTCTTACTTTGCAAAGATTACAAGATACTACTAAAGGTAACATAAAATTAAGAATTCTAACTCCATTTGATAAAAAGATTGTTGATGCAGTCAATAGATTAACGGCTAAAGGAATATGTATTAGATATTTACCAGAAGCACTATATTTAACAGTCACATTTTTGATAGCAGACAGAAAAGTCTCTATGACTGCAGAATTAGTAAACGATTATACAGTATCTCCTGCTGAATCGCTAGGACTCTCAACCTTCTCTAATAGTAAATCAACAGTATTATATTATATTTCTATGTTTGAGAACCTATGGAAACAGTCAGAACTTTATGAAAAGGCAGAAAATCTTCATGAACAATTAAAAAACACAAATGAAACACAAATACAATTTATAATAGAAACAGCACACGAGATTAGAAATCCAATCCAGTCTATTTTAGGTCTAGCAGAAGTTATGCTTTCTAACAAGAACCCTGATCCTGGTCATGTAGAAGATTTACTCAGAATCATTATAAAAAATGCTAAAAAAATTAAGTTACTTACAGATAATATCTTAGAGGCTGCCCGTATTGACAGTCAACTTTTAACTCTTAATATTGAAGAATTTGATCTTGTAGAGTCAGTAAAAGATTTACTAGAAGATCTAAAAAGCCAATTATGTGATGAAAAGATCAGCTTAGTTTTAAAATGCAATGAAGACTCAATTTTGCTAGTTGCAGATAAATTGCGTTTAAACCAAGTTTTTTTAAACATTATCAATAATGCTATGAATATTGTACAAGAAGGAGAAATAATTGTATCATTAGAAAGACAAGACAACAACACTGTAATCGTAAGAATTATAGATAATGGCCCAGGCATTCCACCAAATATGAAGGATAAACTCTTTAAGAAGTTTGTAACAGGCTCAAAATCAGGAACTGGCCTAGGCTTATACATTTGTAAAAATATTATAGAAAAGCATGGTGGAAAAATATGGGCAGAGAACAATAAGAATAAAGGTGCAAATTTTAATTTTATTATACCTCCGATTACATCTAAGCAGTAAAATCTATTTCAAATGTTAAATAAGCAACTTTATTGGCTACCTGTCTGACTATAAGATGGATTTGGCATAAAGCCATTACTAGCGTCATAATGTATATTTTAGATAAATAGATTATAAAAGATGAAAAAATTAAAATTGCAAAGTATTTGACAGTTCATTATTGAAAATTGCAATTACTGCTATTTTTTTCTTTCTTTCTTTTATGGTATGTCTTACTTTTTTATATTCTATATACGGATTTTCTCCAAAATTAAAAACCGAATTCCTAAATAAAGAAATACAAAATTACATATATTATGGCCCAGATGATGGTTCTAATAAAACTCTTAACTATTTACTACAAAGTACTGATCTAGACAGAGTATATGTATCAAGTAATGGTACTCATCTTGAAATAAAATTTTTATTTAATGATTTTCTAGATAAACTTAAAAATGCATTATTAAATAGTAGTACCGTTCCACAGAACATTTTTATTAATATATTTGTAGACTCTGATGATGATGAAACAACTGGATTCTTAGGTTATAATTATAGATATTTATTAACCCATAACAATCCAAATTTTTACAATAATAACAACAAGTCAAGTTCTACTACAAACTTTTCGAGTTTTACACAAAATCATTCAAACCATATTGAGATTCTTGAAGGTGAGCAACTACAAGAAATAATAACAAGAACAATAAATTCGAAGGATTTAATTGAAAAACTTGACTGGAGTATACGAGAATATGAACTCTTAGACTATGACTTTCAACCTCTATTGTTTTCCTCCAATGTTACTAAACAATATTTGTCTATTATCCCAGATGGGTTTAAGGTTACTTTGGACCTTGCCCAAATAGACTATCCTACAAATTATGGAATATTAGTTGAAGTTGGAAGGAAATCAGAAGACTACAAGTTTTCCTATGTTTTTGGAAAAATACATATTCCACGTCCAGATTTGATTTTAGAAGATAAATCAATAAATATCAAGAATGGCAAAAACTCGATTGTTCTAGAATTTAATAACACTGGTTTATACAATTTAAATGTGGAAGTTGAATCACTAAAAAAAGATCTTTCTAATGATGATGGTGATTTATATATTAATTTTAGTCAAGGAAATCAATTTAATCTATTAAATGGAAAAGGCGTACTTCCTATGAATATCATTGCTAGTTCTAATTATGATCAAAAAAATGTTGTTGTTCCTCTCAATTTATCTTATAGTGTTATAAGTGAAAATGATTTTATCGAATCTGGTTTTAATAATTCATTAACACAGGAAAACGTATACAATAAAATACTTTACTTGAATCTTAATCTTATTGACGAAAGGAATCGTTTAATTAACTTTGACGAAATTCCATCCCAATATATTGCAGTATTTCTTGGAGCCGTATTCACCTTTTTTATTCCGTCTATTACTAGGGCAACCAAGGAATATTTTCAAAAACGAACTGCTAACAAGTACCTAAAAAATATTCTTAAAGAACAGAATTCAGATAATCCTAATATTTCAATTAAAAATATAATGAGTAATCTAAGATTCCTAAAACAAGAATTTATTAGAGGAAAGATAACTAAAGATCAATACGAAATATTAAAAGAAAACATAGCTGATGTTCTAAAAGATTTGATATCTAAAAAAAATGATAGTAATACTGAAGATAAAAAGTAACAGAAAAAAGATAATATGGTAATACAATACTATACGAAATTTTATTCTATGAAATTGAGTTTTTAAATAATATTTTGAATCATTATGAATATTTAAAGGGTAAAATCTTTACTGAATTGATATATTAAAATATAATTATAATTACTGTCTGCTCTTCACTATTACGTTTATAGGATATTTTGGTTTTGTGAATCCACCCAATCGTTTTGGTTCAAAACTTATATCTGTTCCCTCTTTTGGCAGAATCTTCCATCTTTGAAATATAGTTGCTAATGCAAGAATTCCTTCTTGAACTGCAAATGTTTCGCCAATACACGATCTAATACCTCCACCAAATGGAAAATAAGCAAATCTTGGTAACTTGAATAAGAATTCTTTTGTCCATCTCTCAGGTATAAATTTATCTGGATCTGCATAATATTTTGCACTATTATGCATTGCATATTGACTCATAAAAATAATTGAATTGCTTGGTATTACATATTCTCCTATTTTGTATTCTTCATTTGTCAATCTTGATAATGCCCATACAGATGGTCTTATTCTAAGGGTCTCTTTAAAAATTTTTTCAGCGTATTCCAACTTTGGTAAATCATCTCCAGTTGGTAGTCTTCCTCCTTCAAGTACTAAGTCTAATTCTTTTTGTAGTTTATCTTGAATCCCTTGATTTGTTGCAAGATAAGCCAAAGACCATGTTAGAGCAGTTGATGTGGTATCATGAGCAGCAAATAGAAATATCAGTATTTCATCTCTAATTTGTTGTTCAGGTAACCCTGTTTCACCACTATCAGGATCTTTTGCTTTCATTAGATGTGAGATAAGATTTGGTTTTTCAGGATTGGTATTCTTAATATGAGCAATTAAAGTATAAATTTTTTGATTTAAATAATCAATAGAATCTTGGAATTTGTTCTGTTTTTTGTTTTCTGTATTTGTTGATTCTTCGTCTGTGAGAATATTCTCAACAGGCTCATGTACTTGAGTAAATGATTCTAAAATATTTGTAAACGAATCACTAACTTTTGAAAATGTATCTCTATCTCTAAAATTTATTCCAAATAGAGATTCAGCCATTACACCCATAGCCAACATAGTCATCTCTTGTAATACATCAATTGTAGTATTTTCTTGCCAATTATCAGAAATGTGTTTTATATTGTCGACCATGATATTGCTATATGATTTGATTGCTTTAGGTAAAAATAATGGTTGGATAATTTTTCTATGTTGTTTATGTGAGTCTCCTTCATTTAACAGTAGACCATTACCTAAAGAAAGTCTTAATTCTGCTGCTCTTGCTTTAGAAAATAATTTGTAATCTCTGGTAAAAATTTGTTCTATATATTCAGGATTACTTAAAATATAAACATCTTTTTGTTGTAACTTGAGATAAATAATATCTCCATAATTTTGTATTAAATCTATTAGGAAATTGAAAGGATTTTCATTAACTTTGTCCATAAATTCTGAAAAAGAAATTTGTGGTCCTGGTGGAAGTTGTTGCCTATTATTTATCAATAAGACTGAAATTATATATTACTTTATAAAAATTACTTTTTCAAAATCTAATATTTTTCTTCAAAAATGCAGAATGATTGTACATATATAAATTTATATCAATTGGAAAGTTGAATTCTTAAATTTTCTATTTTTTTTCCAACAATTATTAAAATATTACCGAAATTATCTAAAATTTCTTTTGTAATATCATTCATAGATGTTAAATTATTTTCCCCAATAGAAATAAAATCACTTCTATTTTAATAATTGTCATAGTAGAATTCTTCCATTCTTCATTTGCACATTTTAATTCAGATAAACCTTCAGATATCCTTCCATTTATAAAATTTTGAGAGGCTAATGAAAGATGTGAATCAACAGAACTAAAATTTAATTATGATTTAACTTCATTTATTAATTGATTAAAATTTATCTGAATGTCTTTTTGCATAGCATCCTTTCCTGTTTTGAATTCTTTTAATAGTTCCTTCGGATTGCTTGAACTAATAGTTTATGCTTTTGCATTTTCAAAATGTATTATAGAAATAGAAGGACTGAGAACTATTAAAACTACTAAAGTAGATTTTGCATAGACATCTAACTTCATAACGTTAAAAATTTAATACTTGTATATATTTTCATGGTTTAATATTTGTCTATGTATGAATAAATGGTATATTACTGATTTGAGATTTGCATTATATAATGTAATCCTACTTCATTGGTTAATTCTGAAGAGAATGTATTAATTGTTGGAAATATACAAGTCTACTAAATAAGGGTCTGTATAACGGTAACTATGAAAAAATCTCTAAAATGGGTGAGAGCAGTCCAAATCTTACTTGGTGCTTTAGCTATCATACTTGCAATTATTGCACTAACAAATTCGGGTCTAACGATTTTACTCATTTTAATAGCTATAGTTTTAGTTATTACAGGATTTGAAAAAACTATTACTGGATTGTTTATTGTTCATAACTTACGATTCTTCACTGTAGGATTAGGTGTATTGACTATTATTCTAGCAGGATTGGCATTGACATATCCTATAGCAGCTGCTAGAGTACTTTTATTAATTTTGGGATTTTCGTTAATGGTAGATGGGTTTTCACGATTAGCCGATGGATTGACCAATAAATCTGATAAGAGACTAGTTAGAGGATTTACCATAGCAGTAGGAATTTTAGGCATAATAATTTCTGTTGGTATTAATATCATTCCCTTCTGGGGTAAATTATTTATTAGTAAATTAATAGCAGTAGATTTGATAATTATAGGAATACAGATGATTACAACTGGAACTGTTAATGTAGAAGCTGGAAAAAAAAAGTTAAAGGAAAAGGTAAAGGAAAAGGTAAAGAAAATCTTTCAAGGACATGAACAGAGTGAAGAAAAGAAATAGTACGTAAAAGGAAATTTCTTGTAAATTATCTTTAATATTGAGGATGCTATAGAATTTGGTCTTTATTTATATATGGAGCAGGTTATAGATAATATGGTTTTAATGACTCAATCTTTTAGTATCTTTAATTTCTCTATATATTGGCTAGGTTCAAAGTTATTATGTTGTTGAGACTTAAGAAATTATGTGTAAAATGATTATAAAAATACAAAAAAAATTTGAATAATAAATTTGATTCTTAAATTTTATTATTTCGACAGAGTCATATCTGCTTAGTCCCATTGATGAAAAGGGTTCAATTTGAATATACGAATATGTTAGCTAAGTTTTTAAATTAAACTCAGTATATGGAACCAGCAAGTGAAATAATGGGTTCACTACTATTTTCAAGCTAGATTTGTGGGATTTGAACCCTTCTATAAAGCGGGACTAGTTACTTTATTGTAATAAAAGTTCTATTAGAAAGTTGTGCTCTTTATATAATTTCATAATTTATCGAAAATACTAGGTATTCTTCAACTTAATAGTATGTCAAGATCTAACTTTTAACGTTAACTATAGAAATGTATTTACTCTTTTTTTTGTAATTGCATAACTAGGATGGAAAAAAGACAAAATATTGCAATAGTTACTGGCAGTTCAACGGGGATAGGATTTGAAACTTCATTACTTCTTGCAAGAAATGGATTTTACACATATGCTACAATGAGAGAACGTAAGAGTGACATAATTGAAAAAATAGCCAATAAAGGAAATCTGCCTTTAGAGGTTTTATCCTTAGATGTAAATGATGATTATTCAGTAAGAAATGCGATACATAAAATACTTGTTGAAAAGAAGAAAATTGACATTTTGGTAAATAATGCAGGTTATGGTTTATTTGGTGCTTTAGAAGACATATCAATAGAAGAAACAAAGAATCAGTTTGATACAAATCTCTTTGGTGCAATAAGAACTATTAAAGAGGTTTTACCCTCAATGAGAGAACAGAAAAATGGAATAATAATAAACATTAGTTCAATGTCTGGCATCGTTGGTATTCCTGCAACTAGTGTATATGTTAGTACAAAATTTGCATTAGAGGGATTCAGCGAATCTATATCTTATGAACTTCAACCATATGGAATAAAAGTAATACTTATTGAACCAGGTGTTATTAATACTAATTTCGTACCAAATATTAAATTTCCAGATAAACATGATGATAAATCACAAAAGACTTTATTGGAAGAAGAATCAGAAATTAATGTTTCTAGCAATGATATTAAGAAAAAAAATTCTTCATATTATTCCAATACTATAGATGCATTTCTATCTCATTATTATCCTGCTATGACAAATGCTCCATCACCAAAAGAAGTTGCTACGGTAATTCTTGAAGGAATTAGAATTGCTTCAAATTCTTCAGAATCTTTGTTCAGATATACAGTAGGAGAAGATGCTAAAACTTTTGCACAAGCAAAAAAGAATATGTCTGATTCACAATTGCACGAGTTTATTTCAAATAGATTACTGCGTTAATAGTTATGTAACGTGTTTATTTCTCCTAAACTTAAGAAATCAGCTATCCTTCTACTATGTTTCTCATTGTCGTCATACGTCCATTGAGATACTCCTTTTCCTATTTCAAACTCATTTCGAAATGTAGAATTGTTTATTTATTTTGCTTATTTTGTTTTATCTTTTTCAAATAATTATCCTTTTCATAATTAGATGATAAATTTATCTAAGGCTAATAATTAGTATTTATTTTACTATATTCATAAAGTTTGATTTCTCTACTTTGTACTAATAATTTCTTTTAAGTATTTAGTTACCTTAGTAAAACTTTAAGTGTTGTTATTATTTTTACGAATGACATAAAAATTAAATTTTGAAGACTTTTAAGATTGAAAATACATGTTATAATAAAATACTCATGTATTTGTACATGGAAGATTCACTTGTGTATGACACTTTTGTAATTTAAAACAAGAACCTTCAGCAGCAATATATTTTGATATAATTTATAAATTTTAGTCAGCTATTCATACTAATGCAAGAAATGACGGAAGATGAAATCAGAAGATTTCTTTTACAAGGAACTTTTACAGGAAAATCAGGAACAATTAACAAGAATGGAACTACACATGTAGTTCCCATATGGTATACCTTGGATGAACAGGGTAATATCATTTTTAATACAGGTGACAAATCACTAAAAGCAAAAAATATTCAACGTGTTAACCGAGTTCGTTTATGTGTAGATGACCAAACTCCTCCTTTCTCATTTGTTACTATTGATGGTATTGCAGAAGTAATTAGCGATACACCAACAGAAATTTTCAAATGCGCCAAAATGATAGCAGCAAGATATATGGGTAATGATAAAGCAGAGGTTTATGGTAAGAGAAATAGTACAGAAGGGGAACTACTTTTGAAAATAAAACCAACCAGGGTTATAGGTCAAAAGGACATAGCAGATGGTAAATCGATTCAATTTTTTCAGGATGAATTTATTTATTATAAATTGTCAATAAAATATAAAAATTAATTCACAGGAATTTCATACTATACGAACTTTGATGATACTCAACTAATTTTTGAAATGCTTTTGAAGTAATATAATTATAACATTTCAAACAAGGATATGATAAATAGGGAAAATGATAAAAAATCGGTTACAAATTGGTTGGATCTGCTTTTAATCTATTTCCTTTCCACAATGTGGACATAACCTTTTTTGTAAATATGTTCTGCCACTGGATTCTGTCAAATTATCTGAAAGCAAGATGAGACATATATCCCAAGGAGTTACTATTGAATCTTGATACAATATACAAGGATGATCCATTTTATCCATTATTAAACATATTTGGCTAAGAGTTAGGTCAGTAGTAATTTCTTTTGTGTACTCGAATTTAAATTGATTAATAGGAATATCTAGAAGGTTATCTATGTCTTGATATTTCAAGATCTTAGAAATTTCACCCAGAATTATTCTATCACTAATAAATTGCTTAGAGTTTTCCAACAAGACCCTTCTAATGTGATATTTTAACATAATGTCAAGAACATCGCCTAAGGATTCATCTCCCTTAAAAGTAACTATTTTCTTTTTTGGTATGGAGGAAACAGAAATACCTGATTTATATCGCTTCCCGACTTCAAGCATTTTCCTTGCAGAGATTGAAAAATAATCTCCGTTCTGGTTAGCAATAACAGAAAATGCTCTTCCTGTACTTTTCCATTTGTCCATTAAATCAACAAGTTGGATCTTTCCATCGACTTGAGGAAATTGGTTAAAAAAAATATCACCTATCTTAGCTCTAAAATAAGAATCAGGTATGGTATTTTTTCTCAAATGAGATAATATCTCACGTCCACCAATCATCCCGACAGGACTATTTTCACTTTTAACAATAATTGCATCTACAGCTGATTCTAAATATTGAGCGCATATTTCTATAGCAACCCAAATATCTCTGTTTTTATCCACAAAAATACACGGCGTGTCGTATAATGTTTGGGAAAATAATTCTTCTAAAGTTAATTCTGAAAGTTTTCTGTCGAGAATTATCTTTACACCTTCTCTTTATTTTAAAACTATCTTATTTATATAGATCATGTCTTGTTTTGTAGTTCGCTATTACTAGCAGATTTCCGTAACCTATACTAATTAATCTAGATTTTCTAATCAAATTTACTAAGTATCATATTATTTAACGAATAAAAGCTATCTGTCATCATGTATTTGCATGTTTTAGAACTAAAAGATTTTATCTAAATATGAGACATTATTTGCTTACTAGAAATTCATAATTGTAAAACATACGATAGTCTGTATATATCTGCATGTGGAAGATATAATAATAAATCAGTTAACGATAGATTTGTTTGATTTTTAAAAATAAATTCAAGAAATAAATTTAAAGTGTTGAATACTATTTCCTAAAAACTTTTTAGTATAAAAACATAAATGACAATATATTGCTTTATTGTAATAACCGTCATTCTATGCGCTACTATTTTGTTTTTACCCCTCTGATACTAATCTCGTCTATTTTTCTTTTTTATAACTCGTATTTCATCCATGATCTCATAACTATATATGGACAGGAAAATGAGAAAATAAATATTAGCAAGGTATACGAGGTGACTATTCCAAAAGGATCTGCAAATCCTTCAGTAGATATAACCAATCTAGAAGAGAGAAAATGGTATATCCCTCCAAAACTTGAGATTAATTCTGGAAACATAGTCAAATGGACTAACAATGATGTTGAATCCCATACCGTCACTAGCGGAGTAGGTTCAGGTATTATGAGTCTTTTGAGTAATGAATTAGGAAAAGCAAATGGTATATTTGATAGCGGACTTTTTGGCCCTGGTAAATCTTGGTCATACAATTTTACTAACAAAAAGGGATTGTTTACGTATTTTTGTACTATTCATCCATGGATGACAGGATCAGTACAAGTTAGTGAGCAGCCATTTAAACACGATGGTATGTTAAAAAATATACCAGACTATCCAGTTGATGGTCTGGGAAACAAAGTATCAAGGTTTCCAGTTCATACACTGACTAATGACGAGAAATATGACATAGACATGGGATGGAGTCCTAGAGTTTTAAAAACTCATGATCCTGCAACTTTTTTAATTGATTTTTTTGAAATGCCATCAAATAAAAAATCTCATTTACTGCCTTTTGACTTTATAGTTATTCAAAATAACAAAACTTTAGAACGAACATCTGGAATATCTCAAGTGGGCGCTGCTACACTTCAATATACATTTTCTGAGCCAGGTCCAATAACAATTCGAATAGAGAATGTTGGAGATAATCCCTCTCATACAATATTTGATACTATAGTATATCAAAATCCCAATATATCATCATCGTCCTCAGCATCTGACGATGCTGGAATGCAGCATGGAGGGATCATTTCACCAGTTGGAGAATATAGCACTGGTCTGATATCTACTATTTTTCTTGTTCAGCTCACATATGCAATAATATTTGCTATTCCAGCAGCGTTAGTGGTAATAATTTTGTTGTATAAAAAAAGAATAATATGATATGAAATGATACTAGTGATAAGACGAAGATTTTGTTTTATTTCCGTTTTTTGAATTTATCTATTATCGATCACTTGATTCCATGATATTTCCCTTCAAGTTTTTTTTATTATTCTACCAATCACTCATACTCTTCATGTTTTCGTGAATCTATAATTATAAATATTTTCTCTATAGTCGCACATATTTATTTAAAAAATTGCAAAATTCTTTAAAAGGAAGATAATATAAAATAGACCATTTTTCGTGATTTATTGTTAAACTGCAAGTTATTAGGTACAAAAAAGAAAATAAAATGCTTTTAGTAATTGAAATGTACATAAAAAAATTTACTATCAAAAATACTAGTGTTAGTTAAGCAGAGGAAAAAGATATCGCTCAGATTGTCCTCTCATATTTCATGAAAACTATCAAAGTAAAGTAATTTTAGTTTATTGAGGATAAGGATTACAAATATAAGTAAATCTTCTCAAATATATTGCTATTATAATATACTAACATGAGATCATCCTTTCAAGCTAATAACAAAGGCTTTCGGAATTTTGAATCATTATACATATGGAAACAGCTAAAAGAGAATAGGGGAACGGGTCTACCTTGGTACTTTGGTGTATCAACAAATAGGATGCCTGCCAAATACCTGATTTCCAGATCCATACCTTGTAAATTTATGGATTTAACAAGTATAAATGAACAAAAACTTTGGGAGGAATTTACAAATCTAACAGAAATATTTCTAGAGAGGTGGAAATCAATAAGATCTGAAGAGACTGACATAATAACTGAATTAAATCAACAGAAAAAAACATCACTACTAGATTTGACTGTTGAACTTGTTAAACGTATGCTAACACACTGCAACTTTTGTCGCTGGAATTGTCAGATTAACCGATCTAATCAACTAGCAGTTAATGAAGACGGATCATGCCAGACTAGAACATATAAAAAGCATGGTACTTGTCAGCTTGAATCAACTTCGAAAGTAAGCAGTTATTTTCATCACCGTGGTGAGGAACTTATTTTCAGAGGAACTAACGGATCAGGAACAATTTTCTTTACAAGCTGCAATATGAGATGCTCTTTTTGTCAAAATGGAGATATAAGCACAGACAAGGAAAATGGTATTCTTATTACACCAAATAATCTAGCTTTAATGATTTGGCAGCTTAGAATGGAAGGATGCCATAATATTAACTGGGTGGGCGGTGATCCAACTATACACCTCCATACCATTGTACAGGCAATAGGTATGCTCGACTCCTTCAAGATAGACTGGATAAATAATATGAAGGATCTTGATTATATTGAATCGGTCAAATCTGATAAATATTTTAGCAATTCATCTCTTGATTCGGGATATGCATTCTATAAACAGTCTATATTCAATAGCCCACAGCTCTGGAACTCGAACTTCTTTATGAGTAGTGAGACAATGAGGATTCTGCGTACACTCATGGATGCCTGGCTACCAGATTTCAAGTTTGGTCCTGGCAAATGTGCTTTAGACCTTTCTAGAACTCCTTGGTACTGGGAAACTGTCACGAATAATCTAAAACTTGTTCATGATTGGGGAGAAGATTTTGTAATACGTCATCTTGTAATGCCCAATCATATTGAGTGTTGTACCAAGCCTGTTCTAGAGTGGATTGCCAAGAATATGCCACAAGTTCAGATCAATATCATGGATCAATACCATCCAGACAATCTATGTAATCCATTGTCTCCAAAATACAAAGATCGTTATAATGAAATTGCAAGATCTCCTTCCAGAAAAGAAATAAAAAGAGCATACAGATATGCTAATGATCTAAATCTTAACTTTAAACCATTATCTTATGAGAAAAATGTCTATTGAATAATGAATGTAATAAGGTTTTCAGAGGATTTAGATTTCATTATTTTCGTTTCCATTGCCCACAATAGAATAATGCTGAGGAAATTCAGTTCATCATTATAAAGACTTAGGTATGACTTTATAAAATTTAGGTTTTTTTTAAATCTATTTATGGGTTTTTTTATTTTAAGTAGTCGGTGTTGCAACAAAATCTAAATTTACTTTAAACTTAAGATAACTCTATAGTCGTTATATAGTCCATAATTCATTTATTTTATTTTTCTACCTTTTGTGTATATAACGCATCTTCTTATTGTAACAAAAAATAACGGTTTTCCTTATGTCGTCATACCAAACGAAATAGCATACAGACTTCAAATAATGCGGGGGCAATACGTAAATATTCATTCGAGAGGAGATTCAATAATTATAAAGAAAACTTCACCGCCCAGAACAAAGAAGCAATTGAAGGAAGAAGAATAAAATGCACACAACTTTTTTAAACCTGAAAGTGATCCTAGTGTAAATTTAGATAATTTAATATTAAATATTTTATCTAACAATTGGTCAGTAAATTTCTAGTATGATTTATATATTTAGGACAGGATTTGTTTACTATCTAAACAAATATTATTTATAAGAAATTCATGAGAATGAGATTATGACAATCTATCGTAAGAATTTACTATAAAATTGATTTATATCTTTGTACGCGTAACAATATTAATTAAATGTTTAATATACTTTCTACTGTGCGATAATATATAAAATATTAAAAACGATAGATATGCTAAATTTGCTGGGATTTGGTGATTATTATTAACTATCATATAATTAATTTACTCGCCGTCATAGTTTTGTTCTCATTAGTGTTATTTAGCAATAACTCTCTTCTAAAAAGAAATATGGAGTATGAGGAAGACAATTTAATCAATGAAATTTTTGCTCAGAATAGAAATGTTTTTGCAGTTGAGATGGATTTGGAAGATGATGGTAAAGGTAATGAAAGTGATGAAGATGAAGATAAATCATTCGATTATGTGTTCGATCCATCTTACTATATAGTAGAAGATATTGATTCTGAAAAAAAATTGGATGCTAATACTAACAACAATATTGAAAATAATGATACCAAGTCAATAACAGAATATGACAATGGTATACTTCCCCATGATAATAAAGAAGATGATGACCAGAAATCTGCAACAGCAAAAATTAATACAACTAAAATTACGTCTGCAACAAAACTAAACAAGGAAAAGGAATCCAACGAGAAATCAGATTTCAATCTCGTAGCTGTGGGAGATTGGGACTGTAACTCTGAAACCAAAGATACAGTGGAAAATATTGTAGAACAAGATCCAGAAGTGGTACTTGCACTGGGAGATCTTTCATATAATGGCAAAGCAAAGTGTTGGCTTAACATAATAGAACCAATAGCAGACAAAACTAAAATCGTGATTGGAAACCATGAAACTGATTCATCAAAAATTTTGAAAGATTATATGCAATATTTTGGATTGGAGAAACAGTACTATTCTTTTAATTATAAAAATGTCCACTTTATAGCGTTATCTACAGAAATTCCTTATGAGGAAGGATCACAGCAATATGAATTCGTAGTCCAGGATCTTGAAAAGTATTCTAAAGATCGAACAATTGACTGGATTGTCGCATTTTACCATAGACAAGCATACAGTTCCGGAGGTGGTCCAGACGATGAGGATGATTTTACAGAAACATATCATCCATTGTTTGATAAATACAATGTGGTTCTGGCCCTGCAGGGACATTTTCATGCATATGAACGATCATATCCAATTACTTTTAACAACGATGATGAAGATGAACCTATTGTAACCGACGCAGATCTCGATACCTATACAGATCCAAAAGGAACAATTTTTGTAACTGCCGGAACTGGAGGAGCACATGATATGAAGATTTCAAAAAGTAAACCATTTTCAGCTTTTGGATTAGACGGCGAATTTGGAATAGTAAATATTGCTGTGGAGAATGATGGAACAGTATTAAAAAGTTCATTTATAGAGAATAACGGTGATGAAGATATATATGACCAGTTTCAGATTGTTAAAGAAAACATAAAAGATAAAAGATAACTACACTTTTTCTATATTGATATTAAACACATAGTTTAAATTCCAATGAATAGTCGTCAAACTATGAATTATAGCATAAATTATAATACTCTAGGTGCCAAATTAGGCATATTTTCTGTTTTGACAGTATCTTTATTGATTTTTTCTCCTGAAAGTGCTTTGGCAGTAACAGAATCAAATCTCGATAATGAAAATGAAGAAAAAGACAATAGTATAACAACACTGACAACAATAAGAGCAAAACTCAACATTAACAATATAGCAGATATCGAAAATCATGACCGTATCAAGGTAGTTGGTTATCTAAATGGTGAAGGACAGATTTCTTATATAGAAAACTTGAAAGAAACGAGGAAGAAAACACAACAGCAGCAACTATCAAATCAAAATCTAAACGTTGATCTCAAGTTTAATAAAAGTAACCACATTTCCAGTGTGATGTTTGACGATGAATATTTTGTGCGTGCATATATCGTAGATAATAAACCAGGAGATAAAACATATCTTCCTACATACGATTGTGATGAAGGAAATATAGGACTATCGACTGAAAAGGATACTGTAAAACTCTTTTTTACAATGAAAAAATATAATGAATCAAATACGTTTTATAAAACCAAAACAAAATTAAATTCAGTAGATAATCAAATTCCAGAGAAAATAAAAATTACAATAAACGTTCCTGTATATGATGCTAAAGATATTGACGATATGAATGTGGTAGCAATGGTCAAAGGTGAGTATCAGATAAGAACAATTGATGTACAGGACGAGTTAAATAAAGAAGGCAATAATAAGAATGGGAGAATTTCAGTTCCGTTTATATTTGATAGGCAGACAGAAGCTGGACCAATACAACCAGGTGATATGTTCTTTGGATGTGCTACATCTGATGAATTTCCTAACCAAAATTCAGATTGTGAAAAAAGAATCCTGAAAAATCTAAATGGATTTAATACAATATGTGCAAGAAAAGACAATAGTTGTTGATTTTCTTTTTCTTTATCGAAATAGATATACTATAACAGAATGATTGTAATTATTGTTGATAAATCAACACTATATTGTTCCAAAATTACTAGAAAGTTTTTCTATTCAAAAAAAGAGCAAATGGAACCCGAACTCAAATACTTTTCATTAGTACCGATAAAGTTTGATGTAGCAGATGACAGTTGGAGACAAGCAAAGTACGATACATTTTCTTATTATTAAGCTATCCTTGATCATCTAAAAATACAGTTATTCAATATTACGAAATCACAAAGTTCAATGTAAATATCACAAACTATCTCTTCAAGTCCATGAACTAATGTCTGTTTGTATAGTTTACTACAATAGTTAATCAAATCAAAAATAACATATATCTTAAAAAGATAGAATCGTCATATATATTTTATAATTGAATATAAAAATAATACCAAATTTCTACACTAAAAACTTGATATTTACAATAATGATACCGATTATAATAATGATTTATATTGTGTTAATTCCTAGTATTTATAATACTTCATCAGTAGGTGGTCAAACCTCTTCTTTATCAAGTATTTTTGACATTTCCGAATGTGATAAAGTAATAAATGCCACTTCTTCAAGAGAAATGATACATGGAAGTATCACTAATGATTGTATAAACGGAGGAAAAGGTAATGATATTTTGTACGGTGGATTGGGTTTTGATATTTTAAATGGAAACGAAGGTGATGATGAACTAATAGGCGACTCTGGGAACGATAAATTGTATGGTGGACTAGGAGATGATGATTTAGTTGGCAATTTAGGAGACGATCTACTTGATGGTGGAGATGGAAATGATGTACTTAAAGGAGGCAAAGGTGATGATAAATTGATAGGAGGAAATGGTGATGACACCTTGATAGGTAATTTGGGTGCTGATTTTTACATATGTGGACCAGGAAATGATATAGCAGTTCAGTTTAACAGTTTGGAAGGAGATAAAAAAACAGTAGATTGTGAAACAGTAACAAGATGAAAGTTATACAAGAAAGAAGAAGGTTATGACGATATTTTTGAGGATTGATATATTATTGGAACTCTATTTGTTATGTAAAAGTTTCAAATACACAGATAATTACTACAAGTGATATTAAGGAAGATAATGTTTAATCCTCGAAGAAAGGTCTAAACTGAACATCAAAATTTGGGGAGTTATTTGCAAATTGCTTTATTGTAATCATTTTACATATTTTGTCCTGCAACTCTGAATGTTCGATCAATTTCTTTTTACAAATAGGACACATAGATTTATTGTTCACACTGTCATCACAGATTATAAGGTCAACAATTATAAAAAGACATTCCCACTGCTGCAAGGACAAACTGATAATCTCAAGTGATTCTATCATTGGATGTGTGAGAACCAGTTGGCAATCTCATATTGATTTTATCTCAATCAACAAGAATGTCATGTCTCTACAACTATTTTTTCAGTGTCATGCAACATGTTTGTCACTAGACTAAAAGTATTACATTATATTTATTAATGTGTATTTGTTTATTTAAACCAGTAAAAAAATACTAAAAATATAGTGATAATGTTGATATTTACCCATATTAAATAGATGTAAAACCATAATTTTTACGTGTTTCCTTTATCCGACCCAAGAATAGGTAAATATTAACTAACCATATCGATATTTAATAATCTAATTATCAGGAATGTAAAGATATTTATGAGAGATATTTATAATACAAAACGAGTGTAATGAATTTACAGTTTTTATTTAATTGTAATTTGTCGATAGATCGACGCCACATTATTTGAACAGTACAATCAAATTTCTTGATTTAATTAATGATATGATCAAAGTGAAATATTTTGCTGTTGGTTCTCCAGAGTTCAATGCAGTATAAGAATGCTGGAGACATCGTGTACATAATATACTTTGTACTTATTATCGATAGTATGATCTTCTGAAAAAATACAATTTCTTTTCTATTATAGACTATCAAAATTTTTATTCCTTGAAAATTGGAAATCTTTAAACAATAGTGATGTAAATATATTTTGATGCCCAATTTTATAATTTTATACAACTGGACAGATCAAGGAATAAGAAACATAAAAGATGTACCAAAAAGAATTGATATCTTCAAATCCGAATTGGAAAAGGTGGGGGCAAAATTAATCAATGAATACTTTACGTTTGGAGAATATGATGGCATAATAATAGTTGAGGCTCCTGATGACAAGGCAATAATGAAGGTAATGCTTTCAACTGGAAGTTTAGGCAATGTTAGAACTAGAACGCTCAAAGCATTCACGTATAATGAAGAAAACAGAGAAATATTTGAGAATTTATAAGATAATATTTTTTGAAAATCACTATTTCTAAAAATCATTCAATTTTACAGAAAGTATTAAGGTAAACGATGACATTTACACTTTTGTTTTTTATGGAAAATCGCTTTTGAAGTCTCCCTTTACAGTATAAGTGTGTTTTATTACATCATAAATTCCAATAGAATCATAATACCAAGATTTGGAATCAGAATTTCGCTTGAGAACGTCCGTTCCACTATTACAGAAATAAATCTCACGTTCTTCATCTTTAATTATATTATGAATTAAGCATCCATCCATACTTTCGCTAAATTTCTCTAGATATATATTTTGATTTGGACCTTTGTTTGTATCTGTGTTATTGTACTTTACATTAAAATCTATAGAATGTGCGATCATCATCATCGTCTTGTTATCAGGATTTGGAGGAGTAAACGAACTATTAATAACCTCTATTTTACAGATAGCATATGGACATATCTGCAAATAACTTTCACCATCGACTTCGAACTTTGTAACAATAGGTATAGCATTTACATCCTTTAATTCAAGTGTAAAATCTGAATCACCAAAAGCAAAATCCACCATCGCTCCAAATAAAAAACATATTGTTGATATCATGGTAACAAATGGAATTTGAATTTTCATAAGTAAAATATTGATATGAAATAATTAAGGTTTTTTCTTTTTAATCATCTCAGATCCTGTTTTTTCGAAATTTAGGAGTTGTAAAATAATGTGCTATTATCAGGTCCAGAAATGTACCGAGCCTATTATAAAAAATGTTATAAAATTATCTGGACTATATTTGTAATGATAAACACTAGTATAACGACGAATGTTATAATATATGATAAATTCTGTGGCATTACTGACAAAAACCATATCTTTGGATTTTGAAGAAATGCAAAAGGCATTTTCATTTATAAAATAAAGAAAAACGCCTAAATTAAGATAAATATAACTTCTCCCCAGCGAACTTTTCTAATTGCAAATGATTCTTTTATTTTAGAAAGGATTTTTGCATCCAGGATATAATATAAAATATTGCAGATTTATTTAGGGTGTTCAGGCTGGAGTTATGCAGATCCTCCAGAGAAAGGAGGATGGACCAAAGTCTTTTATCCTAGCAGTCAAACAAAAAGACTTTCCTATTATTCTCGTTTCTTTGATACCGTTGAAATGGATTCAACATTCTATGAAAAATTTTACAAATACATGACAAAACAAACATTCATTGGCATGGATAATGCTACTCCAGAAAATTTTGAATTTTCAATAAAAGTTCCAGAAACTGTTACACATATAAAAAGATTGGATGTAGAGAAAGGAGCAATATCATCACTTGAAGAATTTCTAGACAAGATCTCGCCTCTGAAGATAGCAAATAAGTTGGGAGCTGTACTTGTACAGTTGCCTCCTAGTTTTACCGTTAGTGATTTTAAAGATACTGAGAATTTTCTTGATAGGTTACCATCAGGATATCAATACGCATTAGAATTCAGACATCCCTCATGGAATACAGAGGGTCCATGGGAAATGCTAAAACATTATGATATTGCAGCAGTAATGACAGATTCACCATTATCAGACAATCTTCAATATCTCGCAGAGGTTACGATCACTTCAGAAAAGCACTCATTTATACGATTTCATGGAAGAAGTTCAAGACATAGATACAATTACCTATATTCAAAGGAAGAACTGAAACCATGGATCGGAAATGTAAAAGAGATCAATACTAAAACTAATACTTTAAGAATTTATTTTAACAATCATTATGGTGCTAAAGCCGTAATTAATGCATTGGAATTCAAAGATATGTTAGGAATATCACTATCTAATAGACAGAAAAATGCTTTGGAATTTGCCAAGAGTTATTATTCAAGAACCACTTTGGACGATATTATTAAAGATCAATAATACTGTAATAAATTATATAATCATCAATAATTTAAAAATCATTAAAATTATTTAGAGAAATAAATAAACAGTGAAAAGCGGTTATAACTTTTTAATGCAATTCAAGTAACTCTCAATTACATCTTTGTAGAATTTATGTGAAAGTTCAATTGATTTGATAAACGTATCCAAATTTTTATTTATAATATTGTCTAACAATTGCTTTGACTCTTCTGTTGCATCACTAGAACTAGTATAGATATTCTTGTTAACGTCAATTGAAGAATTCATAAATCTTACAGGAATAGTGATGCCATTCCAAGATAAATTTAAGATATTTTGTAAAATCTGAAAATATACCAAGTTATAGGTATTTATCATATCTTTATGAAGTTCTAGATAATTGTTTGTGATCTTCATAGCAACTCTAGCAGTTTGCCCTTTATCTTTGAAAATAGTATCATCTGCTGTTGCTAATGGTATATTTCTCTGATTGCTGTCTGGGTCGTAAATTATAGGGTCTGGGAATTTCTTTTTTATTTGTGATTGTTGTTCTACTTTTGCTTGCTTACTCTTCTTTTCTTTATTATAACTCTTTTTTGTTTTCTTAGAGCTAGACTTTTTCTGATTTAAGGCTTGTTCTGATGACAACAGGAAAAATACCGACCTTCTTACTTAAAAAAATTGATATAAAAAATATATACTTACTGGTAAAATTAAATTCGCTACAAAATTGGCAAATTTGTAATATTTAGACGTAATTTTGTATTTATTTCAAGAAATGTCTCCATCGTCATTAAACTACTATTCAGTAAATAATATTTATCTACTGTAAGATTCAACAGTACACAATGAAACCAATCTATTAAATAATGCAAAGATACTACAAGAAGCTCCAATGAGTAATAATTTTAACAATATCAATGGTAATAACGATGTACTACCGCAACATTTTATCAATTATATAAATTATGAATTGAGGCTATTTGAAGAAATCACGGATAAGAAATTTTTCTTTGATACTTTCAAAAACGATGGATTTGAGTTGAATGTATGTGAATCAAACGAAGATGACAAGCGTATAATCTACAGGGCAAACAATCTCTATCAATTTATCGAAAGATTATTTATGATTAGAGAGTATTTAATAAAGAATTTTGATAATAAGATAACGACATCAGCAACATTTCACGATTGAATAAAAAGAAAATGAAAAAAAAATAAATCTATTTTTTGATTATCTATTATATGATCTTTCCAATTTTTGTATGTAATTAAAATTGTTATGCACTATATCACTATAATATCTTTGTGTGAGTTCTAATGATTTCTTTAGATTCTCAATACTACCTACAAAAATTTCATTTAGGAAATTTGTTGTATTTACTGTACTATCTTGTATGTTTTTGTTTAATGTATTATAAGATTCAGAAAATCTTTCTGGAATTATGAAATTTTGCCAGTAGGATTTGTATAGATTGTTCAAGAATTGAGAATATGATGATTGATATATGTTAAAGACATTTTTTTGTAATTCTATAATGTTGTATGATATTTCTTGTGTAGTTTTGTTGATTTGTTCTTGGAATTTCCCGAAAGTATCGGCATTTTTTTCAATAATTCTTCTGTTATCGTTTTGAAATTTATTTACGTTTTCATTAAACTTTTCTGTCGCTTGAGATAGATCCGATGCTGTATCCTTATATTGTTGTTTTTGTTGTTCGAGATATTTCTCTGTGGATTCCTTGGTTCGGTTCGTATTTTCTTTTACATCGCCTTTCTTAGTTGAAGACATACACTTTATACTTCTTTAAACGATATTAATGTTAATACTGTTGAGCATGTATTTTTCATTTATATTATATTATATTATATACAATTGTCTAAAACCTTGTATAATATTAATAAATGCATTATGAAGTAAATAAAATTGTAACTTATTTATGTGTGCAAGTAAAATAGTTAGGTTATTTTGATAAAGATTGCTTTTGAAATTGAGATAGAATCGTCTTCAGCTCCTACCATGAGTACATAGTCTCCGATAGGTACATCATTTGAAACTGTTAGGACGTACGAGAGTTCTTTTGAGTCTCCTGACTTGAGATTGATTTTGTTCTCACTGAAAATGCCATAAGATGTTCCTAGATCACCTGTCGGCGTAAAAGTAGAAGACGATATTGGATTTAAAGTTATATCTTTATGTGCATTGATATCCATCTTTATTTCAATGCTGTTACCCTGTGTGACCGTAAAACGGTCAGGTCCAGCAGAAACTGAAAATGGAAGTGGAAGAGCAGTATTTAGCTTTCCGATCTTATTCTCTGACCACTCTGTAAACCAGATTGTTTCGTTATTATTATATTCTGGAGTAAATTGTAAAACATTTCCTATTCCACACGTATCAGGAGAAGAATCGATCGGACATTTTGAAAAGTATTTATTCTGACTTGGAATCCAATATTCAATCAACATTAGAGAATCGGGAAAGAATTTTGCGATTTTGTTTCCAGTATGTTCGTTAAAAATGAGTGAATTGTTAGAGCCTGCTTTTATCCAATAAGGCAAAGTATAACTGCTTCCTTCCACTTTTACTCCTCCTGTGATTTTTATGGAAGATGCGGATGTCACAAACTTGGTCAGAGACCCGTTAACGGGATTAAGTTTAAAAAATATGCTGGTTCCATGGTCTGTTCCCCAGATATTGCCCTCCTCATCGAATGCCATTGCAACAGGCGAGGGAAGATCTCCGATATCGTATTTTTTAATTGTTTTGTCATCAATATTATACTTTAAAATTTGACCTTTGTAACCAAAGGCTAGCATAGAAATCCAGACGTCATTTTTCTCTTTATCCACAAGAAGCGAACCCGTACTGATAAGTATTTTATCGATATCACCAAAAATCTCTGTAGGAAGTGGAACAGTACTAATTCCATTTGAAGTCCCACCTTTCATCTCATTTATGTTACCAATCCAGAGAGTAGGGGATCTGATTCCAACGAAATAGATATTACCGTTATTATCGAAATCTAGAGAAACTGGATAAATTGTTCCAAATGACATATCCTTGGCGGGAATTTTAAAATTTTCAAAGGTTTTACTATTTTTGTTGAATTTCCAGATAAGATTCTGTTTTTCATCTGTAAACCAAAGGGTGGCCCCACTAGGATCATTTTTGATATCCCATACATTGGAATTATCTATTGGCTTATCTCTTGATCCCCAAGTAGGGATATCATATTTGACAAAGGAATTGTCGTTATAGTTATACAATATTAAAGATCCTAATTTCGTAGAAACATACCAGATTCCATTTTCGTCAGCAGTAATTGCCAGTGGCATTTCACATTTGTTATTTAATTTAATTTCTTGTACATATTGGTTTGAATTGGGAACAGTATTCAATCCACAAAACTGGGTTTGGTATGTTTCAATTGCCTGTTGTTTGGAAAGTTCAATCGGTTGTGCCAAGACAGGTTGATGTATGATAGAAGAACTAGAGGAAGAACCAAGGATATTGGAAAAATCTAAATTATCATCTAATAATGAGGGCAGTGCTATTGCAAATAAAAATACTATCAATGGAATAGAACCGAGATAAAAAACATCGGAGAGATAACGATCATAGAGTCTCATCAGATTTTAGATGTTAATAAGTCATTTATATCTTCTCAATATGAACCGGCAACACAGCTAATAGCAAGATAAGATATTGTAAGAAAATAAACAAAAAAGAATGGAGAAAATTAACTTGATGTTAGAATGTTTAGTGTCTGTTCGAATATTTCATAAGGTAAGGCTCCTGGTACTATTGACTGAATTTCATTATTCTTTAATAATACAAAGGAAGGAGTTCCGGTTAGTCCCAAGTTCCTAGCGATATTGTCATTTAACTGAACTAGATTTGTATATTTATGAGAATTGAGGCATTCTGAAAACTGTTCAATGTTTGGCACTTTAACATTTATTGCAAATTTCTTTAAACTCTCTGGGGTTATCCAACCTGTACGTTCTCCTGCCCAATTTTCATAAAGTTCAGAATGGTAGTCCCAGTATTTTCCCTGTTCTGCTGCACAATATGATACCTCTGCAGCAAAGGTAGAACTTGTGTCGTTTGCGCTATCATTGACTATAAAATCCTTGAACAAGAATTTTGTCTTTCCTGTATCCACAAAATTAGACAGAACCTGATTTCTAGTCTCGTTATGAAATTTGGCACAAAATGTACACTGATAATCGCCAAATTCTACTATAGTAACATTAGAGCTAGAATTTCCAAGAATTGGTACAAAGTTGGCAACGGGGGAAACCAACTGGGAGGAATACTGATTTAACATCCGTTGCTCATTGTAATAATTAAATGATGTAAGCATTGTTTCAAAATCTGGCAAATAGCTATAGTAATTATTAGGACTTGAAATTAAAGAAAGTACAAATAATTTATCTCCTTGAACTATACCTATATCTGCCTGTTTTATTTTTGAATTGTTGTTATCTAGATATGAATAGACAAGTTTATGGTTGTCATTTTTGATGTTGGGAAAATTGTTTGATTCAAGTAAATTAAATTCCCTTAGGTTCTTTGCAAATTGGTCCAGCGTTGAATCAATAATAGATTTGAGTGTGATGAAGCTACTTTGAAAGCTAATTGCGGTTATTTTTAAATGGTCAGAAGAATATTTATTTGGATGAAAGATTATCGAATCTTTTTCTTCTGTAATATTCCAATTAACAGGATAATCAATTTTTAATAAATCATTTTCGAAGGTGGTAAATTGTTTTGTTTTTATTTCTGTAGGGATTTTCCATTCTCCGTTAACTAGTAAAACATTTCCAACGATTGAGAACGCGATCGCCAAGATGACTGACGATATTACAACACTTAACAATTTCAAATTGGAAAATAAAATAAAGATAATATTTTAAATGAATAAAATAGTTTTTCTTTAGTTTTTAGTCATCAAAACTTTATAGGAAAAATACTTACAGTGTTTTTACATGGTAAACTGTTGTATATCGTTGTCAGAAGGACAATCAGAGGGATCTACCAAGTTATAAAGAATACTTGTTTAGGTAGGATTCGTGGGTTGATTGATTGGTTGATCCTTCTCTTGTTTTTCTGTTATTTTGCTTTATTTTTTCTTTTGATGATCAAGGAACTAGCCTAAAGAGGGATATGGCATGATCATCTATCATGCTGGCAACACCAATATCTGTATCCTTTACGGATATAGATAATTGAGCAAGCTCCGATTGAGTTAGGTTATATTCTGATGCCACAAGAGATTTGATTTTTAAAGTTTCATCAGAAATTGTATTTAATTCCGATCGTGTAGAAATTGCCAGGTCGGTTTTTAAAAGAGATTCAGGTATTTTACCAGATGGATCTTTTAAAACCTGAAAAACGATTTTATCAATTAATATCTCATGAGGAAGAGAGTCTAGAGCATTAGCGGTGTAAAATACTTGAATGGAAACTGGTTCTGTCTTGTAGTCTTTTTGGAAATCAGACCTTGAAATAACCTTTCCCAAAGAGTCGAAAGTATCACTGATATCGTCTACTCGAATTATTACAAAACCCTCTAGGAAATCAGTATCATATGAGTTAGAATTGCTCAATTCTTTGATATCCTTACAAACAAAGGCTACAGAACTTTCAGGTTCTAATTTCTTTAAAAGAGAATTGGTAGAATCACCGTTATTGAATACAACGTTCCAGGAAATGTTGATAGGATATTTTTGTTTATTATAAATACTAATATCAGTGTCATAGTGACCAGGTCTTAATGGACCCTCGTCTCCTCTAATCGAACCACACACAAATTTAGCATTGTAGGTATAGCCGAAACTGTAATTTTCATATTGATCTTTTTGATATGTTTCTTGAACTATATTTACAAATGATGTGGTCGAAATTGGGCTGGTTTTATTATCTATTGTCACTATTTTGGAAACAGTACTGGCGAGAAACCCACTTGCGGTTCCGCCCTGAGTGACAGTATAATTACCATTTGGAAGATTTGTTATTGAAATGGTACCTTGAGATTTATCTACATCTTTAAGATCGTTATCTGCTATCAGAAACGGTTTATTTTTCAGAATAGGATCTGGAGCAACCAGAAATGTTCCGTTTGATAGAAGGGAGCCGTTAATAGAAGATAACGTTATACTCAAGATTCCCTGATTTTCGTTCTCCTGAAAGCCATATGCTGAGATAATATTCTCACCAGACAGTATAAAGAAGGATGGAGTAAGAGAAACAATCAGAAATATAACAACAAGACAATTTTTTGTATAGATCACATTATAGAAACCCCAAATATAATTTATAAATCTAATTTTTGGTAAGATGTTGCCTGTATTTGACAGCGTTGAAAACTTGTGCTAAAAATCATCTATTTAATGAATCTGCTGGTCAGGATTAGAAAATACGAGGATAGATCCAGTTTCAATGTATACAAAACATGTTTGAACGATGTTGGTCAGGTATTTACTGAAGATTTCTATATATATTTTGAAGTGTAATTTAGGTTGGGAGAGTAATTAGAAGAATGGGAGAGGAATCTAGAAAGACTTTAGCGCGAACAGATGAGTGTTGGATTATAAACAAAGTTCATACTCATTGTATCTATAGTATCTTCTCAGGTAATACAAAAGCTAGGTTCGCTCCGCAGGGTGATGTAATTATGAATTATATTCTATTTTTGAGGATTAAAAATAAAGAAAATAAATTGTATATAAAATCTCCATATCATTACCTATTCTTTAATGAACTGTCTAACGACAAAATAAAAAATAACCCCAACAGATTTGAAGATGAATTAGCCAAAAACGGATGTTTTTCTCTAATGGAATTACAAGCAATAAAATAAATAAGTTTAGCAAAAATGTTTTTTGAAAAATTAAAGAACTTTTTAGTAAAGATATCCTTTATTTTGATGGCATTACAAATTATTCATTTATTCTGGCTAACATGTAATGTAACACTTCCTATGTTTAATTTTAATGATTTAAAATTTAATGAAGGTTCATTTTTATTTGTTTCTATAGACTATCTTGAAATACCCTCTCTAATCATTACCTCTACAAGTTATCTATTTATAATATTTAGGGAAAATCGTAAGCCTAAAAATATTCTATATCTTAGTATGTTACTATTACAGTTTTTACACATATTCTGGATAACAGACGAATTTATAGTGAACTATTTCTATGATTTACCTTTCTATTTATTGGTATTTGTGGTTTTTATAGACTATTCTGAATTATTTATATTATTTGATTTAGGTAAAAGATTATTGGTTCGAATGAGCTGATAGTATCTATGCTGATACAGTATTATGTTATTCTATTTACAATATTATGTTTAAAAATTTTTCTTTTAAAATAATTTAATTCAGATCTGTGATCATGTACTGGATTCTTGATGATGAAACTCTCCTTTTAACTTCAGGATCGAACGTTATTTTGTTAGAATTTAAAGGCATAAAATATATAAGTTTTAATTCAAAGTCACATTATCTTCAAAGATTATAAATATTGAATTTATATATTTTAGATTTCTATTTTAGTCATCAATATTAGAAATTACTTTAATTTTCCATTCATTCCATTTTGAAACCTATTTTAGTCAACTCTATATGAGTTAGTATAGGTATACTAGCATAGATATACTAGCCTAACTGCCTCACAATAATTTTTATGTAATAATACATCAGAGTATGCTGTCAACATTTTATCCTTATTTGAGTTCAAAAATAACAAAAACGAGATAATCGGAAAAACTGTAATGATTTGAAGAAGATGCCGGTATAAAAGGAAAAAATTCTACTCGTTTTAAATCCACTATATGTAAACAGACTGGATCGTTTGAAAATCCCGATAGAAGTACAAGATGACCATCTCGCTCACTAGTTAAGCAAACGAAGATTTCATTGTAAGGCATTATTGAGAGGTTATTAATCCGACAATTGATCATTTTCATAAATTTCTTATCGTAATGCTTGAATCTCTGCTTTGTAAATTCGTTATGCTTATCTACACGCGTTCGTTTATCACTAACTCTTATGCATTACATTTCTGAATTATATTGGAAGAATACCTGTTTTTTCATCTACTGATTGCATAAATGCCTTGACAAACCAAGTACGTAATACAATTCCCATGCCTGTTGCAAATCCAGTGATAATTGTTGTCATAAAGAATTTTTCAAATGTATTAGCTTTTGCAGGGGAGAATAAACTTTTATCTCTCCTTATCCTTCTTATAGTTGAACTTTTCCTTCTTTTCACTACACTTTTTATATTGTTTTTCAGAATATTTAATAGCTTTTTTTATTGATTTTTAAAATTTTAAAAAGTATATGGATCTACTTTTTGATAGGAAAATACTAATTATTAAATAAATATTGTGACGTACAAAAACATAAATATTAAACAATTATGTCAATTTCTTACAGGTTTAAATGGAAAATACTGTAAATATTTAATAAACAGCAATATATAAAATTATTGTTGTCAGAAAATATTAGGACATTAGGTATTAGATTACCTGAAAGTGAATTCAATCATTTGGTACAAATTTCAAATTATTTACACAAACAGTTGATGTATGACGTTACTACGAAAAAAACAGACCTGTACTTTCTACCAATGAACCTTCCTAACTTGTCTAGTTAGAAATGAAAAAATTTTGTGAAGGTGCATGATCCTCGATGCATACAGATTTACTTCCAAACTCATTTTAGTCAATTAGTAAGATCAAAAAACTATCACTATCAAACAAAATAAGCATCTTTCATATTCTATTAGTACCTAAAAACATTCCTTCATTACTGCCTTAATTATTGTGTTTTTCTGGATATTACTTATTGTGGTTCTATTGTTGCTGGTGGTTTGCTGGATATTGTATAGGTGACCCAAGAAACACCCTCAACTTCATTGGTAATCCTGTTACTCATTTTTTCAAGCAGGTCGTAGGGTAATTTTGTCCAATCTGCAGTCATAGCATCAACAGAATCTACAACACGGATAATAACAACATGTCCATAAAGTCTTTCGTCTCCCACCACACCTACTGCTCTATCGTCACCAACTGCTGCATACGCTTGCCAGACTGAATCGTAAATCCCAGCATTTTTTAATTCCTGTTCGATAATATCACTGGCGTGTTTTGAAATCCTTATCTTATCTGCTGTTACCTCTCCAATGATCCGAACTGCAAGGCCGGGTCCTGGAAAAGGATGTCTGTTAAGGAGTTCGTCTGGAACATTCAGCATTTTGGCTACCCTCTTTACCTCATCTTTGTAGAGATATCTGAGAGGCTCAAGCACCTTAAGATGAAGCATATCAGGCAAACCGCCAACATTATGATGTGTTTTTATGACAGAAGCCGGACCTAAAGAAACCCCGCTTTCTATCACATCAGGATAAAGGGTTCCCTGCGCCAACCATTGAAAGGCTTTGGTCTCTTTCTTTACCTCATCAAGAAAGACATTAACAAATTCGTATCCTATTATTCTTCTTTTTTCTTCAGGATCTGTTACACCTTTTAATTTTTCCAGAAATCTCGCAGATGCATCTACGAATTTTATATTAAGATCAAGTTTATTCAATAGATCCATTACCAATTTTTCTTCGCCCAATCTCAATAGACCATGATCAACAAAAATACATTGTAAATTGTCAGGTATTGCTTGATTTAACAGCATTGCTACCGTCGTCGAATCTATTCCTCCACTGACTGCACAGAGAACTTTTTCGTTACCAACTTGTCTCTTTATTTCTGCAATAGTCATATCAATAAAATTTTGAATTGTCCAATTGGCTTCAGCCTTACTAATATCAACTGAGAAATTTTTCAAGATATCTAAACCATGTTCGGTATGCTTTACTTCAGGATGAAATTGTAATCCATAAAACCTCTTTTCGTGATTTCCAATTGCTGCAGAGAAGGAATTATCGGTGTGTGCCAAGACTTTAAAGTCAGATGGAATATGCTCTGCTACATCACCATGACTCATCCAACACTGAATTTTATCATCAAAATTTTTAAACAGATCGGATTTATCATCTATTTGCAACATTGCTTTTCCATATTCTCGCGTTTGAGACTTTTTTACCTTGCCTCTGAAATTATCGACAATCAATTGATGTCCATAACATATCCCCAAAATTGGTATCCCTAAATCAAATACTTTGTTATCTGGTTTTGGAGAATTAGGATCGTATACACTGGCAGGACCGCCTGAAAAAATTATTCCCTTTGGCGATATCTTTTTTATTTGATCAGTTGTTATATTATATGGATGTATTTCACAAAAAACATTTGCTTCTCTAATTCTCCTACAAATAAGATGGCTGTATTGTGAACCAAAATCCAATATAATTATTTTATCCAACCGACTTATACTCCGCTAGTACTGCTGCTACTATCGCTGATACCGCTAGTACCACTACTCTTTTCTAACATTCTTGTAAAAACCCACGCCGAAGTATTGAAAATATCGGTCAACCTCTCTTTTTCCCTATAATTATTTATTATTATTTTTTTAATAATTCCATCTGCCTCATCAATCTGATAGGTAAGAATTTCGCCATCTATCTGTTTTTTCCGTAATTGTTCTTTATCCTGGTTTACCATTCCATCTAGAATTCTTTTAATAAAAAACGTCTTAAATGGAGGAGTATTTATATCGAATGATAAACTCTTTTCTGGAATTATTTCAACGGAGCTGGTTGAAACCTTGACAGTTGCCAATAAAAAGTTATCTTTAAGCCTTTTTAGCTCCTTTGTTTCATATTTATTTTTTGAATCAAGATCTTGCTCTTTTTCTTTTTTTATAGCAATTTTTTGATCCTCATTACTAACTTGAGATTTTTTACTTCCAGAATTATAGCCTTTTTCTATTTGTGTACTCTCATCCGTAATTGGAACCGAAGAAGGTCGCCTTGCAGCATTGGTATCAACAGTATAAATTTCAGGACGTCCAAGAGTAGATGCGGGTTTAAAACTTTCTTGCTTTAATAAACTATCAATTAAGAGAAGTAGATTTTTAAGTCTATCTACCTCTTCTTGTTTATCAGAAATTTGTTTAAGCAGCCATTCACGCAAGTCTGCTGCTTTCTTAACATCATCTTCAGAATAATGCAACATTCCATTCTTAATATAATAAAGAGTATAAAGTTGTTTATTTGTCAAAAATTTACTATTGGGTATACTTTCTAGAGAGATAAAGGGATAGATAAAGAGACATATAGGGAAAAATGTGCTAACTCTATCTGTATTTATAATAAAAAATCTGAATATGTATAAGCAGATACGAGTTTGGTTAGATAAATATACGAAATCTGAAATGTCAAGGTACAAAAAATATAATAGTAGACTGTCCATGCAAGATTTCTCAGTATAAAGAATGAAATTTTTTGATGGCAAATGGAAGAGCTCCAGCCACATCAGAATAACAAATAAAGATAATTAAAGATCGAGTTTTTTATATCTTATTTTAAAGGAAATACCTTGAACCCAGGAACAGGTTTCTGGGATGTATCATACAAGTCCGATCTGGAATCCTTTGCAAGTAGCTGCAAAAGTTTCTTAGCTATTTTGAGTTTTTCCTTTTTTATTTCTATATTTTGTACACTTTTAGAATATTCTCCGACCTCGCCATCAAACGCCATCCCTACGAGGATGATTTCTTTTGCGCCAAATTCCTCTGCAAGGAAGACACCACGATCGCCATCTGTAAATCCACCATAGTTATGAACATTTTTTACAGGCATCACCTGAGTCGTACCGAATACCTTTTTAAATTTAGGTACTAATTTTTCAATAATAGCGGTATTATCTCCATGAGCATGTACCACCATAATTGACCCAAGTTTTTCTGCTTGAAGAAGGAATTTAGCATCACCATCAAGGTCTGTAACTACAATATCAGGTTTTATACCATTTTCTATCAAGAACTTTACAGTACCGTCTGCTACTATCTTTACAAAAGATCTGTTTCTTTTTAAAAAAGGTAGATAATTTTCCAGATCAGGACCTGAACCAATTACAATTACACTCTTGCTTTGAATTTTTTTTCTTAAAACAGTAGGATCCAATGCTTTATTTTTTATTTTCTCGGAAAGAAGGTATGCAGAATTTTGATCTTTTTCAGTGCTATAACCGAATTTACTCCTAATATCTTGATAGTGGGGAAACCAAGTTACAAATTGCACATAATCATTAGGTTAACACTTGTTAATAGACTATTTGCTGTATAATATCAAGATTTGCCACATAATATCATCAAATCAATAATTATTAAGGATTACAGGCCGATTTAATAATAAAATAACTTTTAAATGATATATAAATAAATTATAAATGATTCTGATTAATGGAGCTAACAAGAGAAGAAGAAAAGGCCATAAATGGTGAATATGGACCGGGCTTGGAACAAGCTTACAAAATCCTAGTGGCTATAGGAATTGCCAACAACGCAACCAAATTTATTCCTGTAAAGTGGGCGCATATTTCCGGAGTCAATTATAATACTATTGGAGATGCAGGACTTGAATTTCTTCAAAGTATTGATAAGGGTACCAAAGTCTCTGTTACGAGTACATTAAATCCCATGGGATTTGACTCAAAAATGGACAATAATCTTAGTGACGAGTTTAAAGAAAAACAGAGAAAGATAGTTAACGCTTACACAGATTTAGGTGTAAAACCATCATTTACTTGTATTCCTTATGAAATTTTTGATCTGCCTAAAAGAGGCGATTATGTGAGTTTTGCTGAAAGTAATGCGGCAGTTTATGTCAACTCTATTTTGGGAGCAAAAACAAACAAGGAGAGTGCACTAAGTGCTTTAGCAAGTGCATTATCAGGAAAAACACCCTATTCAGATTTATTAATTGATGAAATGAGAACTCCAAAAATAGCAATTAGACCAGAGATAAAGATTGAATCCGAATTAGATTATGGACTATTGGGTTATTTTGCAGGTAAAAACATCAACGAAAGCTGCGTAGGTATAGAAGAGATACACAAAATAGACCTGTTCAGAGCTAAAGCTCTCTCAGCTGGAATGGGTACTTCCGGAATTTGCGGGATGTTTAGCAACAAAATAAAAGAAAACGTGGAAAGAATACCTTTTGGAAGAGAAGAACTTGAAAAAACTAAGGAAGAACTTGATACCGCAGAGAAAGGTGAAATAATAGTTTTTGGCAGCCCCCAGTTAGGTGACCATGATTTAAAAATCCTGTCCAATATGACTGATGGAAAAAAATTCAAGAAAAGATGTATGATATTTTGTCCACGTACTGTTTCAGAATCTAACAAAAATAAGGAGCTAGTAAATGGATTAAAGAAGGCCGGGGCCGAGATAATATGTGATGCATGTACCTGTTTAACACCACTTATTACAAGAGACAGTTGCGATTCGATTGTAACAAATAGTATTAAAGGAGCGTACTACATGAAAAAATCTAATAAGATAGATGTTGCCCTACGCGATATGAAAACCATAGTTAAAGATTATTGTGAGTGAAAAAGTTGATCGAAATAAAATGTAGGAGAATTGTGGGAGGCAAAGCTAATGGTAAAGCAGTACTGACCAATCAACCACTGAACATGCTTTCAATGATTGATGCCAAATCGGGTGAGATTAAAGACGAAAACCACGAATTGTTTAAAAGAACCCTAAAAAACAAAATACTAATTTTCCCACACGCTATAGGAAGCAGTGTGGGTGCCTATGTTTTTTATTCCTTAAAAACAAATAAAGTCAATCCTTTGGCCATCATATGTCTTAAAAAATGCGATACTATCACAGCATCAGGATGTGCTATCTCTGACATTCCCTTGGTTGACAATCTCGATCAGGAAATAGGACCGCTGATGGAAGAAAAAACCGAGATCTTTTTAGATGCAGATAATCAGAAGATAACTATCAAAAAAGTTTAATTTAGAAAATTATTATCTATAGATAACAGGTACGTGGCATTCGATGGGCGAACTGACTATTGAAATAAATAGAATGAAGACCAAAGTCCACGTACCATCTGTAGATAAAAAAAGTCAAGGATTAAACAATATTAATTCTCTGCGTCTTATGTAACAATTTAGAATCGCGCACCTATGAATGTATCAAGAAAAGATACCAAAATATGTCTGTCAGAGATTTGCATACTCGGCTCAAAATGTGACTAAGTCGACCATATCTTGACAAAATTGTCAAATGTATTTTTGTCTTACCCTTATAATGCAATTTCTCAAATCAGGTTTGAGATAGTCATCAATTAATTATCTGTCATTTATATTTCAATTTTAAGCAAAGACATATTCAGGTAAATTGGAAACTAAAAATTTAGAATTTGAACTTGCATTTATTTGTCTTCCAATAACTTTGAAATGTTCTTAAAATGAGTTTTGTAAACTTTGTCAATTATTACTTTCGGTATTTCAACAGGATTAATTTTTCTAAAATTAATGCCATATCGTGTGCACATTAAGGTAACTTCTTGTTCAAAAAAACTTTTGGCTAAAATACTGGCAACAGCAACAGGTATTTCAGATTCACCTCTTGATTTTTGTATAATTTTTATTTTATTTTTGTCTAGTTTTGATAATCTTTTACAAGTCTTTTCAACATCAAATTTATCGATAACCACCTTAACTGAGTTATAATTTAATGTGTCAAGTGTATTTTGAATTACCCTAGCATGAGTCCAAGCCAGCAGTTCATTTAGATTCTTATTTTCTCTTTTCAACTCTTTAATTTTGCTATTATATACTTCTGGTTGAAGTATTATTTTTCTATATACAATTCTCCTTTTTTTTATTTCTTCAGCGATTCTAACAATTTCTCTTGGTGAAAGTTGTTTGCTGTCCTTCACTCCTATTGTCCTTAATTCAGTTATCTGTTCCGGCTTTAAAGCAACACAAACTGTTACCAGTGGTCCAAAAGATTCTCCCTTTCCTGCCTCATCGGACCCCAATTCATAATCATATCCTGAATCTGTAGCCAATATGTGTCGTATTATCTCCATCGTTTCTGGATTATTCTGGTATACTATTTTGCCAGATTTATAGCAAATTAAATTGATATTATCATCCCTAATACGTAATAATTCATAATCACTAGTAGGATTGGTTTCCTTTAATTTTTTGGTAATTATTATTTCTTTTAATTTATTTAACTCATTTATTCCCAAATGAGTTGAAATAATCATACTCTATTATTGATACTATAATAAATTATTATATAAAACGTTTCTGAATAGCAGGATTGGTAACGATTACAGGAGATTTGACCTCTGTTTTATTCTCCTTTTTTAATTGAGTAGAGGATCAGTTCACCTGTCCTGGATGGATTTCATTTTTTTCATAGACAGCATTATGAAATAAGTCAGGAATTTTTTCCATATTTCTCGTAGGTAGATCCTTTGTATTTTTCGATCAACCTATGAAGATAAAGATTTAATATTTTATTCTCTTCAAAATAAATGGCTCATCCATTACATTCTGATAAATATGTGGGTTGCTATGCCTTATACAGCCAGATATAACCTTTATCTTTTGTTTGATATTCTATGCAAATTACAAGAGTGAGTTCCTCAATACAATTGAATGAAAAAATATCGACAGCAAGTGGCCTTCACTTTAATTTGTGTTTAAATTTAGGTCAAATCAAAAACAACCGTGAATATGTAAAAATTGGATAAAAGTACTCGAGTCGTTAGAACATCATAAAACAATAATATAATTATCAACGTATACAATGTATACGGTAAAAAAGAAAAAAATTATATGGTGACAGACGTTCCATCAAACTTTGTAATTGAAAAATCAAATTTTTCATAAAAAATCTCCTTCTGTTCAACGAGGAAACGAATAGCTAATTCTTCGCCTAACTTCATACCCTCAATGATATCGGACCTCCAATGAATACCGGCAAAATCACGTCCTATTCCAATATTTGATGCCAATTTATTTAATTCCCCTCCTACGGTCAGCACATCCGGTCCTTTATATGGAAGGAGGTCCAAACCATCATAGGTTGGTACAACCGGGTCTTCTATGATAGCCTCCTCGTCAAAAAATGCCTTTACTACAGTTGCGCATGCACCTGCCCATGTTGCATGTCCGCTTGGATATGCAGGATGAGCTGGACAACCTTCTGGGTACGATATTGGTAACAAATAACTTTTGTTTCTTGAGTAAATGATTGAAAGTACTTGAGATTCTATGATATCTTTGTGAACTGGATAGTTTTTATTTGCCATTAGGTTATTATGGATACATCCGCCAAAGGCCTCCGGCCTCAATCTTCTATGGACAAGCCATTTTTGAAACCAAGCCGCCTTTAAAGCTAAATTTGCAACAGAAGATAATAGAAACAAAACATGCGGACCACCAAAAGTCGGAAATCCAGATTGTGTTATTGATGAAAGATATGGATTTCCGGAATCAAATTTTACACCAGATCCCAACAGTATCAGACATGCATTCAAAAAGCCCTGACATGGATAATCTTTGTGGACACATTCAGCCAGATCCCTTCCATTTCTTATGTATCGAGGTGTATTAGTATCTATATGTTCCATCTCTGTCACAATACCATTTTGTGAAGAAAGCCACGTATGATATGAGATCAGATAGTCTGTCTCAGGCAAACTAGCATTATACTTCTGTTTCATAGCAAGTGATCCATGCGGAACATCTTTTAACAAGAATTGTGAAACATATGGACCAGATAGATCGCCACTAGTCTTACCTCTAAAGATAGTTTCAGGTAAAACTTTGCCATATATTTTCGGACCATCAAAGTTAAAATTAGAAAGATCATTACAAGCATCCCTTATCAAAGAATGATTATTATACTCTGTGAATGCAATATCTCTTACAACAGCCTGCCAATATATTTCCGCCATCTCACCTGCTTCCTCAGCACTGTCAAAAGTTGGGGAGGGTCTTATAAAGAGATGATGAGAATCAGGACCGATTATTTCAAATGAAAATGCTGCTAGTGGGTTAACTAGTTTAAGATAATTGCTCTCTCTTTCATAAATTAATTCAAAAGAATAGTTATGAGGATGGCGAGGATATTTTGACTGTGTTCCAGCCAGAAAATATCCACCCATAGGTATCAGTTCAAATAACGTTGGATCTCCAGACTTCAATGCAAATAAGAGTTTAGAATAGGCTCTCGGGTAGACTTCTCCCAATCTATTATGTGGTAGTACCTTGGAAAAACTTGCAATCCTATTTTCATAACGATTATCGTCACCGTTATCTGGATGCTCTGGAATTGGCAAATCCCTTTCAAATTTAGCTGCATCAACGCGGATATCGAATGCTTTCTTTACCCTTTTGTCAGATACTATGGTGTTATCATAAATTTTATTCTCACTGTAACGATTTTGCTCTTTTTGTGTTGCAAAAGCACTATTGGATATCAGTTTATCAATACCAATGAAATTAGCTACACCCAAAGAAAGAGCGCCAGCACCAATTAACTTGATAAAATCTTTGCGAGAGACTTTACCATTATTAATGCCAGCATCAGATTGCTCCATATGTTTTTAACTTTACAAATTAAATATATCGTAGTTTTTTAGGACTTTTCTATACTTTCAATGCTAGCTAGACTTACCAAAAATTTTAGTTATTAAATCAACTAGAAATTTTTAATAATACAATAGAATAGTCAAAATGTAGAATCAAATATGAGTTTTAATAAATTTCGTTATTAATTATTACACGTTAAAAAAAGATACTAATTCAATCTAGAAATAAACTTGTGTCTAGACCATATTGATATTTATTATTTTCCTCACGTAAATACGCTCCCAAATCCATCAAGGTGCTAACTGTAATTCTTCCTTTTTGTTGAATTAGTGAATTAGAAAACCGACTACGTCCGATACCTAGTGGTTCTTTGTTTTTGTTAAAAATGATAACTAGTAAATTTTCTTTAAGATCGGGAGAAAATTCAATGATAGAACCTCCCAGAATATCACGGCCATAAAGAACCAGTTTTTCAGCCTCATCGCTTACTACAACGAATGGATAATTGTTTCCAAACTTACTTACAAGAAATAGAAATGAAAGTGAAAGGTAAAATTTCTTATTATTCAAAGATCCCAAAAACATACCTGATGCATATATTGATGGATAAAAAATGAACTTTTTTAAATTCTCTGTTATTAAAAATAATAATTTATTATTCTCTCTATTGCCACCGAGATTTTCTTCCTTTATTACAATTAATTTGTTTTTAAAAAAAGGATATAGACCCCATTTATTGGATTCTCTCTTAAATAGAGTTAGTTCCTCTCTGGTAAGATCACGAAACATACTTTTATTTCACCAATCTATCTGAAAGTCTTGTCATTTTCATGAAATCCGTCGTAATTTAGCTATAAAAAAACCACTAGTGTTATGTATGTGTGGGTAAAATCTCTTTGTCAGGTTAAGGGAACTATCAAGGTTGATAGTCTCAAACTGCGTAAGTCCATCCACTCCAAATGAAATATCTTCTAGGCGAATATCATATTTGATCAAGACAGAATTTACTATGAATTCATTTTCTTCTGGTGCAAGAGAACATGTAGAATATACCACTAAACCTCCAGGCTTAGTAACTTCCACAGCAACTTCTAATAGCTTGTTTTGTTTTAGACTACAATGAGTAATACTTTCCTTGGAATAGGTTGTTTTTCTACTCTTTTCCTTTTGAATAATGCCATCGCAACTACAGGGGGCATCAAGTAAAACTCGATCAAATTTCAAACCGTAATCTAAAATATTTTTTCCGTCTATATTCCAAATAGATGTATTGGCTACCCCACAACGTTCTATATTATAAAACAATCTTTTTAATCTATCCGGATTTGGTTCTACAGCAAGAATACAACCAGTATTATTCATTCTCTGTGCAATAAATGTGGTCTTTCCTCCTGGAGATGAAGCCATATCTAGAACCAACAGATTGTTGGATAGATCTAGCGCATCCACTGTAAAACAAGAACTCAGATCCTGAATGTAATAATATCCTAACAGGTATTCCGTTGTAGCTCCAATTGGATATGGATTATTCTTTATTAAGAAAACTTCTGCTAGATCGGTTGTTTCCAAAATGAATCCTTTTGATGAGAGTCTTTCCCTGAGATTATCTGGAGATATTTTAATAGAGTTCGTACGTATGTACCTACGTGGTTCATCTCTAGTCATGCATTCGAGAAATAGTTGTAAGTTAGGAACATATTTTGAATATCTAGATACCAACCAACTTGGATAATCATATTTGAGTGATAAATCCTCTAATTCGGTTGAAGAAAGATTATTTATTGAACTCAATTATTAGTAAATTTCCATAGAGATAATTATTTCTTTATATAAGATATTTCAAAAGGTTAGGTCTATTGCATAATATGCAAGAATGTAAAAATCAATGCGATTGAATATGTTGTATAGTAAAAACTAATGTGCAATTTTTAAAAATTTTTTGCATGATTAAATAAGCCATACATCTAATCTATTTTTATATAGGAGGATAAAACTAATGATTTAATATTGGCTGAGTCGAACCCTGGAAATTGATTTGCACAAAATAATGAATCATAAATCGTAAATAATAAACATAAAAGAATATCCTTATGAATGCGCTAATGCTCGATAGAATAAAATTGATTCAAAAGAGCAAATCAGGCTATTAGAATTCAGAAAGATTCTTAAAAATAAATAACTTAGAAATAAAATATAAAGAATAAAGAGAACAAAATACTAATAGATAATTACAGATATTCGACGAATATTCCACAAACTTTAATGATGTCAAAATAGTTAACGTCTATTGGCTATGTACAGAAATATGATCTTAATTTCATCACTACAAATATTATTTTTATTATTTATCAATGTCAATTTTTCTCCAATTGAGGCTCATATACCTGAAAATGCTCCAAACGTTGTTATAAAAAAAATGGACAAGTATAAAGTACTTTTTTTATCCTATCCAAAAGAACCCACTAAAGGTGACAATACTACATTACTAAATTTGAATATTGTAGATGAAAATGGCGATCTTAAAAATATTTATTCTTCTGTTATTATTTCAAACAAGAAAAATAGTTCGATTGTATTTCAAACTCCTTTTAAATTTTACACAACAGGAGACATTAGTCTTCCATTTTCATTTCCAGATAATGGAGACTATATTGTATCCTTGTTAACCAAGATAAACGGCGACAGGAATTATGAAGTAATACCGATAATTGCAAATTTTGACCTGAAAGTTAGAAGCGGCAATAGCGACAATTTCTTTGATAGTATCTTACGTATATTTGATAAATTAGCATAATGAAAACTAAATTCACAATAATTGAAGACTTTTTATTATTGCATTTGGATCTCAAATGGATCCGTATATAGTAGTTAGACAATTAGATGATTTTTGATTTTACAAAGTTCTATAATTGTTATTAGTTCTACATTTTACCCATTAGACGAGTAAATAGTTGTAAACCCCCAAAATAAAAAAAGGTTTTCAATTGGGGAATCCACTAAGATTTGAGCAGTGCAGAAACAGCCAGTGAATTGCCTAATTTGAAATCTATTGTTTGTTTTCCTTGGTTATACAGAGCTATTACATTTATACCATCTACACTTTCTCTATATTCATAATTACGCCAAAATTTAAATTACAATAAATAGTCGTGAACCTATGAAATGTAGAATAAATTATTATGCTCTAGGTGGAAAATTATGTATAATTTCCTTTTTGACTATGTCTTTAATGATTTTTTCTTCTGCAGATGCTTTCGCACCCACGGAATCAAATATTGATAATGAAAATGAAGAAAAAGACAGTAGTATATCATCAAAACTAACAACAATAAAAACAAAACTCGACCTAAACAATATAACAAACATCGAAAACTATGACCGTATCAAGGTAGTTGGTTATCTTAATGGCGAAGGACAGATTTCCTTTCTTGACTTGGAAGATAATCAAAAGGAAATACAACGACAACAACAACCAAATAAAAATTTAAACGTTGATCTAAAGTTTAATCAAACTAACTACATTTCCAGTGTGATGGTTGACGATGAATATTTTGTATGTGCATATATGCTAGGTAATAACCAGATGGATAAAACAAATCTTCCAATATACGATTGTGATGAAGGAAATATAGGACTATCGACTGATTCAGATACAGTTACACTTTTTTCCACAATGAAAAAATACAGTGAATCGAATGCATTTTATAAAACAAGACAAAATTCAGTAAATGACAAAATTCCAGAGAGAACGAAAATTACTATAAACGTTCCTGTATACGATGCCAAAGATATTGAGGACATGTATGTGGTAGGAATGATCAAAGGTGACTATCAGATAAAAACAATTAATGTACAGGATGAGTTAAACAAAGGCAGCGAAAACCAGAAAATTTCAGTACCCCTTATCTTTGATAGACAGACGGAATCTGGACCAATACAACCAGGTGATATGTTCTTTGGGTGTGCTACCTCTGATGAATTTCTTAATCAAAATTCAGATTGTGAAAAAAGAATTCTGAAAAATCTAAATGGATTGAATTCTATATGTGCAAGAAAAGACAATAGTTGTTGATTTTTAGGAAACATCTAATATCGTTGATAAAAAGATATGCCATCCCATGATGTCGATATATACACTTGACGAATATGTAATGGTCTCTGCTAGTTGAAAAATGAAAATAATTCAGGTTATCTATTTAAAATGAGTGACATTTGAATAAGAAATGAAGACCAAATGGAGAAATAAAGAAGGTAAAAATCACACTTGAAAATCTCAGATGTAGATCATATAATTATCCACCTACATCTGAGATCATGTCTAATGACTGGTTTGATCTATTTGGAGAGACAATGCCAACGTCTTCCAGACGCCGCTATAGTTAGGTAAGCCTAATATATAATCATATATTTTATTCCAACTTTAGAAAATGAAGTTATTAATGAAATCCTTTTTTCTTAGTTTTTCGTAAAGAATACCTGTCTTAAGTAAAGATCGTATAAAAGTTAAAATATTTCCATAACTTTCACACAAATAACACATAAAAGTAATTCTGCTTTCTCTTATAACGAGTGTAGCAATACTTTCTATTTCTATCCCTTCGTTTTTTGGGAATACAATATTTGCACAGAATACAACCGGAACAAAAGCGATAGGAGCATCAATGCCTTACTATCTCTTTCCAGCAGAGATAGAGGGTGTTGAAGAAGAATTTTTAAAGATCCCACATGATGCTTTTACCTTGCAGACAATTGTTGCAAAGAAAGGCGACAACGTAAGTATAAAATTCTATAACACTGAAACAAATGAAGCACATACATTTACTTTAGATGCTCCATATAGTATCAATGAGGATCTGAAAGGAGGACAAAATTCAACAATTAATTTTGTTGCGGATAAAGAAGGGATATTCACCTACTACTGTATATATCATCTACCAACTATGACAGGGAAATTAGTTGTATTGCCATAACAACTATAACTAAATTATTTTTTATAATAAGTTTTACGTTTTGGCGTGTGGCATTAAATTTATGTAAATAATTTATCTTTGGTGCTAATTTTTATATAATTCGTGTGTGGAGAAAATGTTCTTAATAAATAGGTCTGTAATATTCTCATTTTCAATAATGTACTATAAAGGTTATATAGAAGATTTGTATAGTAAATATCCCCAATTGTATGTAGAAAAAAGTAAAGTCGAAAACTATGCCACAATGGTAATGATAGCGTTGATTGTACTGTTTGTTTGTACATTAGCTGTAGTATCAGTATATGATCTTATAGTTCACGATATATCAAACAATCTAAATGATTTGTGTTCTAGATATGGTTTCCTAATTTCGCCAAGCTGTTAAATTATTTTAAATAGGTAAATTCATATATGATAAATTTATATAATTTTTAGTTCTTGTTAATTTTTCTGTAAATTTTACAATATTATATTAAATATTTCATGCTGACAGTAACATATATTAGATAACATATTATTATTCTATTCTCTTGATTTTTATAATCCTTAAAAAACCGAAGTATCATAAATTCTAGTTGATATTAATTTCTAGGAATATATAGCTAGATCACTCGATCAATTTAATTTAAATACCTTAAAAAATTAAAAAAATTTTATTGTAATAATTTTTCTATCTCATTTAAATTAGTATTTATATTATCTACCATTTTTTGTATATCATCTAGACTGGCTTTTCCTTGTATGAGGTTACGTAGTTGCTCCCTTAATAGAACTTCAGTTTCCTTCAAAAGTGATTCATCGTATTTTGCTATATCGCCCTCTAAAAATTCAAAGTTATCTAAATATGCTTCTATTACTAAAGATTCAGCATTCTGATAATCACCATTCTTTATCTTTTCAATAGATTGATCTAATAGATTACGAATATTATCTATTAATTCTGTTGATTCTTTCTCTGTTGAAACAAGAATTGCAAGATCCTTGACCTGTACATTTAGTACGGTTGGTATAGCATTTGTTACCTTATTGACTATTGTGGAAATCTGTTTTGCATCTTCTTTATTACTCATAGATGTATTTAATTGATCAAGTGAATCTTTAATTTCTGTAAACTTATTAGTCATTGTTTCATTTAAATTGTTAATTGTTTGTTTGAACAGTTCATTGGCAGATGAAACGAAACCTTGAGCATCTTGATATTCTGCTATATTTGTAATTGTACCATTTTCTATTCCTATACCATATTCTGATTCAGCAGTTTTAAGTAGATTGATTAACGTACTCATATTAAATTTAATATCAGCAATCTCATTTTCTGGTATAACGTTAATCATTGCTTTATTTAATAAATTCTTGATAGAAGACGCAGAATCAATAAATTCAGGAGATGTAGATGTAAAAACTATGGATGTTAGATTGTTTAATGAATTAATTAACGTATTATTTAATTCAGTATCTGCAGATGATATTTGATCTCTAATCAATGTATATATTTCATGTATTGGATGAAAAGTATGTGTCTGTGCAAGTTCATTATTTCCCATTTGCTTATTTGAAATTGCAGCAGATAAATGCCCCTTTATAAATTCTATATTTGTAGCAAAATCAACATTTGTTCTGTTTAATGAAATTGAAGATGATGGTACTAAAGAAGAATTATTGATATTAGTTTTTTCTTCTGCCAATGCCATTGACGTTGGAAATAAGACAATAATTAATAGTACAATATAATAAAGATTTGTTATTTTCATAATATGGCAGATCTGTCAACTATATTTAAATATATTGATTATTCTGCAAAATGAAATTCTCATTTAAATTTTTATTTATCTGAACGATATAACTGGAAAAGCGATGATCCAGGAGGATCCGCTAAATTATATAATATCCATCAAAAGTATATTAATACAATTAGAGACAGAATTGGAGACAAGTCGAAATCTTCCATTATAGATTTAGTGTGTATGAATGCGAAAATCTTGAATAACTACACTCCAAAACCTACCAAGTAAGACAAAATAAAAACAATTTACCTACTATCCGAAGATAACATATAATACATTTACGAACGAGTTAAAAAAATAGAAACAGACATAGACAATTCATATAATAAATTATTGAAATTTTAAGTCAAATCTTTGATTTTTTAATTCTGTTATATCATTCATCAATTTCATAACTTGACCTGATAGGTTCACTATCGCATCATCTCTTTCTTGAACCTTTGATTGTATAATATATCATTATCTTCATTCTTTTCCTTTAATTCTTTAATCTCTTTTTCTATATCTTCATTATTGTTATTTTAATATGCTTAAGACATTAATTGCCTTTTAAAAAGAATCAATATTTTATATTTCGGATGTTTTATAATAAGAATTGCAAATTCTTATTATATGACCCATAAGCATTTTTATTTTTTATTGATTTCATTACCTGTTCACAATGCCATTTCGAGAATCTGTGAAATGAATGTGTCAAGTATCGTTAAGAATGGGTATAATGTAAAAAGGTTATCATAATTATAATTTAAAATTATATTATAGAATATTCAATGGGAAACCTCTAATTTACTATAAAGATTTATCAAAAATTATATATTTAATTAAAATGTACATTATACCGTAATCAGAGAATAAATATTATAACCATAATCTATTTCTATCTTATAGGTTAGTATACATAATAAAGAGCAAAAAAAATGAATTCAAATAGAGAAAGCGAAAATAACAACAATTGTGCTAATAGCAATTTATCTATAATATGGACGAATCGATTTATCTATGCTGCCATTATTCAAGGAGCAATCATCGTTGGTTTAACAATTTTTCTTGTTTTTAGTCAAATATCCTATCTAAAACCAGAAATTTCAAGAGTAATTGCAGCTGGGGGTGCGGGAACTTGGTTTACTTTTGGTTATATTATGTATGTGGTTGTTGGGGTAATAGGGGTTGCTGTCTCTGCTCTATTCTACTATTATCTTGAAAAGATATTAGCAAAGCCCTATAACAAACGCCTAACTAAACTACTAGCTTGGACACATCTGTTGCTTATGAATCTTGGAACAACATCGGCCATGGGTATGTTAATGTATGCTGGATATATAGGCGGAGCAGCAATGCTTCCACAAAATGTTGGAGGAAAAGGATTTAATGCTGCACAAGCACACGAAATATTGGCTCCTTTCATTGAACCCATATCTTTTGCAATTATGATATTACTTTTAGGGATAATACTAGGAGGATTAGGTTTTCTATTGACATATAATAGAAAAGATACAAAATCAAGAGAAATAATATAAGAATATTCACTATATTTATTATTCATTTTATTTTATAGTTCAATATTTTATATTAGTAAAAAGCTGAATCTTATTTAGTGCCTTTTTCATATTACACAAATAAAAATGATAAAGTGATAAAATAGCAAAAAATTATTTTGTTTGATTTATTTTTAACGAATAAATTTTTTGCATTGTAGGATGAATTTCCAGGTGTACGAGTTTCATGATTTCAGAAGGCGATTCTTTGTTTTCAACCATAACATTTAAAGTTTGTAAATTATTTTCCAGCCTTAGAACATTGTTAATATTTTCCTTATTTAATCCCTCAAAGGATTTAAGATAAAGATAAAATATTGTATTTACCTCTTTTGATAACTCCCTTGCAACAAGATAATCTGAATGATCGATAATCACATTATTCTTTGAAAACAGTAATTTGTAATCACGTTCACTTATGTTGATTTTTGTATCTGAGGGTTTATAACCAGTCTCATAAATATTGCCTTTGACAGTATCCTTTAATTCAGTTGAGTTAACAAATACTAGTAAATTAGACATATTTGTAAGGTCAAAATTCAGGTTAATAGATGCAGCATACTTATTTAATAAAATATCAACTAGTGTACTTACCACTAAAGCATGAGTAGTAGTGTTTGTGGAATATACATCCTTATTGTATCTATCTATAAAATCTTGGTCATCTACGAATGCATCATTAAAGTAATACAGGTCGGTAAGTTTAGGAATGAGTTCATCAAGATGGTCTAATGATAACGTAACATTGGATGGAAAATATTTCGTTGCAAATTTTAATTCCAATTCCGTCTGTTTTACTAGGGAAATAAAATAAATAGAGTCATCCATGGTAAAACTATGTGCATAAGAGCGATCAATTTGAAAATTGATAAAGAGTACAAAAAAGAGAAATGAAGGTAGGAAGGCTTTATGCAATTTCTAATGCACTGTCATATTAGGCAAATGTTCTTTTGTATTATTACTAGGTTTAGCTGATAAAGCTTGGTCCAATTTGAGGTTAAATTTTTCCTGTAATGTGGGTTGAATTATACCATGAATTATTTTCATAGCTTCTTCATAAGGTTTTTTATCATTTATTGTAGATGTGAGATTTTCAAGTCCCTTATTTATTATGTCTAAGCTGTTATCTCCAGTTTTTAAATCAGCCTGTTTTAATTTTGAGTCAAAAACAGATTTCAATGTAATCAATAATTTTTTTGCAGTATTGTATGCAGTTGAATCAGTGATTAAAGATTGATTGTCCTTTGGATTCATAGGCATAATCGAGCCATGATTTTTCTTCATTTTGTTCATCTGTGACATATTCATTGGTTCTTTATGAAATGTCTTTACATAATATTTATCTATAGAATTAACGAGTCCAGCAAATCTTAGTGCTTGAACAGTAGAATTATTTTCAGCACCGGGTGATAGCCTTATTGATATTGATTCATCTAACACATCGTTCAGGCCTAGCATTTTAGACTTTATATTTGGCTCATCATAATTTGTGGAATTAATTGAATTTACGATCGAATAGATTTCAGTAGAAATTCTCTTACTCTTTTCCGATATCTCTTTGTTTATATCTTCACTGTAAAGGTCTTTTAATTTGTTCATGTGGGATATAATGGATTCTGTATCTTTGCTGTTTATAGCCATCTGAATTAAGTCTCCCTGGGCTTTAATTTCATCTATCGTTATTAGAAATGAAGCACTTTCGTCGCTTGAAAACGTATGTGCATAAGCATTGCTATAAAACAAAACAAGGATCATGGCTAACGATAGACATATCGAATTAATTATCTTGAATCCCACGCTATGCATGAAAAGAATTTGAATATGGGGCTTAAGAAAGTTATGGTACATACGTGAAATCATAGATCATAATGACTATTAAAATTTATTAAATACCATAATCTATCATATCATTTAAAAACCATAGGAACTTGAAAATGGATCGTCTAATGAAGAATTATTATTCAATTATTATTATTCCATTCCGATAACTTATTACGATGAAAGTTTGAAAGACCTAGTAACGTAAGAATATAATGATAATTTTTATGCCATTCATATATCAAATTTAATAATCTAAATAGTACATTCGATGTATGTACGTCAATATTTATATCTTAAACTTTCAAGAATATATTTACGACAAAAGGAAAGCTTGACATCCCAGCCAGATAACATCTAACCATTGTCGGGTTATTGTCACAGCCCGACAATGCAACTTACATTTATATTTGCTACCAGTATTTTGTATCATTAACAAAATGTCATAATAAATTGTACTCTATTTCAATACATATTATTAAAGTCTTAAATACAATCTTTTATATAGTAATACTAAAAATAGGAAAAAGGAATACTTTAATTGGATTTATGTGCGCAGCTATTTAACGACATTTACATTCTCAGTAAATTTTCTAACTGCACAACTTCCAAGCTTATGAGCTTCCTTAAACAAGTAAATTTATACTACAGCTTTAATGTCGGAGATGCAAAAAGCAAATCAAATCAAATGAATATATAGAAATTAATTGTTCTATTGTTACTAATTTGTATGTTTTTTTTGTCTCGTATAATTATTGGGCTTATATAGATATTAGTTTACTTTTCAAATTCAAAAAGATCAAAAAAAGAAAATAAATGTATTTAACTTAGATTTTATTGTATTATGTGCCTTCTACAGGTTCACTATGTCCTGCTTCTGCAGCTTCATGAGATTCATGTTCTCCCTTGGCTATTTCATTAATGCCTATTACAACAGTTGATGTAACTGGAAATTCTATGTCGTCTTCGGTTGGATTCATTAATGCGATATCTGTTATTTTAGAAACATTTCCACTAGGCATCAAATCAACATGATATAGGCACAAATCTCCAGGTTTAGATAGATTTGCTAGGTTTTCTAATTCAGCTGGAGCAAGTTGTGGAGCAGAACCTATAAGGACCTGAATCGGAGAAACAGAGTCGTCCCCACATGGTATTTTTACTGCAACATGACCTTTTAATATCATATCAGGTGTACTGTCATAGAGATGGATAAAATCTTGAGCAGGTATTATCATATCCTGCAGCAACAGAGTAGCAGAATCCCGGACTGAAATTCCTTCAGTGTACTCTTCACTGTGTTCTTCTGTAGTTGTTGTGTTGGTCATGGTCTGATTGCCTCCTTGTGCAAAGATAGGTACGAAATTAAAAAGTCCTGCTGCAATTGTTATTGCCACAATTACTAAAATATTATTTGTGAAATATTTTGCCATTAAATTTTCTTGATTATTAATGCTTTTAAACTTTATAGTACAACATTCGAAGATTAATCTCGTTAAATTTACCCTTTGTTATACTGAGATCTTGCATTTTTATTAGCGAAGCATAATTTACTCTTTTCAAGGTTGTACCATAATATATTTAAATTCTTTATGATGACTTATGGTATTGCTAAGGAATTTTAATGATCCAGATACATTTTATAATAAACCTAAACTACTTGCATTGATCGCAAGTGTTGTATTGTCAATTTTAACTGTTCCAGTTATCTTACCACACATTTACCACACAGATATGATCTACCACATTATCATGCACTTGGCATCATTGATAATATCACAATTTCTTGCATTGGTTTCTATCCTTGCTTATGCTAGAACCAAAAGTGTCAAGATCTTATTTATGACTATGGGTTTTGTAACTCTAGTAGCGGTTGAATATTTGTACCTACTGGGTTCCACTGAAAATATTTATGGAATGTTTATACCAACTGTTAATATAGAGCTTTCTCACGTTATCCTCTTGATTATGGTCATCTTTTTTGGGGTAAGTTTTATGAAAGGTGCTAATAAATGATTATAAAATCTACTCTAATAAAGAAAGAAAAAAATTCAGTTCAAAAAAAGATAATTCATTTTATTATTAAATTTCCTGGCGTCAGATATAGGGAATTAATGAGACTAACCGGACTTTCTAACGGTGTTCTAACTTATCATTTAAATAAATTGGATCATTCCGGCAAAGTTAAAATTGACAGAATTAACAATAGAGTAACTAGATATTATTCTAGTGACATATCCGATGAGGAATCCAAAATTTTAGCTGTATTGAGACCGAAGAGTACAAGAAGTGTTCTGATGTTTATCTCGGATCATGATCAGTGCAGCTTCAATGAAATAGTAGATTATATCAATAAGGTGCCCTCAACCGTTTCGTGGCATTTGATGCGACTAAAAGAATCTAATATTATAAGGATACGAAGACAAAAAGATTACAATATTTATGAACTCTCCATTGATAAATCTTGTCTACTAGATACTTTACAAAAATATAATAACAGTCTCAATTCCGACATTGTAGAAGATTATGTTGAGATGATGGAAGAATTTTGATTCTTCATGAATTTATTATTTTCTATCTAGAGTTAACCAAACAGTTTTATCGATGATTGTCATTTTCTACTGCACGGGTTTTTAAGTTTTTTAGTAATCAACCTTTTTTTCGGTATTGACTCTATATATAATTATAAGATTTTTTTGAAGAAACATTTTATATATACATTCTCTCAAAAAAACGAAAACAAATGGATGACAAATAGGAAAACTGCAGAAAATCTCAGATCCATTCTGTTAATTAACCATGCAGGTGGGGTTCAGATTCTAGATCATCTTTTTGGTTATCGATTTCTGTAGACCTAGCTCACAAACCCATTCTTGGCATAAATATTTAAAAAGAAATATGCCTGTAGGAGAGAATCTTATTTGAACTGGATTCCAAATATTGAAGACATTTATTTACAATGTTGAATTCGTATCGTTGCGCCAATCGTATACCTTCTGAATCCAAAAGACACAATATATTACCTTTCTTAAAGAATCTTATCCAAAATGTTGTTTTGATGATAGTTTTCCTGCCAAGAAAAAGAACTGCAAATATGGTCTTTCTCATTTGTATAATTGGATGAATTGTTTATTAGTCTATATAGCCAACAAATAAGAATAGGATTTCAGATAAACTCCAATTCAAGTTTATCTCGATATGTGCGTTTTAACAAACAATATGAAGAGACAGGTGACCAAAACCGGTCACCTGAATTGAAACTACTCGAAACCTTGTTAAAGGTATTCAATTAATAGACAGGGATAAGTGTTAATAATCTTGTGGTACATTCGATGAATGTACTTTAATAGATTAATCTTCAAGTGTATAAATTTAAATAAATACATTTTAGCAATGAATATTTTATTTTTAATCTACAGTGTAGCCTCAATACCAATATCTATCAGGACCAATATTATTTAAAAATACAGATAAATTGAAAAAGAAATAATAATATTTTAAATGGTAAAAACACAGTTAGTACCTTTATTTTTCCCATTACTTTTTTTGTCTCCTTTAGTCCCCATTCATTTTATAGTTCCTGAAAATATCAAATGGCTAGATTATAATGATCCTGAAGGTCTATTTACTTTAGAATTTCCGAATGAATCTGACTGGAAAATTGAAAAGATAGAAAATGAAAACCCTCCTTTCTATAAGAAAGTTTTAATATCGCATCTAGATATTTCTGCAAATGTACGAATATCGTTTAACGTTATACCACTTGATGATATTAATGGCAAGTATGGTTTTCCATTATTCAAGTCTTATTCTTCTTATGCTAACACCTTGATAGATCACTTGGAGGTTGAAATGCAAAAGAACGATCCAACTTTTCAACTCGTTGAAAAGCATTCTGACAAATATTTGATAGACGGACATCAAGCATCAGGAATTTTGTCTAGACATTCACATTCTCTGGGAAATACTACAGGCATGTTAAACTTGTACGCAATCGATAAGACAAATGATCTTGTATTAATATATAGGTATAATTTTGATGCAAATTCATATATTCCTTATTTACCCATAGCAGAAAAAATACTTGACTCTATGAAAATTAATAAATTGTATAAAATGTAGTAACTTAATTTTCATAAAATTATAGCTATTAGCATAAATATACTAACTTTATTTTATTATCAAGTAACACGTTTTAGATAGCAATAGCTATTATACTGACAAATATCAGAAAGAAAATCTAGGAATAAGCAATAAACCCCGTGAAAGTTAGAGCAACATTTTTCACGGATCATCCAACAATGATTACATGTATCCCTTAAAGACCCAAACTATTCAGACAGTTTGATGTGCCAGCGTGACAACGATTCCTTTACATTATCTGTAATAACGTAAAATATGTTTTATTATTTTTAACCACGAATATGCAGAATATTGCGAGCTTGAGTGGCATGGTCTCATATATAAATGTGTTACTCGTTCATAAAAGTACTGTGTAAACGGTACCATTCATGTAAATAACTGTAAATTTACAAGTAATTTGTATCATATCTGGATAAAAGAATTTATGGTTGTAAACAAGTACAATTTACAGGTATTTCAAGGCATTCCAGTTTATTCATACCAATAAAATAAAGAGAGGAAACGAAAGATTTATGGAGATTCTTTGTTATAGGTAGATGAAACATTTAGAAATAAGAGTGAATGGATTCAAAAATTATCAATTATTTCTTTTGAATTTTTTCCAAGATGATAATATAATAGCAGCCGATCCGATCGCAACCCCAACAAAGGAGAACAATCCTATTTTATTCAAATCAATCTTCATTTCATTAACTGTATTTGTCAATTCTCCAATTAAATGACTAGTCTCATTATTAGAATTCTTATTTGCTTCTACCTGTCTGTTTATATCGGTAATTATAGGCTTAATTTGACTGCCTATATTTTGAGATATATCAGCATTTTCTACTGGTGGGAAAGACAATTTTCCTGTATCTTCTACATCCTCTATCTTAATTTGAGTTTTAATATTCTGATCCTTTAATTTTCCTTCTAAAGATAGTTCAAAAGTGCCTAATTGTGTAGGAATTATTTCTGATAAATATGTCCCTGGAGATTCCTCTGAAGGTAGGAAATTAACCTCTTTTGTAACTCCTCCAAATAGTACATTAACAGTTATATCTTTCATAGCATTTCTTATGGGTTTATCATTTTCATGAAACATTAATAATAGACTGTTCAAGTTGTTGAGTAATGGTGGCTCAGCATCCCAGCCTGCAGTTATAGTTATATTTCCAACTTGAACGTCCTTATGTGCAAAACTAGTTTGAAAGTGGAAAAATATACCAAATACCAGTATTGTCAAAATAATTAAAGGAAATTTCATATAGCTATTCTATAAAATCCCTGTTATAATCTTACATTTTTTAGGTAATAAAATTAATTGTTAATATTAATGCTAATTTAATTTAAAAATAATTCTGTTATAGGTTAATCTTGTTAGTCTACTATGTTCTTGATAAAATTATCTAACTGATACCACTACTACAAAGACGCCATAATAATGATTTATTGATGCTCGGATCTAAAAGTATATTTTTTACCTTTTCTTGTTTTTTGTTTGGTCTTTAAACTTGCTTTGAAATAAGCCTAGATCATTCAAGTTTGAATATAATTTCTCATAGCTATTTATATATAACAATGTAGAGGCAATGACCACCATTATCATTAATGGACCAATTATTTTATAAAACTCTAATTTTTTTATATTCATTGGTATTGCATTGTTATTATTACTTTGGTTTGTTGTATTGTTGTTTGTAGGAGGATACTCGGTCCTTGATGGTTGAATATTTGATGGAATAAATTTAATTGTAGCCTTACCCAAACCTCCTCCCCTTTGTTCTGCAAACCATATATCGCCTTGTGAATCAGTTGTAAGGTATTGTACAAATGATCCTTGTTTTGGTATTTTTATATTTGTAGTTTTTCCTGAATCAGGATCAAGTATAGCTAAAACGTCAGATACATGTTCTGCAATCCAAATATTTTTATATATATCAAAAACCATTCCAAAGGCAAGTCCATCGTTATCCGGCAACGGATACCTTTTAAATGATTCAATAATAGGATTGAAAAGTACTATAGAGTTATCTTCATGGTCACTTATGTAAATATTAGAGGTCTTCGGATCCAGTAGTAATGCTGTAGGTTCAGAAAGTGAAAAATCTTCTGAAATCAAAGTTGTATTGTTAGGATATTCAGCAATATAGCCTGTCTTTAGATCAATTTTTCCCAGTTTTCCCAATGCCTCAGCGAACCATATATAATTATTTTTTTTATCAAATATTAAGCCTAATGGTCTTGAATTTTCGGTAGGAATTTCATATCTAGTAAAGTTTTTCATCTTGGAATCAAATTTTATAATAGAATTGTCTTGCATAGTACTTAGCCATAAATTTTGTTCACCATCTATAGCTAATCCAGAAACAATTCCCATATATGGTAATTCGTGCTGTTCATCAGACTTGTTTGTTGTCACATCATATTTTCCTATTATACTTTTAGTTGGATCAACATACCATAATATGTTATTTTCTATAGTATCGAATACAGATAAGGTGATTAGATTTGTATTCTCTATCTTATGAATCTTATAGGTTTTATCACTGATGCTAAATTCTAGGATTCTTCCGCTTCCAGGATAAGTATCTCCTACCCAGATAGAATTAGTTGCTTCATGATAGATAGGGTATAATAATAAGCTTTGATCAGACGTTGGATATTCCGTCATATTTATTTTTAGATCTGACAGGGAAGGCTCTATATCTATATTGAAAGTTGCGATAGTGTTAGGAGTATTTGGCTGAAAAGTCTTTCCTTGAATTTCAAAACTCCACACACCTAAGGTACTAATAGGTAATGTAGTTGAAAATACTCCATTTGAGATTTGTTCCATTTCCAACTGCATTGGACCAATTTTTTTTTCTATCTGGTAGAGTTTTAAGGTAGCATTTTCAATATCAACATTATTTTGACCACTGTTTAAATCTATGAACGATGCTATTATACTGTTTTGACCTAGAGCTGCTGGCTCTAATTTTACTCGAATCTTTTGATTGTTTGAATAGATATCTGTTAAATAGTCATTATTTGCAGAAATTGAGTTGACTTGATCTGGAATAAGATTTATTTCTTGAGAAATAGCAAAATTATTATTATTATCTGAAGTTTGAAATTCTCCTGATGGTAATACCATATTAGTCATTAAAGATACTACAAATAATAAAGTAATTCCTACAACTGATTCAATTCTTAATAGTATGTAAAATCTTCTTAGACTAGAGTATAAACTGATAGTAGTTATTAATTCTGTACCCCTTCCAATTTTTTTTATCAATATGTTTCTAACTTTGCTATTGGTAATAAATTGATGATAAGCGCCAAATGCAACCATTATGAAAGCTAAACTTAATTTTAAAATTAGTATTTTACCATATAATGAAGAAAATGTTGTAAAAAGGTTATTTTCTATAAACCACAATAATGCAGGGCCAGTAAAAACAATACTGCCCAAAATAGGTAAAATTATAATAGAAAATCTAGGTATTATTATAGAAATGATTCTAAATTTCAGTTCATTTTCTTTTACTTCGAACATTCTAGGTACTAAAATAAAAGCAAGAAATACTAAACCTCCTATCCATATCGATGCGGCTATTCCGTGAAAATAATCCAAGAAAATTGGCAAACTATCTTCCAGCGCTGCAGAATGCGAAATTAAACTGTTAGTAAACAGTATTGCTAAGCCTAATATTATTATTAATAATAATACTTTGGTATTTAAGATACCATATGCTATTTTGTATTTATTATAAAATATGAAAGTTACAATTAAAAGTATAATAGAAATGATCAATCTGATTATTAATATTTCTCCAAATTCAGTACTAAAGACATCTATTATATTTCCACCTATAGATGACGCTTGAAGCACTACCATTATAACAACTGAAAATATAACAAGCATATCAGAAATAATGATTAATTTCATCAAGTTTTTTCTTGCATCAACAAAAACTTTATTCATTTGTGTCCTAATATGACTAAATTGTGATAGAGGTTTTTGTATCCATAAAAATATCAATGGAGCGCCTATAATTATGATCTGGCCCACATAGCCTGGAACTCTGCTCAATGAATTATCAAAAGAGATAAGTTCAAATATACTCTTGGACTTAGCTCTGGTTTCTTCACCTATACCGGCAACGCCTTCTCCTACACTAAAAACAACCGAGTTATCAACTACATGACCATCGACCGCAGATAAGACTTTTGTATTAATAGTGTATGTACCTTCAGGAAGGTCTTCCTTAATATTCCTAGTAATTGTAGAGGTATCACCGTTATAGTTTTCTGCTTTGCCATCATCTACTCTATTTCCTTCAGAGTCAATTATAGATATTTGACTATATTGTAATACTATTGCTTCGCTGAAAAAAACAATCACTTTATCTGGCGATTCCTCTAACGATTGAAATTGTTTTGGAGAAGAATCTATAACTACAGGATGTCCATATGCATCCTTAAAATAATGTATCCCATTTAAACTAAGAAAACAAAAAAGGATTACAAAAGCAATTGATGATAATTTAAGATATCGTAATATCAAAATATTTGCTATCGAAAATTATTCTTCTTCTATTTTTATCTTAAAAATAGTCTCTAATTGTGGTGTTACTTCTCCATCTACAATGTCATCTATTACTTCAAATGATTCTTTATTATCTACTGCATTATTTAGTTTAACTAATGATGATTCCAGGATACTGGACAAGTTAGACATGTTAGAGGTAATAGATGCTTTTAGTTCATTAAATTTTTCAATGGATTTATTAAATAATGCTTGTGCAATTTGATATTCAACCTGGTCCACTATCTTGGCATTAGTTATATTTTTGTTGGATGCATTTTGATGTTTCGTTGAATCTATTAGTTCAATATTGACAAGAGAGTTTGAAAATGAAGAGGTGCTCGCTTGGTTGTGGTCTTCTGTTACGTGTCCATCTTTTTCTTCTGCATGTTCACCTTCATGTTCCTCAGAATGTTCATCAGCTTTAATACCAAATGCTTTGCCATAACTTTGAAGACCTTTTCCTATTAAATCATTAAGTACAAGGGCATTTACAGTATTATTTGTTAGTTGTTCGTTCTCGATTCTTACACTTACTACTTCTCCTAAAATATCGTCAAGATTCTTTATCTTCTCTTTTATCTCAACGTATACTATTTTGTTGGTAAAATTAAATGAATTTTCAAGATCAGATAATGACTCGTTAAGTGAATTGGCTACTAACTTATTTTTCTCAGAGATCTCTTCGAAAATTTCAGGTGTGACAAGCTTCGATATATTTTCTGCAATTCGCTGTGCTAATGTTGAATTATTTAACAGCAACTTTTCTATAAGATCTGATCGAGTACTGATTTCTTCGATCAATGTCAAAAATGAAGCACTCTCGTCTCCAGAAAAGGTATGAGCGTAAGCAATATTATTTGAATTAGAGAACATCATTAAAGAAATGACTACAATGACAGAAAGAAAAAGAAAGATTGGTTTCATATAGATTGAAATATTATTCTTATTCTCGAATTTAATACTTTATGGTACATCAATCGAATTGCTTATTTATATTACCCTTTTTTTCGCTAAAATTCGATTATTTTATTATATTATCACATACGATATGACTATGCATCAATTAATAATTCAACATACATAATTTTCAAAAACAGTTTTATCTAAATAATATACTGCTTAGCCTATATTATATGACGTCTTCCAACAGATAGATCCTCGTATCAAGATTGAATCTTTTTGTTCTAAAATATGGAGATATTTTATTTGTTAAATCTCTAATAATGAAAAGCAATGTAGAACAAGAAGATCATTCTCGGATATATTTTAGCATTCTTCCAATACCATGAATTCTGGAGATACTGTCGTTAGATATATTGTAATCAGATCTTTTGTCTGTTTGTCAAAGTATGTCAGTACTTTTTTCGATCTGTAGTATTGTTGCTTTGATTTATCCAAAAACGATTAACATTTTGGAAGGTTTCTGTGAATATGTTTCAGATAATCCAGAAATGTGCTTTCATCAAACCAGTCATATTGTATGAATAGCTGTTGTTTTGCTTCCAGACTTGTGGTACTAAATCTAACAGATTTCAGATGTGACAACTTGATTCTTACCACAGGTCTTTTATCTTCTCTTATCTAGAATATTGCAAGATAATCGCAGAATGAGAACGATTCGTCTGTAGATAATACCGTGAATCTTTCTGTTGATGGAGACCTTCCAGCATCTTCCTGGATCTTTTTTAAAATGTTCTTTCTCCCCTTTGGATGTTGTGTATACAGATATTTTTCTTGATAACTTCTGGTTGAAATCCCATCTGTGCGAAAGTCTGCATATGTTAGTGAAACGGTATGTGATTCAATCACTGTTTTTAGAGTCAGATCTTCGACCCCGTATTTCGGTGCCTAACGATGTTTGCAGGATACTATTCTTTTTCTACTTTAAATCGGATATCGTTCAAATATTTGAGGCTAGTTCCATATAGAAACATAACTTTTATTTCGTCCTCAAAGATGATAATGTTTTAGATGTTTCAGTTAGACTTAACCAAGTACAGATAAGGAGAATACATACTACGATGTTGGATCTTCTATTTTTTCAAATCTAATTATTACTGTAGATAAGAAATAAAATATCTAAATCTATACGTTTACTTGAACTTAATTGAGACTAAAAAGCTATTAATTTTTGATTAAATGGTCATCAAAAAAATTAAAAAATTAAAGGAAGTAGACTGTAGTTTATTCTTCTTTATTCAGTCCTATATCCACTGTTATACGTTTGATATTCGTTTTCGTTACCGTATCCAGATCCGTAATTATATCCGCCCGTGTAATCACTGTATTCACCAGGGTTAGGGTTTTCAGGTTCAGGGTAGTTAGATTTAGGGTATTTAGGAGGATATTTGTCTGGATATTTAGCAGATTCTGGGAAGAAGATACTTTTCAGATTCTGTGTACAACCATAGCTTCCTGACCAAGCGCCTTTATTAAATTTGGATGTGTCCTTCCCTTCTATAGTACAAAATATGGTTGGCTCTGGGTCGTTAGGTATATTCACTATACCCACCCCATAATAATCAATAGAACCCCTTAGAGTGTATCCATATATTCCCGGATCCTGAACTTGTCTATTATAAAAAAGTCCAGGGGAACCAAATACAGAACTAATTGGTACATTTAATTCAATATCATCTGCATCCTGTAAACTTTGCGCGTTTTCAAAACTCTTTATATCTTTAAAATAGTATTTATCTGCAAAGAGCGTAGCAGTTCTAATTGGTAGAGTAGTTGCACTGTCAGATATCTCAACTTCTAGAAAATGTTTTCCGTCATGTAGACCAGGTAACTTGCCAAATGATGGTTCGTTAGTATGCCCTAATACTACGCTAATAGGATTTACGTTAGGTTCGTCTGAATCCAATGTTAGACTTGCATGTGGTTTTGCCAAGGCTTCATTCAGAGAAAAAGAACTTGCTGAGATTATGGCGATACCTGCAAGTATTACCAATATATTCGCTGAAGATATAAATATTTTCTTCATAAGAAAAACAATTCAACACAGAAATAAAAATACATTGGTACATTCGTCGAATAAATGTAATATAAATCAATAATATAGAAATATAATTATTATAGATGTTATTTTATAACAAAATTCATTATAAAATAACATAATGAAAAACTTCGCATTATTCGACGAATGTACCAAATATTTTTTATACTTTATTTACATTTTGAAATCAATGTTTATACAAAAAACTAAAATATTTGTAGTTTTGATGGCAACATTTCTAAGCCTAGGATCTTTATCCTCGATGTCATTAGATGTATTCGCCAGTCATAGTTTCGAAGCAGGAGTCCAAGGAGATAGTATTCCAGACAACACCCATGTAAATTTAAATGGTATAACTTTACCGCATCTAGGTGTTGTTCCTGTATATGATGCAAGTCCAAACTTTATTTCAGGTCACTTTTTATTCAGAGGACCATGTGATGAGGTTACAAGGGAACCACTAGTTTCAGTAATTGCAGGGCATATAGATGAATCTGCTGAATTTACACACGTTGACTTTGTTCCATTATATGTCATAGACTTTGCTTCTACAGCTGGCAGTTGTGTATACCATTCACATCTTCCTGATCCTCTCAATGGCGGGTCACCAAGAATCACAGATGTTGACTTGATAAACTTCGGTGATGAAGATGTAACCTTTAATCCTGGAGATGTAGTAGACATAAACGTTCAGAGATCACTAGGAAGCATAGGACAATTTTATGAAGGAAATCAAAAATTACCAGCTGATTTAGCAGGTGGCAAAAATCCAGTTTTTAACTTGAATGATGCTAACCATGACAACGACGGCTTAGGACACGTAGAATAATCTCTTTATTCTTTTTTTTAGTAACAAATATAATAAATAAGAAAAAAATGAATTATCAATATCTTCTAACACAATTATATGCACCTTAAGTATAGATTTTCAAAAAAAGTGGAGATAAATATAGATTTTACGAAGATGGATGTCGACCCAAAGAATATTTGAGACTGAAAATCTAGATGTCCATTTTCAAATCAAATAAAGAAAAAAATCTATGGTGAGATAGATGAAAATAATACTTTGTTTTAGTTAGGGGAATAGATGTAAATGTATACCTTCTAGACTGAAAAGTGATCCGCTGCCTTGTAACTTAAGATTAGTTTTAGTATTATCCTTCCATCCTTCTTTTACTGATGCAGACCCAGCTAAATCACCTCCACCTCCTACTAATGTTAGATTTTGGTTAACTGTGTTAGATGAGTTACTTTTGATTTTAGCCGATAATTCTTTATCATTTATTATATCAAGTCCTGAAATTTGTATTCCCTTGACTGAACTCATCAGATGATAAGTGGATTTAGAATAATGTGGAGGCATCGTCTTCATCATTTCTCCCATGTCCATTTCTTTCATTTGTTGACCTTGGCCCATTTCCATTCCTTTCATTTGTTGACCTTGGCCCATGTCCATTCCTTTCATTTGTTGACCAGTTTGCATTGCTGTGGAATTATTCTGTCATATCTTTACCAGTCATTTGCGTATAAGAAAATACTTCATTATTAGTTCCAAAGGGGGACGATAATACCAATCCCAAAAGAAGAATTCCTGAGAAAGTCAATAGTAGATATTTGAAACTTAATTTCTGTTTCATAACTTAAAAGATATTCAGGTCTTAATATATTATAATTAATTTAAGTAATTATTATAAACCTTCTAATTTCGCCATATCCTTAGCTACAGCCTACCAATTCTACTAAGTAAATCTTCTATGGATTAACCAATTAATTCTAATGGCATACAACAAATATCTCTATAATCGACATAAAATATGGAAAAGATAGTAATTGCATTCATCTAAATAACATCATAAATAATTATTATAATTATGGAAAAAAGCTATGGATTAATTATTTTTCCTTATTTTCTTTAGTAATCTAGTGTCTGATTAAAGCTTCCAATATGTTTTCAGGAGCTGATGATTTATTAATCATATCATGGTGTTCAATTATACTAACCTTTCGTGGGGATGCAGGTAATCCACTATTAGGATTCCGAGTTAGAATCACTTTGTCATATGAATCCTCCATCATTTTTGGCACTTAATGAAGTACCAAGCATAACACAGATTGATTGATTAAATATCTTAGGAATGAAAAGTGAAAAAAATAAATACCCAAGATTCCAAAGACATGGGCAATTTATTAAATACTACGATAACAAAAGGGTACATATATCATTGAACTATAGGACACCAGCACATGTATATTGAAGAGGTGTAACAGATGTAGTGGGATATACAGTATAAAATTATATATAAAGATCACAGTTCAAAATGAAAATATTTCTTATATTTTAATCTCACTATCCTCATTTAAAGGAGTGAAGTTATATTTCACAAATAAGGATATAGATCTATGATTTTTATTTTCAAGTTTTCCTGAGAAAATAGAAAAGAGTAAATCTTTTTTCTTCATTCTCTAATCTTTATTTCTTTTTTTATGGACTAGTATATTTTGTAAATATTTATAGACAAATTTAAAAGAAAGTAATGAGTATTGTATATATGGACTTTAAAACTACGCAGGCAATCATGTATTGTACGAAATGCGATGAATATGTAGTTGTAGAGACCAATGAAACGAGGACTGAATACTTCAGATGTTCGAAATGTTCTACCGAATTAATTCCAGTACTTGACAATTAGCTTGATAATTAGGAAAAATGAATGGTTTTTTAATGCCATAAACTTTTTTCTTCGTAAAAAATTGCTTATTATTAAAACTAAAAATGAAATGTCTACGATTGTCTTTCATAAAACGACTTGAAATCTGCTGAAATCGTGTATGCAAGATTCTGAACTTTTTGAATTTCTATATTTGTTTTATTTTTGGCCATCACTCGCATAAGATTCCTACATTTAAATACTTCATCATCCCCAACAGCGTCTTTTGATAAGTCAATAAAACATTTGTCTATATCAAGACAGAATAATAGGATCTTCTCCTGCCAATGATCTCCTGAAGTAGGATAGCCTATATCTTCTGCAATTTGCTTTAGCTCACTTTCTCTATGACGCAATAAAAGTTCGAAAGCAGATTCAGCTCTTTTTCTATCGTAAGAGATTGGAAATGCCTTGATCAATACTTTTTCATTTATTCAAAGATGTTAATATTATTTTTGGTGAATTCTAAGGTATAATGGACTATGTTAACAGAACCATACAATTCAATTATCCACCAAAATATGGGTTCTGCAGGATAGAAGATAAATTTCTTCTTGCTTTTGGTATTACATGATTGGATGAAACAAGTTCTCAAAACAATGTACTCAGAGAAATACACTTTTAGAACAATTTCATATTAAGATGAAAGTATAAAATCTGAAAATGCAATAACCCAAAACAGCAGATCTAATAGGGTGAATTAAAGTCTAAAGTTTACTGTAGAATTAAGAGTAAATAAATTTTCATACTAACCATATGAAATTATAAAGAGAATTGACGCAGAAATTATGGCACATATCCACACAATTTTATTCCAATTAAAGATCTTTTGTCCATCTAGGACACCGAACGGAATTAGATTAAAAATAGAAATCCATGCATTAAAACTAGCTCCTACACCAAAATAGGGATAATATGGAAATAAATATGATAATATAAGAAAGGAAAAGCCCATAATCAAATTTGTTAAAGGGCCTATTAATGCAACTCTTCCAAACTTATTTCGTGTTAAATCACCAATAACAACAGCGCCTGGTGCAATGAACTTGAATGGGAAAAAAGGGATTGCAGAAATTGCAGTTATTAACAAACCAGAAATTTCAGCCCTAAATTCTGCCCAGCTTCCATACAATTGCGCTAGTAATTTATGTGCCAATTCGTGTATGAGAAATGCACTTATAAAAATAAGAATAAATTCGTACGATATGTGTCTATAACCAGTCAGAGATAAACCTACTAATAGAACTAGTATAGTTGCTATACCTAAATGATACAATTCTGTTCTTGAAGATCTGAAGTTCAGCATCTTTCTTAGAAAGTTAGAATAATTATAACCTCGTTGTTCGTTATAATTCATCTGTTTCCTTTTTTCGATGTATTGATTAAGAAATCTACAGGTATGATTCATTGGGAGTCGATGATCTGGACAAAATGTTTCTTTACAATAATTGCATGTAAATGAAATTTCGTTATCAACTCCACAAATAGAACACTTCATAATAATAATATTGATATAAATGATCTATCGATTACTATTAAATACTTTTGGTAACTGGAATAGTAGTTAACGAACTGAAATGATAAAGAAAAATAAATTATAAGTTCAATATATTGTGTATTTAAGAATATTAGTTATTTATTTATTATATTAGACAATATATTATTGTATGGATACAACTAATTTGCAGAAATTTGAAAATAGAACAGAAAATACAATAAGGTTACTAGCATTTCTTGAAGCAAAAAAGGGAAAAGGAGATGAATTATGGAAAATTTTACATGGCTTAATAGAACCAACAATTAAAGAACCTGGAAATATAGCTTACGTACCACATAGGTCGATAGATAAAGCGGAAGTTTTTATGTTTGACGAAATTTGGGAAGACCAAAATGCTATTGAAGAACATTTCAAACAACCTCATATGCAGAATTTAGAAGAAAGAATTAATCCAATGCTAGAAAAACCTCTAGAATTAAGAACATATTATGAAATAAAGTTATAGAATCCCTGAATGTTTTGATTAATTATTTTAAGTTTGTATTGAGTTTCAGTATTGTGGCTATTGTTAGCTTCGTAATGGACGTTAAATACTCAATATCAAGAGTATCTGGACTATCAGATGATTTATGGTAATGTGGGTTGTATTTTTCACCTCCATCATGTAAACCTATTACTGTATATCCAAGTGCTTCAAATGGATTGAAATCACTATTACTAAGATTTTGTAATCGAGGGATAAGATTTGTGTAATGTAAAGTCATTTTTTTCATAAACTCTGCTGTTTTTTTAGAATCTATATTATTCATAGGTACTTTGTTCCACTCATCATATTCAATTATCACATATTCTTTATTTAGTTCACTTGGAGGTGGGTATCCAATCATATCTAAGTTGACGAGTAGATCAATCTTTGTATTATTCTCATGAAGAGCCTTTGCATAGTTTTTTGATCCCCATTGTCCTTGTTCTTCACCTGAGAAAAATACAATTTGAATATTGTTTTTTAAATTAATATTAGAAAGTATTCGAGCTACTTCTAGCAGGGCAGCGACACCGCTAGCATTATCATCAGCACCAGGAGCTCTAGCCTCAGTATTGTTTAGTTCCTCCATTCTGTCGTCATAATGGGCAGAAATTATAATAGTACTATTTTTCACATTTGAATTCGAACTCGAAATATCACAAATTATGTTTTTTAATTGATAATTTTTTTCTTGATCCAGATGATTGAAATTATAAAAATAGACTTTACCATTACATGTCTGTTGGAGTTCATTTTTTATCCAATATGCAGCCTGGTCTATATACTCTGTTTTCGTATGTCGATTATGAAAAGACGATAAATTAAATAGCCAATTTTTAAGTTTGTCAGAATCAACTTTCTCTAAAGTTGCCTTTATTAGCTTTTCGTCATTAATTTGGTTTTTTTTTATCTGTATTGAAATATCATGTACACATGAAAAGTTAGAAATAGGACATAACGAATAGTCGATATATGTCATTTTATTAAGGTTATATGAAGCTGTAGTGACAATTATCGGATTTAAAAAAACAGAAAGAAAAGAAACTATGAATATTATAATTGATAACACTTTTAGATTTATTTCAACCTATAATTATAGTTTAACACCAATATCTTGTGTTATAACTATTCGGAAGATATTTGTTAACTAGCGATATACAGGACGTTCTTGTATATTGTAATTAGAATGTTTTTAAGTCTTACTTGAGAATTAAATGTTCTATAACAATGTTCTAAATGACATAAGATAAGCATTGTATGATTCTGTTCTTATCTTAAAAGTTGTAAAAATAATAGTTCATCTTTGGTAGAATGGAACCTGGTAAAAATTCAGTCATTGTTCCTTTTAAAGATATTATAACCCAGTCTGTACCAAAGGATAATGCCTCCGATATCACATTCACTGCAAGGTTATTTAGATTAATAGGATTAATCCCTTTGTTTAAACAAGGTAAAAGACCATATTTGCAAATTAGGAAAAAAGGTGATACAAAAGTACAAAAATATCCATTTGCACTCTTTGAAGATCTATCAGAATCATTATTTTTGATGGAATATTCTAATGGTCTAAGACCATATGTTCTAGAATGGTATCATGATATATTCATAGCTTTGTATAATTCAAAAATTGAACCTGATTCAAAAATAACTAGTAAAGGAGAACAATTAACAGAACATAGGAGAGCCGTAACAACAGAAGAATTGGTAACCAAAACCTTTCAGAAATATAATAAAACGTATACTAAAAAGCAGATTCTTGATACCTATGTCTATCCTCTAATAAATTCTGGATATATAGACAAGATCGAAAGCACGATAGATAAAAGACAGAATATATACTATCCTCTAATAAATGGCGAGAAAAATAAGAATTTATTCGAAATAGAACAATCGAATAAATATTTACAAAAAAGAAAGTTATTTATTGAACATCTTGCACCGCTCCCATCAAAAGAATATATAATCTCTAAAATTAAAGAGGTTTTAAAATATTCGGAGAGCATCGACGGTTTTATAAAAATATTTGATCATAACGCAAATGAAATAACGACGGTTGAAGAATTAGTATACAAATATAACAATTCTGAAGATTATTTTAAGATTAGAAATATTAGCAGAAAAGATAACAATAGTAGTGAAGATTCTGGAGATATTATCTGCTCAAAACCTGAAGATACTCATTCATCTTGTTCGTTAAAGGCAGAGGAACCGAAGTATAATTGTGAAAATACAGATGTTTCAAAAATTAAGGGAGTCTCCGAATATATTGAAAATAACTAAAATAGATACGAATTAGAAGAATATTCACAAAATGATATAAATATTTCAAATATGATAATTTTAATTCAAATAATTTATTCGATGACTCAAAAACGAATAATTTCTTATTTTTCTGATCAGTTACCGTTTAAATGCAATTATTGTGATAATGAATTTTCGACAGAAAAAGAACATCTAAAGCACTGTCTTAATTCGCATGAAAAAATGCCAGCACAACCAGACACAGAGATGATTCAAGTAATGAAGGAGCATGGTGAAAATGTAGAACCAAAAGGAAATCCTTGGGAGTAACAAAAATGACGTATCTAGATGAAATAAAATATAAAAAATATGTACAAAAAAAATTTTGAATATTTTTATATTTAAGATTTGGTTACTTAAGGTACTACTTGCTCAACTAGATTCTTGGCGTGGTGCATCAATAGCTTTTGTACTGCTTCAGCAGCGATGTAACCTTTGACAGTTTCTTTCAGGTCTAAGGTGGATATTCCTTCAACTACTGCAGCAAACTTTGGATGCTTTGCTTTGAAATCTCCAACCTTTGCTTGAATTTCCTCATCGGTCATCATCTCTTCCAAGGGTGAGCTAGTCTGATTTGTTACTTTCTCTTGAACTAGATTCTTTGCATGGAATTTCAACATCTTTTGTAGTGCTTCAGTAGCTATCTTAGCTTTGATAGTCTCTTTCAAGTCTAGATTCGGTATTTCTTCAAGAATAGCGGCAAACTTTGGATGCTTTGCCTTAAAATCTGTTATTTTTGTCTTTATTTCTTCCTCTGTCATCATGTAATCGGTTGCATTCATAGCTTGTGCTGCCACGTTTCTAGGCAGAGATGTGAGTACTGCTGCACTTACTAAGAGTATTCCTATAGTTAGCAATATTGAGATGTTTTTCATGTTACAATGATTATTCCAATTATACCATAAAAATTTAACCTTTATTTTTTATAAAAAAGTATGTTATCTATAGAGGATTAACTATATTTTTTGTAAATATGTAGTGCCTCAGATTATTATTATAAACCAAAATGATCTATGATAACATTGATGAGAAGAAATCCTATAAATACAAGCGAAAATCCAGAGACAACATATGGTAATAGTCTGTTTTGTTCTTTCTACAACCCAACTTGATACAGGATGTATCGTACCATAAACTTGGAGGGAATCCTGAAAATACGTAAAGATACAAAGTTTTTAATATTATATTCGTTAATTACAACATTTTCTTTTGTGTAGTATATTTGTAGATTTTAAAATAAAATAGTTATATAAAATGTAATACTTATTGATATATGTCAAGTGAAAACACTCGATATAATTCTAAAGATATCATTAAAAAAGAAGCAAGAGGGTTAGGTGATGCAAACCTTGGAGAAGTTCAAGACGTTGGTGCAGACTATATAATAACACAAAAAGGCACTGTAGACAAAGACAAATTTTATATTCCTAAAAACTTAGTAGACAGTTTTGATGGTCATACCGTCTTTTTTAAAGTAACAGAAGAAGAATCAAAGAAATACAAAAGAGATTAACTGCAAATGACGAAACCTTTTCTAATGAAGAAAAATTTACTCTCCATGTTAATATTAATTGCTGCAATAAGTGGAACAATTTTTGTATTGACTCAAAATATCTATGCCGCATCTACACATATGACATTGCATAACTTGAGTAATAATACTGCAGAATTGTGGATGGAAGTGCCAGTAGATCCACCTCATTGTGATGCTAAATTTAATTCGACTTGTGAAACAGGTACTGAATACATTTGGTATACGATAAAGGTAGCCATCCCTAATACCGAGAGTCCTACATGGGAAAAACAACTATCTGGTGTGTTTGGTGAATGTGATGTCTATGTAACAAGTTCAGATGGAAAATATGATGCAGAACATCACTGTTCTTTAGTCGATAAAATAGGACTTGAACCATCCGCAGAAAATAAAACTGCCATCAGAAAATAAAACAAATCAATTTTCCACTTTTATTCTGTATGCACTGGAAGGATATCACAATAAAGAAATTAAAAACGAAATACATTGGAAACCATCTACCAGTTCCGTATGATTTGATTAATTGATTGGTTAACTACTGAATAGGTAGATAAATAGCAAATTTGGAAGATAAAAATAAGTAGAC
>DATFEP010000070.1:0-10415 GCA_035250975.1 Nitrososphaeraceae archaeon | reverse complement strand
AGGTTTTATATTATTTTTTTAAAACATCAAATCTTTAAAAAACTATTTTAAAAACATGAATTATTGTCGCTGTTTTTCAACACATCTTCCCATCTGATTTTTCTCATGGTTTTTCAGATGGCTAATACAACCAATAAATTTATGTTCAGTACATCCACATATAATACATCTATTGATTTTCTGACTGTTTTCCAATTCAAAAATATAATACTATTGACAATATTAGTTTGTTTTCTTATTCTAACATTGTTAATAATTTATTGAAATTAAAAATTTTTTAAATGTTAACGTCTGATTTACCTTCAATATTCACTAAAAATTTTTCTTGAATGGGTATAATACTATATTTACATCCAACCATCTTACTAACTATGTATAGATTTGTTTTTAAATGTTCTGTGACTTTCCCAATAACAAACTTAGAATTTCCTCTAGCCAAGCTAGCGGGTATAACTAACATATCTGCCAAGTTATGATCTACAGACACATTTTTAATATAATTTTCCAGAAATTTAGTTACTGCTTCTTTTCCAACATCCTCAGCACTTTTATTTTTTTGTCCAACCGCATCTCCACCTATAAATTGACCAAAATCAGATTTTGTATAAACTAATATTGACGATCCTGGAGAAATAGCATTTTCAACCGATGCTATATAGTTATTACATCTTATACCATTTTTTTCTAGATGTAATAGTACAGTAGAAATTTGACGATCCAAAACATGTCTAGGAAGTCTAGAACAAACACCTATAACTATAGGTTCACTTCTTTGACAGCTAATTAAATCGATCAGACCTAAGTTCTTACAAGGTAGTATTTTAGTTTGAACGATTCCGCCTCCTTTGGGATAATATCCTCTTCTTATAACATCTATTTTAAAAATTATTCCAATATTTTTATATACTTCAGAGACAACATACTTCATATAATCAATTGTAGGACTTGCAATTACATCTGTTCCTCCAATAATTTTGATACTAATATTTTTTTTAGATAATGATATTGCTGGAACTATTGTCTGTAGTATCAAGGAAATGCTTCCAGCCGTACCAATATCAATTTCTAATTCAGTAATTCCTTTATCCATGTGCAAACTATTGGGGTAAAATTTTATACTTTGGTTTCCCACACATAGGTTTTTCACAGTAGCATTGAAAATTGTACTCAAAGCTTTGACCGCATGAACATGTTGAGGTCTCAAACCGGGATTTGGTCTTTTGGATCGTATATTGAATATCTCTACAGGTTTTTCCATAAGTACAGAAAGGCATATAGTAGAACGAAGTATTTGTCCTCCTCCTTCTCCAAATGAACCATCAATCTTTAACATTAATCAAATTTTTGCTATCAATAAAATAATAATTTTACCCTAAATATGAAAATATGTGTTGTACATCTCACTATTCCAACACAATTAGTAGAACTATTATGGTCATAATACATGATTAATTTGAAATAAAGATTCTCTCGTAAAGACAGGAGAAATATTACTTGAATTTGATGTTATTGATAATTAGAATATGAATTGGAAAGATGAATTAGGGTAAAGAAGAAGCTAGAAGTTTCGTACATCAGATTCATTTATGAAATTATTGTAGTACAGAGAGTACAGAGAACATACATATATTCACTTACCTACCATATAAGAAGACTAGAAGGTTTAGTACTAGGTCATTTTACCAAATACAATTCAGTTCCATCAATTCCAGATCATAGTAACATTAGCGGAAGAAGATACAGGCTGGATATCAAAAAATAAGCAAGGACAAATCTATCTACATGATGGTTATTTTGTAATAGCTATTGATTGTACTGATGCAAAGATATCTAACCAAAGAGAATGAATACGTCAAATGGACTGTGAAGAGAGGATATCTAGGGATACATGTAGCAGTTGATATCAAGAGAAATAGAGTCTTATAATTAAAAGTAACTAGTAAACAAGTACATGATAGAAAAAGTATTGCCAGAGCTGATAAATGATATTAAGATAAAGAATAACAAGATAATAATAGATACTATTATTATGGATGGCTCCTATGACAATAACAAGAATTTTCAATTTCTATTATTTAAAGAGATACCACCGGCAATAATAAAGGTAAGAGAGAATTGCAAATGTAAAATTACTAATCATCCCGTCATAAACAAGGTTATAAAAAGTACAGAAAAATAACTTACAGCAATGCTGGAAAGAATGGTTTTATATTGTCAGAGATGGATGACAGAAGAAACTGTCTTCTTTTGTATCAAAAGAATGTTTGGACAATATGTTTCCGCTATTCGATTTGAGAATACCTAAAGGAGGTAATACTGAAAGTATCATGGCATAACTTGTTTATTAGAAGTATAAGTGTTACATGATTACTGATTATTGATAGAAAGTGATGATTATCTAGATGAGTTGTACAACAGAGCAGTAAAAATATATTATCATCAAAATTATTAATTTTCAAAAAATATTTCTTATAGGAGTACTCATTCTACATTTCTTGAATTTAAAGACTAAAAGGATTAATAGATGAATATAATAATATTTTGTAATGCCAACAGCATATGTTTTAATAAATTGTGATTTAGGATCTGAAGCAGATATTATCAAAGAACTAAAAAAATTGCCGGAAGTTGTAGAGGTCAGTGGAGTATTTGGAGTTTATGACATAATAGTAAGAATCCGCTCTGATTCAATGGATAAACTACGTGAGGTAGTTACATGGAATGTAAGAAGGATAGATAAAGTTAGATCCACCTTAACCATGATGGTAATAGAGGGACAAGGAGAAAAAGATATAAATTAAAAAGGACATAAATCAAAAGTCAATTATTCACTATCTTTTTAAATTTTATTGTTTTTCCAATTTTCGCGTTGACATTATCATTTTATATTATTAATTATTTTAATTAGTAGTTGGACAATATTTTTGATAATTTCTTGACTGATAATGGATTAAATACTCTATTATTCTATAATCCATACCCAAAACTTTGTTTTACATCCATGATGACCTCCTTCTTCAAAAAAACAATTTACCTAGATCTTGATACAACTTTTACTGCCTATGCCAATTCGGGCTTCATCCTAAATTATTCACCAAAAACAATCTTACTGGTTACCCCAGACGAAGGAGAATTGGAATCTCTATTAGATCGAATAATTTCTAATAGTACAACATCCTCATTAATTATTATTGATTCATTAAATAGCTTTTATAACTTGTATTATAAAAAAATTGATTGGAATTATTTTAAGGGAATTTCTAATGTTCAACATATCCTATCAAACTTTCTAATGCTACTTTTGAAACATTGTAAATCTATAAAAATTCCTATTCTTGTTACAAGCATGATGAGATACAAAAAGAAAGAAAGCTGGGTTAGATTGCCTGCAAACAGAAGATTTTTACAAGAAAAGAGCGACGTAGTATTTTATGTAGATATGTTTAATGAGAATGATCTTTCTGTTGATATACTTGTACATCCTTTTCTATCTACTAAAAAATCAATTGTGAAAAATCACGAAATTTCTATTGCATGTATCTAATTTTGATAAAATATTATTCTAATTTCTTGTCAAATTAATTTGACAAATTAGCATTTATTACGTTAAGATTTATAGGATTCTTTAATTCTACTAGGTTTGTCTTTGGTTAATCCTTATATCTTGAATCAATTATTACTTGTTATAATAATACTATCAGTATTATTTGATCTACACATCTCATTTTCTCAAGAGTATAAAATTAATGATCTGCTGTCACTAGATGTTAGAATATTAAAAAATCCTATCAATCTAGGAGAAGAACAAATAATTCGATTTTTATTAAATGATACTACTCTAAATAATAAAATTAATCAAACTGCTTTTATAGAAGGAAATATAATTTATTTGTCAGGAATCGCTCAACCATTTTCATTAAATATTACTCCCTCAAAATGGTATAATTATTCATGGACAATAAATCCTGATATTCAAAAATTTGGGACAGTTTTAGTAGAAATAAATTTATTATATAATGAATCAAAAATTAATATGCAAAATATTACATTCAATATAAGTAACGAAAAAAATACTAAATAATTCGTAAATATTTTCAAAATGATTATCATTTATTTGCAGAAGAATGAGTTTTTTTAACATATTAATTTGTATTTGATTAAGGATAATAACCTGTTTAATTGAATTTAATATAAAATATTATAATATTATACTTAAGTATCTTGAATAGCTTTGAAGAGTCATGCATAAAATACTTGGAGAATTTAAAAAACCTCTATTCTATCTATTTTTTTAAATTAAATCTTTCTTAAAGTTAACATATTATTATAAATATTAATGAACATGAAAAATAGAAGCAGAAATGAGATCATAGCTTTTATTCTAGAATCTGTTTCTAACAGTAAAAGCAATGATGGTATTACAGCTACTAAAATCATGTACAGTGCATTCTTATCTTATTCACAACTGAAAGAATATCTTGCATTACTATTACAAAAGGACCTATTAGAATATAAGTCTAACACACAAACATATAAAGTAACCTTTAAAGGTGTACATTATATATCTATTCATAAACGATTGACTGAGATGATAATAATAACTCCACAATATTGATTTGTTACAAAAACGTATTTTCATCATATATTTTTCGAAGATGGCTTGTTATGTTCTAAAAATATGTTCTTTGTGTACCATTAAACAAAATTCAACCTCAAAATCAGCAATATCAATTTAAAAAATGAAATTAATTGTAAACATATGTGATAATTTATACAGGTTATTTCAAAATATATGAAAAACGTAAATCATTATTTCTATTAAATAAATAATTAAACCTATAAATTTTTGTTAATAATAGTTAAAAATATCAATTGGAATCTCATGTACAGTTTCGTTATCACAATCTTTCTATTCGAGAAATAGAAGTAATATATATTTATTTAACAAAATCATTCTATGTTACAGAAGAACAATTATCATTAGATGAAATAGAGAAAGAATATTCTCATATGGTTGAAAATGACTATTCACTAACGTTAATAGAACTAGCTTTTTCTGGTAAATTTGATGATTCCTTCTTTACGATTCTCACACCTGAACGATGGTATTCTATTAAAAATATTATCAAAGAAATTAAACATAGAAGGGGAAAAAGATCAGTGTTAGTTTTATTGAAATTTGCTGGAGTCATTAATATAAATTCAGACATTGTATTTTGTATTATAAATAAACTTGATAAACCATTCGAGATAGCCATTGAAAAAATTGAATATCTAGTTGATATTGTACCAACACAACTTGCAAATCTACCTAATGATATAACCGAAGTTGTATACCATTTTGATGATTTGTCAGCAAAATGGATTCCATTCCGTGCGAGAAGAAATGGTAAAAATTATTCCAGCACGTTTATATTAAAAGATGGCAAATGGGAAATAATAAATTAATATAACTTTCAATTTACATAGTTAATACCATCGATAAATGAAATATTTTATAGAGCGGGGGTCGCCTAGCCTGGTAGGGCGTGGGATTGCTAATCCCATGTTCGTAAGAACACGTGGGTTCGAATCCCACTCCCCGCGCGTCAAACGTGGATTCTACAAAAAGGAATAAGAATAAGATTTACAAAGGAATTTCGAGGAAAAGATTTTTTAAAACGAAATTGACTTTGCAGACTTTACAGGTAACAAAAAAAGGAAAGGAAAAGGAAAATGGTAATAGATCATATGCAGAACTAGAACGTAAGATAGATTCTTTAACAGAGTCTTTATCAAAACCATATTTTAACAGAATTTTAAGAACATTAGCAAATAGAAATGTAGAGAATGCACGAAAAATCTGCAGTTATATTTTAGCGGAACAGACAGAAATAAACATAAAAGATTCTACAAAAGAAGGTAAAATCAAGATTCTTGTCTGGTTGTCAAATCATTTTCAAGATGAAAAATCTTTCAAAGACATGAATAAAGAAGATATTCTTAGTTTTCTGAATAAACTCAGAAAGTCGTCTGCTGAAGATCCTACTCACAGGTGGATTGGCAGCTATAACGGTAGACAAATGATTCTAAACAAATTCTTTAGGTGGTTGTACAATCCAGATGAACCAGATCCAAGAAAGAGAGAAACACCAGAATGTATGAGAGGAGTTCGAAAGCTACCAAGAAAGGAAAAATCGTCATACAATTCAGAAGATATCTGGGACCAGCAGGAACATGCAATCTTTCTAAAATATTGCCCAAGTCCAAGAGACAGATGCTACCACTCATTGTCGGTGGATACCTCCTGTCGTCCACATGAACTATTAAACCTAAAGATTAAAGATATTAAATTTCATGTAACGGAGGATAAAGAAAGACAGTATGCTGAAGTTAGGATTGTTGAAGGAAAGACAGGAACAAGAAAGGTGCCGTTAATAGATTCTATACCTTTTTTAAAAGAGTATTTATCTTCTAAATCCCAGGAAGAATATTCTACCAATGTCGACAATCCTGATTCATGGGTTTTTGTATCTATGGGAGATAATCATGGTTCAAGATTAACCTACAACGCAATAGAAAGTAGATATGAATATTACAAGAAAAAATATTTTCCAAGACTATTAAATGATAATACCATACCAGAATCTGACAAGTCTTGGATAAGAAATATGCTTACAAAACCATGGAATGTGTATATCCTTAGACATTCGTCACTTACGGAAAAAAGTAAAATTCTTCCTGAAGCAGTGCTAAGAGATCACGCCGGATGGACCATGTCCAGTAAGATGCCTCAGGTTTATGTCCATCTTAACAATGAATCTTCAAAAATCCTATTAGAAAAAAGGGGAATAATAAATATAAGAGAACAAGAGTTATCAAATGCTTTAAAATCTAGAGAATGTCCTAATTGTTATGAACCTAATAAACCAGGATCGAAATTCTGTGTAAAGTGTAAAATGGTGTTATCTCATGATTCATATAATGAGATTATCGAAGAAAATCAAAGAAAAGAAAATGAAGTATCTGAACTAAAACAACAGTATGATGAGATGAACCAGAAAATTGATACAATTTTTGATTTGGTCCAACAAAACCCCAAATTAGCACATATTAAAAGACATGTTCTAGAAAAAATCATATAATCAATTATTAAAACTAAATCAATATCTAGTTTTTGTATCTTAAATTTTTTCTCAATAATTATCCTATAAACCTTTTTCAAAATCGTATTTTAGTAACATATAGGTTTTTATTATAGTCTTTATTCAGGGGGTAACATAAAATCAAATGTTCAATTTAGAATTGGTTTAATTTATTATATGCAAATTATATTAATACAGCGATGCAAAAATTATTAATTAAAATATTTAAATCTGATAGGAATCTGGTTGTAAGTAACAATCAGCAAAGAATATTTAGATTTAGTATAGTTAAAGAAGTAACTAATTCAATACAAAGAAAGATATACGAAATTCTTTATTGGATTAGAAACCTATTACGCAAAAACAAGAATAGTTTACATGATTCTTGTCTTCCTGGACCACAATCATGTAAACTAGGTACTAACAAAAAACCTATGGAGAAGGTTATTTGTAAGTATGAATAATAACAACATTCCTAAGGATAAATTTGTTTCTCCTAGAAATTATACCTATAATAAAAATATTTGTTATGCTACAAATTGCAATAACCCTGCAACTTTAAACATAGTACTCATTGCAGGTCAAAAACAAATCCCTGTACGAGTATGCAGCGATTGCAAATCGAAATTTGAATGATTAGAAAAAGGAGTAAGAAAATGACCCAGTATTATGATAGTAAGACTAACGATGTTGATGCTAACAAAAACAAAGGTAGAGGCGATAACTATATGAAATCAACCGAGCAAGTATATACGAATTCAGCATTATGTGATGAAATCAAACAACAACTAGCAACAACAGATATGGATATTCAGAGGTATAAGGAACAAATCGAAAAATTTCGTAATAAAACAATTCAAGAACAAAATTGGTATGATTTCAATTTGGATCTAGATTTTTCTGATGAACCGAAAATACTTGATAATCGAAAATATTACTACAGATTTTCGCAGCATTACAAAAAGATCTCTCTATTAGAACGAGTTCCCTACATCAAAGTAAGTCTACAGGATTTATCATTAGATTCTATTAAGGCATTATTATTACTGGTCCCAGAAGAAAGAAAATATGTGCTAAAACAAGCAGTAGGAAGAATTTTTGAAGATATTAATTTTAAAATGTATCACGATAGCATATTATCAGTTCTCAAGGTCAAATTCATTGATGGCACCAACTATGATTCCGTGTATACAATAAACCAAGATACGAAAGACAATATTTCACCTGAAAACTATTTCAAGGAAAAACAAGATTCAATAAATCAAATCCTACAAGAACAAGAAAAATATCTGGAAAAACAGATCCTGACAAATAAGAGCATTGGGGAAAATGAGAATAGTAACGGCAAAATTAACAATACCAATAATTATCTAAATCATAAGAATGATAAACATAACAAGGACAATGATAGTAACAATAATAAAGATAACAAGAAAAAACCAAAAATCACTACTTACAAATATTCCAACAAAGGGAGAGGAAAATTATATGAAGCAATTATACTAGATGGAAAACCATGTTTTCTTAGCTACGATAATAGCAGTGATAATAGCATTGAAATCAAAGAACAGATTGAAGAAAATAGTAGAATACTGGTACCACCACAACCAGAAGAATATCCATACGAACCATATGAATTTGAAAATATAGATGAAATTAATAGATACATAGAAAGAGCAAAAAATAAAGAGGATCACGATTCTTTATTTAAAAAAATAAATTGCACTAATTCAAAATACAATGATCAAGACGATCATAAATTAAATTCAATTGCCATAGACGCTTTTCATTCATACTTTCAAGATCGATTTAGTACTGTTCACTATGATCTTATTATTGGAGGTAATGGAAGTGGTAAAAGTTCATTTGGTGATACTTTTGGCGCTATTGCATACAGACCTGTTATAATGACCGATCCTACTGCTCCCAATCTATTTAGATTACTTGGAAACGTTGAACCAGGACAATGCACTATAATACTTGAAGAGGCAGAACGAATAGACCAATCTCAGGATCTTATGAATGTATTAAAAACAGGATATTCCAATAACGGGAGAGTTTCACGAATCAATACTGTTACTAACAAACAAGAATTCTTTTTCAGTTTTGGTATGAAGATAATAATTGCAGAAAAAGCGCCAAACCAAACAGTTGCAAAGGGAGTAATGGATAGAACATTTACAATTCATTGCTACAAAGGAATAGCAGAATATGATATCAAAGAGGTACTCAATCCAACCGAAACAGGAAGTTTAGAACATATACGCCTGCTTAATGAGATAACCGACTTGCGAAAAACAATGCTCATATATCGATTAGTACATTTCAAAGATCCTATTCCTGATATTGATATAGGGATTTATGGAAGAGATAAAGAATTAGCGAAACCACCCATTCAATTATTTAATGAAACAAAATCCTTAGAAATAGTAATTGCAACATTACAAAAATTCTTGGATTTAAAGAACCAAAGAAAAGAATCTACTATAGAATCTGCATTACTGCCTATAATAGTAAACTTGATATCTCAATATGGTAACGAATTTCCATTTTCCACATTTTGGTCCTATATGACAGATAGTATTCCGGGTAGAGATGACGATAAGAAACCAAATGAATATCATACAGAAGAATATGGCACAATATACAGAACTACTATAACAAATACATTGAGAGATATCTTTGGTGTAAAGACTAAACATAGAAAAGATGGAAATATACTCATATTTGACACTGAAATAATAAGTAGGATTAGTAAAACATATAGTAACAAAATTAAAGTCAGACCAAAAATAAGTGACGACGATGATAATGAAAATAATAATGATGACATCAACGTCGGTAATGATAAACAAGATGTAAACAATTCTAATAACGAGGAAAATGAGGATAGAGATAATGACAATGATACTGACATAATGAATTATGGAATAGAAGAGGCAGTGGTGAATAGGGTGAAGTCGATGAATAGTCCTAGGGATAAGCACCAGTCTCTATATGAAAATGGTATACCGAATAACAGAGATTATAATCTGGAATCAGTTGATAATGACCTCAATTATAGCGATACACGTCATGCTATAACAGAAAAGGAAGACCATTATAATAGCTCAATCTCTATATTGCCTTCACCCCTTTCACCCCACTCACCTATTTCCACAGAAGAAATTTGTAAAATTGCAAAATTATCTAATAAAGATGAAAACTCAAATTTGAATTATTCAAAACCTGATAAAAAATTATCTGTATCACATTTTGATGCTGATGATGATCAATCCAAAACAGAACTAC
>DATFEP010000063.1:0-70670 GCA_035250975.1 Nitrososphaeraceae archaeon | reverse complement strand
AGTAAATTGCCCAAGATAACTTGGTAAAAATAGGTTATTAAAAAATATACCTTTGACAAATATGCTAAAAGATAGGAATAAAAAGATTATTAACTGGATTGCTTCACAAACTGAGATGGGAGCCCCCCTGCTATAAAATCCATTTTGACATAATTAGTTGTTGTACTTGCTAACATAGGTTACAATTTCATTTACTGACATGGGTAACACTTTCTAGTTCTGCTAGGAAGTGTATAAAAAATAGAATTACAAACAAAATTTAATTTAATTCATGAGAAAGAGTGGACTGGAGATACAGTAACTGACATTTGTATATGATACAGATATCCAGAAAATCTTACTACAAATGGAAGAACAGGTACCTTGAGAATGGAATAGAGGGTCTTAAGGATAGAAGTAGAAAACCACACAATATACAACCAGGAAAAGTAACAAAAGACCTAGAACGGGAAATACTGGATTTACGCATAAAAAAAAGATTTGGGTGCAATCGTATAAGATTCAAGTTAAAGCGTCTAAAGGAGATATCACTCAGTACTAAAACCATATACAAGATACTAAAAAGACATGAATTGAACATCCTGGAATGCAAGATAAGGAATAAAAGAAAGTGGAAAAGGTTTGAGATGAAAAAACCAAATCAAATGGTACAGACGGATATTTTAGGTCCTTTTATCTAGAAAATTCTGCTCAAAAAAACTATTTTATCAGTTGTGAAGATGATTGTTCAAGAAAGGTAGCAAGTGAATGGTCTGAAAGAAAAAGAAGTGTAGATGTACTAGATGTACTTGAAGACTACATTGTAGAAAATGGTAAACCTCACAAAGTAATGCATGATAACGGTAAACAGTTTACATCCAAGATATTCAGAAATTTTCTACAACGTAATAACATTAAAGATAAATCTATACCTGCCAGATATCCGCAACTACAGGGAAAGATAGAAGCATATAACAAGATAGTAAAAAACGAATTTTTAGCAGTAGAAAATATTTCCAATGTAGAAGATGGAAAGAGAATGTATGCCATGTTTGTAAAAGCATACAATGAAGAAAGAGAACATGGTGGCATCAATGGTCACACACCATCTGAAATGTTCCTTATGAAAGGAAGATTAAATAATTCCAGCAGTAACAAGAAAATTAAACAGATAAAAAGTGTTACCCATGTTGGTAAGTGAATCTGTTACCTATCAGTGTAAGTACAACACTTAGCCAAGCAGCAAAATCTACCCATGTATATGATAGCATCTTTCTCTTCTAAAGTATATTTCAGTAGCAGGAGGTCCCCGATAATAACGTTTTACGGGAAAAGGCATTATTAATGTAATATCAATTTTATCTCCACCTATTTTTTGTATCATATCAAAAGAAGCATAAAAGGATGTAAGAACTTTCAGGTTATGTTGATTTATATAAGTAAAACTGTCTCCAGTTTCATCGATTAAAGAAGAGACATTCAGAATACTAAACTAAAGTAAACCCAAAATTACTAAAATTACCTGACATATATAATATCTGATACGTCAATTAATTAATAATAAATAAATATATAAATTGATTAATACATATTTAAATAAAATTTGACTTATGATATATTTTCTTCTATTTTAGGTCTAATAATTTTATAAATAGGATTGGACAATTAGATAGAACGATGGAATATTTTGATGCTCACATTCATTTAACTGATGTTGAATATTCAAATTATTTAGAAAATATTTTATTCTCATTAAAATCAATGGATATGAAAGCATGTTCTGTTACCGTCAATATAGAAACTACCAAAAGAAGTTTTGACATTTTTTCAAATTCTGGAGAGATAGTATCACAATTTGTCGGTATTCATCCACAATACGTATTAACAGATGATCTTGACATCTTCAAAGAATTAGTTGAATCGAATCTTGATAGAGTCGATGGAATTGGCGAGATAGGACTGGACCCGACTTATTGTGTAGGAAATGAAAAAGATTATGAAATACAAAAGAAGAAATTTCATGATCTTCTAGAAATTGCAGAAAAATATGAAAAACCTATTTCGATTCATTCAAGAAAATCCCTAGATGATATTTTACATGTGTTACCGTCTTATAGTATCAAAAATAGACTGTTACACTGGTTTGCGGGTAGCAGAAAACAATTGAAAAAAGCGATGGAAATGGAATTTTATGTATCTTATGGTCCAGTTCTATTATATTCTCCAGACAAAAAAGTGTTGTTATCAAATACAGATCAAGAAAAAATTTTGGTTGAAACAGATGGTCCAGTCAGATATTCGAATTGTTTCAACTACATTCCATCATCTTCCATATCATGTCTTGTAAGTGTTATTAATTGTGTAGGTGAAATCCTTGATTCGAAATTTGAAGAAGTGAAAAAAATATTGAAAAATAATTCAGAGAATTTTCTTGGGAAAAAGATCTAAGGTAATTAAAATCTAAGAATATAGGAAAATTTGCTGTAGAATTCAGCTGATTAAAAAATTTGCGTGTGTATTTATTTTCTTATTAATCTAATAATAACCTAAGATTTTCTCTCTATTCATAGTTCAATGGTTGCTGGATTTCTTTTATTCGTCGATAAATTTAGTTACGAACTCCTATATATTCAGAAACTATGATAAAAGATAAGTAATGTAATTACGGAAATTATTTTTAATTTCTGGATAACATAAAGAAATAGAACTAGGATTATACCCCCTACAAAATTTCAACAGATTATTTATTTTGGATCATAATACTAAATCTAAATTATATTTGAGATTGTTTTCATTTGAAATCTGTAATATGTCAAATAGTCATAATAAAAAATTTGTGAATTAGGATATGAACCCTATAGTCCCTATTCTTATATCTTTGATTGGTAAATCTCCCGATCCATTTGCTCTGGTCCAAATATGATGTTTTTTAATAAATGATGGGCCATTTTCTATTTCTGCTTTATCGTCGCCATTTGGAACACTTCCCGGGTCCCATCCAGACATACCCCATTTCCTATCTTTCATAACTAGAACCCACCCTTTACCATCACCGAAATCTAACCAGACATTAAGTACTACCTCTTGATTTGTCCTATCAGTTCTCATAGTTGTAAAGAATTTGTACTCTTTGTCGTCTTGTAGTGTAATACCATTTGGATATTCAGAAGCGACTTCCTGACCTTGGTCGTTATGCCAGTACTCTACCTTTGATTGAACTTCAGTTCTATGAATTGAAAATCCGAATCCACCAAAGACCAATTTACCATCCAAAATCCATCCATCTGTACCATGATTCCCGTCCTTTATTGATAAATTCTCTATTCCAGGTTTTAGCTTAAATGTTCCTGTCATTACAGTATTGAAACCAGCTGTGTCTAATTGTGAGAATTGTGGTAGTTCATGATAATTCCAGTATACTCTACCATTTCCACCGCCTGATTGGACCTCTAGCCAACCATTCTTAATGGGATGTGTGTTTACACCACTGGCTCCACTAGACAATAACACTTTATCAGTCGGATGTGTCTCTCCTGATGGCAGTGAGATGTCGTTGCTCAATGTTTGTTTTGAATCATACATCCAAATGATATTTTGTACTGGAAATGTCTCTCCTGTAGGGGGTGGATTTGGAACACATTGACCATTCTCAAGGTGTTGTCCTAGTGGACATTGTGGTGAATCAGGAACACATTGACCGTTCTCAAGGTGTTGTCCTAGTGGACATTGTGGTGAATCAGGAACACATTGACCGTTCTCAAGGTGTTGTCCTAGTGGACATGGTATAGGCGATGAAATATCATTTAATCTAATTAAACAAGTCTTTATCTCGTTTGGATTAATCTGACCTTGACATTCAAATTGCAGGACTGTTTGATATCCCGCGACACTATTATCGACTGACACAGAGTATTGTCCCTCCGAAGCAGCCACTACTTGAATCATCTTGGATGAAGCAGCTTTAAATGAAGAAGGAAAAGCTGGAGTCCCAAGAATGTTTATTGTAAAATCGGATGGTTGTTTATTACCTCCATTATCATTAATAACATTTGTTGATATTAAAAGAAATCCTACTTTAGATGGATCGGTTGGCTTTGGTATTGCAGCAATTTTAGCTTTAATGTCCTCATTTTCTTCTCCTCTATTGTCTGGGAGAAGTAAGTCAGACAGTGATAGCGGTAATATCGGTAATTTTGAAGAAGAAATATTATCATCATCTGCAATAATCAGACAAGATCTCACTTCACCATAATTTACCACTCCTTCGCATTGGTTTTCAAGAGATATATTGTATCCACTTACATTATTTACCGAAATTGAGTATTTACCTTCATTAACTGAAATAATTTGAACTTGTGGTGATGGTACAGCTTTCAATGAAGAAGGAAATGCTGAAGTGTCATGAATGTTTATTGTAAAATCGGATGGTTGTTTATTACCTCCATTATCATTAATAACATTTGTTGATAATATTATGTAACCTATTTTATTTTTTCCATCTGGGGAAGGTAATTGTGCGATAGCTGGCTGATCGATAGCAAGTTGTTCAAAATTTTGTTGTGAAAAGGAAAAACTTTTAATAGGAAAAGTCATTGACAAAAATATCAAGAATGAAAAGGAAAGCAATGAAAATAATTTTAAAAATATAATATTAATCATGATGTTCATTATTAATTTCAAATTCAAATGTGGATTAAATGTATATTAGTATTGGGGTACAAACCTAAGTAACATTTAATCTAGAATTACTCAGATTAATTATTTAGTTATAAATTTTGTAATTTATTAGTTAGGTAGATTTTTCTACTAAAAAAGATTATTAAATAATGAAATAATCTAAGATGCATTATCCAAGAATTCCTACATATGCAGATATTAAATTGTCAGTTCTATAAATTTGTTTTATATCATTTAAGCAAAGTACTCGTACTCATTTCTAACTGAAGATTCTCTAAATTCATATTTTTGATAAAATTGTCATTTTTTAGTAAAAATTAATATGTTTACAAGTGCAATAATATCCAAATCTATCATTATTTAAAACGTACAGAACCAATGTGCATTCAATGTGAGTGAAATTATATTATTGGTATGCGTTTTTTATGAAATTAGTATTTGTTACTTTTTGAGTTGATTTAAAAATATATTCATCATGAATATAATAAAAATAATTTACTAGACAAAAAATCTTTATCAGATAGATCAGATCCATGAGATAGAAAATGAGATTTCTTCACCTGCTATACAGTCATCTCTTCAAAATACATTGGATTCAAAAATATGGATAATATTTGATCAATTTAGTGATAAATTTAGACAAATGTCTTTGCAAAGTGAATATTTATAAAATTCTTTATAATCATATGATTTTTAATTAATATCAATTTAAATTGCGGATCCTGTTTATCATTGTGCTCAAAATAAGCTCTTTTGTAAGTAAAATTTTCCTGTTTAGTCGAGGATAAGTCATTTCAACCAAGAAATAGAATTTTTCATGTATTGTATTCTATCTGATCTAACCTAGATCGAAATAATAATAATTAATCTTTTTTACTTAGTTTTTATTGTATTTTATTATATAGTATTTGTATTTTATTATACAGCTTTCCGACACATCAAACACTATGAAGACACATTATCCATCTTCAATAAAAAGGACGATACTTCATGTCATTTCAGCACATAACAACTTAAGCCAAGATTTAAAAGATAATTGAAAGATAACACTATTTACATTTCAATCCTTGTTTTAGATTTTCCAAATTCATTTTCATCTTCTCTAAATAACCTATATCCTTCTTTTGCTCTTGTTGATCAATCCCTTCAATAGGAGACAATAGTAAAACTTTTCCATTTGGAATTTCTGAAGCAAGGGTTTGAGATAGTCTAGGATCCTTTAGTTCTTCAGAATAAATTGTGTCTATACCAAGATCTTTCGCTAAGGAAATAATTTTTATGATTTGTTGCGGAAGAATTTCACCTTCTTGAGAACCTTCGTGAACGGCATGCTGATTCAAACCGTACCTATTTGCAAAATATTGAAATGCTTGATGAAAAGTAATAAAGTCTTTTAGTTCACAATGAGTCAGTGATGTCTTTATCAAAGAATCTAGGATATCAAGTTGTTGATTAAAATTTTCGGTGTTTTGTAAATACGCATCTGTATTATTTGGATCTATTTTGATAAGTGCATAGCTAATAGTTTTGGAAATATTTTTTACCAAAATAGGATCCAGCCATATATGAGAATCATATCCATATCGGCCTTCATCATTTCGAGAATTTTCTGACAAGTCTTGACCTATTCTTATAAGCTTCAAGTCTTTACTGACGTCAACAAGGGTTGAGTTACCAAATTGTTTATCACCAAGCCAAGCATCAAAACCTATTCCGCTGTATATTATCATATCAGCTTCCATGAGATCTGATACTTTTTGTGGAGAAATTTCCCAATCGTGAGGTTCAAAACCAAAAGGTATTATTGATTTTAATACAATATTGGTTCCAGCTATCTCTTTAACAAATTCATAAAAAGGGTAAAATGAAGCAACTACTTTTATTTTTCCCTTAGCTGGATTTTCATTTATTGCAGTATCATCTTGTTGTCCATATACATTTGATAAAGTTAATGTTATAATCAAAACAGCTAGTATTAAGAATATCTTCATATTTTTAAATAATAATTATTAATTATTTAAAACTTCTTAATAATATCTAAACAGTATTAATTCATTAGAATTTCGGATAAATATCTGAAGGAATAAAAGAATTTTCCAACGATAAAAGTTTTATCTAATCATAATGGCAACAACAGGGGTAAAAGGAGTTTCACAGCTTAACGCAATTGGCTGAGTTGTTAGGTGTATCTATAAAATCAAAGTATTCAGTAATGTGGGTTAGATAATGACACAAAGAATGAATATAACAAAATTAAATCATAATCATATTTATTATTAGTTCTATTTATTATTAAAATTGACGAAATAACAATGAGTTCCCACTAAATCTAAACGAATGGATAGATGATACATCCAAATTTATTTTTAAAGAAATTACAAGTAAATCCCAAACTATTAGATTATTACTTGCTATTCTCTCTTATACTAATATTATTCCTGTTACCTTCTTCTTCTCCTCCTTCTCTTGATGTACTAACTAAAATCGCAAAATATGGTTTTGTAATATTTGTATGTATGATGATTTGATGGATTACCGAAGCAATTCATGTATATAAGAGGAATCATTAATATCAATACAAATTCTAGACATAATTACCAAGTTAAAAAATAGAAAAAGAATTTAGTCAAAAAATCCGACAACATGCTAACAATATCGAGATCATTATTTTGGAGGTATTATTTCACGTACGGAAAGATTCTTGAACTCGACATCGGCCTGATTCCATTTAAATGTAACCTTAGGAGAACCCCATGTATATCGCTGGTCCCATTCCCCTCCACATTTTTCAGGTCCCGTTTCGCCACTAATACCAAAGCCGCCTTTATCGGTAAATTCATAGACCTTTTCCCATTTGCCATTGTTGTCTTTGTCCATCCAAAACTCTTGTTTTACATCCTTATTGGGAAGATTATAGATAACTGCCTTCATTCCGATCCATTTATCGACAATTGATGGTGATAGTTCTCCAATTTTTTCTGCTGCAGAACTTATCAAACTTGAAAACCACATCTCTTTTTTAGCCGTCAATACACCGTTGAAGCCAAATGTGAATACCGGAGTTGCACCTCCACATCCGCCATGATCATTACTATGGTCTATTGATCTTGGGAAGAAACTATATCCAAGTGAAAGATCATTAGTAGAATTCAATTTAAAATATCCACCCATCTCGATATTCAACCAATCATTTTCTTTAAACCAATGACCATTTTTGGCTAGTTCTTTTAGATTAAAAGTAGTCACATTTCCTTTGTTGAATTCTCCAACAGATGATGTGTATACATTAAGTATAACTTTATCTTGACTCACAGGAGACCAAGACCCGTCTTGGTTCTTTATAATATCTCCTGTACTTGTACCAACCTTTAATCTTGGATCAGATTTCAGATTTTCCATGTTCATGAACCATTCTTCTCCTCCAGGTTTAGTGGGATAGATTTTATTCATTCCAAACACATCAACCCCTGCACTTCCAGCTTGTTGTGAATTTAGTGCCAAAGGAGATAGAGATGGTCCAATGGATTTTGTGATGGTGAATTGGTCTAATTGATTACCATCATTATCAACAAATGTTCCAACTAACTTTTCACCATTATTTCCTGTCACATCTATGTTGAGATGTCCAAATTTTCCTAATTGTTTTACATTAAAGTCTGGTTTGGTACCCAATGCATGCAACGAAACTCCACCCGTTCCAGATGTTATAAATAGTGGGGCTCCAACGTTGTTGTATGTATTCTGGTCAGTATTGACTATAATCGGTTTAGATGAATCATCTGGATTGAAGTGAATTGGAAAAGTTCTCTGATAATTGTGATTATGACCTGAAAGAACGAGATCTACTTTGTATTGGTCAAATAATGGGTGATAGGTATCACGTAAACTTGCTTCCCCTTCATGTTTAGTAGGGGCAGCATATGCAGGTTTGTGGAAATATACTACTTTCCAAAGGATTCTATTATCCTGTGCAGCTTTTTCTAATTCACTTTTTACAAAATTAAATTGTTCCGAATTTTCAGAAAATGATACCTGAGTAGACATCGATATAAACAAAGTATTTCCCTCAATAAATGAATAATACTGTTTGTCTAAATTAAAATGATCGAGGAATTGTTCAGTAATTTCCGGACCTTCTTCTTCGTCACTATCATGATTTCCAATTGTAATTTTCATTTTATCATTGAGAGGAGTAATAACATCTAACCAACAATTAGCATTAGACTGATAGGAGTAATCCCCAAGTCCTAGTACAATTTCTGGATCTTTAGAAAGTATAGATTGTACTGTTTTTTCAGAATTTGAGTTGCAATTCCAATCACCCGCTGCCCCAAAGTTGAAAGGAACAAATGTACCTTGTGGTGGAGGTGGTAAGTCTGGGACACATGTTTGTGTTGTTTGGTCGAAGTGTTGGCCTGCTGGACATCCTTGTGGTGATCCTGAAGAAACAGTTGTGATCGGATCATCCAGATTTATAACACAAACATTGGTTTCTTGAGCTTTGACAGTACCAGCACAATCATGTAGGAATTTTGTTTGATAGCCAAAATTATTATTGACAGTTAGAGAGAATTCTCCCTCAGTCAGCGCAATAATTTTTCCTAATGGTGTTTGAGATCCTTTGAAATTAGATGGAACAGGATTGTTACCGTTAACAGTAATATCAATATCAGAAGATGTTTTTGTGCCACCATTATTATTAACAACATCTGTAATTACTAAAAGAAATCCAGTTCCTGGTGGAGGAGGTGAATCTGGGACGCACTGACCATTCTCAAGATGCTGTCCGACTGGACATCCTTGTGGTGGAGGTGGTGGTGTTGGATCATCTATATTGATAACACAAACACGCGTTTCTTCAGTGTGTATTGTATCAGCACAATTGTATAGGAAATCTGTTTCATATCCAAAGTTATCCTTAAGGCTTACAGAGTAGTCTCCTTGATTAATGGCAACACTTGTTGCTGTTGGTGATTGAATACCGCTGAATGTTTTTGGCAACGGTCTATTCCCATTAACACTAACAGTAAAGTCAGAAGCCTGTTTTGAACCATTATCATCATTCATAACATTAGTAACGACCAAAAGAAAGCCTGTTCCTGTTTGTTGAGGTGGTAAGTCTGGGACGCACTGACCATTCTCAAGGTGTAGTCCTGCTGGACACTCTTGTTGTGGTGGTGGAGGTGGTAAGTCTGGGACGCACTGACCATTCTCAAGGTGTAGTCCTGCTGGACACTCTTGTTGTGGTGGTGGAGGTGGTAAGTCTGGGACACATGTGTTTGTGGTAGTATCAAGGTGTTGACCCGCTGGACACTCTTCTTGTTGTGGTGGTGGAGGTGGTAAGTCTGGGACACATGTGTTTGTGGTAGTATCAAAGTGTTGACCCGCTGGACACTCTTCTTGTTGTGGTGGTGGAGGTGGACTTTCACCTGAGTACGATTCATAGAATATTTGTCCATCAATATTAAATATATTATTTTTAAATCCACTTAAAACTTCATCCGAAGATATAGCTCTATTCCATACTCGAATCTCGTCAAGGTCACCTTTAAAGAATTTATCATCTGCAACAGAGTCACCAGCAATAACAAATTTTGTATCGCCTGCCAAATCTGGCAGTATTCCTGATGTTATTTTATCATCTACAAGAATACCATCAACATATAATTTTAATGTCTTTCCGTCGTAGGTCAATACAGCGTAATGCCACAGCCCATCATTAAATTTATCTAATGTAGTCACGAAAACATTTGTACCGGAAGAAGTTTCAAAACCAGCTTCAATAGTTTCTGATGGATTTAACCATATACCATAATTTAGATTTTCATCTTGTAGTTCAGATCCAAATCCACCCCTGTTTAATAATATTCCGACTTCGTCATGGTCAATTCTATCGCTTCTAAACCAACTTGCTGCCGAAAAATTACTTAGATGGAATAATTGCTCATCTTCATCAATTTCATCCTTTTCACTTCCGTCAAAAGTTTTGAAGGGACCATAATTATAGGTAGATTGAATTGGAGAGACTGATGAAAAGGAAAGATAAAGAATTCTTCCATTTAATGGGAATTCATCAAAGTTATAGGAATTGGATATTTCTTCAAACGATAATGCTCTATCCCAAAGCATAACTTCATCCACCTCTCCAGTGAAAAATTTGTCTTCTGCAAATGAATTTGCACCTATTCTTATCGGTTGAGTACCAGTGTTGTCAGGGACAGCTTTCAATGTTGAGACTTGACCTTCTTCGTTACCATCTACGTACAGTTTCAAAACAGAGCCATCATAAGTAAGAACTGCATGATGCCAATTACCATCGTTAAATTTATTTTTAGATGTTATAAAGAGATTAGTACCTGACTTCGTCTCAAAACCTCCCTCTAAAAGTTCGGTTGGTGTTATCCAGAGACCGTAATTCATGTTTTTACCAGGGGCATCATCATTCATACCTCCCTTGTTTACAATCATCCCTGGATCTACGAAATCTTGTTTATCTGTAGAAAACCATGTAGAAAGAGTAAATTTGTCTAATTGCAATCGTTCACTATTTTTTACGTCAAGAAAATTTGATCCTGAAAGGGTAAGAAAAGTGCTTTGTGATTGAGCATTAACTGATAAATCTGTAAAAGAGTTTAACACAAGATAAGAGATAAATATCAATATTCCAGCAACTAAAACCTTAAATTTCTTATCGGAATTTTTCATCTAACTTACTCCCAGAATCCTTTTACATTTAGTCTACTATTTAAAAATACTCCTATGACCTTTTTACAGTTATTCTACTTAATACCATTACTACAACCAAGTTAGAAATTGCCAATACGCCATGCATAACAGAATTTATTCCGATATTAATTATGTAATTTAGTTTTTTTAAAAAATTCCCTTTCATTTATATGAAAAAGGATTCTGAATATTTATGACGAACTCTATTTTGTACAATAATTATTGATAATTATTTTTAACTCTAGATTTTTTTTCGTATTTTTTGTAGTAATATTATATTATAACAATAATAACTTATAAAAAGATATGAAAAAAATCAACTTGAATGAATAATTGGATTACTTTTACAAATGCACTAAAAAAATATAATGCAAAAAATGAAATAAACCATTTTATTAAGAGAAAGATTATTGATGATAATACATAAAAGGGACATAAAAATTGCTGAAATTTATTAAATCAAATAAGGGTCTTATTTACATAATAGTTGGAAATATTCTTGGTGCTCTGATTACAGGAGGCTTCTGGCTTTTATTGGCTTCACTACAAAGTGTCGAAGAATATGGGGAGACTAGTTATATGATTTCAATCGCATCACTTGCATCTAGCATTGCTCTATTAGGACTCAATACTACGGTTACGACTTATATTCCCAAAGGTTTTGATAAGATACATGTTGCCGCTAATCAAGTCATCTTAATATCAAGCATCGTTTTAGGTATAATTGTAGCACAAAAAGACATATTATTAGGATTTTTTGTTGTCGGCATGACTTTTTGGATGATGAGTGTTTATGAATATCTTGGTAGAAAATCTTATAAACAATATGCAATTGCAAATGTAGGTGCAAGAGCAATTCAACTAGTCCTCTCTATCGCTTTATATTACATTATGGGTATCCCAGGAATAATAATTGGATTTACAATTTCATTCTTTATCTTCAGTTATAAATATTTTTTATCAATAAAACATTTCAAAAAAGATATCACGGAAATCAGAAGTAAGATAAAATTTTCTTTACACAGTTATTCTTTTAATATGTCAAACGCGTTGTTAATGTACTTCGATAAGATTCTTATCGGTCCTATTTTTGGATACGTTATATTAGGATATTATCAATTAGGCTTTCAATTTTTAATGTTTCTTGGTATGATTCCCATCAGTTTCTTTCAGTATTTGATTCCAGAAGAAGCGAGCGGTAATAAAAAAACAAAGTTAAGGATTTTAGGATTTGGAATATCAATAGCACTCGCACTCTTACTGTATATTTCAAGTCCTGTCATAATAGACTTGTTTTTCCCTGGTTACAAGAATTCGCTTGATGCAATAAGAATAATGAGTATCGGAATTATTCCCATGATGGTTACTTATATCATTAATTCTAGATTCCTTAGTGAAGGGAATACGAAAGGTGTTGTAATTGGTGCCATAATCTACCAAATTTTACAAATATCATTGATGTTAACATTAGGGAAATGGATGGAGGTGACAGGGCTTGCATTAGCTGTCATTATAGCATTAACGATTCAAGCAGTATTTCTAATAATTTATAGGAAGATTTCATCTAAAAAGGGATGAATAAATTTCGAATTTGGAGCACACAAAAATATAGATATTTAATAAACCTTGAAATTAGAACTTAATGGTTTTAATAATTTCAAATGCCTCAGCATATTTAGTATGTATTTGATATCCTCTGTAACTAGATCTTCCTACTATCGCATCTAACCAGTATTGACCGCACCTAACAAATTGTGATTTAAAACAAGTTAATGCATTTTTTTTTGTATCTATATCCGTGGTGATATCAACATAAAGTTGTGGTTTGAATGATATTTCAGTTAGACCACCAGGAATAGTCGTTTCATACATATACAAGTTATCAATATCACGAGAAGCAGACATTACCGACTTTGTCAGAATTTGATGATCCTGATGTGAATCACCTATCCATTGAGTGAACACACTTTCGGGCTGATATTTTTTTATTAACTTGTCAATCAACGATACTAATTTTCTATTGAATAACATTTCAGTAGGTGAAAGATCAAGAAATTCTGGAGAAATACATCCTAATATTTTGCTCGATTCTACAGATTCCGATCTACGTTCGTCCTTTGTATCATTTTCAGTAAAATTTGGAAGGGTAGCTATGATTGGGACTACTTTAAAACCCAGTCTTGAAAGTTTGGAAATCGTTCCTCCCATTCCTATTTCCAAGTCATCAGGATGTGCGCCAAAAACCAGAACAGAGTTAGATTTCATCATATGAATTCGATGTAAACAGAGAAGACTATTAAATTATTTTCCATTTCCGAAGAGAAGAAGAAAAAATCAATTTTGAATAAAACTCAAAAGATATAAAACGAATTTAATTAAAATTATTAGTTAAATATCTATTGTTAAATAAATTTAGGAAAAATCTAGCACCGATTCTTGAAAAAATAGCATCAATCTTTGCGTCGTCTGGATTATCTCCAAATACTCTAACTATTATTGGCTTCATACTTGCGATTTCATCGTCTATTGCATATGGGTTAAATTCCATACAAAAGGATATTTTTTTTAATGCTGCATTAGTAGGCAGTATCCTTTTGTTAATTTCAGGATTTTTTGATGTAATAGACGGAACTGTTGCGAAAATTACTAAAAAAACATCTAGGAAGGGAGCATTTCTTGATTCGACATTGGATAAGATTTCTGAGGTAATAATATTTACCGGAATAGCCATAGGAGGCTTGTCTAATCCTATATTGTGTATGACGGCTCTCTCCTCATCTTTGCTGGTAAGTTACACTCGATCTAGAGCAGAATCACTTGGAATAGATTTAAGTGGAGTAGGATTTGGAGAAAGGGCAGAAAGATTATTGATATTAGCTATAATGGGAATAATACCAATTCAAAATTTTTTGGAATATGGAGTTATAATAATAATAATAATATCCATTCTGACTATAATTCAGAGGATTTTTAACACAATAAAAAAACTAGATTGAATTATCGTAGTCTTGTACTTACCCGTCTTTCAAGCTCAGATCTTACTTTAACAATTCCTCTATGAACGGCACATGAAACACAATAGAATTTAACATCCGTTGCCGGAGATATATAAGCACCCTGGGCTCTTAATTCTTTTGCCAGAGTTGGTTCTACTAGAGTTATTCGGCCTGTTATTTTTTTAGCTTTATCCCTTGGAACCATAGCTCCACATTGACTGCAATGTACTGTTCCTGAACTACCTTTTCCTCCTTTTGTACGACCCCGACTCGTACGTTTCTTTGGCATGTAAATATCATCTTAATTCCATACTTTAAAGGTTCTGGTAAAAATTATTTGCAAAATTCTTTACATCAGATAAAAGTACAAATAATTTAAGTTAATTGATAGGATCAGACAAAAGATACACTTTTAATGTTTTCATAATTGTTTATAGTGAATATTATGATGTAATAGAATTTAACTTTAAATGAGAGATAAGTTAAGATAAATAAAACTAATGAAAATTGCACTTGTAGGTGCCTATTCGCAAGATTTAGAATTAACAATAAAGATCAAAAAAGTGCTTGATAATCTTAATGTTGAAACTTTCAATATGAACGAAAAAAATTATGACTTGGCTAATAAAGTTGACCTGGTATTAATTGCTGGGGGAGATCGTGCCATGTTAGATTATTTTCACAAGGTAATAACAGACTCATCTCCTGCTATAGGTGTATACGAAGCAGAATCAACTGATTTTTTGGCACAAATAGATGTCCAAGATTTAGAGACAATTACACATAGATTAAAGAAAGGAGATTATAGCATAGATGAGGTAATAAGACTAGCAGTTAAAGTTGATGGAAAGGAAATTGAACCTGTATTAAATGATGTCGTTGTTTTTCCAAGCAGAAGTGCAACTTTAATGGAACATGTTCTTAGAATAGACAACAAAGATGTATGGCATGATAATAGCGATGGTGTTATTGTATCTACCCCAACTGGATCAACAGCATATTCTATGTCAGCTGGTGGTCCAATGGTATTACAAAAATCGCAAGTTTTTGTAATCGTTTCGGTAAACTCGGTAGATAATACTCGCAGACCACTCATTGTACCTAATGAAAGTCGAATTGAAATTTCAGACATTTTAAGTAGATTTCATTGTGAAGTAGTTTTGGATGGAGGGAGGCGGGTTGGGATTAAAAAAACATTGGAGTGTAATAAACATAATTATCCAGCCAAGTTGGTGAGATTGATAGGAGAAGATTCTGCTACATCACTTATAGCCAAAAAAGTTAAACTCGCAGAAGATTTATTGGATATGCCTCCCAGTGCCAAACTAATACTAAAGATATTGGAATACGAAGGTGCAATGGGACAAAAAGACCTTTCCTCTAAAACGTTACTTCCTGAAAGAACAATTAGGCTTTCATTGGGGCATTTATTGAATAGGGGTTATGTTAAAAAGAAAACATCGTTAAGGGATGCAAGACAGAGGATATATGAGCTTAAGATTTAGTACAGGCCTTTATGAATGATGCAAATGCAGGTTCTGGCTTTCCTGGTCTACTATCAAATTCTGCGTGATACTGCACCGCAAAATAAAACTTATGATCTGGAATCTCCAATATTTCCGTTCTTTTTCCACCATCTGAGTATCCAGATAATAGCATCCCATTCTTTTCTATAATTGATAGATAGTTCTTATTAAACTCGTATCTATGTCTATGTCTCTTGCAGATTATATTCCTAGAATAAATTTTGGATGCCATGGTATTTGCAACTATATTTATTTTATGACCTCCTAATCGCATAGAACCACCCATATTATTTATTGTCCTTTGTTCGGGCATAAATTCAATGACTGGATGTCCAGTTTCTGGATCAAGTTCAGTAGAATTAGATTCCTGTAATCCACACATACTCCGAGCAAATGAAACAATAGATAATTGAAATCCAAAACAAATACCTAAAAATGGAATATTTTCTTTTCTAGAGTAGTTGATAGCATCAATAATTCCTTCTGAACCTCGTCTTCCAAATCCACCAGGAATAAGTATTCCATCAAATTTTTTCAACGAGACCAATTTTTTAGGATCTCTTTCAAATTGTTCTGAATCAATCAATGAAATTTCAGCTTTTTTTCCTATGGCTGTTGCCGCATGGGATAAAGCTTGATAAACACTGACATAACTATCAGAGAGAGAAACATATTTTCCTACTACTGCAATATTTATATTTCCTTTAGCCTGTGCAAATGATTGAGATATCCGTTTCCAATTTGCCCATCTAATAGAATGTCGATCCAGTTGTAATTTTTTATTTATAATTTTCATCATCCCCTGTTCAGCAAGAATTTCTGGTACTAGATAAATCGATTTGACATCATGACACGAGATGACGCAATCTGTGTCTATATTAGCAAAAAGAGATATTTTTTTTCTTGAATCATTTAAAAGAGGAGTTTTACATCTAACAGCAATAATATCAGGATTGATTCCTATTCTACGTAATTCTTGAACACTGTGTTGTGTTGGCTTGGTTTTTTGTTCTCCTACTACATCAAGAACGGGGGCCAAAGTAACGTGAATAAATAAAGTGCTATTATGTCCTTCTTCGAGTGTCATTTGACGAAACGCCTCAAGAAATGGTAAGCTCTCGATGTCTCCCACGGTTCCACCACATTCTACTACTAGAACATCCAATGATTCTGTTTTGGCTATATGCCTTAACTGATCCTTAATTACATCCGTAACGTGAGGGATTATTTGGACACATTGTCCAAGGTATTTTCCTTCACGTTCTGCATTTATAACTTCAGAATATATTCGCCCAGTTGTCAAATTATGATCCTTGGATAATCTTTTGTCTAAGAATCTCTCATAATTCCCGATATCCATATCACATTCTCCGCCATCAAATGTTACAAAAACCTCACCGTGGGCAACAGGATTCATCGTACCTGCATCGTAATTTACGTATGGATCAATTTTTAAGCAAGAAACATTTAACCCAGTTAATTGTAATATTTTTGAAGTTGAAGATGTGATTATTCCTTTTCCGAGGCCAGAAAGAACACCACCAGTAACAAAAATATATTTGACTTGCTTTCTGGCGATTCCCTTATTTATTAAGTGCACATCAAAGTTTAGATAATCTTATTTTTATTCCTTTTTCTGGCACGATCAAGATCATTGAATTTACTTATCTTTGTAACTGACGTAGGAGCCATAGTAAAGTAAACTATGTAAATAGTTTCATTTCAACCAACCTTTTATTCATATTTTTCTAGATTTTTATTTATATTTTTCAACTGTAAGAGTAGTCAATTCAGAACTTTTGTGTTTTGAACAGAGGGTTACAAAAATCCAGGTGTTATTGGAGTTAATTTCTGACAAGACTGTTTGACACTTTTTCATAGGATGTTAGATAATCTATTATATGAAGTAATAATTAAAATACTTAATATTTATTTCTAATTTTAATGAGTATAAAAAATTACTTTATGTCAGTCTCAACATTTTATCCGTAATTGATAACATGAAAATAGTTATATTAAAATACTTTTGAATCAAATTTCTAATAATGGTAAAACAAGCCACTTCTAATATTGTTTTTTTAACATCTACAATTTTCATATCCATCTTTATGTTAAACATACTTTATCTTCCAAGTCAAAGCTCATTTGCTCACCATGTAGTAAAAGAAATTGCTGTAACAGAAAGACCTATGAAAATGTCATTAGACGAACCGTTATTATTTGTATCTAATTTAGGTCAACCAGTAATATCTATTATTAGTACAGTATCCGATAAAGTTGTTGGAACAATCAATACAACACAAGGTGTAATTGATGTCGAAGGCGTTAATGATAAAAATAAACTATATGTTGCTACGTTTCAAACTGGAGAAATTGAGGTATATGATATTACAACTAAAAAATTGTTAAAGACAATTGCCATTCCTGGGTCTGCTATACAATTTCCACAGAGATTGGCAGATACTGCATTGGTAACTTCGACAGTGATTACTGGCGGAACATCTCTTGAATATAACCCTAATAATGAGCTATTATACATTGCAAACTATAACACTGATGAGGTAATAGTAATAGATACCAAAAATAATGACACAATAGTAAAAACAATACAAGTTTCTGCACATCCCATAGATGTAAAGGTAGACCCTGTTACCAATCAGGTCTTGGTAACAAGTTTTGCTTCCAAAAAGTTGACATTTATTTCAGGAGATACAAATGAGATAACAGGAACAGTAGATACAGGTATTTCTCCTTGGGGTATTGGTATAGATAATGGTAAACATCTTGCATATATTGGTCATCATAATAGTCCCTATATTGCTGTAGTAGATATTTTAAACAAAAAAGTAATCAAGGAAATACCTATCGGTTTTGAAGGTCAATCAGTAGTAGTAGATACTAACGAACACAAGATCTATGCATCATTTCATGATATTGACAAAGTCGTAAAAATTAATGGAGATAACAACGAAATCGAGGCAGTGATAGAACTAGATGGTAGAACACCAAATGATATTGTTGTTGATTCAAATTCTCACAAGTTATACGCTTCTATAAAGTTTTCTAATAATATTTTTGTTTTGGGACCAGAATCATATGCTCTTAGTGTACCCGTAGTAACACAAGAACCTCCAATCTTGTTTGTAGATAACATTATAGTACATGGTCAAGATGTTCAAATATTAAATCCTGTATTGATGGATACTTCTACTGCTGCTGGAGAGAAGGATAGGTTTATTTCTCCATATTTAACTTCAGCTGCTATTTTGGATAGTGAGAATAAAACTCTATCAATGCAAGTGACATCTTCAGATGGAGGAGAGTTACAAATTAAAATTCCAAGAACAGTTTTAGACACAATTATTGAAGGAGATAGAAATATGACAGTATTGATAGATGGAAAAAAAGTAGAAATTAAAGAAATACCAAGTAGTAGTCTAAGTGATCAACAGCTACAACAAAAAGATGTAACAAAAGAAATCTCAGTATTCATTCCAAAAGGAGATAAAAAAGTAGAAATTACCGGAAAAATCCTTTCCTAATTTTTTATTTAATTTTTAAAAAATAGCAGAGTATGAAAGACTAGTTTCAAATAGGTTGAAATAGATTAGAATCGTATACTAATAATTATATGATTATTCGTAAGTTAAATTCCAAAAATGTTTATAAGGTAATCTGGTTCCATCTGAAATTCATTTTATTAGCCGTTATCCTTAGTTCTTTATTTTATTTTTCTGAGATTTTTGCGATAAATGAAACAGCTGAAAAGTTACCTTTCAATGGTTTCTTGCAGATTCAAAATGGCTATAATAATTCTTTTATATCGGACTGGAACTTTTCAAATATAATTAATATCACAAACAATAAACTCGACTCTGTGTATGCTCAGATAGCTGCAATTGATAATAATGTATATCTGGTATGGCAAGAGTCTGTTGATGATAACTCTGAAAATAATTATGACATTTATTTTAAAAAAAGTTTAGACAATGGGAGTACGTTCAGTAAATCTATCAATTTGAGTAATAATATTGGAATTTCAGAACATCCTCAGATTGCCGTATCTAAAAATGGAATTTTTATAGTTTGGGCAGACAATACTAATTCTAATAACATCAACATATTGTTTAGCAGAAGTTTGGATAATGGTACAACATTTAGTGAACCAATAAACTTAAGCAATAATTCAAAAAATTCAAATAATCAAGAAATTTCGGCTTCTGATGAAAATGTGTATGTTGTGTGGCAAGAAACTGACCCAATGTTTTACAATAATAATAAAAAAACTTTGTCTAGTATCATGTTTAAAAGCAGTTCAGATAGCGGAAAGACATTCAATAATACAAAAGAACTAACAAACAATACTAGAGATGCTTATCCGAAGATAAATTCCTATTTTGATTATGTATATGTTGTGTGGAATAATGAAAATAATGATGGCGGTTTGGATGATTTTAAAAATAACGGACTATTTTTTACTAGAAGTTATGATAACGGAAATAGTTTTGAAAATATCAATAAGATAGCCCATAATAATTTTGGAGAAGCGCAAATAGCAGTTTCTAAAAATGAAATATTTGTAGTTTGGGGAGGATTACATTCAAAAAATATAAATGGCATCTTTTTCGTCAAAAGTGATGATAATGGTACTACTTTTACGGATCCATATACAATTTTAGAAAACGTGACTAAATTTAAAGATCAAAATTATTCTAATAAGATTAACCATCCTACGAATGTTGAAACAATCGCTAATAGTCCTTCAAATATAGTATGGCAAGACGTAATTTCAAAAGAAAACCAAGACATATTTATAACAAATATTAAAAACAATTTTCAGGCGACTAAAGTATTAAATTTAAGTAATAATATAGGCATTTCAGAGTGTCCCCAAATTGCAGCATCTGAAAATTATATCTATGTTGTATGGGAAGATTTTACCCCAGGTAATCATGAAATATTCTTTACTAAAGGAACAGGCAAGCAAAATAAATAGGGAAAAGATCATATTTATGACAGGTTTGTAATAAGAATTTATACATTTTATCGGAGTTTCATACCATTTTTAGTAAATAAAGAATTATTTCATTATATATTTTAGTATGTCGATTTTATTATAATAGAATTTATTTAATATGTATAGAAACTCTAGCTCACCGATAACTAGCATACTATACCCTATATCGTAATATATAAAGTATACAAAAGATGGTTTAGTATTATATTTAAAATCACAGTTTTAGAAACAAAATTATTTAAGTAACGGCAGAGTTATCTAAGCGGAAATTGTTATATTCATGTAATATAATTTCGAAATATCTATCAGGATTATTATTGGCCTTGTCTTGTTGTGTTTTTTTACCTGAAATAACAATTCAAGAATTAGCTGTACAATCAACTGAAAAGACATGGTCTTCTCCTACAATTACTCAAGCTCTAATGTCCACATTTAATAAGATGTCAATTGTTGGATCAGTTGAGGCTGAGCGCTTAATCAATCCTATGATACGAGAGTTTCCAGTTCCAGTAGGGTCGCACCCACACGACGTGGCTCCTGCACCGGATGGAACTATATGGTATACAGCTCAAGGATCCGGTGAACTGGGTCGAATGGACCCAATTACTGGTAAAACTCATCATATTAAGCTTGGTCGTGACTCTGCACCACACGGCGTTATTGTAGGACCTGACGGCGCGCCTTGGGTAACAGATGGAGGACTCAATGCAATTATACGTGTTGATCCCCAGACTGAAGAGATCAGACTGTTTTCGCTACCTAAAGGTGATAGCTATGCTAATCTAAATACTGCTACATTTGACCTTCACGGTGTTCTATGGTTTACTGGACAGAGTGGTATTTATGGTCGCTTGGATCCAGCTAGTGGACACGTCGAGGTCTTCAACGCTCCTGAAGGACAAGGACCATATGGTATTACGACAACACCAAATGGTAGCGTTTACTATGCTTCACTAGCTGGAAACCACATCGCGAGTATTAATTTAGAAACGGGAGGTGCTACTGTTATAGAGCCATCTACTCCTGATCAAGGAGCTAGACGTGTTTGGTCTGATTCTGAAGGTAATCTATGGATCAGTGAATGGAAAGCAGGACAGATAGCTGCTTATAATCCGTTTATAGATAAATGGACAGAGTGGAAACTCCCAGGCGATAACCCGCAACCCTATGCGATTTATGTAGATAAGAATGATATTGTATGGACAAGCGATTTCGGAGCCAATGCCTTAGTCCGATTTGATCCTATCCAAGAAAGTTTTGAGGTATTTGTATTGCCTAGTGCAGATGCCAACGTACGTCAGATTCTGGGAGTTTCAGGACAAGTATGGGGTGCAGAATCTGGAACAGACAAACTTGTCATGATTCAAACCGAACATTAATTGATTATCGAAAGGTTACTAAAAGAATTTGATGTAAAGATACAATAGCCGATTTGATATGTTAAGAAGAGAAAAGAAGAGATAGATGATAATGTAATAACAATATTAATTCATCCTTTCGTTAACTTGATCGTGAAGAATATTTGATCGTTGCAAACGAACATTTGGCATAAGCGAAATACATGATGGAGAACGAATATTCTTAGTATTATTTTTCATGATGCCATAAATTAAGATATGAACATAACAGTTCATAATGATACTAGTAATATAGAACTAAAAATAATAGGACAAAATGAGATCTATCTGTTTGATGGGAGACATACAATTTAGATATGCGATAAAGACGATTGTAAGTCAGGAAAAAGATTGTAAAAAGAAATTGCATATTTTTCTCATCATGACAGGCAGCGATATTGCAAGGTTATCTACCTTATGCACACTGCATTAATAGTGAATGCAAAAAATCCAAAAATTAATCTAATTAATGAATATACTGTACGCAACGTTTTGCCAAGAGGTGGTTCTTGTAAACGATTGTCAAAAGTTATAGAAATATGAGGATACAAATTGATTTTGATAGATTATTACAAAATGAAAAGTTGTATGGGATGGTGATTCTAATTACTTAGATACTTATTCAAATACAACTAGGCTAGCTTTGGACTATACTAAAAACCATGGTTCTCAGACACAATAAAGGAAGTTACAGGAACAAAATTCAATTTCTGTTTGCTGAAGTTGCATCACAAGACAAAGGACCACAGGTCCTAGCATAATGATGATAAAAAACTGCTCTTGCTATTTACTTATTGAGCTTTGGATCAGAACGCGGATTCCCATTCAGACAAAAACAAATTAAATAAACACCTTCGTTTCCACCTGAACAAGGAGGCTTTCTTTGTAATGAAAGATATTACTCAATTCAATTGATTGTACAACTTGCCCAAGTCCAAAATAAATAATTATGTGTACAATAAACCAAACTTTTAGAACGATGATATGTTAATGTATATATTTATAAAAACTATATTGAATAAAATTGTACGTCTTATAAATGAAAAAATGATCGGCCACCAAGAATAGATTGGAATCAAAAATATCTATGGTTTATACAAATTACAATATTGTTTCGAGAAAACCCTTAGAGATACTAAACCATAATACAATGTTAATACTGTTTTTGATTAGCTTGAAATTGGTATAAAGATGATATAATTATTCACAGCAAAACTCTAAAGTTTATTGTCATTTTTGATGATGACTGATCTAACATTTTTAAAATTGGTAACTATTCCGTTAGTAAAAGATATTCCTTCCTTTTCAAGCAACTGCCTCTTTTTGTCACTGCCATAAAAATAACCACCAACTTTACCATCAGACATCACTACCCTGTGACATGGCACTTTAATTGGGTTTGGATTCTTCGCAAGTATTCGTCCTATTATTCTTGAATATGAAGGATTTCCAAGAGCTTTTGCAAAATCCCCATAAGTAGATACCTTGCCTGCAGGTATTTGTAACAGTAGGTCATAAACATCACTATCTTTTATCGATTTTGTGATTATATTCTTGCTATCATTAGCTGTTCGCATAACTAGTAATAGTATCATTTTATATTTAAAACTACATAATATTTTTCACATAACAAGATAGTTTAAACTATCCGGTCTATTATGACAATAAGACTACTTCGTCCGAAACCATCGCCCCAAAGATTATTATTAGAACTTAAGATAACTATTCTAATTCTAAATATTAAAGAACTTTAATAGTAATAATAATCGTTGTTAGTGTATTGTACATTTATAGTTTTGATATGTTGTTATTATGTAGAATTCTTTTAAAGTGGCAACATTACAAGGGAAACTACTGGTTTCCTCTTATCATATGTATTTATTTAGTACCGCACTCTATCTAATATGGTTACAAAGGTGTTTAATTATCCATTCTGCTCATTTTAAAATGAAGATTGAATTAATAAGTTAGAAACAGAACATAACAATCTTCAAAATCCACAATTTTAGTAATAGTAATACAATAAACTATCTAATTACTATAATTGTATGTACTTTTAAGATTAAATGATATATATTTAATAAATCTCATAGCATGTTTACAAACTTAATTATGAAGTGCAGGTATATTTCTCTATAGAACCTGAATCAGAGATCTTTATTAGAAATAATAAAACGAGCCATCAAGCACTCTTTAGTCTCTATGTTCTAGTTTGGGAATTGCAATTTAAAATATATTAAAATGTAGGAAGAATTTGGCTTAAATTTAAAAAGCAGAATAAACCTGTCGAATCCCCATTAAACAAAAAGAAAACTCATTCTCAAATTTCCCGTAGAGACTTTATTTAGATAAATGAGGAGTATTGTGTAGTTGATAATATTGGAGTAAGAAAAATGATAATAATAAATTAATTTTATGTCGACTTGAGTATGAAATCTAAAACAATTGCTAACAAAAAATCAAAATCCGCTTTTTAGGTCAAATTTGGTTTACAGAGTACTGAACCCAGATAATATAAGATCACAGTTAACGGATTTTAACATCGAATATTAGAGAATTTAAGAAAATAATATGAAATATTCCAAGGATTACCGCAATGAATCAAGACAGTTAAACTATGCTAATTAGTTTAAAACTAAAATAAAGTTAAAAAAATTCTCATATTGTTTCATCATCTAGGATATTAATCGGCTGCTACTAGTGATCACGCTATACCACTGTTATTAACTATTGATTTGTTACTCTTTTGAATAATTTTACCCAAAGAACTCTCGAAGATTTACCTTGTTATTTTTAGTCCTTTATTCTTAAACTTAAAAAAAGAATTATTCAACTTTAACGCCTGTTGACTTTGGTTTGGGTCGCTCCTTTGTTTTTATCTTAATCTCCAATATCCCGTTTATGTATCTTACCTTTGCAGAGTTTGCATTTAATTCAAGGTCCAATGGAAATTCACTATAGTATTTTTTATCTGCACGTTCAGCACTTATGACTACAGTCTTTTCTGAGATTTTTACCTTAATATCTTCTTTTGTTACTCCTGGCATTTCAGCAGTTAAAACATATGTACTATCTTTTTCATTAAACATTGCATCAACTAAAGGTTCTCTTATATCACTTTCTACTAATGCTTTTTTACTTGGTTTTACGTTTCCAAATTCACTGATGTGAGGTTTCCCATCTGGACCTACAATAATTTGATAGCCATAAAAATATGGAACATTTCGTTTCACAGACGTCTTACTTTCTCCTGTTGTTATAAAGATTTAGTCCAACATATTTTCTGCTGTCGCAAATTCTCTATTAAGATCTTCAAAGATCTTTTTAAAATTCCATGATTCTTTCACCTTATTAATCATTTTACATGATGTAATGTGTATTACATTATATAATGTTTGCTTACAATTATGATATAATATTACAATACACAATAAAAATATAACTAAATATGAAAAAATATCGTTTGGAAGGATTTTACTGAACAATTACCAATCAAAAGAGTTGCAAATTAATGATTTCTCAATTAGATTGAATAGAGAAGGAGTCCAATACGTTGTTATCTGGTATATCAACAAAAGTTCCATAAATTTTGTCGGAAAAATCAATATTTAAAAATCCATGAATTCCTGCAAATCTAATGAAAATATTCTTCGGTTTTTCATCAGCTGTAAAAAAATGATGTTGGGGTGCACCGCCAGTACCTATGGTTATGTATTGTATTCCATCCAAAGGAACCATGCGATAATAGACGTGATGATGACCTGAAAGGACAAGATCAACACCCCTGGATTGGAATAAAGGATGAAGAGACTGAAACGAGGATAATTTAACTTCCCCCAATTCTTGTTTGACATCCTTTGCGCCATATAATGGTCTATGAGTGGCAACCAATGTATAATTATAAAGCTCCTTTCCGTTATTCCATACTTTATCAAGATCATTTTCAATCCACTCGTATTGTTGGGTATTCTTCAAAATCTCTTCTTCTGAATTAATGACTATTAAATGTATATTTAAATTATTTTTATAATCCTTTATTTTATAATTAAAATCTAAAGAATAATATGGCTTGGTTAGATTAAAAGTGTTAAGATAATCTTTTTCATTCAAAAGGTCATGATTTCCTAGAACAATATAAGATTTATCTAGTATTTCTTTGTTTTTTAACATATCTAGAAAACATTCATCACCTTCAGGGGTTTCTGTATATGAAAGATCTCCTAACCATAAATAAAAATCCGCAGCTTTTTTTACAATATCGTTTACTAATTCTTTTGCAGTAGATTTACAATCAACGTCCCCTACCGTAATAATATTAAATCCGTAAACATAATTTGTAATAGAAAGCAGCATAAAAAGTGAGATAGCAAAAGAAAAGATGGAAAGTTTAAAGTTCGATTTCAATAATCAATTTTGTATCAATAAACATTTTATTGTTTTGTAAATCTGCTGTTTTTGTCTTTTTTTATATAGTTCAAAATTTATTAACCATTTCTTAAATATAACATAATTTCCTGACTCAATAAAAGATAAAAAGCATAGTAATGACGATTTCTGAAACACTAGACACGATTGAAAAATCTAAATAGATCATATATTTGGTCCTAAAAGAGTATAGTTAATCTAATTATTTTTCGGATAGTGTATTAGTTCAATATACCTCTAAATATTTTCTATTATAAATAAAAATAAACCAGTTTGTCATAATTACACATACCAACTTCGTAATTGGTGACTCGCGTCCCATTCCGGAACGAAGAAAGTGCACATCTGTCAACCACTTTCCATTCCGGGATTAGTGAAAATTTTGATTTTACATCCTAGATATCACTAGAGTAATAGATTAATTTATTTATTTATTTATTTTTTTAATATTCAATAATTATATTTTAATAGATAGATAGATAGAAACTCAAACTCTTACTCTTATTCCATAGCAGTAGTACTAGGAACAAAAATATATCATGATTTAAAAATGGCTAATTGATAAATTGAATACTAATAATCGTCATCCTCCACTTTGGATATTAATTTATGGTCTTGTCATTATAGCATTTGGTATATTTTTGATCACAATAGGGGCTGGCACAAGAATATCTCTTATCTTCATAGTAATTGGCTTATCATTGATTGCGTTATGGTTATATCTTAATATAAGAAGACAGAAGAGGTAGGACCAGAAGAGTCAACAATAACATAACAGTTTAAAATACGCTATATCGCTAGAGTAATAGATTAATTGGTTAAAGTCTCAAAAAAGAAAAAAGAGGGTTAGGTTTCTACCTGAATTACGCTGGCTCTACAAATTATTCCCAAATCTTCCAAGCATAGTAGTATATTATCAATGGTCCCACGAGGTAATGATTCACTACCTAGTGGTGTGTTTAGGATTTGCCATTTTACTTTGGATGATATTGCTGTGGATGTCTCCAGAAATTCACAAAGATCGGCAAGTGTATTTATTTGTGCATCTATTTCTAAATTGTTAAGAATAGAGTCAATAGTACTCAATACGTTTCCGATAACTTGCTTACTTAAAATTGAAAAACATTCTTCACATGGTTGTTCTTCTGGAGCACTAACTTTAATATGTTCATTATGATTTACATTTACACATATATTTACTAGGTTCTTCTCGAAGTTTATTCCATCTGCAAGTCCGTTACCATTTTGTGTATTTGCTGCTTCTGCTGTTCCTCCTCCTTCATTTGCTGCTGCTACGCCAGGACCGTCTTGAGGTATCTGGGTAATATCTATACGGTTGAAATTCATGTTACTGTTTACACACTTTATTTTCTGGACATCTGTATGAGAATTCTTTTTTGGATGGTTATCATCATATCCATACTGGTCTCCCTACAATTGTGCACCTGCATTTGTAATTGTTGATGGGATCCCATCATTGAATCCAATACGGTTTGATTTTCGCGTTTTTATAATCTCAACTTTTAATTAGTATCATATTTATCATAATGGTTGTTATTATTATCATTCTTCTTCATTTTCTTACGTTCCTTCAATGATTTCCATATTTTGGTAACTGCTATCAGTATACAGACTTCCCCTCCAATGATGAGTCCCATTAATGCAGTATCCATTGTAATTGTCGTTAATCTTCTTAATCCAAAACCCCCTTGCTAACCAGCAAATTTAATAATGTATTATACGTGGAATCGACTTTTATCTTCTCCCTACTCATTGGTCCTATCTTGTTCCTTTGTGAACTTCTCAATGCGTCTCTTATTCTGGAATCAAAACCTCTATCTAGCTTCCTAAGCGAGTCACATTTCTGTAACCAGTTTTTGATTATTTGTCTGGAAATCTCAAACGATAATCCCTTCACATGAATAAGATAGGGTGCTAGAATCAAACCTACACATGTTTTCCTGCAGTCTTCTATTCCTGTATCTAATAATTTTTCTATCCACTCGTAATAATAATTGATATTGTAACCTGCAGATAATTCCTTCCTTCTTACTTGTCTCTCCCTGTCTATTTTTTCCTGTTCTATCCTTTTGTCTATCTTCTTCTGTATCAACCAGCCCTGGAACTCTATTATCAACTCTTTCGTTATTCGTGGCCTGTATCCGTTCCAACGTTGAATAATCCTAACCTTCTTGCCGTTACGTCTGGAATTAATGGAACCTGGAATCCTTAACATGCAGGATTTGAAGGAAGGATTATTCTTCTTGTCTGCCTTTCCATTCGATAGAAACTCTTTGGCAAACCTCAAAAATATTTCTGAAGGGTTTGGAATCTCCCTGAACTCTTTTACATCCTGGATACTCTCTAATGGTACCGGACAGTCTACCGGTTGTATGACGTGGTAACCTCCACCGCTGTGAAGTACGGTAGGAACTGCAGAATTACTACCCAATTTATCGGCAATATTCTTTAAAGTCTTGGAAAGTGCAAACTGTAATGCCTTTTCACTCTTAAAATCCTGTAAATCTAAATCAATGAATATTAAATCTGGATGCCAGAATAAACCCCCTATTGTGGTATCTTCCAACTTGGAATAGTAAAAGGCGTTAATCTTGCAATCCTTGAATTCTGATTTTCTGTAATAACTTAATGCCTCTTCCCTACTGCTTACTGGTATCTGGCTATCCACGGTTTTCTGTGTTGATATTGTTCTGGGGAACAGTGGACTGGAGAAATGGGAAAGTAGGAAGTCTAGCCCTGCTTGTATCTCTTCTTCTTGTTGTTTCTGCCGTTCCTGCTGACTAGACGACAACATCATAATTATTTTTTATCCTCCTCTTAACCTCTTTGTAAAATACTGCAGTGCCTGTTCCTTTGAATATACTTCCTTCTGCTTTACCATTGGTGTCATTATTGTTCTTGGGAATTCTGGACCGGAGAAATGCGATAATAGGAAGTCTAAACCTTGTGACGGCTTGAATACTGTGAATACACTGGATGGAGGGGCAAACGTATTTTTAGAACTTTTTTACTGGTTTCTTCTTTTAATTAATTAATTAATTTCTCGTAGTTACTATTACAATCCGTTTATCTCTAGTTTCATGATATTTATTTATAATGATTAAGGCACTGTCAATAACCAAATTTTTAATAATCAAGCAAAACCAACGATTTAAGTGATTAAATTTAATAAAATTTTGATAACTTTACTTTTCTTTTTTCTTGCTGGACTTTTTGAGATAGGAGGAGGATATCTTATTTGGATTTGGTTGAGAGATGACATGAGTTGGATACTTGGAGCCTTAGGCGGCTTTATTCTTTTTTTGTATGCAGTTGTTCCTACTTTTCAACCATCATTTTTTCATAGAATCTATGCAGCATATGGGGGAATCTTCATAGTTATGTCATTACTTTGGGGATGGCTCTTTCAAGGAATAGCTCCAGATATGTACGATATAATAGGTGCTTCTATTGCATTGGTAGGTGTAATAATAATATATTATGCACCTAGGAAAGGTGAGCAAGTTTGGACCAAGTCATAGTAATTTCCTCCATCATAGTTCCCTTCATACTTTTTATTATTGCAGCAATTGCTGAGATAGGAGGAGGATATCTAGTATGGATATGGTTACGTAAAAAGAAAACATATATGCTAGGTATAGTTGGAGGTATTATTATGTTTCTATACGGCATCGTTCCGACATTTCAACCTGCTGAATTTGGGAGAGTATATGCAGCATATGGAGGAATTTTTATCATCTCGTCTATTTTATGGGGTATGACGGTGGAAAAAAAGAAACCTGATAGGTACGAGATAATTGGTTCATTTGTCGCTGTTTTGGGATCAATAATAATATTTTATACTCCTAGATAAAAGAAGAACTTATTTTAATAAATTTAGATGATTTTAACGTACTAACGAATTATATGTAATAAATTTATAGGTGGATCCTAATCATTCATATTCCTTGTATAAATCTAGAAATTCAATATTTGAAGTTGAAACTTTGAAATATCTTTATTATCCTGTAATTTTTTTGCTGTACATGGCAGTGAAATTAGAATTGCTCTATCAAAATAGGTCAGCCATTTTGCAAGTCAATTCATAACTAATTTTAAAGCCAATTATATGAAAATATGTTAGTATTCCTGATTTTGTTTTGTTATTTGATTTGTTATTTTTTTATAAGAGTCAATGAAACTTTTTGCATACATGTTGGCATACTTCTCCGACCCTCTGTGAACACCGCTTCTTGTTCTTATATGATGATAAAACTCATGTAACACTATAAATGGATTATAAAACACATCGGAGTTTATACAATAAATCGTGCTTTCTCTTTGGACATACACTGCATATACCGTCTTTCTTTTCCCTTTTATAGTTCCAACAGCTATTGCAGGTGGTGTAACTTTATAGAATCTGCTCAGATTTTGTAACGCTTCTTCTGTTTTTTTACCAAGAATCATATGTACTATTCTAGCTTTCGTTAAATCATCCAGTCCAACAATAATAGACGTAGTATATTCAGCCTTGTAATATTTATAAAGATAAATATATAAAATAATTACTATTTTTTATCTTATCCTTATTTTTGATTTTCAAATTGGTATGATAAGATCAATGGATTTAAGACATTTTTGTATTCGTATTAGCTACTTCTAAACCAAATTTGGCCTAAAAAGCGGATTTACGGTTATGTAAATACAAATATTTTATTTGTTGGAACAACTCATTACTTTAGTGTTCAAAATATTGAAATCTAAGGATGATTTGATTATTCAGATGGTTATAGGGAGAAAATTATTTGATGAAATTGATAAACCGATCGGCTATAAAATAGTGTATGAAAATTCTTACGGAATAGAAAGTGAAGGGAGCTGGAATGGAGTAGTAAAAGGTTACAACGGTTTTCCTGATGGAAAAATTGTAGGTTCAGGAAATTCCTTTCAAGGAAAGAATGGAGTAATTATTTCAGATTGGGAAGGTGTTTTCACTATAAATGAAGATAAAGAACAATTAACATTTAAAGGTCGTGATATGAATAAAAGCGATAAATTTGTCGTCCTTAGAACATATTTTACTAATTCTCAAAAGTTATCTTGGATTAATGGTCTAGTATGTTTATTGGAAGGATCCTTCAATAAAAATGACAAGGAATTTAGAAGTTTAGGTTATGAATGGATATTTCAATAATAGGTTTTTCTTAAATTATTACTTTTCAATACGAAAGACCGTCGCAGGATAAAAACAGTGCTATTCATAGATCGTCAAACCAGTCTTTTGCCTTTGATAAACTACTGGTTAGACAGAATTAAAGAATAATGTCTTGATCACAGTACAAATAGGAAGATCTATAACTAATCAGTAATTTAATATAAAATTACGAGAAAGGAGATAAGTGACATAATACCTAGAATTACTAGATGTTTATCCTAATGTTAAAGCGACAAAAGAAACCTGGGAGATAAATGTTTAAAACTATTCCTCTTGTTATCTTAATGCGAGCTACCCATAATACCAGTATCTACTATCTTGTTATTCTTTATAGTAATATCATTTATGGCTTTTAGTAATATCTTTCCGTCATGTATTTGTTTACTAGTTACTTTTAATGATAGGATTCTCTTTCTTTTGATGTCAACTGTTACATGTATCTTTAGATGTCCTTTCTTAACATTGCATTAGTGACGTATGCATTCTCCCCTGTATCCGCCTTCATAACAGTAGAATCAATTACTATTACAAAACAGTTATCATCTAAATTAGATCTGGTGGCATCCAAATAAATATTGATGTCGAGTCATTTTATTTTTCTGCAAGTTCTGCTTTAATCTGGAAATCATGATACTGAATTGTATTAATGGTATGAATACACTTTCTTTATGTCTGTTGGATAAGTGAAATATGTATGCTCTCATGAACCCAAATGTCCTGAAAATGAATATGGATATACCGACCTTCTAATTTCTTCTTTATCTTCTTTATCTTTTCTAATCCGAGATCCCAGTAATCTATAAAAACAAATTCAATATCTTTTCTCTTTTACCAGAGAATGACTGTATTTCTTTCACAGTTAACTGTACAGTATGACAGTAACAAGTAATCTAATTATATGGAATAATGAGTCGTGCAAAAAGGGATTGCGAATATTTTCAATTTTTGTTTTGGTTATTGTTCTTTTTTTTTGATAATTTATTCATTTAATTGATTAAAGAATTAGGATTTATATTACTAGTTATTTTTTTAGTCTCGTCATATATTATTTTTCCAATATAGACATCTATTCCTAGAATTTCTGCAATTTGCGACGGACCATATTCTAATATCATTTCAACTGTAAAACCATTGCTCTGTAAAATTTCAACTAATCCTTTCGAAATTTTTATAAGACCTAATCTTTCGTCTTTTGTATTTGCTATATTGGTAGATGATGATTGTGAAGATGAAGATAGTTGCAGATTAGAATCTTTTACAATTATTAGAGGTTTACTACTTTTATTATCAATTAATAAGAAATTATAATGATCATTATTATTATTTTTTATTCTCTTCATATAGTAATATATGGGTTCCATAGTATATAAGTTATTTAGGTTTGTTATCTATAGATCTATACCTTTCTCTATCTTTCTAGCGGTAAACATCTATCATATTTTAGAAATGATAATATTACAATTTCAAGATCTTCTTATAAGATAGTTGACTTAGCTAAATGATTAGATGTAATTCTTTATTTTTCACGTAGAAAAATACTCTATTTAATGAATTACGCAAAATGTTTTTGAATGGTGGAATGTTCTTCCGACTAATTAAAAGGTAATTTTCTAAGATCATTCTAATAATAGCAAAAAATATGATAAAAACATTTCAATCAATCTAATCCTTGCAAAAATCGAAGTTCAAAAAATATATGACAGGAAGATGTACTTAAAGAATTAAAAAATGTGATATATTATATCTATATTTTATTTGTTTGATATTGTATTATCAACTCTAATAAATTCAATAACATTTCAGTGAATAAATCATTAAATAATATTATAATATTTAGTACAAATCTTTAGACATAACAGTATCTTATATTATAAGAGCAACAAAAAAAAGATAGAATACTGATGAATGTTTTTCATTGCCTACTGCTTATTAGATCACGCGGGAAGGGTCAAGCACGCTGTTGAGTTGGTAATGAAAACACTAAAGGATGAAAACCTATATGTGGTCCTGGATGCGATGCCATCTTGTTGTACAGGCAATCAAAGGAAACTAATAAGGAATTAATTTATAAAAATAAGGTCCTTTTAATATGTATCTATCTAAATGATAATAATTCTAAATGAAATAGAATAAAATTAGATATATTGATTACACACGATATAGAAACAGTTATCTCCAATTATAGACGACGTCTAAAAAAAATAAGTATAGAATTTATTGTATTATCAAAACAGGTTTCCTAATATGATTAATTATTTTCCTGACGTCACTAAATAAGGATCTAAACCACGAATCGATATGAGAAGTTAACATAACTACCAAATCATAGTTATTATTGTTAATTTCATTCACTATTTCATCAACTACATTTCCGGTCAGAAATTTATAAGAAACTTTATGTTGACATCCAGCTTTTTGGCATTTATTTATTTTTTCTTCCATGGCATCTATTACATCAGCTTTGATCTTTCTATGGAAGTCTTGACTATCTAATTGCGATATCTCGTGAGAACCTTCTACAGAAATATTTCCAAATTTTTCAACATCTTCTAATATATGAAGAATAAGTAATTCTGCTCCAGTCGAATTAGATAAAGAAATAGCATAGTTAAGTGCTTTATTTGATATATCTCTTCCATCGTCAGTAACTAGTATTCTTTTAAAAGAAGGAAGGTTATTTTTTGAAATATGATAGCTTCCTATTTCTTTAGATTCGTGTTTTTCTGGATTGACTTCTGATATGTCGCTTATGTTAGAACTTATTTCTTTAGCATCATAAGATGTAGGGGGATAGTTATCATTACTCATAATATAATCATTAATTACCATTATATAACTATCGCCTTAATATAAGATAAATTTGTAATTGATATCATAGTCAATATTTATTTTAAGTATATATTCGATTTTATTCTGACTAGGATCTTTGTAATATATTGAGATTGGAACAGTATTTACATTCTCCTTTAGAGAAAAGTCTAATGAAACCAATTAATTAATGTTTTAAGGATAGAATCGGAACTTTTGATGATTACTATCTTACGTATGAAAAAGGAACAAGACCCATTGATGTTTATAACTGCATACAATTCGTTGCTGCTACATATATTGATACTATAAAAAATAATAATTTCAATTTTGAATTTGATGCTGGAAAAGTTATCTTAAATTAATAGAACCCGATACCATATGAAGTTTCGTATGACTTGCATATATGATAGCATGCTAGCATTTATGAGTAACGTTTATATAATGATATCATGATAGCATAGATATGAATCAAATAAATATACAAAAAACCAAGAAGGAACAAGAAGAACAAATTGTAAATGGAGTCAATGTGAACAAACTCTTTGAGACAGTAGGAGTAATTAAGGAAAAACCTGAAATCGCAAAATTTACTTTCAAAGCAAAAGGTAAATGGATTGATGGTGCACATGGTCGCACAACTATTAACGACTTTTATGGCGCATGTCAGACATTCAAAAGAAGTCAACCCTTTGTCTTTGAAAAAGATGAACCACCGGTATTATTAGGAGGAGACCATGGTGCAAACCCCGTTGAATATGTATTTGCAGCACTTGATGGTTGCTTAACAACAAGTCTTATTTATCATGCTGCAGCACAGGGAATAAAAATAGATGAAGTGGAAACATCATTTTCAGGAGACCTGAACTTGCATGGCTTCCTTGGATTGGACGAAAATATAAGAAACGGCTATGAAAAGATAAAGGTTGTATTTAAGATCAAGGCAGATGCGCCAAAAGAAAAATTACAGGAACTGGTACAACTCGCACAAAAGAGATCACCAGTATTTGATATTGTTTCTCATCCAACTCCAGTAGAAGTTAGTTTGGAAGAAAATAAAAATTAATATTAAAAATATGTAGAAGTGAATTGTTCAATATATTGGATCTGCAAGTTTTTTAACAGATCCTATACCTTTGTTTTTTTACAGTGGGATTAATCTAAAAAAATGTTATTCGTTTTATATATACATCATTAGTAAGACACATCTCATATTAGATATTAAATTATAGTATAAACAAAAATATAGATAATGCTCTAAAATTATCCCTTAACAATATACGTTTATAGAATTTTTGCTAACTATTTAATGAAACTAAATTCAAACACTAAAAATCATAATTTAATTAGTTAAGAATTCTTTAGCTTCAAAAAATCCTGTAAGATCTTTCGAAAGTTGATCATAAAATATTCCTAGCATTTCAAAATCAATTGTTGAAAATTTCTTTCGACTAAATATAGCCAAAACCGCAACTGCTTGCTGCTTATATAGAAGAGGATATGCAGCAAAAGACAACAGCTTTTCTTTTTAACCCAATCTGGATGTCTTGTTAAGGCGTCATGGGGTAAATCATTAGTAACAAATGGTTTTTTTCTCCTAATGACAGGTCCTAGTTGTAGGGAATCATGGAGAGATAAGTTAGAAAACTCCATCAATTCTAGTATATTTTCCAGCACTAAATCTCAAAATAAGATTAGATCTATTTTTATCTACAAACCAAATCCGGGCAAAATATGCATTAAAATATTTTACCACGTATTCTACAGTTTTTTGAAGTCGTTCATTCAGATTATCATATTTTTTTAATGAATTTAAAATTTGAAAGAACATCATCTTAACACCACATACACAATAGCAATAAGTTATATGATATATTACACAGTCTTTGGACTATTATATTGACATGATAATAAAAAAGAATATCTTTTAGAGAATGGAAAACTAGATACTAAAAAGTTTGGAAAAAATATATTAAAAGAAATATTTTCTGTCGGTATTGCTGAAGTTGTTTATGTAATAACTAGATGGTCAATACATTTTTATTTATTAACAAGTGGCCATGAACATTATTTACCATGTATTATTGCTCATGTTTCTTCAGCTATTATGTTTGCCATTATGATAAATTTACGTGTCAAGATGACTAAACTATTCAACGATAGATATGATTATAGAGCTAATTCTGAATCCAAAACAATTTCTTGAACTATTTTTATAGTTGTATTGTTTGTATCTTTTAGAAGTATCATAAAACAAGCTATTAGTATTTAATAATCTATATATAATATTTGTTATATTACAAGCAAATAACGGAAAACTATCACGATTCTTTAGAAATACACAGGACACTACGACGCAATATTTATATCAATAATCTATATTAGCATCTTAATGGTGCAACAATTAAAAAATAATATCAATGAATCCAAGATACACGAATTTATGAATAAAGCTATACAGGATATTGCTGGAAGCTCTACTGCCATGCTAGTGATTCTTGGAGAAAGACTTGGATTATACAAAGCGATGGCAGATGAAAACAGATATATCACTTTTCAGGAACTTGCAAAAAAAACTGGAACGAATGAAAGACTAGTTAAAGAATGGTTAGGAAATCAAGTTTCTAGTGGATATATAGAATATGATCCTTCAACGGAAAAATATTTTTTACCTCCCGAACATGCACTTGCATTATCTGACCCTAATAGTCCCATCTATATCCAGGGCGCATTTAAAGCAATAAAATCTTACTTTAAAGATGAAGAAGAATTTATAAAAATGTTCAAAAATGAAAGAACTTTCTCGTGGTTGGATCATCATCCTTGTATGGCAGAGGGTTTTGCGGAATTCTTTAAAGCTGGATATTTAGGTAACTTATTTAATTTATGGATACCAGCGATAGAAAATGGAAAAATTCATGAAAAACTTAAGCGTGGGATCAAAGTGGCAGATGTAGGATGTGGTTATGGAATAAGTACAATACTGATGGCAAAAGCTTTTCCAAATTCCGAATTTATAGGATTTGATTTCCACAAAGAATCAATCGAAAAAGCAAATAATCTTGCAAAACAAGAGAATTTAAACAATGTAAAATTTGAGATATCTTCAGCATCGGAATTTCCAGGTACCAATTACGATTTTATAACATTCTTTGATTGTCTTCATGATATGGGAGACCCTCAAGGTGCATTGACCCATGTATTAAATGCAATCAATAAGGATGAAGGAGTTTGTATGATAGTTGAACCTTATTCACAAAATAAACTTGAAGATAATATAAATCCAATATCTAAAACATTTTATGCGGCCTCTACACTGATATGCGTACCAAATTCGCTAGCTTTTAATGGACCAGCCCTAGGTGCACAGGCCGGAGAAGAAAGGATCAGAGACATAGTAAGGAAGAGTGGTTTTTCACATTTTAAAAGAGCTATAGATACACCAATAAATATTGTATACGAAATTAAACCATAATTTTATAAAGTAATTCCAAGCTATCTACTTTTTTTATTAAAAAATTTCAAATAAATAATTATCGTTAGTATTATGTTATTATATAATTGTATATAATTATTATATCAATTAGGACAAATTGCATATTGAACCTGCATATCTATCAGAAGAAATATTGTAGACCACGTAATGAATAGGTACATCTAAATTCGAAAAAGTGTCTATGATGGATACAAGCAACAAAAAAACACAGGACGGAGATGTACTGCTGAAATCGTTTTCTCATTAAAACGAGTAGTGGAAAAAGATTTACTATCAAGCAAATTCAGTATGCAGAAGGCATAGACTGCAATAACGTGATGATGTAAAACAGTTTATTTCGCTGTAGCATAATTTGTTTGTAAATAAAGATATCATTGTTGAATTAACCTAAACATTCAAGTATCGCATACAATCTTCATAGGATGCAAAATCTGGTTATTTTTATATTGACTCTAGAGAACACTTTTTGCTATTTGTATTCAAATATATTTTTCGAATCAGTATAGCGGGCAAAATGTGATAGAAAAACTAGTCAAAATCTCAAGGAACACAAATAGGAATATAGTCGATGAAAAAATCAAGACATATCCAATATAATAATGATTTTTTCAATGATTAAAATCATCATAAGTATATTTTATAAAAAAAGTTAATGTGATCTTTACAGTTCGTAATTAATCTTATGAAATTTAAGTTACTAAGTTTTATTCAATTTATTAATTTTAATAGAGTCTAGTATTTTTTCAGCTATGGGTAAATAAAGAATATATGAATTTGCATTAAAATTATACTTATACATTAATAGAAGATCATTTGTCTTATCGATTGCGTACAAGTTTAACATGCCTGTAGTATTTCCCAAAGAATGTGAATGTCTAGACAAAATTCCTGATGCTTTATGACCGTCTATCAAATATTTGTCGAAATGTTTTTCGACGAGTTGAAAAGTTGGATCACTATTTTGCATTTCAACCTCCAATTGATCTATCAAGGCGTTAGCATAAGAAGAATAAGAGTTGAATAATGGAAAACCATACTTGCCATTAATATCATCAAGTGGTATAACGTTAAACGATATTCGTACATTTGCAGAAATATCTAGATGTGATATTAAAACTTCATTATAGAAAGAAGGGTTTTCATTTTCTATCTTTTCAATTTTCCAGTCAATTTCATTAGGAAATTCTAAAGTAAATAGACCTTCAGGATCATTATAATCAAGCCATTCGATATTTTCAGGAACTATAAAATGGATGTTGACTAAAGGAGACAAAAAAAGTAATGGGAAAAATAAAGTTACTAATTGTATTTTTACCATTTAAAATATCATTATTACTTTCCAATTTATCTCTAAGGATTAGAAGCCAGGGTTTAATTGGGCCAATAGTTTGCGAACCACATTTGACCTAAAAGGAATTTCAATTGAAAACTTAAAATTTTATATAAAATGATACTTATAAATAATTGAAAACTAAATGACAGTACTAAAAATCTCGCAAATAGAAGTTGATGAGGAAAAGCAACAATGGTGGTTTGTGGAACCATATGACGAAATTTTCAAAGAATATGATAATATCGATGGTTACCCCGCTCATATAATAGATAAAGTAGAAGAAATAATTTCAAATAAAATTGGAAATAAAAAAGTAAAAGTTACTGTATTTTCTTATAAAGATATTATAGGCAATTATGATATATTAGATTAAAAGCTAACAACTTGAAATAATTTAGATATTTTTCTCGATTAAATTTTTCCTCATAATCACAAAATTTAGATTTTTTGTAGTAAAATTTCAATAACTACCCGAATTCATAATCAATGAATTACATATCTAGGAAACTTAAAAGTATAGTAAAGTGAATTATCTATAAGAATTTAATTTTGATCAAATTTTTTCCTTGTAAAACTAATTAGAGAACTAACATAGCAATGGAGTCATTGATTTGTGAACCACATTTGACCTAAATTCGAGATTTTTATGTTTAGCTCTTGTGAAACTTTTAAGACTGTACTCTACCTGCTCCAAAAATACTCATAAGACTGCTTATAATAGCGCCAATAGCAAAAGGTTGTCCATATTCATGTAATTGTGGTATTAAAGAGGCAACTAATAAAATACCTACTGCTACTAATGACCCATATTGAGTTACTTTTTTTAGAATTGTTTTCTCTTTATTAAATGGCGCTAAAAGCATACCAAGAATCCAAATTCCAAATAACCATATCAGTATAATAGTAGACATTGTTGCTGGAGCAAGAAATCCCATACTAAAATACATTGTAGTAATAATATAATCAGATTTCATCATGTTGGCAAAAATATTATCAAAGGTTTTCAGGCGTATGATGTAATATCCAAATATCGTTCCCATCACTATTATAGCGCCTGTACTTAATCCTACATATACAATATTCATAGAACAATGGAGAAATAGAATATTAGGATCTATACTTTTACAAAAGATGTTACTAGATATTGTTGCCATAAGAAATGATTTAACCGCAATACTTGCAGAAAACAATAATGCTTTATGTTGTTTTTCCAATGTCCACTTGTCGCTCAAAATAAAAATTCACTTATTATTTGCATCACTTTATTAATACACAATCTTGTATTAAGGAGTTGTGATATTTAATTAAAACAGAAAATTTCTTTATTAATTAATTGTTATTCTATACACAAACTTTTATCAATAGAAAAGATTGTCAAAATGAGTAGAAATAAAGAACATAACAATCTACCAGCGGTTTTCAAATTTGTTATTGTTTTATTTTCTATTTAATTGTTAATCAAATTTGAATTTATTCGATATATTTTTGAATTTTCTCCAAGAGTTTTTGGCTTCTCCCATTATTAAATTGAAGATGCCTAAGCAATTTGGGTAATTTCTTGATAATGTTATTCGGCTTCCATCTGGATTTTTTAGTAACATATAACTTTAGCTTTCAATAGAAAATCGATAATATTTCGTTAATATACTTATTATATCTCTGATCAAGGTTTTTAAGCTGAAGTAATTAAATTTAAACTTCAATGATTTGAGAGTTGTTCTATTATGAAAGATTTTTATTTTGTTTATCTGCCTTTTCTTTCTTCAATAGATTCTAACGTTAAGTAGTGGCATCTTTCCTGTTTTCTTTTAATTCTTCAAGAATCTCTACCTCACTAATTGCCCCAGAGAATTCAAAATACTGACCGCTAAACACACATCTTCTCCTTAATAATATCTTATTATAAAATGTCTTCTAGGAAATCGTTGACTGTATTAGTCAGTCATAATATAACGATACAAATTATTTTATGTATAATGATTTTTAAGTTTATTCATTTATCATTTCAACTAGTGGTTTTGTTTTCATTGACATATTGATTTTGGTAATATTAGACAAATTGTTAGTTAGTTAAAATCCAATAAGACTTCGAAATAAATAAAAGTGTGAATAATAAGTGGATTATTTAATATGGATAATGATTTCTCCAACTATCTAATTGATGTGATTAACAAAGGTTCTCTATCTCTTATGTTATCTATCGGCCATAGGACAAAGTTATTTGATGTATTATCTACACTTCCACCTTCAACAATTGAAGAGATTGCATCAAAGTCAAAGCTAAATCAGAGATATATTAGGGAATGGCTTGGAGGAATGGTAACTGGAAAGATCATCGAATATGATCCAGTGAATAACAAATTCTGGCTTTCAAAAGAAAAAGCTCAATATTTAACTAGAGAAAATAACATATATAATTTTGCAGCATCTATACAGTGGATCCCCATATTAGCTCAAGTAGAAGATGAAATTGTTGAATGTTTTGCAAAAGGTGGAGGTGTTCCATATTCTTCATACAAACGATTTGATGAAGTAATGGCAGAGGAAAGCTATCAAACAGTAGTGGTAGGTCTGATTGATTATATTTTACCCTTAGTTCCTAATCTCAATTTTGATCTTAAACAGGGAATTAAAGTTCTCGATATTGGATGTGGTAAGGGAAAAGCAGTTAATATGATGGCAAAGCATTTTCCAAGAAGTATATTTTACGGATACGATCTCTCTAAAGAGGCTATTGATGAAGCTACAAAAGAAGCAAAATATATGAAGAATTCAAATGTATTTTTTAAAGTTCAGGACGTTATGGATTTAGCATTTAAAGATAAATTTGATTTAATTTCAGCATTTGATGCAATACACGATCAGCCCAGACCTGACCTGGTCTTAAAAAATATTTATCAGTCTCTTTCTGATAAAGGAGTTTTTCTTATGCAGGATATTCTTGCGTCAACTCCATTGAAAGATAATATTTCACATCCACTGGGAACATTTCTTTATACAATTTCTTGTCTTCACTGCATGAGTGTGTCATTGTCCCAAAATGGTGCTGGGTTGGGTGCTATGTGGGGAAAAGAAAAAGCAGTCTCCATGTTAAAAGAAGCAGGATTTTCTCATGTTGAAGTAAAAACATTACCACATGACTTTCAAAATTATTATTATCTTTCATATAAGAACAAATAATATAATCATGAGATATTCGTTAAATGGAACATGGTAGGCTCGTATATTTTTAAAATCTAATCTAACCTAACAATATAAAATATCCAATTTGATTCTTTAAAGCTTTAATGATAAATAAGTATAGTCTAAAGTTTCAAAATTTTTATTAAAAATGTCACAGGTCGAAAAATGAAAAATCTAACTATTTAATACTGGTAAAAAATGAAAGAATGAGAAGTTTATTTGTTAGTCACTCGCGTCATCATGCCAGTTTTATTCATCTGCTTCATCAGTTTCTGCAACTGGATTTGGTCCATCATCGTATGCTGGTTCTGTGTTCCCATCGTGTTATTCATTTAGTTTTTCATAACTTGAGGATTTGCAAATACCGATTGTGGGTCTTTGTAAGTAGCAAGAAAAAACTATTGCACTTAAATACAGATACCATAAAAAAAGAATTAAGTATCTGCTATACTTGTTATTTAAAGTGATATTCATTAAATTGACAAAATAAACATAATATAAAAAAAATGTATATTATCGTAGACAAAGATAGATTCAACAGGAATAGCAGGCTATGACCGATTTGTATTAGATTCCTTTGTAGCTCGTGTAAATTATAGCCGGTAGAATATGTATCATTTTATTAACATTATGAATTAACAACAAATTATTAAGCAAATAATATAAGAAATGCAATTTTGTTTCTGTATTTACACACTAATCTTAGTATTATTTAGATAAGAATATCAGCTGATTTATAATTAATGCCCAAGATGTTCAGCATCTTGAAATGCCATAAACTGATGTATTGTATCAAGTAATTCTTTATCTTTAGTTTCAAGCATTAATATTGCACCATTATTTATATCCTTTATACTATATTTTATAAAGTCCTTTTTTTCAGTCATTAGTTTAGTACCTGGAACATCTTGTGTATGTATATAAAAAGGCTTTGTAAAGTTTCCTGACGAGAATCCCTTCTGAATAATAGAAATATGATTTTTGATTTGTTTTATTGTGTCTATATCGTTATTATTCAATGCACTTATCGAGATTTGACCTCCTGTAGGAGCAGATTTAAACTGATGTAATATTTTGCTTTGATTAAAACCCATGGCCAAATCTCCTCTTTCTGACATTGATATCGATGTTGATTGTTTATTGGTATTGGTTGCGGTAACGGTTGAATTGCTTACTACAATCACTTGACCGACCATCCAGGGATGAATAGTACAATAGTAATTGTAAGTTCCTTCTTTATCAAATAAGTGCAAAAAATACTGGACCTCTTAAAAGTATGCCAGAATCAAATATTAAAGCAGTATCTGTGCCTACAGATAAAGACCTTTGCGTTACAGTATGTAGATTATAATCATGTTAGTCCATATTACCATCTGACCTTCTTTAAGATATATAGGATTTGGTTGATAAGCATCAGTTGTACGGGATATTGCTCCTATAACTATCGATGCATACATTATGTCTACACCATCCACAGCATTTATTGTTTTAATACTTCTTGTTATAGAAAAATTACTTATAGAACTTTCCTGCTGTTGTTGTGCATCTTCATATGGTGATGCCTGCGATCCATCATATGCCTAATTGGCTCTAATTTAATGACATCATCCTCATCATCATAATCATTACTATAATATGGAGCATTTACATTCTGAAAGTTGATCCTACACATGTTGTCATAATTAAAGTCATGATAGTAATCAAGACAACATGAACAGTTGATTTTTAAAAAGTCATTTTTACTATTATAACATAGTATTATTATATTACTATTATTATTTATTTTTTATTTTATTATCTCCTCAATTCTACCTCATCAATATTGAAATTTGCATATCTTATACAATGTGCTTGCTATAGATGCACTTAACTTGCAAGTATTATATTTTGATAAAAAAGTATTGCTTACTGGTGACGAATCTATGTTAAATTTGATAAATTAAGTAATGAATTAATCTCTTTGATAACAGCAAAGTTAATCAAATCGCGTATTCTCATCAAATCTCTTCTGACATCTATTTGCTCAATATTATAAATAATAGTCATCTTTCAATATTTTCGACCGAATCTATGATATAAATTACAGATCCCTCATTTTGAATGTCTTCAGCAGAGTCAAATTCCTTGAAATCAATTTCAGGAAATTCTTTTTCTAAATGAGGAACTAATCGTAAAGGATGATTATCTTTTTTAACTAATGTATTCTCAAATCCAAGAACCTTGCATCATGACCCAGTCATATACTATAAAAAATCTTTTGGTTTAAAATTTTTTAAATGCCTTAGGATTATATAATCATTATGAATCATGATTATGTAATAGGACTTGACAAAATTGGAAAAGATGACATAAAAATAGCAGGAGGAAAGGGAGCAAACCTTGGTCAAATGATTAAATTTGGCATTCCTGTTCCTTCAGGTTTTATTGTAACTACCTCATCATTTGATTATCTAATACAGATAAATAATCTCGAACACCAGATAGAACAAATAATAAAAAATACAGATGTAGATAATACTACAGAATTGTTTAAGACTTCAAAGACAATAAAAAAATTTATCCTTTCGTGTAATATGCCTTCTGAAATAGAATCAAAAATTATTGAATCATACAAGAATTTATCAGAGAAAGATCATGAGTACGCCAAAGATGTTAATGATACAAATAAAAGAGATGTATTATGTGCAATAAGAAGTTCAGCTACTGCTGAAGATTTACCAACTGCTTCATTTGCAGGACAACAAGCTTCTTTTCTTAATGTAAACGGAAACGAGGAATTAATCGAATCAATCAAGAAATGCTGGGCTTCATTATTTGAACCACGCGCTATTTTCTATCGGGCAAAGCACGGTTTTTCAAAAGCCAGCATAGCTGTAATAGTTCAAAAAATGGTAAATGCCCAGAAATCTGGCATAATGTTCACTGTTGATCCCACTACTGGACACAATATAATTTTGATTGAATCTACATGGGGATTGGGTGAAAGTATAGTAGGAGGAGAAGTTGAACCAGATTCCTACAAGGTTAGCAAAGATGAAGTAGAAAAAGGAGGAGGGAGACAAGAGGCAATTATGGAAGTAAAAGTTTCTCAAAAAACAAAGATGCGTTTTTATGATTACAGTCTGAATTCAAACGTCGAAGTCAATGTGCCAGAAAATAAGTTAAGTGCACAGGTTTTGACAAAGGATGAGATTCTAAAATTGGCAGAATATGGAATAATGATTGAGAAATACTATGGAGGTCAGCCACAAGATATAGAATTTGTCATAGACGACAAGGGTACGATAACTTTTGTCCAGACTAGAGCAATTACTACAAAAGCAAAGGAAATGATTGAGAAGATCGACACTTCTCACTATGCCAAGAACAAACTTCTGCAAGGCACTGGAGCATCTCCTGGTATAGTGACTGGAAAAGTTAAACTTATTTTAAGAAAAGATGATATTACAAAAATAGAGAATGGAGATATAATTGTAACAACAATGACTTCTCCTGATTTAGTTCCTGCAATGAGCAAATCTGCTGCTATTATTACTGACCTTGGTGGTAGAACTTGTCATGCTGCAATAGTTTCTAGAGAAATGGGAATTCCTGCAATAGTTGGAACGCAAAAAGCCACAAGAATTTTGAGAGATAACCAAGAGGTTACAGTTGATGCATACAATGGCATCGTTTATGAAGGTAAATTGAAATTGATTAACGAACAAGAACAATTTTTAGAAAAGAAGACTAGTGAAAAAATTCCATTAATGCCAATAACTAATACAAAAGTAAAAGTAAATATCGCATTTGGACATGGAGTCGAACAAATAGCATCTAAAGCGGATGGCGTAGGTCTGCTACGGATAGAGCATTTAATTACAATGTATGGTGTTCATCCCGCCAAATTGGTAAAACAGGGAAAGCAAGAACAGTATATGAAGATTCTAATGGATGGAATAAGACCAATTGCTAAAGCTTTTAATCCAAAATCAGTCTGGGTAAGAATGTTGGACGCAAGAACAGATGAGTTTAGAAATTTAGAGGGAGGAGAAGATGAACCTATAGAAGCCAATCCCATGTTGGGTTGGCATGGAATACGTAGAAGCTTAGATGAGCAGGAATTACTAAAATCAGAATTTCAGGCAATAAAGAGATTACATGAAGAAGGCTTGACTAACTTGCAAGTAATGTTGCCTTTTGTCATTTCTGTCGAAGAAGTAAGGAAAGCAAAAGAAATTGCAAAACAAGTTAGTTTGCCATTGGACAAAGCAAAGATTGGGATAATGGTAGAAACTCCTGCCTCTGTCATGATAATTGAAGATCTTTGCAAAGAAGGTATAGCTTTTGCCAGTTTTGGAACAAATGATTTGACTCAGCTTGTTTTAGGCATTGATAGAAACAATGAAAGGTTGGCCCAATTATCTTCTGAATTTCATCCTGCTGTTTTACGATCCATGGAAATGGTAATTAATATCTGTAATAGCTATGGAATAGAGACCTCTATATGCGGAGAGAGTGGTAGTAATGCAAGTATGGTTAGAATTTTAATGAAATATGGCATAAAGAGTATATCATGTAATATAGATGCCATTGATACGATACGAGAAGTTGTATATCACGAAGAACAACAAATTCTTTGTCGAGAATAGGAATCGTGTTGTTCCATATATGTAATATATCTTTAAGATGAGATCTTTATAAAAAAAAATTTCATAAATTTATTTATAATATGATTATTAAAAATTCGGTAATCATTAAAAAAAGATAACATTTACACCTGGCAAGAAATTATATTATAAATAATATCTATAAGACTATATCAACATTCCTCGCTATTTAGTGATAACTTTTTTGTATCAATACCAAGAAATGTATCTAATGTTTGTTTTACTATCTCATTAGTAGATACTTCAACTTTTTCTGCTTCAATCTTTGTCTTCCCAAATACTTTCATCAATACTTATTCTGTGTTCCATTCTGGTACTAGTATTGTATATTACGGATTAATTTCTTCCGTTTAAAATTTTTGGCCAATAATAATACAATATATAAATTAATTATTTTAAAATCATTATCATTATACCAATTATCATTAGCTGATTTACTATCGTAACCAATCAAAAGAAAACGGATATGATCAATCTATAAAGAATATGAAGCCAACAGAAAATTTTATTTTAGTCAAGTCTTCTTAACAAGTAATAAAGATGTGACAGATTAAAAGTTCAAATAATTACCTCGTAAGAGGTAAAAATGATCTAATGGAATATTTTTTGTTCTGTAAATAACGGTTGTAGTTGATAAGAATATATAATTGAGAAACATAAAAGCAGCAAATAATGGAATAAACTTTATATTAACTTTGAATAATTTGATCAACAATAATAATTATGACGAGACTCATTTTATTAATATACTAAATTACTAGATATTTATTAATAAAAAGAAAGTTTTTAATTATGTTATAATAATTATTTTTAAAATTGACTATTTAAAATTCCTCTTTATTAAATCTTTTAAAATCGTTCGTATTTCAGGTATATTTTAGTTTAGTATTACTAAATATTGAAACTTTGTTTATGTAACTTATTTTTTATCAATGATCTAAACGATAAGCGTTTTCATGGTCAATCATTTCAAAAATATAAGGATTTTTTACTTGAATTTTATGAATCTATAAAATCTTCAACTATTAACGTGTCAAAATCTATCCAAATATTAGGACCATTAAATATCGAGATTTGAAAATGTAAATGTGGAATATATGTATAACCAGTCATACCTACTTCCGCAATTTTCTGTCCTTGTTTAACCTTTTGTCCTTCTTTTACATCAGAACTATTAAATCTGAGATGATCATATCTTGACCATTCTTTATTCTTATGCATAATTGAAATAAAATTAGAAAAATTCCAATAAGCAGGACTAGGACCGCCAATTGTTGAGTCATCTTTAACAAATGTTATAATTCCATCGCTTGCTGCGAGTACAGGGGTATTTTCTGGAACTATAAAGTCTATTGCATTTCTTAACTTGCCTATATGAGCAGGTGATGTGCTTCTATCAATTCTTTGAATAGAATTCTTTGGTACAGGAAGATGATATTTGTTTAAAGCAGTTCTATTATGCAAGTTATTTCTATCCTTCACTAAACTTATCAGATAAAAACATTATTTAATAATTCGTAAGCAAAGTAACTACGTCTTTCTTCTATTGTTCTAGCAGGTCTAAAATATTTGATGTATTAATAGGTACATTAGCGTGAGATTCAAAAATCTGGGCCTTGAGGGTTTAAAAAAAGAAATTGGAGATACTAACAGTATATTATTAGTGCAACTGGAATGTGATTTCGTTTACTTCCATGACATCATCGTCATACTTTAAATGAACATTTGGTACTGTGGTTGGTGTTACTAAATTCCCATACTCTACAGCAGCAGAAGCAACTGCAGCCGTTCCACAAAACGCACTATCGTGATCGTTCGATATTTTTAATGTTATCTGTCAGGTGGTCGTACGAAGTACAATTTCTCCTTTTTTACTACCTTCAAATATCTTTACACTTCTGCCGTTTCCAAAGGTATTTTGATCTGCCATTCGGTATTACATACTTAACATCTATTATGAAAGTAGAATCAAGTTTATGCTTGTACACATTACACTGTACAGATTTTTGTATTTACTTCCACACAGACGAAAATTCCTTTCTCGTCTTTAAAGATGAATAATGCCTTACTAGTATTTCTAAAAAACTCGATCCCAAAATATATAGATATCCGAAAAATACTAAGACTGTTACAATGAGAATTTCATCACAAATGGAAAAAGCAATTAATGACCAAATTTCTTATGAAGCATCAGCTATCAATGCATATGTTGCTATTGGATCATGGTGTGAAAGAACTGGATATGAGGGAAGTGCCGCATTCTTTTTCGAACAAGCCAATGAGGAAAATAGACACATGCTAAAGTTCATTCATTATCTTAATAATACTGGAGCCGAAGCGATAATTCCAGCAATAGAAAAGCCTCAGGGTGAATTCGATTCACTAGAATCTACTTTCCAAGCTGGTCTTAACAGTGAACAAACTGTTACAAAGCTCATTAACAATATAGTAGAAATTGCTGAAAAAGAAAAAGATCGTGCTACATACTCGTTCTTGCAATGGTTTGTAAGTGAACAAGTAGAAGAAGAGACTTTATTTGAAACAATTCTTCAAAAGTTTGAGATAATTGGAAGAGACAAGCTAGCAGTATATCAAATTGATCAATCCTTGGATTCAATTAGATCTCAGATTATGACTAAACAAGCAGGTCAAGAACAACCTCCAGTCAACTAAATTCAGAATTTATATGATGGAATTTATCGTTGCTCTAACCCTCACTAATGCTTCTAACCCGAATGAATAATTCTAATAATTTCTACAGCATTAAGTGACTTACTATTATATTTACAAATATACAGCTTTTCAAAAACAAAACAAATTCTTTATCAAATTTTTTATAGGTTTCGAAGACATTAAAGAATTCATCGTAGGTGTTTAAGAAATAGTTAAAAGATAATCATATTTATTGAAATTACCTGACATTTAAATCTATTAAGGTTGATAATTTGTGTTCATCTTCTCTCAAGTGTCCGAGTCATTTTCAGAAATTCAGTGTTGTTTAAGTTGACAGGATCACCTAACACAATACTTATAATTCATAATGGGATACTAAACTCAGATGAAGGAGCAAAGAATTTTAAGAAAATTTGTAATGACAATATTACTTTCCTTTGCTTTAATTGCTCTAACTACTGCTATCATGACCACAACGAATGATAATATCAATGTACATGCACAGACCAAAGAAAATTCCTTCGATGTAATTCTTACTTTATTTGGTGTCAATAAGAATACTGGTGATGTAATAACCTTTAGTAGCTCTGAAAATATTACACACTTCAAAATATTTGATCCCTATGAAGAACTAGCATATGGAGATACTTCTGAAGTCTTATTCAATTTTAATGGAACTGAGGTTAATGCTGGAGATACCTTTACAACTTGCATATTGACTATAAAAGATATAAGTGTCATATGCAAAAACGGAGAAAATTCTCCTGCAAAAAGACCTGAGATAGTTGACATTAATTTAGTTTCCGATGAGGCAACCAAAATAGAAGTTCAAAACATTATGAGCAAAGTTGGGTCAGAAAAAGATGAAGATGAAGATCAGGGAAACAAAGACGAGGACGAAGATTTTACAGATAATCAAGATGAAGATGAAGATGACACGGAAGATAAAAATCCCGTTATTGACTCGGAAATTATTCAAGTTCAACCAGGTCTATAAAAATAATGAATAACAAAATTGCTAGATAACTCATCATAATAATTGTAATTGCAATAATGTTTGCAATTATCTTTCTTATAAGTAGTGATGATTTAGTATTTATTTTTGAGGTAATAATTTATTGTATAATAATTTATTATCTATTTACAAAAAAAGTAAAATTATTTTGTGGAAAGATTAAAGAGTCAAGTACCCAATTTTTATTTTATTTTTTGGCTCTGACGATATGAAAATTTTCAGGTTACACCATTATATCCTGATTCTTCAAATTTGCTCTATTTTCTATTAATTTACATTATAAAAAAGCCTCTCTCTCTATACCTATAATAGATAATGAGAAAAAATAAAATCTTTTCCAATTCCAAATAATATTTCTATACATTCTTTTTCCCAAGAAATATTTTAGAAATTGTTATTCCAAAAGTTCTTGGCCTCGAAAAAACCTGCCAATTCTTTTGATAGTTGGTCACAAAATAAACCTAAAACCTCGAATTCAACATGGATTATCTTTTTTTACTAATTCGATGTCAAAGATCTCATTCGACTTGCCCATTACTAAGCTGAGTCTTTATTTAGACCCATTTTTTATCATATCTAAGGGATATCAATTCACGATTGCTTCATAGAAATTATCGCAAATGAAGGACACAAAAAGAATTTTCTCCTTATCTAATGTTCAAATACGCAATTAAGACAAAGATTACTAGAAAATATTTTGAAAGAAGATTGAAAAAATTCTTTGACTTTATAGAATATGAAATTAGAGATAAAGACATTAAATATAGCTTAAATAAATTCGGACAAAAAGCAAATAAATAATAAAAAGGTAAATATTAACTCCGAGTTCAAATCATATTATTGCTTCATAAATTCTAGTAAAATAGGATTGGAACTGAGAGTTCATCGGGTCAATGGTTTGTGAAACAAATTTGACCTAAAAAATGGATTTGATTTTTACCCAGACTAGATATTAGAAAGTCTTTATACATTGATTGTAAATAAAATCCAAATAAAGTTTTTATCGCTCAATTGCTAATGGAAAGTTTTTTGAACTAATAACAAAATATAAGTACAATTTTTGTATAATAATCAAAAAAATATCATAATTTAAGTTTATAATGTTGGAATTTAACAAAATATTTGTTAATTATAATATTTTAATTTCCCAAACATAGATATACAAATAATGAATTGAAAATTTGTTGATTGGTTAACGCTGCTCCCTCCGATAATAAAAGAAATCGTTTATGTCTTTCCTACAAATGGATAGCGCTAGTGAATACCACGCTTGGCACGCTTATTGCATCGCTTGATGCGAATATTATCTTTATAGCATTACCTACTATTGCGTCAGAACTTGGTACCTCTCTATTTACTATGGTATGGATAATTATTGGATATTCTATTGTTACAGCATCTATTCTCTTGAATTTTGGTCGTCTCGCAGATATTTTTGGCAGAGTAAAGCTTTACACTTTGGGATTTATCATATTTACTTTTGGATCAGGATTATGTAGTATATCTCAATCAGGAGAACAATTAGTGGTTTTTAGAATTGTTCAAGCGGTAGGAGCTGCTTTTCTTTTTTCAAATAGTGTAGCAATACTTACTGATTCATTTCCATCAAATGAAAGGGGAAAAGCATTAGGTATAAATCAGATTGCAATTGTGTTAGGTTCAATACTGGGTTTGGTTTTAGGTGGCTTATTAACTTCATACCTAGGTTGGAGATCTATTTTTTGGATAAATATTCCAATAGGAATAATTGGGGTATTCTTGTCCTACAAATATCTAAAAGAACTAGGATCAATAAGAAAAGAGAAAATAGATTGGCTTGGAAATATCTCATTTGCAGGAGGATTATTTTTTATATTAGCAGGAATGACATTAAGCTCATTTGGTATCATATCTAACATTTTGATAATATTTTTACTCATTTTTGGTGGGTTAGCTCTCATCATAATATTTGTCTTCATAGAGAAATTTATTTCCAAGCAATATCCTATGTTTCACTTTTCACTATTTAAAATTAAATCATTCTTAGGAGGCAATATCGCCATTCTTCTCAATTCAATAGCAAGAGGTAATTTCATCTTTCTGATATCAATTTATCTGCAAGGAGCATTTATGAATTTGAGTCCTGTTGAAACTGGAATCTATCTGATTCCGATCTCTGCTGCTTTAGCAATATTTGCCCCTTTAAGTGGATGGTTATCTGATAGATATGGTTCTCGATTTTTTTCAGCACTTGGCTTATTCATTACTGGCATCGGGTTTCTATCCCTTACTCAGTTACAAATTAAAACCAATTTTGTCGAATTACTATTACCTTTTATTTTACTTGGAGCAGGAATGGGTATATTTACATCACCCAATAGAGCATCAATAATGAATAGTGTGCCTCCAAGTAGGAGAGGGGTATCAGGAAGTACAGGTACTACTTTATTTTATGTAGGCAGATCGTTGAGTGTAGGAATCTCATTTTTAATAATGACAAGTATCTTGCCATCAGAATATGTGAAAGATATTCTAATAGATTTTAGAAATACTGATACAACAATAGCCACAGGTCCTGTTAATACCTCTAACGAACCTCTAAACTCTGAGATATATAATCATAATGAAACAATCGCAAATAAGTTTCTGTCTTCATTTCATATAATATTTTTTGTATCTTCTATATTGGTATTTATTGCCATAATCCCTGCCATAATAAAAGAAAAACCTACTATAAAATAAATCCTAAAAATATAATTCTCTAATATTTTAATTTTATTTCATTTATCTAAGCAAAAAAACTTTTAAAAAATTGATGAATATGAAAATTTAGGCTGTGTTATGGTATACTGGTTCTATATAAAACCACAGCCAGAAATGTTGATTACCAATCTGAATGATTGTTTCATCTATGAGTTTAAATAAATGAACTGTCAAATTATGCAATATGGGACCATTTATTTTCATTATGATATTGATTCTAGAAAAGCACTCGAAGTTATTAAATTAGAAGCAGGTAATAAACATTACTTTATAATATACCAAACATTAAGATAACTTTTGCATAGCAGGATACCATACTATTATTTAGATTCAATTTCATTATGTGTTTAAAGAAATGCTATATACTATATAACACATAAATTCAATTATTAAATAAAATCTATTATTCAATAGTTTATTGACTAGAAATTATACTTACACAAATATAATTTTTAAATATTGTGTTTCTATATATTCTTCAATATCTTTTATATAAATCATAAAAAAACAAGAATATTATAAAAATTATTTGATAAAATTATTTTACTTTAGATATGGTATAATGGTCAATTATTTCTAAAGAGTTTATATTTTTATCCATTTTACATGATGGCATTTCAAATATAGTAAAATCTCCTTCATCTAAATCACTTTCTTTTAACTTATCTTCTTTACATTTGTATCCTATATCATAATATTTTGCATCTAACTGTTTTCCATTAATCTCAATACCAAGAAATCCAAATCCGTTATGCTGACTTACTACATAATTGGGTTGATTTAACATTATATGACTGGTCCTGCCTCCTAGACCAATAACAGAAAAAATTGATCCTTCTGGATTAGAAAATTTATTTGTATTATTCGATTCATCTACGATTGGTTTGCTGATATTATTAGGATTAAATTGAAGAGGTAAAGTTCTATCATATATATGATTGTGGCCTTGTAATACTATATCAACTGCATATCTGTCAAATACAGGTTGATATTTATCTCTCATAATATACTCTTGAATGTGACTTGAAAGTGAAGAATATATTGGCTTGTGTAACATGACTATAATCCAATCAATAGAGGAGTTATTATTAGCCTTTTCTAGATCGTTAACAGCAAATATATATTGTTCTGTATCAAATGGGATATCTTCAACAATCACTTCATCATTTACCAAATGATATGGAGGTATTTCGGCCTTTATACTATGTTTGGCTAATAGATCTTTAAGTGTTGTAACATAATATTTTGCGCCTGGTTTCTTATTACTTTCAGTATCTTTATTACTTTCAGTATCTTCTTCGTCTTCTTTTTCCTCGGGTTTAAAAACATTAAGTGAAAATTCTAATTGTGTATCTAATACTAAAAAGTGTACATTCCCATAATCGAATGAATAGTATGAATTTTCTAAATTATAATGTTCTAACAATGAATTTTTTAGTTCTTTAGAACCTCCTTTTGCTTTTTCTTCCTCATCCTCATGATTTCCTATAGCAACTTTAATTTTTGAATCCAATAGTTTAGTCATATTGTACCAGCAATCCAAACTTGGTTCATATGATAAATCCCCCAATACCAAGAAAATATCTGGTTTTTGTAATTCAATTTGTTTGATATTATTTTGTGCTACAGGTCCACAACCAAAATCACCTGCAGCAACAACTTTTATTTTTTGTTCATTTATAGTTTGATTTTGATTAACAGAAGTATTATTATTACGATCATCATTTATGTTAATATAATTTTTCTTGACACTATTACTAACACTACCTTCATTTGTCGACTTAGGTTTGGTATTTGTTGAAAAAACATCATGAAAAGTTAAAGTTTGCAAACAAATAAGAAATAATAAAATACCAACAATAAAATGATGCTTAAATTCGCACCGTATAAAATCTAAAAGCATTTTATTAATCTTAAAAAATATAATTAAAAAACTTTATCTAGTTTCTCTACTGAGAAATGTTCTAAGCCTTTATAGATACCATCCCATAAAAACCACCTCACATTGCATACTCTACACCAGAAGGTCAAATCCCTGTTCTGTTTTATTATCAGCCGAGATGTAATATATCCACCAAACCGTCTCTTTGTCACTGCATCTTTGATAAATATGCGACTTTAATCATATTTGAGATCACGATAAGAAAATGATTGTAAAAGTATCCTTATACAGTATGTTTCTGAGTATAACTATACACACAAGGATTGGTTACATTAAAATAAATTGACTATCGAAATGAGTTATGCAACAGACCTTAATATAAAACAATTACATTGACATCTTATTTATTAAAATAACAGATAAAATATAGTTTTTGGATTTAGTAAAGATGTTATATAATAACTACAACGAAAAATTAGTAATATATTTATACATTTTAGTATTTCTGCAATAAATGAAATATAAATTTTATTTTCTGTAAAAATAATACAAAGTATAATAACAAAATTATATAATAAATTGAGGTAGTTAATAAATAAAATAAACGATTATAATCTAAAAATTGAGATTAGGAAGTAGAGAAATTGCAATATCTTCGTTATTTTTTATTGCAATTTACATCATTGTCATAAGTATTATTTTTAATTTTAATCATTCTAATAATACTCTATCTATTTTATCCATCTATGCCGAACCAAATAATAACGAAGAAGATGAAGAAAACGAAGACGATAAAAAAATAGATAAAAAAGATAAAGAAACAAAGGATAAAAAGAAGGATAAAAATGAATCATATTCTACTGCACTAGATCCTGCGTACAGAGCCTTCTTTCCTATAAAAAAAATAACAATACCAAAGATTTACCAAACTATTTCAAATGGAGAAACATATAGATTGAATATCACCAATCCAAATGATCTTGTTCAAGTAGATAAAAGTGATAAAGAAAATATTTTTACACAGCAAAATATTGATGGAAGTTGGAGAATAGATTTTGGCAAACCAAGGATAGATATTCATACCAAGGATGCAGGAATACTACCTGATAAGCCATTAGAATTAAATAATATGTCCAATGGCAAAATTCAAAGTTGGAATTTTTCTGAACTAAAAGAGATAGGATATTGGTATAAACCAAGTGATTGGAAAAATATAGAAGTGACATTGATTTTTAAACTCCTTGATTCAGCACGTTCTAACGGAGAACAGCATTCTCTTTCGATAGTAACCAGATCAATATCGCATAATCAACTTGATAATGAATATAAAAAATTTGATGGCCAACCCAAATTTTTTTGTGGTGGGTCAAGTTACCACAACAATATATCTAATGATGGAAACATAAGAATGAAAAAAGAACAATTTCATATTGATTATGAATGGGAACGCTATAACGAAACCTTAACTGTGGGAAACATTTATGATAAAATAGTCGGTTTCAAAGGTATAATATATAATGTAAATGATACCGCAGTAAAACTAGAAACTTGGGTGGATGTAGAAAATGGTGGCAAGGGACCTTATAAAAAAGTACATGAAGTAATAGATAACGGTAATTGGGGTGATGCTATGAAAGTATGTGGTGCGGAGACAGATGGTCAAGCAATTACGTGGGGTTCTCCAATAGTTATAATCAAGTCAAATGATTTTAAATTTGATATCTATGATATAGAAATAAGAGAAATAGTACCTCCACATGAAACCAGGTATGGCAATGCCATGTATTATGTTGGCACCGATGATGATAGGAAATCAGACTATGATGGGTATTATGCTCTGTATGATAAATCCAGGAATGATGGTGAGAGAACAGCAACCACCTATGATGAGACCTATGATGACAGACCCAATCCAGATGCAGAAAATGATGAAACAGATGAATAAAACTAGCATGATGAAGGTAGCTACACCATTTACAATATGGGAAAGATCTACTAAAGATAAGAAGATGATGTATCAAACATAAACTATACCAATTAGCATAAGTATGCTGACATTATTTTACTATCTGGGGAATACATATTAGTTCAGAATAGGTATTATATATTACTATTAACATCTTATATTTTATTTATTACTACTAGTACAGGTATAATTTCAAAAACAAGGTTGAAAAACTATACAGACCAGAACATGATACTGATGTAAGGAAAAGAATATTAGTTATTTTAAATTTAGTATATAAAAAATAGACTGCTACACAGGCAGCAAAAGATATTCACACAAGACGGAGATGAATATCTGATTGGTTAAAGAAAGATACAGAGAAGAAGTATAGATGGATTAAAAAACAGACCAAAAAGTGGCAAAGATGTATCATAAGAGATCGCATACAGGATAAAAAACCAACTCTTATCAGCAAGCATGACGTTGGATAACAAAACAGGTTAATCATATCATAATAGGAGAAAGCGGAGTACAATACCACCAGATTCTCATCTATACACTATTTCAAATGGGTATTCAAGCAGGAGGTACTAAGAAGAGTATATCTAAACACGGCATTAAAAGAAGTTTTTAAGAAAGGGCAAAAGGTTTACTGGATAAGCTCTACCAGCAGGAAGGATTTACGGTAGCATCTAATGATTAATCATTATGAGTATTTTCTATTTTTGATAAATTTGGCTAACATCATTTAGATGGATTATTTATATCTTCATATACTTCATTAAATTAAAATATGCATGAAGTTTTTGATTATAATTATTAATTTATAAAAAAAGACTTTTTTTTAATGAAATACATCTTATAATATTTTTTTTATAACTTTTATTAAAATACAAAAAAAACAAATATAACTTTGATTTTATCTTGCCGCCAATGAATTGACTTTATCCAGATCTTTTATTATTCTCTTTTCACATTCTGTTCCTTCTGGCGGTCTTAGCGCTTCTCCTGATACACATGCATGAAATCTATCTCCAAGTTGCATTTTCCCTATATCTGTATCTCTATCAAATACAAATACTCTTTCTATTGTGTAACCACCAATTTTATCGAATTCATTTTGAACGTCTACCACTTCGGATTGGATCTGGCCCTTTAGCATTGCCATCACCTTGATTTTTTTTGTGTCTTTCTTGTCTTCTAACGGTACAATTACCTTCACCTTCACCTTCTCTTGATTAGTTGTATTCATATTCGGATTAGGATTAACACTGTCATTGGAACTATGACTATCATTCCTTAATAAAGAAAATGAGGTTATCTTGGTCTTTCCATACAAATTATAGTAGTCTATACTTTTTTGATATACTTGCGATAACGGCTTGAAGAGATTCGCCTTGGTAGGTCCAGTAGTAGATTTTATATCCCCTTCATTACAATCAAAATGATGTATTGGATCGTGTTGATTTTTAACGTGATATGCACAAATAAAGAATTCATCTGGTGAATTACCATTAACTATCTCATTCTCTCTATCCGCTTTAAATTTAACTGTTAATTTCATTGTTGATTCGCTTATGTTTGATAAAGAAATATCCTTGGAAAATTCTTGCGCATTTATAAAACCAACTACTCTAAGAAATCCTGTTTTTTCTATATTCTGTAAATTAATATTTGATATTACAATCAAATCATCATCATCATTGGTAGTAGATTTTTTCTCTTTGCTTGGAATATCAATTGTACTTGGTGCTGCTATAACTGATTCTACTACTAGAGTGGTTATAAAAAAAGTTGTTAAGAGCAACGTAATGAAGGTAATAATAAAGTGATGTAACATGAAAAGATAATACTTATAAAATTAATTTAAGATTCGAAAGTAGAATCTATTAAAATATAATTGATGAATGTATTATTCTTTTTTTATACGTGTTGTGTAATAAATTGATTAAAAAGAAGAGAAAGATAAAATCACTATCTAAACAGGATATTGAACCTTTATAAAAGGGAACTGCAGGAGCGTTTGGAGAATTGGCAACACTTGTAGAGGTAAATGGCTAGCCAAGACTAAGACACATAATTGAAAATTAATATTAGTTTTAAATTGTTATGACAAATTAAAATATTTAATTTTAACTAAAAAAAGAGATGATAATTAGTCAATCTTCTTCTCGTATGACTGGACCCGTTTATTTGAAATTAAATTATTCGATCATCTAGAAATAGCATTTATTCTATTTTCCTCCTCTTGTTCTTTCAACATCTAATATCCAATTCAAGTATATGAACCCACTTATAGATTCGGGCCAGTGGTTTGTGAAACAAATTTGACATAAACTTCGGTCCCTTTCTCAATTTATTCTATTGAAAAAACAAAACCGAGTAAAAATGTCGAAAATATACCGTGGTTATTAATCATAGAAAAAAATTTGTTTAACACCCCATATAAGACATTACCAAAATCATAGATTTATTATTTTGTCAAATAAAACCATTACAACATAAAAATATTATCAAAGCTGAAATGGAATGTTCAGTATATTTCTATAATATTTTGTTAAATCAAATTTTAATTACTTTATTTATCAGTTCTGTATTATTGATTTATTGCAAGTTATTATCACCTATTAATTGTTACTATATTTAGTCATAATTTGAATAGATTAGTTAATGTTAATTTTTTGTATTTGTTCGATTGTTGTACTAGAGAAATGGACCATAATTTTCCTATACAATCTTAATAAATATATACAGAGCTATTTAAGATTGTGAAGAATACACTCAACTTACTCTGTATTACATTTAGTTTGATGATTTCATATTTTTTTCTGATAGATTTCAAATCCTTAATATATGCACAGGAATTTCAAGTTAACCCGAATGATTATTTCTATTCAAAACAAAATCCGACGAATTCTCAAACAACAGCTATTACAAATTCTGAAGATACAATTAAAGAGAATTGTATCAATAACCAAATTGAATCTGTTTTGTATTCCAATAATGATGCAGGTTCTGATTCCTATTTTTCTAATTTTCACTTTATAAAAAAATTTGATCAAGATGGAAATTTAATAGATAGTTGGGGTACTGTAGGATCTAAGGACGGCCAGTTTCTCCATGCTCATGGTATAACCATCGATTCGGAAGATAATGTATATGTTAGCGATGCAGAGAACTGTAACATTCAGAAATTTGATGCCAGTGGAATATTTATAAGCAAATGGGGTACGAAAGGAATAGGTCCGGGTAAATTCCTGCAACCTGAAAGTATGGATGTAGATTCCATGAATAACATATATGTTGCTGAATATTCAGATCAAAATATTCAAAAATTTGATAGTGAAGGTAAATTCATAAACATGTGGGGACAAGAAGGTAAAAAGAAAGGTGAATTTAAAAAACCCTGGGGTGTCGCGGTAGATTCAGGTGGTAATGTTTATGTTGCGGATCAAACACTTCCCAGAGTACAAAAATTTGACAGCAATGGTAAATTTATAGACATGTGGGGAAAAGAGGGTAAAAAGAAGGGTCAATTTGTACACCTACACGATATAACAGTAGACTCTAAAGATAATGTTTATGTTACTGATGGTAGAGAAAATTCTAGAGTATCAGTTTTCGACGGTAATGGTAAATTTATAAAAATGTGGGGAAGTGAAGGGAAAGGCAAAGGTCAATTTATCGAAAATCATGGTATTGTTGTTGATTTGGAAGGAAATGTCTATGTAGTGGATACACGAAATGTCAGAGTTCAAAAATTTGACAGCAATGGTAACTTCCTAACTATGTGGGGATCACTTGGATGTAAGGATGACCAATTTCTAATTCCTCATGACATCGCGATCGACTCTAAAGGCTATATTTATGTTACAGATAGCGGAAAATCACACTTTAGGGCAAACTACAATTGTAACCAAGGTAGTTAGCACAATCTATAAATTATGATAATACTTTCTCAAATACACTTAGATTGTAGTAACGTAACTATTTATCAATATGAAAATTTCTTTCTTAAGAATGGTGAAACAGATAAAAAGTATACAATTATTTTTATAATTAATGTATTGATGTAAATGATATGAAATACGATTACTCAAATAAAAAAAATAAAATATATTGGTAGAAAGGATAAAAGACAAAGTAAAATGTATTTGATTATTCTCAAAAAGATATTTTTTCACAACTTATTTATTCTTGCATCTAAAACTATCTTTATCTAGAGTACTGGAAGATTTATAATCATCAGTAGATTTCCAATTATTAACAAATTTGACAGATTCCAATTCACATGCAGATATTTTTGTTACAACTTCATTTACATGGACAGACATAAGAGATTCTTTGAAATTTGCGTGACCTAAACCAAGAGCATGACCAAACTCATGTTTTGCAACATGCTCTAATAGATGTTGATCTAAGGTACGGCCATATGATTTTTTAGAGATTGAAATTTCCACATGATCAATTTTTCCATTATGATCAAAGAATGTTACAGCTTTTCCGACTTTTTCCCCTTTTCCCTTTTTGAATTCAATTTCAATATCTGCGTCAGAGTCATCCTCCTTTACATTTTTGAATTGTACTGAATCCCCTAATGCTTTCTCCCAATCTTTAATAGCTACTTTTACAATTTTAGCCAAGTCCGATCCACCATTCTTGATAGAAAATGTTAATACTCCATCTCTTATTGAATTCCCCCAACTACAACAGATGTCAATCGTTTTTCTTTTTGAATCTTTTTTTGCAAAAGCCGTATCGATGTTTGATATCATCATTGTGGTGAAAAGAATAAAAAATAATAGAGTTACTAAAATGTAAGGTTTAAAGTTAATAATTATCTTATTTACCCTGTAATTCGAGGTATTTGAATGTATTTTCGAATTAATTCTTTCTTTGATAACATTCTTGTTTATAATAAAAACAGAAATAAGAAATAAAAAAAATTTAGGTAAAAGTATCTTTATACAATGTTGCATACGGTAATATGATATTGATGAGTTATATTTATTCAATCCAATTATATGTTCTGTATATTTATTCTAGATTTTCATATTCTAACAATAATCAGAATCTTTTTATTGTAAGATTTTTCAAAAAGTTGTCATTAAGTTTCCCTATAATTATAGTAACTTCTAAATAAAAAATTTAATTCTATATATTTTATATAAACAATCATTTTATTAGGGGAACTTTGTAAGTTCTATATTCCATCTATATAATAAGATGATATGCAATTTTGAATTAGAAATTATAATATTGGTAAAGTCAATCCAAATTCTGCACCTTTTCCGTCTTTATCATTCATGCGTCATATTCTTCCACCATGAGCTTCAACGATACTTTTTGTGAGATACAAGCCAAGTCCAGTACCAGAAATATATTTTGTAGCAAAATTATCAAAAAATCTAGGCAGAATTTCAAGATCTATTCCTTCACTACTATCGTTTATTCTTACAACAACAAATTCTTTCTTATCTTCTTCTTTCGTCATAATTTAGGATTTATTAATGACTATAAATAATGTTGTCCATATTGTTTTATCCAGAATATCTTCAAGGATAGTTTTGGATATGTCCAATGGGTGCGTGCATCCGTTTGGGCATTGTTATAATAGAAAAGATCAGAATGGATAATAAACGAGGTCTTGACTGATCGGTTTTTCAGTATCAAGATTGTTTGATGTATTACATATGTATATTACGGAGATATTATAGGGGGATTTTAGCAAATGGTGACATATTTGACCAAGAAAGTACTCGGTGAACATAATTTATTTAAATAAAGAAGAAACAGAAACATTTTTGTAGCAAAAAAACGACTTAATTCAAGATAAACAATAGATAAACCTTATTAGCTAACCTCTTTATAAAGTAGCGAGTGAAGGAATTTTTCATACTGATCGCAAGTGGATTGTTAGTAAGCTTTATGGTTTCCTCAAATATATATGCGCAAAAAGATCTTAATTTTCAATATGGAAACTATCCAAAAAATTTAGCTGAAACTGTAGAAAAGGCATCTGAGGATCTAATTAGTGTAGAAATGAAATTACTACAATGTGTTACATTTGTAAACAGTGCATCACTTGGACAAACAAGAGAAATGTATAACCAAACATGGTCTGATATCGAATCTATAATCAAACTTGAACTATCTCTGGATTTAAAAGTAAGTGGAATTACAGTCGAATGGAATGCAGTTGATACGTCTAACTCACCAATACCATACGCAATTGATTTATGTGCTAAAACATATGAAGTAACAGGTAAATTCATACAAGAATTGGAAGAATGGACATAAATAACTTATATTCTTGGCATAGATTGATAATAACTTACGTATTTATTTCAACGCAGATAAATTATAAGACTGCAAAGAGATAAATAATATTATGAAGATAATTGGCATTGTAAAAATAAGCCACAAACTGTAGAATTGTCTGAAGTTATAGTAAAAAAAGCTAAAGTTTTTAGAAGAAATAATTTTCATCTCTACATGTGACATATATTTGCTTTGCAAATATCACAAAAAACCTCCAATAGAAATATACCTAGATTAAATAATTAAGAACGATATCTGTTAGGAATACAATATATTGAATCCCATAAAAATCGAGAAAAATATAGTTAGTGCCACTATTGCTAAAACTATTCCTATTAATTTTTTTAGATAGTCAGAACTAAGATTATTTGTATATTTAGCACCCAGAAATCCACCGATCATAGAAGAAGGTCCTAAAATAATTAAATAAAGCAAATTTATCTCATTACTAATAAAATGTCCAATAAATCCTGACATCCCCATTACCGAAGAAATAAGCATATTGGTACCAACTGCTACCTTTGGTTCAGTTTTCAAGATCTTTATTAATGCTGGAAGTCTGATACTACCCAGAACTAGACCTACTAGTCCTCCGAGTATCCCTACGAAAAAACTTATTATTGATTGGAGAAAAATATCATAATATTTGTTTTGCTTAATTGGGTTTTGATTTAAGTTAGATATACTTTGTGTTGCTTTTCGATTATTATCATTGTTTCTTCTCTTGTTTTCTTTTAACAAAGTAAATGATTCATAAGATATAATCAATGCTATCAAGATCAAAAAATAATTTATTTCTACGTATTTGGTTAGTAATGCACCACAAAATGCACCAGCAGCACCTGTTACTGCCATCACTATAAAAATTGTAAATGAGATATTCCTATTTTTTATATGTTGTATTGCTGCTGTAATTGCACCTAAAGTACTCACACCGATATTCGTACCAACAGACTCAGTCACGCTAAGACCAGTAGATAAAATAAAGGGTAATCTTATTACTCCAAGAACTAATCCAACCATTCCACCAATAAAACTAATGATAAAGCCAATAACGAATAAAAACATAATATAAATAACATCAATATCCATTTTTGACCATATCTTTAATAAACTATCTTTAACCCATTAAAATATTTTTCACTATTTTTTTTTTTCAGTATGTAAAACCAGAATTACAAAGATACTAATAATAATCTATATATGCAAAATCAAAGCACTGCTTTTATAAATTTTAAACAAATAAGTTCTAATACGTAACATTTAATTATTTACTTTTTATTTAATACTGTGAGTCCATTTCTAGAATCGATATCACAACGGAAACCACGGGCCACATTGAACTATGGTTACTTGAAATCTTGGATGATTAGATTTCATTACCATCATTAAAACTTTTCAATAAAGTACAAGATTCCTCTAATGTGTTACAAAATACGAATACGAAGCCAGTTTTTTTATTGGGCGGTTCTGGAAATGACATATTCAAAGGTGGTTCTGGCAAATATTTTTTTGACTGTAACGAGGGAATCGATATAGTGTTGGATTTCAATTCTAAAGAAGATATTATAAATTCAGATTGTGAAAATACATAGATTGATTTCATTGATTAATATTTGATATGTTAGAAAAATGGTACTAAATGACTAAGCAGTATGTCAGTATATCCTAAATCAACTGGTCCCACTTTATAGAAGGGTTCAAATCCCACATATTTAGCGAAAAATAGTACTGAACTGTTGTATCTTTTACTGGTCTCATTTGCTCTATAGAATTGAAATAATTTGCTAACATAAATAACCTAACAGTTTAGTAAGAATATATGTATTTATTACAAAAGAAAAACCTATTAGAAGAAACTTTAAAAAAAGGTGATAGAAATGAGTAGTATAACAGTAAGAAAAAATTTTTATTCTCTTTCCAATTTTGAAAAGCAAGCATTTATTGATTAAATCGCAGAACTTAAAAAAAAGAAGGTGTTAGGACTAAATAAGTTCATATTATTATCACATCAACCATTCGTTTAATCTGCTTCTTTCAAAATCAAGTTTCTTTTGATAGAACTCGTCTGACGGTGGATCAAGCCTAGTAGTAGGACCCCTTTCATTATAGAAGTCTGCATAGATGTATCCAGCTTTTTTATCTCCTATTTCCATAAAGCAAAACCCTTTTCCATCAAACTTTGTAAGTGCTTTATTGCTATTGTTATTTTTAATTTCATTGATAATTTGCCGGCTGACTACCTTTGCTTCGCCTTCTGCAAATATTCCAGCTTTGGGGATGGTTGTGGTTTTATCAAGTCTAATCTCGGTTACGTCGCCTATTGCAAAGACATTCTTGTGTTTTGTTCTAAGGGTAAATTTGTCAACATTGATCCAATGTTGATCACCATCTCCTAACAGATCAGAATTCTTGATGATTTGAGGAACTTGATGATGAGGAATTAGTACTAATACGTCATAGCTTGTCTTGCTGCCATTTTCAAATTCTATTGTTTTTTTATCTAATACTTTTTTTATTTTATGTAGAGGATAGAAATTGATGTGGTTATCATTAAGCAAGTTGACAACGTCTTGACTCATATTTGCTCCAGCTACAGGTAATGAAATTGGTGTTGGTACGTATATATTCAAATCAACGGAATCTCTTGTTTTATTTTTAATCAATATATCATTGATCAATAATGACACCTCATAAGGTGCTGGTGGGCATTTATATGGAATATCTGCTATACAGATTACTATACGACCACTTGTTAGAGAAAGTATTTTTTCTCGCAGACTTGGAACTTGCTGAGCATCATATATGTTAAAACAACTTCCATTATTATTTTCAAATCCATTGATTCGTTTTGGGGCAAGTTCTGCACCTAGTGCTATTATCAAATAATCGTATTGTAATTTATTATGGTTGGTTTTAGTAGTAACGCTATTTTCAGATGGATCTATCATTATTATTTCATCATTCAAAAATTTAATTCCTTTAGCTTCTAGTTTTTTCAGAGCAACTTGGGAATTCTCCAATCTTCTAGTTCCATTTAGTATCCATAAGTTCACAAGGCCCATCATAAAATACTGGTTCTTGTCAATGACAGTAATTTGACACTCTTCCTTTTGAAGACTCTTTCGTAATAAGTTGGCTGATGCCAATCCTCCAAAACCTGCTCCTAAAATTAAGATTTGTTTTGATGTAGCCACTTAATGATAATAATTGCATAGATTGTATATTTGTATATGGAGAATTGGATTGAATGACCTAAGTATTTGTGATATTACTAGATGTAGAGGAGTTCAGTTATGTTGCTTGTTTGATAGTTATTTAACTAGTGCACTAGATAGGGTACAATTCAGAACAGATTAATCTTGAGAATTTGATATAATTGATCTATTATTGATAATCTATTAAATTAGCAAAGCAATAAAAAATATTAACTGGTCCCACTTTATAGAAGGGTTCAAATCTCACTCATTTAGCTGAATAATATTATACTGAACCCATTTTAAGTTATCTGCCACCTTTTAACCTTTATAAAGTAAATTATGCGGGTCACATATTTAATGTACCAATTTGGAAGTATTGAATCAATCTATTCAATAGGATAAAACAGATAACATCTATTACGTTTCATATTAATTTATTTTTCTATTCAAGTGATAGATAAAAGATTTGATCATATAGAAAAATATAACTATAAATTTTTTATAGATCTTTTCTATAGCAATAGATTGATACAAAACAGAAAAACATTAGAAAATTTGAACAATTCAAAAATAGCCAGATTAGCAACAGTAGATCCTGAGATTAATCAACCTTACTTAATACCCGTGGTATTTGTATTTGATGGTAATAATATCTTCATTCCAATAGATGACAAACCTAAAAGGGTAAATTCAAACCAGTTAAAAAGAGTAAAAAATATACAAAAAAATCCTAATGTTTCTTTACTAATTGATACATATGACGATAAAGACTGGAGTAATCTTTCTTATTTGATGATACAAGGTAAAGCAAGAATAGTAAATAGGTTAAAAGAAAGAGATACAGTAGAAAAAGCTCATTCACTATTGTCAGAAAAATATCTTCAGTATAAAAAAATGGTAGGAATTGGAGACATCTGCATTATAATTGATATTCAAAAGACTATAATTTGGAAATATTCTAATTAAGAAAAATAGATAATAATATTGATTACATTCATTATGTCTTTATAGTATAGAAATTAATAATAGATATGAAAGTAGGATTAGCTGTTCCTCAATTTGGCATAAATGCTACTAAAGAAAATCTAACTAGATTTGTTCAAATTGCAGAACAAGAAGGATTTGAATCGCTTTGGGTATATGATAGAATGTTATATGCTATTAATCCTCAACAACCATACCCGGGAACTCCAGATAAAAGAGAATGGCCTGAATTTTTTAAGAATAATTTGGATCCATTAACAACATTAGCATTTATTGCAGCTAGTACAACAAAGGTAAATTTAGGAACTTGTATTATTGACATGACTTTTCATAATCCTGTAACACTTGCTAAAGAATTTACTACAATAGACATTTTATCTGAAGGTAGGACAATCTGTGGTTTTGGTATTGGATGGTCAAAAGATGAGTATCTTGCCGCTAATATTCCTTATGAGAAAAGAGGAGAAAGAGCAAACGAAATTCTCCAAGCTATGAAAAATGTATGGACAGAAGATATTGTAGAATTTAATGGAGACTTTTACAAAATTCCGAAGTCAATAATTGATCCAAAACCTGTTCAAAAACCTCACCCTAAAATTTTGCTAGGGGGTTTCTCGCCAAAGACGTTTGAACGTATGATAAAATATGGAGATGGCTATATAGGAACCTTAGCAGGATCTTTTGATTACTTTCACAATTCAATTAAAATGTTTAATGATTCTATTGAAAAAAGTTCAAGAACTAGAAGGGATCTTGATCTAACTGTTCTAACATTTCCATATCTTATGAAAACAAGCTCTGAAAAAAAAAGTAATAGGTCTCCTATGACTGGAGGAACAATTGATGAAATTGGTTCTGATTTATCTGTGCTCGAAAGATCTGGCGTAGACAGAGTAATTCTTGCTGTGAATGCAGAAAAGGATTATGATGTAAATGAAACTATTGAATTTGTTAAAGAACTAAGAAAATTCTGTCAATAATTATCAAACAAACAAATTATTTTTATCGATGATGTAAAAAGATATTCTCTATGTATTAGAATTTTGGAGCTATTTATAGAATCAAACTTTTTTGTTTCATAATCCATAACTGCTTTTAACCGTCTTAAAATAACATATTGATCGTATGAAGTTTGAAAACTAATAATTAGTATGTTATTGGTTTAAAATATTCGCTCCAACTCCAATCAGGTTCAAGATTTACATCATATTTTTCATATCAAAGTTTGTAATCTTTACCTTTTTTCTTTTCCATTTTCATATTGAATTATCTATTTTTTTCTCTCTTTCTTTTCTAATACTCCATTGATATATCCTGTCTCAAGCATCAAAAGTGAATATAAAATATTAGCCACATGTGTCTGTACTATAGATTCTAATATTATATCGTTCTCTTCTATGCTTGTTGTTTCAGTAATATATTCGACAACTGTTCCGTTATTGTTAGAAATTTTAAATTTGAATGTTTCAATAATTTCAATCTGTTTTCCTTCAGTTATTGTGTTAAAGCTAATTTCTTTATTTATTATGTCAGTTATGACTTTTCTTTCTACACCTATAAAAAATTCAGGAAAAAGTACTTCTAACCGTGTATCCTTTAAAGCGCGGTAAACTATCCTGGAAGGAATTCGTAATTTAAGAGTTTTTGAAAGTATAGACATTTTTCTATATTTTTTTCTCCCTAATACTATAAGCATTATATCAGAATTTAAATTTGTAGATCATCATAGCTTTTCTATAATTATCACAGTAGAACAATAATCGTTTAAATACATTACAATAAATTCCTGTTCCATAATAATTATCAATATTCCAAGACATTTAGGCATATATCATACATGTCATAATTATTATAGATATCCTTCTTACTACTAATATACTATTTTATTTTGTATGCATAATTTTACATTTAATAGTATTATATGATCTTACAACTCATTTTTCCATGTGCTAATGATTCCAATACACAAGACGTTTTTCTCAGACTAAACATGAAAATACAAAAACAATGAACATGTAACGATAAAGGTAGCTGTTCGGTTTCTGACAAATTTTAACAACACATATGGGAAATTAGAACATTTGAAGCTAAGTATATTTTCTTAAATTAATATAGCCATGACATCTATTAATTAAATTCTTAGTAATGTAAAGATTTCAAATTTAGTGAATCTTAATTAATGATAATGTAGATTTGAAATATTTTGTATTCTATCAATAATTGACCTGTTAATAGAAAATTTATAATTAGATTAGACTATATTTTAAATATGCCCCTTAACATAATAGAAGACCTATTTAAAAGATTCCATCACCTAGTTAATAATATCAATTATTAATTATTTTTATTTTCCTTACTCCAACAGTATCAACAATATAGTAATCATCAGCTATCTGAATAATATCTCCAAGATCTATTTTATTATGAGATTTCTTTTCCCTGAGAGGCATTCCAAAAGGCTTATCCTCTTCTTTA
>DATFEP010000060.1:0-20428 GCA_035250975.1 Nitrososphaeraceae archaeon | reverse complement strand
TGAAGTATAAAATAAAAATAAAAGGAAAACGAAATTAAATAGAATAAATAAATATTATTTATATAAGAAAAAATTTATGATTTTTTAGGAAAAATTTCTCTCCTCAGAAGATTTTTTTCTATTGATAACGAACCAGGTCCTGTCAAGATCAAGCTTATCATTATTGCAAGATACAAGAGATCTAACTCGAATCCACCAATAAAACCCTTTGATAATTTTACTGTAAATATAGCACCTATCATGTCTATTGCCAGTAAAATTGCAGAAATTCTTGTTAAGACTCCTAAGAGAATTGCTATCCCGCCTATAAACTCTAAAAGTCCTATAACAATTGCCAATTCTGGTGGTAATCCCATATTTATAAACGAATTTTGACTGTTTGCAATATCAACAAGTTTAGGAAGGCCATGAGCAATAAAGCCCACACCAGCTATTATCCGTAATGGTAACGGTCCAAAATCAATTAATTTCTGTTGATTCAAGGCCATTAGTTTCAGTCTTCGTAATATTTATTTTTTGTTTATTTTGAGTTTTATGTTCTTATCCTATTATGAATATTTATTGCTTTCAGTGGTTTCCATATTATTAATCCATTGATTTTATAGCTACGATGATGAATCTCAAAATATAGAAGAAATAATAATATTTTTAAATATAATTCAAACCAAGATAAAATTTCGTGCGGTATTGCCATCAAGCAGATACTTTATTCAACAGAATTTGAATATTGAAAAGCGATCTAATAATTGTATAATTTTAATTGAAATCAGATATAATAAATTAACATTGGTTTTTGAGATTCTTCTTTCCTCTCAAATTTATTGAAAATTAAAACGAATAATTGTGTATTTTACTAAGTCATAATAGAGATAAAAAACAAGCAACATTATTATTTGATAATATTATTCGATAAAATGTGCTCATACAAAAAAAGTATATTTACATAACCATGCTTTGTTTTTCTTCGATTATTGGTATTGACCATTATTTTTCTGTAGATGCTGAAGCAACAGAGAATTTAATTAACAACAGCACAATAACAAGATAGAAAATATCGATCCTGTCTATATAGCAACAAGTGGTAAATGTACAAGTTCTAAAGAAGTTAAATCTCATCCTTATGTAGTTTTAGAAGATAAATGTACTGAAAATGCAACAATAAAACACATCGGTAAAGTAATAAACAATGCTATATTTTTAAACATCAGTAATTTATAATAAGACTATTTTTGGACAAGGACATTGAAAGATAGTTTCTGAAGTTGGTCACATGATAGGATGGGAGTCTTATGATGTAAATCTTGTCGTCGCGGCACATCCTGGGTACAGAGGTATCATATATTTTAATTCTACCACAGATGACAAATTTTCCTTCCTGAACAATACCATTGGAATATCTAGAAGTGACGCGGATACACTAAGATCTATATGGATATTGGAATAGGCTAATTATTTCATAATTATTAATTTTAATAATATTTTATGTATATTCTAGAAAAATTGGAGTAAAAATGGGAATTGATAAGAAAATGAAGAAAGTATTACAGATAGAAAACCAATTATTTTTCCAGTTAACACATTCCATGACTGGATAAAAATAAGTTAAGAAGAAAATGTCTGGAAAATGAGATTATAGATCATTGAACTCTTTTATTAATTAATTATACGCATGATGTAATTCCTGTTATTTTTGTAACTCACATAGGTTATATTATAGCATAAATAGATCCTAAATATAGAACATTATGAGAGGGATTATATTAAGAAAGATGACATAATAAGTTTCTTTATTATCTAAATTTATATTTCAGATTTAAAGTATAGTATGTGTAATACATCTTATTTCATAAAAAATTAAAAAATAAAAATACCAAGGTATGATATAAATCATTTTGAGTGTTATATTTCTGATAAATTTAAGTACTATTTCCTAACATAAAAGATTTATGAAAATGATCTTGAAAATTTGAGGACCTACCATTTATTAACGGGTTTATTTAACACATCAGTCTTTTTCCTAAACAAATAATATTTAGATCAGTTGTGATACATTATTTTTAATAGTTCTGAATATTATGCATTTTTTGGTACAAATAATATATTACGATTCAATTACATTTCAGTAAAATTATCCAATTTGCAGATTATTATTAACCATTATTTGATCTTTTATGGAATTTAAACCATTTGTTTAGATCTCCAAGATCATCCTTTATCAAACCAATTCCCAAACCAGTTATTAAGGAGATTATTGATGGAGATATTTTTCCCATCGTCAAAATACCGAGTAACAAAATTCCTATCTCTCCATGATGTAATCGTCTATCAAAAATATAGATCTCTGATGAATGATTTTTCTTCCAGTAATATGTAATAATTTCAGAGATAGCGAAACCAGCAATTCCCGAAATTATTAAAGGTATCATCCCTAAAAATCTAAGAAGAACCAGATTTAAAAATTTATAGATAAAATACCATTTATTAAATAATCAATATATGAAGATCGCTATCATATGAAGATAGACCATAAATAAAACAAGATATTCCTTGCTGAATTTCTTGTTTAAGGAGTTCACAGATAATTAAGTATAAAATTGAATACTACCTAGTTTCAAATTATTTTCATACGGAATTCTTTTCAATATTATCTGGCGATAAAAAAATTTTATAAAGTTCAATTAATTCTTTTTTATGAATATTGAATAAAAGAGACCACACCATCGTTTTAAATATAGGAATATAATATTTTATTATCATTCTTTAATATATTAATAGTGAAAGAAAAGGTAGGCGCTTTGGCATCGATCGTTCTATCATTAAATGATTTCACGAGGGTATCATTGGAAATTTGCTATGGATGTGTGTATTAATTTTGCAAATAGATCTATATTCAATTTTATTGAGTTTGTTTTCAGGACTATTGGCGACCGGAGCTATGACATTTATAGAAATACCATTTTGGAAGAGATGGGGATTAACTGGTATCCTAGAATGGCATGAAAATCAGGTCTTAACATGCAAATTTTTTAGGCTTTCACCTAGCAGTCTTCATTTCTGGGGTATATTTCTTTTGCACTTTATAAACGGAAGTCTTGGAGGATTAGGACTATTATTTGCTTTAATACTTGTCCCTTCTTTAAAAGAAATTCCTTTAATAGCATTGGGGGTGTTCTACGGTTTTTTTCTATGGATTCTTACTCTTCTTCCAATTCACAAGCCAATTACAGGAATAGATCCTTTGAATCATTCTTTAGGAAAAGGGCCTGTTATAGTAAGTCTGATAGGCCATGCAATTTATGGAATAATACTGGTAACAATATTTATCGTAACCATTCATATAGAATGAAAAATTGTAGACAAAAGATACCATATCATTAAAACTTCAATAATTTTAGTGTCTGTTCTAATTTCGTCAAATTCATCGAGATATTTGAAATCAATCGTGAACTCTAAAGGGTTACAGGTATTGCAATAAATTCTGTCAAATAATATTGATTCTGTATGAACAATATTTATCATCCAGTTTTAAATTTTGTCAATTTATACAGGGATTGATTAAAATTTTTTCATAAATTAAAGAATTTTTCATAGTAATACGGTTACATTTTAGACAATAGAGACTGCTGTTATTACGGCTTGTTTCAATTTTTTTCCTATATTTTCTTTTGAATATTTTGAATTTTGAATAACTATTTATTCTCAGCATTTAATCATCTATGATTCCGTCAGAATCCATAGCGGGGTTGTTATTTTTATTTTCATAAATTAATATTGCTGTATAACTAGATTCGGAACCTGCCAAGTATTCTTCATTAGAATGTAGATGGGATTCATAATTGTATTTTATGTTGATATACTTGAATTGTTCTCCAAAACGAGTTGTACGATTTTCAATCCAATTGTTTATCTTCTCTGTTAATTCAGATAGCAAAGGTGCTTCAAAATCCTTTAGTTTGATCAATATTACATTACTATTAATAATAAAAGATATTTTAATCCATTGATTATTTGTATATAATTTTTGAATGCTGAGGAAATGAGAACAATAGTAATAAAAATGAGACATGCCATATGAGCTAATAGATAGGAACGAGAAAATCAAATTAACAACAATATCATTAATAATAACATTCATGATGACGACCTAGAAATGGGAAAAAAAGAAAAAATTACGCAGCCAGAGCAAATATTTCTAATTACTTGACGTTTGGGAAGAGTGGTACGAAGGATTTTAGAGTTGGATTCTGATATAAAACCCGAGGCAGCTCTATTCTTGGGATTATGTGCTAATGACCTAACTGGATTTTAGTATTTGTTATATTGCTTAATTGATAATGAGAAATATCATCAGTCGTATTGGTAGAGTAATAGACTAATTATTAATTTCATAAGTCAAAAAAAAATAGAATTACTCTAATTATCACTTTTCACCCGTCAGTGCGCGAATAAATAACTTTCAATTCTATAAAATTATAATATTTTTTTCTAATTTTTTGTCTTTAGAACAAGATTTACATTTCAATCAATAGATTTGGATGGAGGGTTATTAATGATATTGTGAATATGAAATGAATAATTCAATCCTCTTTTCGTTAATCATTTTTGTTCCTTCAAATGAAGATTAATGGAAAGAAAGAATAGCCATCAAAATTCTGAGCAAATAAAACGTAACGTCTATTTGAGTGAATAGAAAAGTTTTTGCCAACTTGTTCTAAAATAATAATATAATGGAATATTATCTGGGCTGTTCTGGATGGAATTATGATGAATGGAAGGGAAGGTTCTACCCAGAGGATTTGGAATACAAATATTGGCTTTCATACTATTCCCAAATTTTCAATTTCGTTGAAATAGAATCTACATTTTCCAAAATTCCGTCCAAGTTAACAGTACAGAGATGGATGGTTGAAACACCCCGTGACTTCAAGCTTACCGTTAAATTTCCCAAAATAATCACACATAGCACTCGTCTTTCAGAGCTCCGGCAAAACATCCAAAAATTCTATAAAGTAATGAGACCATTGGAAAAAAAGATTCTTTCATTTCTAATACAGTTGCCCCCATGGCTAGACATGTTAGATGGGATTAATTTTTTAAATTCCCTGGATATCCTATTAGACAAATCCTTTAGATATGCTATAGAAGTTAGACATCCAAGCTGGTTTAATGAGGTTTCCTACAACTATTTAAAACGGCACGATTATTGTCTGGTTTGGAGTCAACATGATAAATTGGCCACTCCTCCAATCATTACATCAGATTTTGTATATATGAGATTGATAGGAAATAGAAGTTTTGATGACAAGAATTTTGGAAAAATAGTTTTTGATAGAACAGTAGAAATGGACGTATGGTCAAAGATATTGCTTGCTCTTCAAAATAAGGTAAGAAACGTGAATATGGCTATAGTATCTGCAAACAATTATTATTCAGGTTTTGCCCCGGCTTCTGCCAAATCAATGGCTGAATTGATGAAATTAGGACAAACAATAAGCTTTCCAATTACAAACTATAAGGTTTGAATCTATGATTTAGAAGATAAGAAAGATAAAAATTTTTCTAGATTTGATAACATAAAACAGAAGAAGACAAGAGAGTCGCCTATAAAGAATTCTATTGAATAATGTTTATCCTTAATAACGAAATTAAAATTACTTTTTTAATACACCTATACCTTCTTTAATAATGACACTTTATTATTAATGTCATCTGACGAAACTGGAGGCATAAATTCCAATTTCTGTGTTTCATAGGTTCCTATAACTGGTTCATTGCATGATGGACATAGCTGATAATATACATAAATAGAGTTTTGTCTTTTATTGAACCCTAAAAAATGAAAGCCCATTTGCGGATGAAAATGATTGTCACACGATAAACATTTCATATCAAGAAAAACTATTCTTGTAAATATATTTGTTAGAACTTTGTAAACGCTATATTAGATCATTTGCATAATTAGAAAGTTTAAAGCTAATCCCATTCTCTATCACATTTCTTTATAGATTTGTTTTTGGGATTTCAGAGCTATTTCTAGATATGCAATTAATATAGTACATCTGTAACAATAGAAATTCCGATAAGATTTGGTTTAATTTTCAAATTGTAACTTCCCTGATTCTATATTCGTTGAAACAAAGCAATATTTCGAGACTAGTCTCTAAATTCCTATATTCATATTAAAATCATGGAAATTTGTTTCCCACAGAGATAGGGTCAAAAATTAATATTCCAATTTTAAATTTAACATCGGATCGTAAAAATTAAAAATTTAGTTGTGAATATCAAAATAAAGACTTGAAAGATGGTGTATCATTTAAGTAAAACTAATATTCTATTTTTCTTATGAATCATAAAAAAAAGGTTGCAATTATTACAGGTAGTTCAACCGGTATAGGTTATGAGACATCTTTGTATCTGGCAAGAAATGGTTTTAAGACCTATGCAACTATGAGAAATTTAGAGAAAGCCGAAAGTTTAACGGAAATTAAACATAATGAAAACCTTCCCATTGATATAATCGAGTTAGACGTTAATAGTGACGAATCGGTAAACGAAGCAATAAAAAAGGTTATCGATCAAGATGACAGAATCGATGTATTAGTGAACAATGCAGGCTATGATGTAGCGGGAGCTCTTGAAGAACTTACATTAACAGAATTCAAAGCACAGTTTGAAACTAACTTTTTTGGGGTTATAAGGGTCATGAAGGAAGTGGTTCCTATTATGCGAAGTCAAAATCATGGAACTATAGTAAATGTTAGTTCGATAGGAGGAAAGGTTGGTGTTCCCCTTAATTCTGCATATATTGCAACTAAATTTGCATTGGAAGGATTGTCAGATTCTATAAGATTTGAATTGCAAGGATTTGGTATAAATGTCATTCTTATAGAACCTGGTGTAGTCAGATCAAATTTTTTCGAAAATGTTAAGATGGCAACAAATGCTTCACCACATTCACCGTATTACGAATTAACTCAAAAGGTTTTCAGTGGTTTTGTACCTCTGATGGGAGACACATCATCTTCTCCAAAACAAGTTGCTGAAACTATCTTAGAGGCAGTTACAACAAATAATCCACAAATTAGATATGTTGTAGGAAAAGACGCTACTTCCATAATTGAAAACAGGAAAAAGTTGTCTGATAGAGATTTTGAAAAATGGATGATAGAGAGTCTTGTCGATCAAAAAGGATTTGTAAGATAGTTCTCAAAAATCATTTTAAATGGTCGGTTATATTGATTACGATAATTTTAATATTGAAACTCAGTTTACCTAAAGTATAATAATAAAAATAACACATTTAATTGCTGAGAGATAAATAAGATTACAATGGAAGGAAAATCTTTTTTTCAGGTTGTGGAAGAACGTAGGTCTGTAAGAAGTTTCAATAATAAAAAAGTAGATAAGGCGATTATAAAAAAAATTATCGAAATATGCGATTTGTCTCCATCAGCAGGCGGTTTACAAAGTTTTGAAATTTATTATGTAGACAACATAGAGATTAAAAAGCAGATTGTCAAAGCAGCAATGGACCAGGAGTTTATTGCAGAAGCGCCTCTACTTTTAGTTTTTTGTGCGAATCCGAGTCGCTCGAGCCAGTATGGAACAAAAGCGAAATTATTTTCAATACAAGATGCTACTATAGCTGCATCCTATGCTCAATTAACAGTATCTGCACTAGGATTATCATCAGTATGGGTTGGAGCATTTAATGAACAGAAAGTATCAATAATTCTAGGCCTTTCCGACGATATTATTCCTGTTACTTTACTGTCTATCGGTTACAAAAATGAAGAACCGCAAATCAAAACAACCAGGGGATCTCAAATATTTCATGAACTGAAATAGTAATTAAAATTAGGTCTGTTATATTTTTTTATAGATTTAATGCTAATTACTAATTAACAGAAATGATATCGAAACCTAACTAAATATTCTTTACTTTGGATACTTTCTTTTTGTTTCAATTTATTTAAACAAAAGCCAAATAGTTAAAAGATATTGGATTGAGAATATTGATGGATACAACTTCTAAACAATATCGGATATCTTTAGTATTTCTATTTTATTCTACCTCTGGTTTCAGAATAGTTACGTATATAGTCATTAGAGTAATTACACAATTCTTATTTTATGCAAAAGATAAAAAAAGACTTTGAAATGCGTAAGGGTATCCTATATGAAATACTTACAATATTTTTAAAAATCTTGTGTAACCAATCAAAAGATTTAATTCATGTGATAGATTTCATAACTTCAATAAGTCTTAATAATAGTATTCGCAAGTTTTGAATAATGACGATTTTTTCGGTTGCCTTCCATTTTCGCGTTAAAATATACAAATAACTCACCTTTAGCGTTTCTCTCGTGAATTACATTCATAGAATTATCAGAAATGTGAATATTCCTTTATAATTTTTTCCTAATTAACATGATTATATGGCATAATTATTAATATAAGGTCCACCTACTCATAACTTTTTTATTACGATTTAAAAAAATTAACAAACGAATGGTATCGAATAGTGAATTTCTTAATACTTTTGTTAAAAATTTATTGAATGTCGACAAATCCATTAGATGGATTGGTATAACTGATAAAAATGGTGTTTTTATAAATGAAAGATATCGAGATGACATAAGACCGCTCCTTAGCAAAGAAGAGAACCAAGAATCTGCATTCAGTGCAATTAACAGACACAGAACAAGATTAAAATTTGAACCAAAAATCGGTAAATTAACGTATGCATTTGGAAAATATGAAAATTTATCTAGATCTATAATTCCATTAAGTGAGAATTATTATTTACTTTTAACTATCGACTCCAAGGAATCTAACTATGATAAAATAATAATGGAGAAAATTATTCCTATAGTTGAAAGAGAAATAGAGAGATTCATGGTTTAATAAAATACTGTCAATTCTTTAATACCAGTAATGAAAATTTTAACCAAAAATCAAATATGGGATGGAGGTATAGTAATATTAGCCTGATCTTGAAATACAAGTAGAATTGTCGGGTTCAACGTTATTAACTCCTTTAAATCCCTTTTGTCTTTATGCAGATTTTACAATCAAGTTATTTAATTTTCAAACACAGTATGGATTATCTTTAATTAATTCTTGCGCTAGAGCAATGGAGTCTATTTCTGATTTTCATGAAGCCTCAGGTGAAACAATGCAAAATAAATTTCGAGGTACTTTTGATAGTGAGTTGAAAAACAAGTTAAAAAGCCCAGAATTTTGTAAGTCGTTATCAGAATTTATGGGATCGTACGCGGAATTTGCACCATTACTCCATCACGATAGATCATATAGATTTCTTGAATCAGCTATGAATAATTTATCATCCATGGTAGAACCCATACGTGATGTTACTAACAGGACACCTTCTGAAGTAATTCCGATGGGGGGTAGATTCGAAGTTCATCATTACATGAAATTATCACAACACAAATTCAAGACTCCATTACTTTTTGTAGGTTCTTTAATAAACAGACATTATATTCTGGATTTGATGCCGGAGACTAGTATAATTAGATATTTTCAACAACTTGGGTTTGATGTGTATGCTACGGATTGGAAAATGCCCAAGGTTAGGGATGAAAATATGTCTCTTGAAAGCTATATACATGACTATCTTGAAGATGCAGTCGAAAAAGTAGAAGAGATGACAGGCTCTAGAAACGTTACTTTATTCGGGTACTGTTGGGGAGGGATTCTTTCTTTGATCTATTCTGCGTTACATCCTGAAAACGTAAAAAATATGATATTGCATGCAACTCCGACGGACTTTGGTAAATCTCCTACTGTATTAGAATCGTGGATAAAAAGTATAGACATTAAAAGATTTGTACAGATTTTTGGAAATGTGCCATCATCTTTTCTTAATATTGCATTCTTAATGCGTAATCCATTAGAGGCTGCATTAAAGTATCAATTTTATTTTAGTAAGCCTAGAAGCATAAAAGAAATCATGCAGTTTATAGCAGTAGAATCTTGGCTTTATGACAGTGTTCCAATAATTGGTAAAGTGTTTGAGCAAATCATCAACGATATTTACAAAGACAATCTTTTAATTCAAAATAAAATGATGCTTGGAAAAGACCTAGTTGATCTCAAAAAAATTACCATGCCTGTATTGAACATAGTTGGAACCAGGGATGATCTGGTATCGGCAGAGTCTAGCAGAACAATCACTGATGTGATTTCAAGTAAAGACAAAAAAACATTAGAATTTCCAACTGGACATGTTGGATTGTGCATTAGCCGTAGTGCACACAAAAGCCTATGGCCAGAAGTCGGAAAATGGCTCACAGAGCATTCGATATGAAAAATCATCCCTAGAGTTTAAAACCGGAATAGACATCATATTTTGAAATTCTAATTCTACTTTAGACCCAATTCTAAATCGAGTTTGAAATTGAAAGAACGTGCAAAAAAAAGGAAATGTATGGCGATTCAAATTAACCTAAATCTGCCATGAAGTTTAGTATAATGTCTATATGTTTAGGATATAATACTAAATGTTGTACTTAAAAGGAAGGTAATAGATTTACTTACCAATATGTATATTCCTAAAAAATACTAGATACAAATAATTTTATTTATATTATATATCCTAAACTGTTATAAACTATCATACCTTAACTTATTTAATGAAAATAGTTCTAGCAATCACAACAACCTTGACTTTGGTTGTAGCAATGGGTATTGTTGGTATCAGCAATAATAATGGTAATACATGGAATGCGTTTGCTCAAGTAGATCCAGAAAATCCTCCAATGATGGATGAGAGTACTGCGATGACAATGTCTAATCAATCTGAACCCAAGATGAATTGGACGGGAACAGTAGAGGTAGAGTCCACTATAGTGGAAGCATTCAAATCTAAAGTAAACGTTGACATTATTGAAGCTATAAAAGCAGCCCAAGGAAGTGTGGGATTAAATTCTACTGTAAAGGAAGCGGAGTTAACACACGCACATAACTATCTGATCTACAAAGTGACAGTCTTAGATGAGGACATGAAAAAGTATAAAGTCATAGTAGATCCTGGAAATGGAAAAGTTTTGCTGAAGAAGGAAATTACATGGTATGATGAGCATAAAATGGACTACTGTAAAGACAAGGGCGACAAGTACGGATACGACTATAAAATGAAGAAAGATAGTAAATACTAGGTAATATAGTCGATTTTATTCAACATTTCTTTTTTCTTTTTTTTAAAGAACAGTAATTTATCTCTGTTAGTATCTCTATCTCTAGAGAAATAGATTAATTAACCAATTAAAATAAGACAAAAAAAAGGAAAAATAGATTTTCGGTTTTATTATCCCTATCCCAATAACTCAATTAATCCCAAACTTGCCGAGTAATTTAGAATGATCTTTATATCCCAACACGATTAGATTCTCCATCGAATAAAGCCTTTAAATTCCTCTCTTCTTTTTAGTTCCTAACTTGACTTCCAAATCCGTCAAGTGTTTACTGGCTTCCTCAATATCCAGTCTCAAAAATTGGAACTTAACTTGTTATTGTACTTAAATTATAATAAATCCACTATCATAACTTCATATTGACAAAATTTTGCAGAATTAATTGTATCTTGATATAATTTTATTTGGTATTACTATATATTGAAGTCATTAAAAACAACAACAAAAACGTGCAATCTTCTTAGCACGCGTAGTTGTTTAAATCATTTAGTACATAGATTTAGTATACTTAATATAGTCATCGGATTAGATAAAAGTGGTATGTAAATAGAGGTATCTAAATATATTGTCTTGATTTACAATGCAGATGGCCTCTTATCTAACAATATTATTTAAAGGAGAGATAAAGAGTACTCCCCATGTTGTTGATTTGAATTTGACTGGTGTGTATACAATTAACATATCTTTATCGCCAATTTTTTCAATCTTATATCCAGACATGCCAGCTATAACGTCTTTAAAAGATAAAAGAGAAGAGATATCATCTGATTGATCTTGATTATTAATATATGATGAATGCGACGAGCTGGAGATAACTTGGCCATTGTTATCTACGTATATTGCAGTTTCATTTTCTGATAGGGGAAGAGATTGTAATGATTTGTTAAATGTAGAAATGTCCTGATCACCAGCAAATAATCCTATCAAATTCTCAGTATTGTTATCCTTATTACTGCCATTAGCATAGTATAATGGTATAGCCATATTGACTTGGGGAAGGCCAGAAGAGGCAGATATGAGTACATTTCCAAGATAGGTATCGCCAGTAGAAACGGCTCCCTTGTAATAATCTCTAAATGCAAAGTTATCTCTAGTGAGGTTCTCCTGTGCCGAATAAGGCTCTTCAAAATACATATCACCATTTGGCATCATATAGAAAATTCGTCCAAAATCCTTATCTATAGATAATATATTTTGTGCTACTTGTCTTTTTGACATATCTTCATCTTCTGGAATGCCATGAAGAGAGGGATCAATTAAAGTCCCATTAGGTAGAGTTCTCATTTGTGGAAGCTCGCTTGCTATTTCTAATATTGCAGCTGATTTATTGAGTTTAGTTTCTAAATGATTTGCTAAAAGTTGAACTATGATACTTTTATCATGAATTGATAATTGAGTCTGATTGCTTTGTAATAGAGAATCGTTATCTATTGATATCTTCTTGTACAATTATTCTTTCAAATATTCCATCATCTTGAATATTAAGAAAGATAAATGTTCCTATGATAATAAGAATTACAACAGAGCCTATTCTACTATATAGAATTCTCATTAATCGATATACATCTAGCCAGCTTAAATAATTTTCTAATCGAAAAAAAATATTATTAAAACGAAAATAATATGCATTCGTTCTCTGACTAAGTACACAATTGAACTCATGTTTATTAAATTTCACTTCTTTCAATTTTATGTTGCATTTATATGCTCTTAATAAACACAAAAAATTTGTTATTAATTAAAATTGGTATAAATTTTTTTTGATTGAAATATTTCTAAAAGAAAATATTTACAATCTGGCATAGCCAAAGGCTAAAAGATTTTAAAAAGTAAGTTTTATATTTACTTAGACTCATTATATCCACTATCAATAAAATTCAAAACCATTATCACTTAGACATTATTGTCTGAAGTCGAATGTTTAATGTAAGGCTCTACCAATCCATACTCTTATATTTTAGCTTTTATTATTTAGAAATTGTTTAAATTATATAAATATAAAAAATGAGGATTCATTAAGAGATCAAAATATTATTTTAAAAAATGCTGTTATATAGGATTAATAGAGATGATTTCACCGGGAGTATTACCATCAAAATTGGACACATACATTATCTCATTTACTGGGTCATAAGGTACACCAACTGTATTATCTCCCAATCCAGTTATAGTATCTGTTACTCTACATCTTGATTGGGGAGGAACAACTTTTATCTTACCCTTCTATTCTAATTGATACATATGTTTACCAACTTCTTTTTGAATTTTATCGTTACCCAAAACCGTAGCCATTTTGTGTATTTGGTGCTGCCTGAGCATTTGCTGCTTCTACTGGTGCCATCATATCACTAGGTTCTTGAGGTATCTCGGTAATATCTATTCTTTTGACTAACACCTTCAGGTCCCGTCAGTCGCCTTTGATCTTTTTACATATCACAAAAATAAAATGCCTGGAATCCCGAGCTATCTTTTATCGTGTTTTTTATCAAATCTAGGATACTTTTTGTGCCATCATTGAGATCACATTATTATTGGGTCCCGTTCAAAGCATTTGGAAAGACGCATTGGTTTAAGAATTTAGATTTCTTGGTTTGTTAAAAGTAAAAAACTGAGTATTACATGAAATGCTAGGTTAATGTATATAATATAGTATTCACAAATTATTAGTATATCATATCATGAAATCATTTGTACAAGAAAGCAATACCAAGGTAGAGGATATAATGTCTACGAATGTTGTCTCTTTAGATGTCTCAAAAATAGCGTCTCATGCAGCGGATTTGATGACCGAGAAAAAAATAGGGAGTATTGTTATAACTAAAAATAACAAACCATTTGGAATAATTACCGAACGAGATCTTGTAAGAAGATATGCTCGTGATACGCCTCTTGGTGATTTGGCTTCCCATCCACTTATTACAGCAGACCACAGTACAACAGTTGAAAAAGTAGCAAAAATCATGTTAAAAAATGGAATCAGAAAGATTCCAATTGTCGACCAAAATGATGATTTAGTTGGCATAATAACAACAACTGACTTAGTAATGTTTCTCTTGCCTAAAATAAAATCAGATTTGGCTTCTTCCATATTGCGAACGGCCACTAGAGGAAAGGGACCTGGATGTGATTCATGTGGCAGCTCCATTGAAATACAGTGGTGTGATAGTTGTGGCAGGTTTATGTGTCTAAGTTGTGAAGACGCGGTGCATACTATAGATTTACCCTAATGTAATTATATTTTAAAAGGCATGTAGTAAGTATTTCATGTTTTAAAAGTAAAATTATTTAACGAATAAAAACAGATAGAGGTATAAAAAAGATTTTTTTAGACTAAAGTGATAGTGTCCACTACTAGGATTCATATGAGTATTCTGTATTTCATCCAGACTAATATCAATAGAGTGAAAAAATAATAGTCTAATTTTCTAGTGAAGAAATTTATAAAGATTGAACTTTTACGCTCCAGAAATAAAAGACATAAAGTCTAAATCTTACATCGATATTAAGGAACTGGAAATTATTCTAAATTTGATAGTATAGAATATAAAAAGGTAAGACAATTTTATATAACAGATTTTTAATAAAACAAAATTAAGTGGCTAAATCTAGATTAAAATTAAAGATGATTATAAATTACAAAATCTGAATCCGGTTCGGTGGTTGTGGGATTATTTAAAGATATGAGAGTAATTCGTCTATCAAATACTCGATTTCAAAAGTGTCGATAAAAACTGATTTAATAATATTTAAAGTTTAGATAATTCTCTCGTCAAAAAGTTTCTTAATATAAAATTTAGAAGATTATTTAGCGAATATGCATTATGGAGATAGATAAAGACTTGACCAAAAATATTGTCATTTAGATTTATTGTATATGATATCCATTATCGACTGGTAAACTTTTTTATTATTAGATTCTTCTGGGAAGCTTATTTCATACATAAAAATATAATCAAACAGAAAATGTTTTGAAAAAGATTAAATAATTTAGTTTAATCATGACCATTTTATCATCCATTGAATTAAATTTATTATTGATTCTACTAATTCTTGACCTTTCTTAGTCATTTTATATTCTACTCTTGGTGGAATTTCATTATATGCCTGTCTTTCTAGTATACCATCTTTTTCAAGTTCTTTTAATCTGCGAGCAAGAGTTTTACTACTAATACCTTTTAGTTCCTCTTTGAATTGCTTATATCTTACAGGATTGGTTGTGCAACATAAAGGAATCAACATTTCAAATGTCCCTCTCTTTGTTATCAGATTTCGAAGTTTCGTTGTCTGTAACATTAATTTTTGAGAGTCATATCCATCAAAAGTACAATGATCATATAAAGGCAATTTCTTTACTTTTTGTCCCTTTGTTTCCCTCATGATACTTTGTGTAATATGGTCATCTTGACAATTTAAATAGTTTCCTTAGTAAACATAATTATGCAAAAAGAAATACTCAAAGACAAAATCAAAGAAAATTATGCAAAAATTGCGTTAAAAGCTAATATCAGTTCTTGTTGTAATCCACAGCAGGTTTGTTGTAATATTAATAACATTTCTAAAGAACAGGTATCATCTGTTATTGGATATAATGAAACAGAATTGGAATCTATTCCAGAAGAATCAATTCTTGGATTAGGATGTGGTGCACCGCTAAATTTTGCAGATATAAAAAGAGGTGAAACTGTAGTTGATCTGGGTTCAGGTGCTGGAATTGATGCGTTCTTAGCATCTAAATTGATAGGTAATAAGGGAAAAGTTATAGGAATTGACATGACTGAGGAAATGCTCCAAAAAGCAAGAAAAACATCAATCGCTCATAATTACAAGAATATAGAATTTAGTAAGGGAGACATAGAAGAGAGAATTCCTATTGATACTAACTCGGTAGATGTTGTAATAAGTAATTGTGTTATTAATTTGACCTCTAATAAGACAAATACTTTCAAAGAAATTTATCGTATTTTGAAAAAAGAGTCAAAAGGAAGAATGATTATTTCTGACCTGATAACAACTAAAGAAATTAGCAAAGATGACGTCAATACTGATAATTGGTGTAGTTGTATTGATGGTGCATTAACAAAAGAAAATTACATAAAAAGCATTGAGGACGCTGGATTTCAAAACATCCAGATATTAAATGAAAAAACATACAGGGATGAAACCAATTTTAGTGACGGAAGGAAAATCGTTAGTATAATAGTTAAAGCACTAACAAATTAGTAGGAGTGATACGATCATGAAATTTTTTGGAAAATCTAAAAAAAGAAGTAGTAACAAAGATGCTAAAACAATTCTCTTTGTATGTATTGAAAATGCAGGAAGAAGTCAAATGGCAGAGGGATTTTTTAAAAAATATGCTCCGAGTAGATTTAAAACCGTGAGTGCAGGAACAAAACCTGCCTACCAACTCAATCCAATAGTAGTTGAAGTAATGAAAGAAGTTGGAATAGACATCAGTAAACAAAGATCTAAAGAGTTAACCGATGAAATGATTCGAGACTCTTATAATATAGTAAATATGGGCTGTATGGATAAAAACTTTTGTCCTACAATATGGTTACCAAAGGTTATAGAATGGAATTTAGAAGACCCAAAAGGGAAATCTATAGAAGAAGTTAGGGATATAAGAGATGAAATAGAGAAGAGGATAAAAGAACTTGTCTCAACTTTGGAAATTAACCAATAGACTATCGTCTGATCAAAAAATATTTTTTGCAGAAATTATTGGAACATTTATCGTAGTTGTATTAGCTACTGGATCTGTAGTTATTGATGCAAAAACTGGAGGAGTGTTGGGACTTCCGTTTATTGCTATTTCTCCATTAATAGGAGTTACAATAGGGGTATATATTTTAGGTAAAATATCTATGGCGCACTTTAATCCTGCAGTGACATTAGCATTTCTAATAACTGGACATATAAAAAAATATCAATTGGTATATTATTTTGTTGCGGAAATTATTGGTGCCCTTTTAGCAAGTTTATTTGTAAAGTATTTTATTGGATATGAAGCCAATTTAGGTGCTAATGCGCCAAATTATAGTTATCCACTTCCTTTGATATTTGGAATAGAAGTTTTGGCTTCTGCATTGTTGATGATTGTTATTTGTATTGTAGTACATACAAAAGGTTTGAGAGGTTTTGGTGGATTAGTAATTGGTAGTATTGTTGGTTTAGATATTTTTTTCCTGGCATTTATTTCTGGTGCTTCCATGAATCCTGCCAGGTCCTTAGCACCTGCTTTATTATCTGGAGTCTTAAATGATTTGTGGCTTTATTTGTCTGCAACTTTCATAGGAACATCATTTATAGCCTTATTATTTAGGGGTAAATTTACTAAGAATGTTAAATAATATGCTTTGCTAACGAAATTTCGTGTATTCTATAATCACGGAAAATATCGAATCACAGAGAAGAAATAGCATATAATGATAGTATGTGAATTCATTTCAGCAATATTGTAAGTTATAAGAGCTACAGATATGTGACATTTCTCATGCTTCTCCACAAAAAATAAAAGAATTGAAAATAATAATTATCATTATTAAGTAAATTATTAGATGATATATACTACTTTATAATTAATACTGGACAATGAGCATATGTTACCACTCCGCTAGCTACGCTACCAAGAAGCAATTTCTTGAAACCAGTGCTTCCTCTTGTTCCTACCACTATTAAATCAATATCGTTTTTTTCAGAGTAATCTACCAACGCTATTGATGGATTAGTTGTGCGAGGAGTCATAATCATATCAGTTTTAGAATTTAGATCGAGTTTATCAGTTTTTTCTTTTATTTTGTCAAGAATCTTCTGTATATCTCGTTTTTGATTCTCATACACTTTTTCAATTACTTCAGGTTTCCCCCAACTATATGGATATTCACCATGAAGCCAGGGTTCTATTTCAAGAACATATACAATTAGTATCAATTTACTTTTGTATTTTTCAGCTAAATTTAATGCATATTCAGCAGCTTCAAATGACTTCTCAGAACCATCTACTCCCACTAGAATTTTTTTAATAAGGTTTTGTGTTATTTTATTATCAGTACCAACATCAGTAACCAATTTAGATAGAAGGTATAGCAGTTTTAATAAAAACTTATAACACATATACCAATAATACAGTATTCATAACTCGAAAGGAACCTAAAATCTCGAAAATTTATCAAAAGGAACTCGATGTATTTAACAAATATCTCTCAATTTGGGTAGCAATTTGTATTATATCTGGAACCTTGCTAGGATATTTTTTTCCTTCACTATCTACTTCTTTGTCAAGCATTGAGTTTGCAAATGTCTCGCTCCCCATAGCAATAGTACTTTTGATGATGATGTATCCAATTATGCTTAAAGTAAAATATTCAGAGCTGTTGAACTTTAGGAAAAATGTAAAGGTTATGGCTTTTACATTGACTATAAATTGGGCAATCCAACCTTTTATGATGGCTTTTATCGCTTGGTTGTTTATGGGCGTTATTTTTTCTTCTATGATTCCTGAAAAATTTACATAAAGAATACATGATGGGTATGATAATTCTTGGACTTGCACCTTGTACGGCAATGACACTTGTATGGACATATCTTGCTAGAGCTAATATTAGTTGTGCACTACTTCAAGTATCAATAAATGATCTAATTATCCTTGTTCTTTATGTTCCTCTTGGTGTGTTTTTGCTTGGAGCCACTGGGTTTTCTGTTCCTCTTGACACTCTTTTTGTCTCAATTTTATTATATGTTGCAGTACCTTTGGGATTAGCGGCTTTAAATCGACGAGTAACAATCAAGACGAAGAGAGAAGAATGGCTTGAAACTCATCTAATCGAGAGAATTGATAAAATTACTCCAATTGGTCTTTTGATAACTCTAGTTCTTATTTTTATTTTTCAAGGCGATAAGATCATCAATTTTCCTTATCACTTGATGTTAATTGCAATCCCTCTTGTACTTCACACCTATCTAATCTTTGCATTAGGATATTTTGGATCAAAAAAATTGAGAATACCTTATCCGGAAGCAGCACCTACTGCTTTCATTGGAGCAAGTAACTTTTTTGAACTTGCAGTAACAGTATCTACAATTTTGTTTGGTGTACATTCTGGGGTCACTTTAGCAATTACTGTTGGTGTTCTGGTTGAAGTTCCGGTAATGCTGTCTCTTGTACAAATTATGAAAAGGAAAAAAGCAAAATTCCAATTTGATGTTTCAGAATCTTAAAATAAATTTTAATACTCTAAATTTATGTGGTTATGACATCTTTATGTTTGATTCTTTAATATTTATTATTTACTTAGCAAAAAGTTTAATTACTATAAATGGTAACAAACTTGTTACCAGATCAGATAGGACACATAATATTATTCTTTATCTAGAATATCTTTTTACGAAAAATGAAGAATAATAATTGAATGCTAAATTTTAATATGGCGATAATAAAACCTACATTGGATGAATAACGGTTCGACTCCCACTCCCGGCGCTCCACTAGTGGAGTTTATTTATTATAAAATAATTTGCGTTATCATTAAAATTCTAATTTTCTAAATTTACCCATATAGTCTTGAATAATAAGATTATCATTTGGCTTTTTATGCAGCGATATTACTACCACGCTAATTTTTCTTTGTACTTGAACATCAATTGCTATTCTTCTTATAGTCAATAATTCAAAATGATAAAATATTACAAGATTAGATAATGTTCCTTCCAACCTTAGATATATTAAATTCGTATTTAACATTGTATTGAGCAACAATCAAAAGATAGTTTTTGCTTCTATACTGGGAGCAATACTAGCAACAGGTCTATTGGCTCTGAACCCATCAATGGTAGGAAATGCAGAGGCACTTATATCAGGAGAGTTAGGTGGATTCTGTCTAAAGTACCCAGAGTTTTGTGAGGTAGACATCCTACCATCTGGTACTTCAACTTGTCCAGCAGGTTCTGATTTGGAAGGCGTTGTAGTCCTTGAAGAGAATGCTAATGTGATATGTAACATCGACATACCAGAACTGATTACATGTCCAGCAGGAACTGAATTGGAAGGTGCAATAGTAACAGATCCCGCATTATGTGACTCAAATAATATAGAACTTCTTGTATGTCCACCTGGTACAAACTTAGAAGGAGCATTAGTAACCGATCTGGTTATATGTGACCTAAACTAGTGCAGAGTACATACCTAGAAGGATTGTACGTTACA
>DATFEP010000059.1:0-53298 GCA_035250975.1 Nitrososphaeraceae archaeon | reverse complement strand
TGATGAGGCATTGGAGTACATTGACAAAGTACTGGCTATAGATCCTACATATATTTATGCACTAAATAATAGAGCAGTTGTTTTATATGATTTAAAAAAATATGATGAAGCTATTCAGTACTATGACAAAGCACTAGCAATAGATCCCAAATATGTTGATGCACTGAAAAACAAAGCTATTGTTTTAAAAGATTTAAAAAGATATGATGAAGCTCTACAGTACTATGATAAAGTGCTCGCTATAGGAACAAATGATGTAAATGCATTATATAACAAAGCCAATATTTTCGAAATTCTAAAGGAAAATGATGACGCATTAAAGTACTATAATAAAGCCCTATCTATAGATCCCACAAATCTCAATTTGTTAAATGGAAAAGCCAATACTTTGAAAAATTTACATAGGAATGATGAAGCTATACAGTACTTTGATAAAGTACTGAAAATTGATCCATCAGCTAGTTATGCATTGAATAACAAAGCTCTTGTTTTACAAGATCTTCAAAGATATGATGAGGCATTGCAGTACTATGAAAAGGCTCTATCTATAGATCCAAAGTTTATTTATGCACTCTATAACAAAGCCAATACTTTACAATACTTACAAAGATATGATGAGGCATTGCAGTACTATGAAAAGGCTCTATCTATAGATTCTTCAAATGTTAATGTATTAAATGGCAAAGCATATGCTTTACAACAACAACATAGATATGATGAAGCGTTACAGTATTATGATAAAGCCCTATCTATAGATCCTACATATTTTAATGCACTAAATAACAAAGCCAACGTTTTAAAAGATTTAAAAAGATATAATGAAGCTCTACAGTACTATGACAAAGCCCTAGCTATAGAACCAGCACATGTTAATGCACTAAATAACAAAGCGAATGTTTTAGCAAACCTTAATAAAAATGAAGAGGCTTTACCACTTGTTCAAAAAGCGCTTGAATCTGATTCAAATAATGAATATCATCTTAATACTGCTGCCTTAATAATGTATAATGTAGGAAATTATGATGACGCCAAATCTTATTTTGAAAAAGCCCTGCAAATAAATGCAAATTTAACTGAATTACTAACTGAAAAAGAATTAACTGTGTTTAATAAATTGATGAATAATACTACTACAAAAAAATAGAATATCTTTTAGTCTGCAATCAGACTTTAGATTGTTCAAATATATTTTTTAAATATGTCTTATTATACCATTAACATAATTGAAAAGAATGACCACAACACAGACGAAGTATAAAGATCGTTGGAAACTAAAAACAAACCGTTACCAGTTCTTAATTTTATAATAGTAATTATAATATTTAATATAGATATTGGGCCCTGTAAGTTAACGAAAGATCTATAGCTTTGAATGTTCTATTCTAACAAATATATGTTGTTAAGATTTGCCAGAAATAGAACATCCACATGTATTGTAATGTATTCTTTTATGAGCAGAATTTCAAAAATACTGTATTTATCCTACAATTGTGTAGTTGCACAAATTGATTACCAATTCATATAATTTCCAGTAGATCCACTTGCTACCTTTACTGAACAGTGACCCTATCTGCTAACAAAATAGTTTTTTGAGCGGAATTAGGAAGGTAACATCGATCCGCAATATCTAAAAGATTCGTTGACTTGATCGAACCACTATCGGATTGAATTCTTCTTTCAAAAATAATCTGTACATACCCTTTATTGTAAGCAGTCAACAACTTGACGAATTTCTTGGCCGAATTGACCGTTATCTTGACTAACTTACCGATATCTTGACGTCAGTCAAAATTTTAAATAATTTTTTGAATATAATTTATTTATGACGGAAAAAATTTCACGTTATATTCCATCAGAAGTGATTCATAGATGGTTACAGGCAGAGTCGAGACGAAATAGCATCTGATTTGGGAATAAGTACAGGTTCTGTATCTAACATTATCAAATCTTTCATCGATTCTCTTGACCAATACGATATTGACGCCAGTAGAGACTTTGTAGTGCAGGTTAGAAAAGCAAATCTTACAGTGAAAGAATGTGCATATGGATACCGAATCCAATCGATTCTTGTCAAGTTGGGTATATCCGATGAGGAAAAACTGGAAGTCTTCTTAAAAAACGCATATCAGTTATGCACACGATTGGATGTGAATTTAACGATTATGCATGATTGCTTGTTCGAGCTGATAAATATTTCTAAAGAGATTTTACCGTCACAATTAAAAGACCACATTAAAAGACAAATAGCGGAAAAAAAAGACATTAGAGAGCCAAATTAGAAATTTGAAAGAGGAGATTAAGAAAATTGAAAAAGCTAAATCAGATGCAGAAAAAATTTTTTATTGACCAAAGATAAAATTGGCATATCCTCTGCAGAACTTGCCTGGTATACAAATATTAAAGATGCTCTAGAAAAGGAAGCAATACCAATAGACGATATATCTTTATTGTGTACAATGTACAACTATAGCAAAAATAAAAAAATATCGAAATAAGGATTTAGTTAAAACGTTAGAAAGAATTAACGATAAAGAAAATTTGGAAAAAGAGATCGAATCTATAAAACGAATACGTGATAGTTTAGTAATTGACAATCAAACAATGTTAAAAATTAATTCGGAATATTCAGATTCTCTAAATTCGAAAACATTATTGCTGGATTCTTTAGATGAAATTAAAAAACTAGGATTTGATCTTAACGATCTAAAAAAAATAAGATATGTTTTAAATAAGATTTCGACTGAAGACCAAATGAGTCCACTAGAAGTAAAAAAAAGATTTTTCGAGATCCTTTCAAGGTACGAAAAAAATGTTGAGTCAGAAAAAGAATTAAAAATATTAAAATATTCGATATCCGAACTTCACCATGCAATCAAAGCAAACAGATCGATACTTTTCTCTCAGGCTACGATAGGAATAACATTGCAGAATTTACTGAACAAAGGATTAAATGAAGTTGACATATTACTTGTTAAAAAATTTATTGATATATTAGAGGAGAACAATACAAGCAGGAAAAAGAAGTTCATTCAAACCTTTGGATCTGAATTTGAATCAGTGAAAATACAGAAAATGACCAATGATAATGAACAACGTTTGATAACTCCAAAAAATGGAATTAGTGTTGGTATTAATTGGTTGTCTAAATAGAACATAAAAAAACTAACACGGACTCTCGTTTTTTGAGAACAAAGAGCAAAACTATGCTGACCAACAATGATGTAATTTACGCTTAATTTATTTTAGTGCAAGAAATAGTTGAGGTAAAGAAGAAAAATGTATATTGTTATTCTTTAGGGACGATTCTAAGGTTATTTCATCCATTAACATACATTTCTGATACTTTTTTGTTGGTCATGTAACACACAATCTCTTCCGCTTTTTAACTTAAATCTCCCTGCTAGATCTTCTGCTTCGTCAAGAGCTAGGACATAGTTAAACCTCGTCACATTGTAATGAATTTTTGTCATTGCAATATATGTGATTCCTAAATCTCGTTTCATTAATTTGTAAGCTGTTGCAAGGTCATAATAATTAAATTTCTGCATTTTACAAGGTTTATATCAGTAGAGTTGGCAATATTGAAGCTAATGCTTTTTGTTTCCTCTTGACCATTGATACCAATAACACTCATGCGAACTTCTGTAAAGTGGGACTTGAATAAATCGTATCTTTTATGTTCCAATTTCTTATTTAGTTCATATCTCCCTATTATTTGATTTATGAGTCGAATGACTTCTCTATTATTATATTTTCTAAAGTAATAGTCCCCAGATTTTTTAATTCAAACACCATCGGCGTTTTGTTTAAACATTATTTTGTCACCACAATCGCTAGAGCCATATGTAATTGTTAAGACATCTGGCAATTATACATGCAGATATGAATTAAGAGCATATACAAATAGGCCCAAACGAATATGGAAAGTTCAATCTGATTTTAGGAAAATATTTATAATATATTCCGAAAACATGGATTAGATTTAGGGATTCCTCGATCTCAGATAGACATGGTTGAAAATGATTTAAATAATAATTAAGAAAATCAGTAATAATTTAGATATCAGATATCTTTTAACCTGACGATAATGAACAAATATCCGTTTCATAGTATTTTTTACCGTGTGTAGGTAAATAATTATACTTTTAATAACTAGAAATGCTCGAAACTATTTCATAATTTCCAAAAATAAAGAATGGTTGCTCTTTAATGTAATAATGCATCACTATACAATTGCCCTATCTTATACAGCCGGGTCTGGTCCAACCTTTATTAGCATTTTACCAAAATTTTCTCCCTTAAAAAGAGAAATGAAGGCCTTTGGTGCATTCTCTATACCTTCTATCACTGTCTCGTTCCACTTCATTCTTCCTTCGGAAACCCATTTGGCCATAGAGACATGAAACTCGTTTAGCATATCATAATGATCACCTACAATAAAGCCTTGAAGTTTGAATCGATTAGTTATAGCCAACAACAGATTAGATGGGCCAGGAGTTGGAGAACTAGAGTTATATTGCGATATCATGCCACAAAGTACAATTCTACCAAATGTTTTCATGTTATCAAGGGCCGCTTCTAAGTGTTTTCCACCTACATTATCAAAGTAGATATCAATTTTATCAGGACAGACCTTTAGGAGTTCAGCTGAGATATCTTCTACCTTTCTGTAATTAAATGCATAATCTATACCTGCTTGGTCAAGTAGCCAATTTACTTTCTCATCTGATCCAGCGCTTCCTATAACATGACAGCCCTTGGTCTTTGCGATTTGACATGCAACAGATCCCACTGCCCCCGATGCTGCTGAAACAAATACTGTGTCATTATCCTTGAGCTCGCCAATCTTTAAAAGCCCAACATAAGCCGTAAGACCCGGCATACCAAATGTTCCAAGAAATGATTGAATTGGAGCTATCTTTTGATCGACCTTCATAACATTTGAACCATTTGACAACCAATATTCACGCCATCCACACATCCCTAGCACATATTCACCTACAGCAAACTGACTGTTTTTTGATGCTATAACCTGACCTATACATCCTCCTTCTAAAGGCCGACCTAAGTTGAAAGAAGGTATAAAGCTTTTAACGACTTCTTCTTCATTCCTCATGCGGCCCCGCATATATGGGTCTACAGACATCCAAATGTTTCGTACCAGGAATTCTCCCTCTTTTGTTGGTTCTGGAATCTCTACTTGGACAAGTTTGAAATTGTTATCTGTAGGCATTCCTACCGGATATTCGGTTAAACAAATCTCTCGGCTAATCCTTGTTGCAACCATGTATAACCTTGTAGAAATGAAGTTAAATGAATTTGCTTATGTGTGAATTTTATTATTGTAAAGTAAGGCTTGATTGATTGATTGGTTCTATATTGTAATCTGTAGAGGATGCCCGGGCTAAATGAATATGTGCAAACTCTATCATCTATTTTTAGCTTGGAAACGCAAAGGCAGATGCGATAATCCAAGTAAAAAAGAACTTTTGAGTGGACTAACTTTTCTATATATATCTTGCCTACCACTATAATCAAAATTAAATTGAAAATTCTCAAATCTTTCAAGAATTACTCTTAGTGCTATTTGTCCTTCAAGTCTAGCTAAAGGAGCTCCCAAACAAAAATGAATTCCAGTTCCAAAACCCAAATGACGTAAGTTTTTACGAGTAATATCAAATCGTTCAGGATCCGTAAATACAGTCTCGTCATGATTAGCAGATCCCAGAAATAATGTAATCTTTTGATCTTTCTTTATCTCTCGTGTATGTTTTCTTTCTCCATGTCCTCCTCCTTCAGATAAAGTTACATCCGCATTTGCTACACGAGTTACTAATTGTGCCGGCGACCTATAACGTAGAGTTTCTTCTATTGCAGGCTTAATTAAGGAATTTTTGTTTCCTTGCAATCGTTTAAACTCTTCAGGATCTTCAAGTAATGAGAATATCAAGTTTCCTATCAGATTCACTGTGGTAATGTGTCCTGCATTGAGAAGAAGGCTACAGAAACTAAGTATTTCTTTTTCAGATAAAGATTGTCCGTCTACTTTAGCTCTAATAATATGGCTAATAAGATCATTGGTTGGTATTTTCCTTTTTTTCTCTATTAATTTACTAAAATAAGTGTCCATATCAGCTACAGTTTGGTCTGCCTTTCTAATGGAATCAATACCACTATTACCAGTAGTAAATTCAAGGCTCACTATATTATCTGCCCATTGACGAAAAGTATCCTGGTCTTCAGACGGTACCCTCAATAGTTCTGCGATTACGGTTGCAGGTAACGGATAGGCAAAATCTGTTATTGAATCCATTGTAGTATTACCTTTTTCAACAATGTTTTCGACCAATCCATTTGCAACGTCTTCAATACGTGGCTCTAACTTGGATATTTCTATGGGAACAAATAATGTATCAACAATACTACGAAGTTTCCTGTGATATGGAAGATCGGAATTTAAAAGGCTTGGCCGATTAAGATTTTTTTGAAATTCTTGAGGTACTTGAAATGGCCCGAATTTAGATGAAAATTTTATAGGATCTCTTAATATTTTTTCAATATCACTATAGCGATATAATCCCCATTGTTCATTTTTATCATCATATACAACAGGATTATTTTTTCTCATCGATCAATAGAAGTCAAAAGGTGAAAATCTTTGGTCTATCGGGGGATATATATCCATATTTTATACACACAAGCAAGAAATTTAAGCGTACGGTTGCTAATCTAGAACATATTTGTTAATTGTCATCATAAAGTAAGCAATACCAGTAAAAATTTGCTAACAGTCTTATTGCAAAATTCTTCTTTTTTAATTTTTTCATGATACTTTTTATTTAAAATATTCTTACCTCCTTCATTCTTTCTACTACTAATAATATCTATAATCTATGTTGTATACATGTACATTTATGAAAGCATTAGTTTATCATGGTGCAAAAGACGTAAGAATAGATGATAAACCGAAACCAGAAATAAAAGAAAAAGAAGATATTATTTTGTGTGTTACTTCCTCTGCCCTTTGTGAGTCAGACTTTCACCTTTATCATGGAACGTTACAAGGTATGTAACCAGGACAAACAAACACTAGTACATGATTTACTAATAAATTATTTTAGCAAGGGAACTTATCATTATAATATTATCTCATGACCTTTTACAAAAATTAGGTTTTAACCGGTTGTAGTTCAAATGTTGCAGAAGAATGTTCGCCATCTTTTATAATTTGATTAGTAAGTTCTTTTAATTTAAAATTTGGAATCACTATATGTACAATTCTGTCATTTTGATCTGAAAAATCATCAATTAAAATAAAATTACTTGGAATTTCTATACCATTTACCTTACCGGTAAATGATGAAACTGTAGATAAGGGTACGTAAGATTTAGGTATAATAAGTTCTTCATGTAAATTAACAACCTGACTTACATAATCTAAATTCCATCTAAATGGCATTTCAAATGAAATCCTTGACGTCTCTTTGTCGTACGTAAAATTAGTAATTTCGTCATAAAAAGTCTTAACTTTCAATGTCAAACTACCCTCGCTACTGCCATTATTAGTCTCGCTGCTACTCTGCAATTTTGTTATTACATAGGTAAAGGTTTTCCCAATACTAATAAATAGATCTACTTTTTTATCCGAGTCTAATTTCAAACCTTTGCTTGATTTTTCAAGGACAACAGATATTTCATATAATCCACCATCTGCAAGTAATCTACTTTTTATAATAACAGGGTTCCTTAAACTCACTTCTACTAGATCATCCTTTGATAAATTTTGTTCTCCTTTATCTTTAGTTACGATTTGGTATGTATTTGAATTATTCAAAGCGATAAGATCTGATGAAATGATTCCATCAATCGAATGAAATCGTTGATCAATTATTGTTTCATTCTTAATTTTGACAATTATTCTGTAGTTGATATCATCTATAGTTTCATTAGTTTTTTCGTCAAAAGTTCTAATGATTAGAGTAGGTTTTTGACTGCTTTCGTTTAAAAATGGAGGTTCGAGTTTTCCTTCAACAGCAATTTGTCTTCCGGAAATATCGAAAGGAAGAGATTTATCGGTGCTAATACCATGTCCATATATTTTGTCGAGTGGATCAAACAAATTAGAACCAATTAGTATTGAAAGAACAACTCCAAGTAACATTGTAAAAAATTTACTATAATTAATAATCATACAAAAAAATGTGTTTAACACCAAATATAAGATATTATTTAAGTCATCAATTTATTATTTTATCAAATAAAAAAATTAAAACATAAAAATATTAAAGACGAGAAGAGAGCACCAACAGAGACATATTCTGGCTGCGTTAAAAACAAGAGTTATAGTATAATAGAAAGTATAATTATACAAACCCCATCGTATCGCGTCATGATAACCATGACTGCTACGATTAGCAATAGACGAAACATGCAGTACATTTATCTCTAGGGGTAAAATTAGGTTTCCAAGAGAACGGTGTCAATGCTTACAATAGCTATTGGAATAGCGCTCAACAAAGAATTCCAAAGGAAATGTATTTTTGTAAATCAGAACCTTCTTTTGAAGTGTCTTCAAAAATCAATGAAGTTTAAGATGATTAAGTGTTCTAAAATTCTAGATAATCTGGTCTGTTAACGTAATTAACTAATCAATATATAATTAAACTTAAAAGTAATTACTGAATAAGAATGTATAATAATAAAACTATTGTTTTGAATAAAAATTTTTATGATAGAAATAACTGTAAATTCGTATTCTGTAATTCATGTTATTGGTGTGCAACTAATTTAAAAGCTGTATATGATATTAACAAATGTGTTGTCTGTGGAAAAAGTAAAGTATACGTTAGAAATATTTAAAGCAAAATCCTATTTCTATCAAAATTTACCTAAGAAATATCCTCATACCTCTGATGTTTTCTATAAAGACTATACACTCTAATTGTTAAATATGATGATGAGAAAAAAATAATATGCCAATTGATGAAGAATTTCCCAAGAATCATCATGTGATAGGAAAGCATAAACATGCGGACGGAGAGCATTTTCATTTTGTCTGGGGTCCAGGTAGAACAGATGCAGAAACGTCAACAAAATCTGAAGTGCAGGCAGCATACAAAGAGAGAGGTGAAGAATATGTGCCTTTAGGTGTACATGGTACAATGGTAGCCGTCGACTGGGATTCATGCTATGCGGACGGAGCATGTATTGAGGCATGTCCTGTACAAGTTTTCCAATGGTATAGAACAGAGAATGATGTACCGGCTTCGGAGATGATTAATGCTACAAGTGAAGGAACAGGAGAACAATCGCTAAAAGATGGACGAAAAGATTATACTGACAAGTCAGACCCAATCAGAGAACATGATTGTATATGGTGTATGGCATGTGTTTCCGTTTGTCCTCCACAAGCAATCAAAGTGGACCAATCAAATTTGGAATTTCACGAAAAGGCTTCAGGAACCTATAATGAAAGTCTTTCAAAATCTAGTGCACCACCTCCACATGGACACTAATAATTATAATGAACCTAAATCAATTTTTTAGAACTACCTAACATTTTTAATCTAATTTAGTGGTTTAGCAATGAGAGATTCTAAATTTTATAACCAAAACCAGCCATAAAAGAGACTTTGTTCCTGTATTGATTACTTTCATTCTATAAAAAGTACTTGAAATATGTGTCTTAGTTTTGATAGCATCACTTTTTAACGAGTATGTCTTTTATCTTGATCTTTTGATTTAAAAATAAAACCACTAGTATAACTATTGCAACCTACAACAAAATTGTAGATTGTTTTCAGTTAGTTTGTAAAAGGTAAGGTTCTAGATTTTGACTATTTCCAGTATTTTGTGTTGTCTAAGAAAACCTGACTATACTGTTTTCCTATACTTGATTCTGTTTCATATGAGACCTCACCTTTGGCAAGTAATTCACTTACTTTAAAAAAATAAAACTCAAGATCTGGGGGACTTATTACAAGTGCATGTCCACCTTTGTACCCTACGATAAATCTATGTGGGACTCCTTTAGGAACAAAAATTACATCTCCAGGTTTACCCGTCACTGATTTCCCATCTAAAATGAATTCATAATCTCCATCAACTATGTAAAAGCTTTCTGAACCTTTGGGATGTATATGTAACGCAGGTCCTAGATTAGGTGGATGAATTATATCTAGGATGGTATAGGTACCATTAGTCTCAGAAGTAAGAACCTTGATAGTAAATTTTGCACCATGAAAATCAAATGGTTTATCCTTCACAAAAAATATTCCATGTTTTAAGAATATATCTATTAATTTTCCAAAGCAGAGAATTATTAAGCAGAAAAAAACACACTCAGGATAACTAGAGGCTCAGATTTAAATATTATCCATAGGGAGATAATATTAAAAAAGAGATTTCATAATAATATACTAAAATCAGTATACATCATCTGTCAAATTTTTCCGCACCGAAAAATTTTTTTCATTGATATCAATAAAAAATTGTTTCTAATAGATGAGGAATAATTCCAGATCAAAATTTACATCAAATATTGAATCTCTATCATCGACAACTGCCAAAATTTGGTATTGAGGCAAACAAATCAACTACGTTTTTGACCTTGCAATAGATTCAATGGAATATATTTTGTAGCATGTATAATGTTATTTATTATTGTATTCGTATTGAATTGATGATTTTTTTTTGCATAGACCAATAGTCGTTGTAAACTGCATTCAAAGCTTTATAGGATATATCATAAAAATAACCACCTTTTATGGTCCAAATATGAGATTCTTTTTGTGTAATCTCGTTGCCTTTTTCAGATGAACCAGGTTCTGCAACTAAAGTAGTATCTAACAATATAAGGTATGCAAGATTACCATCGAATTCAGTTTTATTATAATATATAAAGTGAGGAAAAATATTTTCATCTGCCTGTAATAAACTGGGTAAATTATTCATATAATATTCGTCTAATGTTGTCATATTCGAATCTAATTTTTTGATTTGTATAGAAAAGAAAGGAGTAGTCATATATTCTGCTTCCTTTGGGAATACTTTAATCAACTCATCATAGAATGTTTCATTGCCTAATATCGAATTAGTTATTTTCCATTGAGAAGGATATTCAAAAGTTATTTTTGGATGGATATATTTGGTAAAATTATTTAGAGTTTTATCATTTTCGAGCTCTAATCTTAAATTTTGACCATCAGTTAAAGTTAAATCAAGATCGCATAATTGTTTTTCACTACAAAAAATATTTTTTATTTTACTTTTGTCAAAGCCCCATACATCTAAAAAATTTTGTAGAGTAAACTCTCTATCGTAAATTGATTCCATGTAAATAGTTCCATTATAATTTTTTGTGTTTAAAGGAGAAGTATTGTTAGCATTAGGGTCAAAACTATAATAGTCTAATGAATGGTCTTTCCATAACTTTGGATCAATTCCTATTTTCGCAGGAACAATTAGAGTCTCATTATCTTTAGATATTGTAATATGTACTTTTTCATCAATAACTAAATCTTTTTCAGCATATAATTCGTATATGAAACTAGATTCAAATGATATTACAAAAGATAGGAAAATGATAATTAACACTATGATAATTTGCATCATACTTATCTGGAGATCTATATTATTAAACTATTTCCATGATATTAGCGTTCATTTTTTTAAAACTATAAAAATATTACTCGTTAGAAACTGCAACATTCAATATGTGTGCTATATTATGACCGCGATTGGGTACATATAATTTTTCAGAACTAATCGATATATCACTTGGGGAATCTCCTGCAAGAATAACATATAGTACATATTTCTGCTCCTGATTAATAGTTTTACTATCTTTTAATGAATCTGTTATGAAACCTGTATCTATAACTGATATATTGTCACTGAACACGTTTAATACATAAATTTTATTATTTTTTGAATCAACAGCTATTGCTGTGGGACCGTTCCCTGGATAATCTCTACTAATGTTTATACTTCCATAATTCACCTTGTCGGTGGCATTTATTACGGATATAGTATCATCTAGATAATTCGCCACGTATACTAAATTTTTTTCAGAATCAAATGCTATACTGGTTGGACCATTTCCAACTTTTATTATTGGATCAACTTTCTTGGTTGTACCATTTATTACTGATACATTATCATTTTCATAATTAGTTACGTATATAAAATTATTACTTTCATCAACTACTATACTAGTTGGAGCATTTCCAACGTTTATTATTGAATCAACTTTCTTGGTTGTACCATTTATTACTGATATATCGTCTGAGTCAGTATTAGCAACATATACTAGATTGGTCTTTTCGTTAGCTGCCAAACCTGTAGGATATTTACCTTCAGTGGTGATATTTTTAATAGATCCTTCTTCTCGGTCTATAACTGATACTGTGTTAGAAAGAGAATTGGATACATATATCGTATCATTTATACTATCGATGTCTCGAGGTTTTTCTCCTACATTAAATTGTTCTTTTATTTCATTTTTTGTTCCATCTATAACAGATACAGTATTGGAATCAGTATTAGCCACATATACCATTTTGGTTTCAGCATCTGTGGCTATTCCTGATGGGTGAATACCAACAGGAATTTTATTTATAACAAATTCTGTTGGTTGGTTACCACTATTAAAGAAACTAATGAAATTTTTCATTAAATTGTTACCCCTATCTATTGCTTTTAGTTTATTGTCCAAATTGTTGACTATGTAAAGTATATTTTGACCTTCATTGATATTGATACTCGTAGGATTATTTCCAACTTCGAAAATAGCTACTACTATATCGTTATTATTTCTTTCATCTATAACAGATACTGTGTTATCTCCTTTATTAGCAACATATACTTTATTATCATTAGGATTAAATATCATGCTACTTGGGCTTTTTCCAACAGTAATTGTTTTTAATATCTTGTAATCAGTTCCATCTATAACAGATACAGTATCATCTCCACTATTAGCAACATATACTTTATTATCATTAGGATTAAATACTATGCTACTTGGATTATTTCCAACAGTAATTGTTTTTAATATCTTGTAATCAGTTCCATCAATAATAGATACTTTATTACCTTTATAATTAGCAACATATACTTTATTGGATTTCGTATCAACGGAAACCTCGTATGGAGTATATGCTATTTTTATAGTTTCATTGATTTTATTAGTATTTGTGTCAATCACAGATACAAGATTCTGGGAGCTCACATATAATTTGGAATGAACAGAGTCGAGTCCCAACGAAAGGGGTGAATAATTTAAGGGTATATTAGTTACATCGTAATCAAAAACTCCCTGAATTATTGGTATCTTTTTGATGAATGGATTTAAAACGTGCATTAAATTATCTCTTTGTATCACTGATATACTTTGGTTCTTTGGAATGGAAGCATAAACTAAATTATTTTGTGAATTCACGGCAATATCAAGCGGATTATCTGGGACGTTTATAGTCTTAACTAGTTCATTTTTTTTCCCATTTATAACTGAGATCGTGTCTGATGTGGGATTGGTTACATATACTAATCCTGAACTTTGATCAACTGATAGAACGTAGGGTAAATAGCCTGCAGGAAATGATTCAACTACAGGTATTAGATACAAAGACTCATAAATTACAAATATCACAATAACGGAAATTACCACGGGTATTGAAATTTTTACAAATTTTAATTTGTTTCTTTTTTGCTGTTCTTTTCTCCATTTTTGATTAGATGATATTATTGGTTTGATTAACCTATCATGAGTTAACTCACACCATCTCGCACCAGCTCGACGATTTTCCTTGATAAAATATTTCTTTTCTAAAATATCAATTAAATCATTTCTAAGGCCTGCGGTTGAATCCGAACCTTTATGAACAATACCTCTAGTACCTGTTTGCGTAATTAAATTTTCTTCACACCATTTTCTGATTTCGCTTTCTTTTATCTTGTCTTTGTTAATGACATCATTTATAGCATCTTCATAGAATTCTTCCAAAGCAGTATCTACGTCAGAAACATAAATTAAATTTTGTTTAACGATTTTACTGTTAGGATTAGTTATTTTTTCCCACCATCTTTTAAGAACGACTTGAAGCTGAATAGGTTCTATGAATTCGCCTTCTATTTGTTGAGTTTTCCCGGGCATATATTCTATTTGAATTTTCATCAATTCGTGAACTATATCATTTATATCTTTATCTATATCTCCTTTATAATTTTGAATAACATCTCTAGGAACATCTTTTAGTGGACCTTTTATTGCTAACAAAGCCGAATCTGCTCGTAATCGTTCAAGTCTAAAACGAGGTCTTAATTTTTCAGGCAGGTTATTGGTATAGGGATCTAATTGTGCCAAATAGTCTTCTCTAATGATAAAGACGATTTGAAGCGGAATAATATCATTCAAGACTTTAACAATTTCATTAAAGAATTCCTTTCTTTGTTCTTTCCAATTTCTTGGAAGGATGTCAAAGATTTCTTCCAATTGATCATATATTAATATTTGTTGCATTTCCCTATCGTTTTTATCTTTCTTTATTGGAAAATATTCTTGTAAGAATTCTGTCAGTGATTTATCCTTTAGTGTATTTGGATCAAGATCTGGCCTTAGGCTCTGTAAGCTATTAAATATGCATATATTTTTAACATCATTGGTGTCCAAGTTAGTACTAATATTGGATGATTTTAATCTGATAACAGGTAAGACCTCAAATCCATCTTGTTCTAAAGTGGGAATTACTTGTGCATTAAATATAGATGTCTTTCCCGCTCCAGATTGAGCATATATTAAGACAAGTTTATGGCTAGAAATTAGAGATACAATTTCCTCGGTTTCATAATCTCTACCAAAAAATCTTTTTTGATCCTCTGGATCCCTATTAAATGGGCGAGGACCAATGTAAGGTTCGAGGCTTTTTTTATCAATCCTATTCAATGAGTTAGAAGCCTGGATGTGTTTAAAGTAATTCTCTATACGGTCCATATATAGGTCAACCCTTAACTCTTGTTTTCCTTAAATTCTTTCCATCTTGTCTGTAATTCTTCGATAAAATCATTTGGTTCTCCCCAGTAAATTACTATTTCAAACATCTCTTTTGTGTAGCGATCCAAATATTTAGTAACTTTTTCCTTTTTTACAGAATCATTTTCTACCGGGATTTGTATGACTGCTATGCTATTTCTGCGTTTACGGACACTAGCCATGAAGCTGAGAGCCCCCTGAAATATCGAGCGGAAATTAATGTCATCTAGGCTGTATCCGATAAATAATAATGTTGAAGTAGGCAATGCTTTTCTCAAAAATGTTGGTAACATATCTTTCTCACTTTCTTTATTGGTATAAATAACAAATTCAAAATGATCTCTTTCAGTTAAAACCAATGATTCAGGATAATCTATGCAACCATGGAAATGAAATACCAATGGTTCATCTTTTGTAGGTCGATATTGATCTTGTTCTGTTCTCTCTTCAATAGAGTTTTTCAATTCATCGTTCCATCTACACAATCCACTGACCGGTTTCTTTTCTTGACTTTTTAATGCCTCTTCCATAAAAAAATCATAATTTGTTGTGATGTAAATAGGTAAATTTAGTTCGGCAAGAATTGCATGTGGAGATTTATTAAATTTGTTTGATAAAAAATTAGGTGGTTTCATTCTTCTAAATCTGGTACTGACATTCTGCTTAGCTTCCATCTCGTTACCTAGTTCATTTATTGCCACATATTGGGCTACTTTTGGTAATTGATATGGAGCTTCAAAGGGATAGTCATATTTTTTTGCCCATTCCTTTGCTAATTCGTCGTTGGTAAGAAAAGCATTATCATCTACTTGATTAAAAAATTCAAGGGCCGAGCTTCCAATAAAGGGAATGCAGTTTTTTCTATCAATAGCATCTAATAAATTCTCCCAATAAACATCAGTTAATTTTTTAGGTTTTGCTCCAATTTTCATCGCCAATAATATTTTTTCAAATCCATGTTTCCAATCGGGAAATAAATCGACAACATGAAGCTTTTGGATCGATTCTGATATTTGACAATCATCTAAACGTATGGGTATTATATAGATTTCAGCTTGTTGATGGTTTTCAGCCTTTTCTAGGGCCATTCTTAATTCTTCTTGTACATACGTATTTTTTTCAATCGCATTTTTAGATAATAACAAAATAAAGTATTTACTTTCTGTAATAACATTTTGTATGACTTCTGACCAATTTTGACCAGGTAAAAGACTGTCTTTATCTAACCAAAATTTTAATTTAAATTCTTTTTCAAACTCTTTCAGATCATGAAAAAGACGATTAGCAGCATCTAAGTCCTCATGCGCATAACTAATGAAAATTTGCTGTTGCTTTTGATCTGGATATTTTAGGTCATTATTTGTACTCATTATTTCAATATAATGTTTAATTCTTCATTAACTTTTAAAGTTTTTTGACTACTTCTTAGACCAATTTTTGTAATTGTAATATTGTTAAGCAATATTGATATTTAGATGGTTTGGAAGATTAGATAGCTTGCACCTATTTCACTCTTGTAAAGCATAATTACTTATAGATTTGTTAAATTACACTCGTTTATCAAGAAAAGCACAACTATTCAGGTGATTAACAGGTCTGGAATTATCTGAATTTGATTTAATTTGCAAGGTAATAGAATACAGATATCCGCAATACGAAATAAAATGTCTATGTAAAAGAAAGAATAGAACAAGAGAAGTGGGTGCAGGAAATCATTTGGAACTGAAATTAAGAGAAAGATTTCTAGTAATTTTGGTGTACTACAGACTTGACATAACAAATACACCTTCAGGATTTCTGTTCGATCTGGACCACAGCGACGTGTTCAGAGATATAAGACACATACATAGAACGCCTAGTCAATACGGCATGACTATAACATTTACAAGGATGAACATCCGATAACACCACAACAAGCTAACACAATTTTGATCTTGGATAGCAAGGAATAGAAAAGACTTTCCCAATCTGAAAGTAGCATTAGTAGTAAAGAAGAAAAGAAATATTGAATTGACTAAGGAAGAAAAAAGAGTATAACAAAAATAATCATTGCAGACAGCGAATCATTATAGAACTTATCGTCTGCAGGATAAAGAAATTCTGTATAATGCGTAAGATACAGGAACAGATACTGTACTTGGTCTTGTGAATTACGGGATCATCAGGAAGAATAGCAATAACTTATCATAATAATAGTAAGAATTCAGAAAAGATGAGGGTAACAGTAGATAGTAAAACTTTTTCAATTACGGAAGACGTCTAATTAAGTTATAAAATTACTAGCTGGTCAGTTAGTGATAGACCGTGTCAGTGATGTCAAGTATAAATATAAAATAGATCTATTGCGCAATTACACTAGATCTACATCTTATTATAATCCTGATATATCGAATTATTGTAATACACTATCCTTCGTTATTCTTTGATGCATAAGACCAGATACGATATCTGAAATATAATTATGAATATTTTTCGGCGCCGAAAAATATTTTGATTTCGTAGAAAGAATTCAGGCTGTCAGAATTAATTCCATTATCAAAAAATAATGGATACTCAATTTATCAATGTATTCATCTATTTATTAGGAGAAAATGCCTTAAGACATTTTAAATTTTCCCTATCTTGTTTTAATGCTAATTCAATACTAAGGAATGCTTCTAAAACCATATAATTTTTAGTATAGGGAAATTCGATAATTCAAAAGAGTAATGTTAGTACAATGTAGCATGATGTATTTGTCAATAAATTTCATTATTAGTTGATAACGGTCCTGTAAACTTTTAGGGTAACTCATCTCTTTTTAGGAATGAAATTTTATTTTTTATTATAATGTTGGACCCGTACATGGAAATTTTCATCCAATGTATACTTGTGATAGATCACTTCTCTGTTATATGTTAATGATGTACTCTGTTATCTATTAATGATGTGATGATCAAAATTTCGTTTCTCTTATTTATCTAATCCGTAAATCTCAATTGATCACCTTTCCAGTGGGGAATTTTGTCTATATTTTAAATGTTTAAATTTAAATTTCTGTGAATGTCATTTGATACCACCTTCCTAGTAGACAATATGTATTACACACCTTTCAACCAGATCAAATTAATTTTCATCAACAAGCACGTTTCTATCATATAAAATAAGAATACTAAGCAAGGGATGAATACTGGTTCAACATAAATCCATAGCAGGTAGTAATATTGTTTTCCAATCTGAATAGGAGTTTCATCTATAATAAATGCGATACTTTTTTTCTTTTACTATATATTTGATATGAAAAAAATTCCTAAATCAAATTGCAAACAGAAACATGATTCCATTTCTCATCTCTAAATATTACTAGGACCTTTGATTTATTGTAGAACAAATACAAAATTTACTAGAATAAGTGTTGAATGTTTTTTGTTTCTTGTAAACATGATTAATATTAATCTTCGGAACAACAAGATATACAGGGCTAAACACATTGTATATGCTTAATAGACTATAATAATTGATTTTCTTAAATTTTATTATAATCTAAGCTAGTATATGGCTAGTTAGTAACATACAATATCTTTTTTTCGTAAAGCTGTCAGTCTATTTATCGATATCTTTAAGAATAAGAATTCAGTATACAATTACAGAAATAAATATGGAAAAAAAATACCCATTAGTTTTCCTAATTTCAGGAATGGTTATTGCACTACTTGCGATACCCATGTCTGGAGTACTAGCACAAAACGAAAATGTCAAAAATATTCAATATTACTGTTGTTCTTACATAGAGGAAGAGAAATATAACTTGCAAACGGTATCTACAATCATAACAGAACTAAATCTGTACATATGAAACTAGATATTTTAGCAATTAAGATAAATATGCTTATTCACCTCAGATGAGGGGATTCCTCGTATTCAGATTGAATCTTTTTGTTCTAAAATATCTAGATATTTTAATTATGAACTCTCTGAAGGATGAATAATTCTGTAGGACAAGAAGATCATTTTTTGGTCATATTCGATATTTCTTCCAATACCATAAACTCTGAAGACGCATTGAAAATATATACTGGAATCAGATTATGCTTGTATTCATCAAAATATTACAGTATTTTTGAATTGTAATGTTCTTTGCTTTATCAAGTATAGGTAACATTTTGGAATCTTTCTGTATCTGTTTCAGATAATACAAAAAGTATTTTCATGAATCAAAGCAGTCAAACTGCTTAAACAGGTATGTTTTACTTCCAAACTTGTAGTACCAAATAGGACTGACTCATGATGAGACTAAGTGATCATTACAATGAGTCAGGACACAATATAGAATTTTGATAACTAGTGACCATGTATGCAAAATGAATGTAATCTATTTCATCTGTATAACTGGATACAATTCTTTATTTTCATGTACAATAATGTTATGACATCTAAGAAAAATTATTTTATTATCCTTGTTAAAAAAGGAGTTGAATTAATCTTAAATTAACAGTTCTTCCCATTATGAAATACTTCATACTTTCTTATTGTTACATTCAATTTATTATGAATGAAAGAGAGGGTAATCGCTTTTCTTTTGCAAAATCTTGCTTTATCGATATGGCATTTGGTAAGAAAAAAGATTTTGGTAGTGGAATACAAATTGATGGGCATTGACACAATCGGTTCGACAGAATAATGATTCTGTCATATTCTCATGCTATGTAGTTTAAAGTATATTTATTTTTTTTTATATGAATCATTTCAAATTAGAAACTGTTAGTTTATCGAGTCTTTATCTTTATTATTGACTGTTAATAAGTAAATAAAATAATAAATACGAAAATCTATATCATAATAAGATGAAAAACAAACTTGCTTAGTATTTTTCATCAATTATCGTAATATCAATAACAATTGGAATTAGCATTTCATCGTTTTTAAATAATACCAATCCATTAGTATATGCAGTGGATAAGTACAATTATTCTACTGTAGAAAGTAGTACTCGAATATTTCTAGAAAGTCTACAAAAGAACGCCGGTCCTCCACTCTATACTTTGACACCCAATGAAGCTCGTAATATACTCTCTGGTCTTCAGTCTGGTCAAATACAAAAACTTGCCGCTGAAATCGAAAACAAAACTATTCCAGGGGGTCCTAGCGGTGAAATATCTATTCAGATAGTCAGACCCCAAGGTAGCAGAAACGAGACTCTACCTGTTGTAGTGTACTTCCATGGTGGTGGATGGGTCCTGGGTGGTTTTGATACTCATGAGAGACTATTAAGGGAACTTGCTAACGGGGCACATGCAGCCATTATATTTGTAAATTATACTCGGTCCCCCGAGGCTAAGTATCCAATACCTGTAGTAGAAGGATATGCTGCTACAAAATGGATTGCAGAAAATGGTCAAACTATCAATGTAGATCCTTCACGGATAGCCGTAGCAGGTGATAGTGCAGGTGGCAACATCGCTACTGCAGTTGCACTACTTGCCAAAGAACGGGGTGGAAATCCTATCACGTTCCAATTACTCTTTTACCCAGTCACAGATGCGAATTTTGACACTCCATCATATTTGAAATATGAAGAAGGTTACTTTCTTACCCGTGAAGCAATGAAATGGTTTTGGGATAATTACCTTTCAAATGATACTGATTTAAAAGAGCCAACTGTTTGTCCCCTGCAAGCATCAGTTGAGCAGCTTAGTGGATTACCGCCTACACTTATCATAGTCGGAGAGAATGACGTACTTCGTGATGAAGGTGAGGCCTATGCTCATAAACTGATGCAGGCTGGAGTTGTAACCACTGCAACCCGCTATCTTGGCACTATTCATGACTTTGTGATGCTAAATTCAATTACCGATACTCCTGCAGCAAGGGGTGCAATAGACCAGGCATCTCATACACTTAAACAAGTATTGTCCGAGTAAAAATGCAGGTGACGGAATGATAATTTCACTACGTGGTTAAACTTTTATTAAATACGAAAATTGAGTTTTTTATATCTTTCTTAATATCCTTTATCGTATCCGTCTATCTATATCACCTTTCTAATAATTATCATAGCCGTATTCATGACAGTACGCTTGTGCTTCTGCAGTCGAAACTACTGGTGGGTTTAGAACCATTAGAGATGATGTTAATATCGCTTCCAATAAAGGCTATAAAGCGAGTTTATTCTGTCTGATTATAAACCTAGATACATATGAAAACTAAATCATCTACCTTCTAGTGGATTTATAATCAAAATTTAAATGGTTATTATAATATATCAATGCTAGAAAAAGAGTAATGCTACCGGCAATATTTTTAAATTTTAACAAGTTTAGTATTTTGGCCATTTTTTTTGTTCTCTTCATAGGATTATCCAGTCAGAATATTCAAGCCCAAACTTCAAACGCTTCAGATGAATTCGAAAGCATTTTGAAAATGCAGCAACAAGAATTAGACGAGCAATTAAAGCAAACAACGGAAACAACGCAATCCTATAATGTGACAGATGAATTCGAAAGAGATTTGAAAATGCAGCAACAAGAATTAGACGAGCAATTAAAGAACACATTGGAATCCTTCAATTCGACAGAACCACTTCAGGAACTCCGATGAAAGTAGTATTATACTCAATTTTCATTAGTAGCTTCTATATAAATTAATTTTCAGAAGATTGACACTTTCATTTATGTTTGTGTCTTTTTGTTAGCACAGGAAAAGATTATCATTCAATGGACTGGGCGGGATTGACACGCTCGTTTCGACAGACGACTTATTCTGTCATATGCTTATTACAAGATGGATTATCGGAACATTGCGAAACAGTTATGACTTTATCATAACTCCCATCTGAAACAATAACAAAATGATTTATCCATTAACGTTCTCTTATGTCCTTCTATTTGGATTCTACTTAAGTTAAAGCTTTAATCTTACAATTTATTATTTATGAATAGATAATACGTTTGCATAAAAATGAGGATTTAGAAGAGAAGAAACTGTTAGGCTCAGGTGGTTATGCTTTCGCATACCTAACAGAAGATGAAGAACTAAAGTTCAGTATAGGAGTACCACATTTATTCTTGGGAAATATAGGTAGACTAGACAAAAAAAGATTAACAAGGTATTATTGTAACAAATGTGGAAAAGAATATCTTGGATCTCCTCTGATAACCTATGAGAATCCAAATGAGGATATTACAGAAGATGTTATTTTACTAGAAAAGGGAGAATACAAATGCATGATTTGTAATAATACAATAGCCCACTATCGTAAATTCAACAAATAGATATAATGAAACTTTATGGCTAGATATTTTGTTTTTGCATAACTATAGCAACTAAAATGATTTCGCTAAACATATAGTATACTACAAACACAGTATAGATTTCAAATAAAATTCGTATTGCTCTTTAGTATACTGCTTAAATTATCTCGTGTCATAATAAAAACGAGATTAAATTCAATAATTAGGTTATGACCAATTATTGATTTTTGTAATTGTACAACAACGCAAAGGTTACAATCAAATTTATTTTTTTTATTTAATTTATGTGTCACACAATAATAACGTCTTTCCTTTTCCAAAAGAATTTTAAATAATAAAACATCTGGTTGGCTACACTGAAATCTATGAGGTTTTTAAATATATCAAGTTATTTGTTCTATTATCCATTCTTTGAATTTTATAATTCCAAATTCTTCTGATTCTTTAATAAATGAAGGGTCATTTAATCTCCATTTATCTTCAGGTATAGATTCAAAAAATTGTTGCATGCATAAAGTATACACAACACGTAGATTTTTTGGATTTTCATTGATGCCGTATCGACTTAAAATATTAGAAATCTGACCAAATGATTCATCATATTTTCTTTGTATTCCTGGTAATTCAAAAGTTGCATGTAATATTGATACTACTTTATCCAAATCATCTTTTAATGCTGTCATGACTATTCTTTTAAATATATTATCCAGTACAATATCAATTATTTCTTTAAAAAAAATCAATGTTTCGATTTGTGATGGTGCTCGTAACTTTCAGGATGGATACAAAAAAGAATACTGGACATTCAAGAATCCAAGAACAAAACATATTGAGGAACCAGTTCATTAACAACCTGGCCCAGGTTTGATCCTTCCTTCCTATTCTAATACATTCCAATTCTTTCAAAGATCGAGGCCAAGCATGTGCTAATAAATAGAGTACATAATTGTTGCAGTGGGCGTTCAGTTTCTTTCAAGAAATCTACTGATCATAGATTTAGAAATAGAACATTCGTAGCTAAATCTATTTTCTTAAATTAAAAGCGATCTTTATTGTACATAGTTAAAGCAAAAATAAATAGATAGTAGTATTAATCTTAATATCACTAAATTACGTGCTAATGTTGATGTCTACAATTACAAATGAGGCTACAAAAGCAATTAGTAAATTTCAAGATGAAACTAGAAGATTATATGAAAATAATATTCAATTACAAAAAAACGTATTTTATTCCTGTCAATCAGCATATGGCCAATTTCTTGAAAATATACCAAAGTTTTACTGGAATACTTCACGGATTCCGGAAAGATTTATTGAAGCATACAATACAATTAACAAAAATGTTGTAGATAATATTACTAACCGAACAAATTTCATAAATGAAATGATGTTGGAAAATATAGAAAAATTTGGCAGAAATATTGAATTTGCTCAAAGATATTTCAATGATACAACTCAAAATTATTTTAATTATCAAAATTATTTCAACTATGTAAAAGAATTGGAAAGAGCTTACAACAACAAATAAAATATTATTTTTTCAAAATAGGATTGAAATTTTTAATTTACAAATATTCTAATTAAAATCGATCTTCATTTTTTTTTAACTTGGTTATATTTAGATCCAATCAAAGACCAATTTTTATTATTATGCCAAGGATTAAATTATCAAATGTTGATAGTTAGACAAGGATGGATCTCCACTCCTGTTAAGATCAGTTAGACCAACGATATTTAAACTGGGAATTAATATGTCATATTTTTTTGATACTTCAATATAGTTATATATTATTAATGTTTCTATTATTCTATAGTTTTAAATTTGAGAAATTAAGTTTGAGAAAGTCCTAAAGTATTCTATTTATTATTCCGTTTAGAATTAGAGATTACGTGGTTTCCATTCCCATACTTTATACGTAATATGACCATCCTTGTCTACTGAGGCTTCATGAACTCCTACAAAGTTATTCAAGAATGATAATTTTCCTGTATTTGAAGAATGATAGAAATTAGAGCCAGTAACTATTTTTGATGAATCTCTAACAAGTTTACTAATACTTTGTGTTTTGACAGTTGCCATTTCATCATCGCTTCCTTTAACAGTTATAATATCCTTGCCTTCTACATAGAAAACCCCATGCGAGATTGCAGTACTCGTAAAGGTTCCTATTTCCTCAACTTCAATTTCTCTCATTTTTCCTTCTAAAAAATATGAACTTTCTATTATAGGTGCTTCCAAATCTAATACTCTTTTAGACGTAATTCTTCCTTTTGCTTCATAAAATAAATCTCCTAGCATGTTAATAATGCCTAATAAACTAAAATAATATAAAAAGTAAATTAAAATAAAAGAAGTCAATCCAAAGGAAGGAGAATGGTTATATGCTTTTTATTCAATAAAGAAACCAAAAGACCTCGAGATTACCCAAAATCTTTAATGCCGTGGGAATGGATTTAAGTTCCTATTAAGAATTTTATTCAGTGACCTAAACCTCTATTTCTTAGTGAGCCAAAAGCAAATCTCCAAAATTTTGATATTTAATCAAAATGTACCTGGATGAATCAGCCATACAAAAACATTAGAAATTAATAAACGGATGAATGTATATCGTATTTTAATGCCGTCATAAATCACTAAAGCCAACAAATGCTGAGTCTGGTAAATCATTTAATTCTGAACATAAACTTCGTCAGTATATGAATCAAAAACATGTAGGGATGCCTGAAATCCTTCTTTTTATTTATATTTTTGATTTTATTCTCAAATACGTAAGTGCTAGTGTAATAAAATAAAATTATTTGGGTCAGTTTGGAGTTGTTATTATTTTATCAAATTCTTCATCTGACATATCATGAATATTACCAATTACCGATCTTATAACTTCATCATCTAACGTTTTGAGATTGAACGGATTGAATAATTGTGATGCATCTTCTCCACTACCCGAATAGAATTTATGAAAAACTGTTTTTATTAATTTTTGACCTTTTCTCATGATTCTTAATCAATCAGTGCATAATATTATTATTTTATATAATATATTCTTAGTATTTTTTAATCATCTTGTCATTATTATTACTATGCTTCTACAGTCTGGTTTATTAAAAACAAATATATTCATACCTTCTCTGTGCAATTTCTATCGCTTGCATACTTTTTGTCAAAGAATAGGACATTTGTCTTAACACAGTAAGCATAAAAGATTCCGGTTGGCAGTCTCAAACAATGTGGACATCAAAATGATTGAGTAATTTTCTTCTAGCTTTTTCACCAGCGCCACCCTCAAAAAGAATGTTATCTGGAACGACTACAGCAGCTCTTCCATTTATTTTGAAAATAGTTTTAAAATCCTGGGGAAATAAGTTGTTTGTTAGATGTAGCAGCCTAAAAGTCCTGTCTCTCATAGAATAGATTATGGCTTATTTGTCTGTCTTGCCGTTACCATCTCCACCAAAAACTGTAATACTGCTCTTTTTGCCAAAAGGAGGATTTGTTAGAAGCATATCGAATCTTTGTCAAGTATCTGGTATGAGTGAATCACCAACAGCTATAGTCTATCTGCACCACCTATACCATGTAGATTCATATTTATAACACAGACTCTAGATACAGGATCATCAATATCCTTTACCTTAAAGGCATTAAATTTAAGAAATCTCGTTTGTTCTTTATCTGGATGATAATTATTTGTAATGTAGTTGTAAGCTCCTAAAAGAAAACCACCAGTACCACAAGCAGGGCCATAAATAATCTTTCCAGCCTCTAGTCTCATTACTTCAACTTTTCCTTTAATTAGAGGATGTGCAGGCAAAATACTTTGTAAAACAGTCTACAAATATTATTTTCTAATCTACATACATTGTGTATGAATTTCTTGATTTTTTGTGGGTCTCAATTTTGATTTTGGTGTTCTGATATTAGTTAGATAAATACATTAATTGGTTTAATATTACGTTTTGGTAAAAAAAATGAAATAAAATGTTTATTAAATTCTGTTACTATAATTATAATAAAATATGGCTCATAATGTAAGTCAACGTGGTACAGTTTTTTTGGTATTTTATAAATTTCGATCAATGACACGCGACGAAAAAGAAAAATCAAAGAATGAATGGAACGAACTAAAAAATAGTCTTCCTCAAGGAATAGAGCTCATAGGAGAATACGGTCATGCTTGGGGAACAGAATATAATGGGTTCCTATTATTTCAGGCAGAAACAAGTGATTCATTTTTGGATTGGTGGTCAGACTTCAAAGATTCGATTCGGTGGTATGTTGATAAAACTCATACTATAGTAGCAAGAAGAATATAGAATTTTTCTTAATTCTTTTTTATGGCCTAAATTTATTATTGGGATGATTGTTGAAAAAAGAATAAAGAATAAAAAATAAAATTAAAATTGACTAGGTAGTTTATTTGTATTTATAATATGAATTCTTTTCTCTATACTTATCTAAAACAAAAATATATTTGATTGATTTTTAATTTTCAATATTCATGTTTTTACCTTCAGATTTTGAATTTGTAATCAAAACTTCAATGTTTTCTTCATATTCATAAATTCTAGGAAGGTGATTTGCTGTTGCAGTTTCTCGATCATCCATTTTATTCAAGAATAATGAATTTGTAATTAAATCAGTTAGACAAAATTTGTTAACATTTTGTTTGTTTTATAGGTAAAAAGCTATCAAAACCTGTCGGCATCAAAGCGATGGACTGGGCGGGATAAATAAAAAATGTGACGTATATAAAATTAGAAATATTGAGCACAAATGAGTTAAAATTTTAATAAAATAATGAATATAATATGAATAAAATAAAACATGTTTGTAGGAGAGAATTTTATCCGATCTCTTGTATCCAAATATGGAAAACATACTGTATACACAGATGGTGGTACATGGTATCCGCAAGCATGTAACTTTTTGAGTCTAAAACATAGATTACATTCACCTTTAGAGAAAAGTCTTATAGAGAGTAATGCAGTATTTTAAAGAAAGGACAGAATCCTTTGATGATTACTATCCATGTGCCAAGAATAATAACAATTGTGATCTTTCACATGTATACAATTGGATCAAACTATTCATTTATCTATACAATACAAGAATCAGTAATACAATTTCTATCCAAAATTGGAGGTGAAATAGTCTTAAGTTAACACACCCAATTTAGGCTACAGGTTATATAGAAACAAAGATTTTTTTGCCATGTCTCAATTAATCGATGACCCTGAAAAGTTCCCTTATCGTATCTTCAAATTCCAGACCTTCTTCCTTTGATATCGGTTTAAGAGTTGTTGAACGCACATTCACCTGTTCTTCAGCTTGTAACACACATTCCTTCACAGCATTATCATCATCAGCCTCTATCAATGAAGCAGCGTCATATTGTCCTGCCGGATAAAAAGTGCCGTGATAGGGATGCCCTCTTCTTTCTACATTGGTCTTGAAAATCACAATATTTCTTAAACAATCCTTTAAACTTTTAATGCCTTGTTCCGTGAAATTCCACAAAACAATATAAAAAGACAATTTATTTTCAAAAAACATTCAAAAAATATATTTGTTTTCTCTAATAGCTAATTATTAATGTTATAACTCACGTAAAAGAGATTGCATGGTTTAATAACAATGGTTATTTGCGACTTGCTTTTCTTGGTGATTGACCATCTTATGAGCTATGCCAGCATCGTGTAATAGAAAATGTAGCCAATGTTTGTAAGCGCGTACAAGATAGATTTTCCTACAGTTCTAAAACTTAAAAGAGGATAAAAATAAAGATTATCCGATGAAGCAATTTATGAATCTGATATTATAATTATAGATAAAATATTATTGTGTAAAATGGACTCGCATATTTTTTGAGTTTTAGGAATTAGCACTTTAATTCTCTTTTATTATTTGTTATTTTCAATTTTTAGATCTTTCTCCTTCACATTCTTAATATTGATGAATAACAAGTAAACTACCCTGTACAATTAGCTAATGATATCATAATTTATAGAAACATGATTTTATAGAAGGTTGTTAGTATCATATTGCATTAGAGAAATTATAACGTTCTATCGTTGATACCATAAAGAAGACTATATTATCAGCATACAATGTTTTTTTAAAAGTATCTATAATTATTCAACTATATCAATTATTTCAAAAAGTCTTAAATAATAAAACATAGAATTAGAAATATTGAGTAAAAATTATTCAATCGATATAGAGATAGAAGATGTATCTTTTGTCGAACTAACTAAAGCTCATAAAGAAAATATCAGCAAGAAATTAGAGGATAATATACGAGAAGCATTAAAAACAAGAATCACTTATAGCGTTGGAAACATAAAGATAGATTTTAATAAAAAATAGCAATTAAAATATTATAATTCTATTAAAAATTATAAATACATGTTATTAATTATGTTATAGTAAAGATTAATGGAATTTGAAAAATTTTTTATTTTTTATTTTACTTTATTCTTTATCTTTATTCTAGGAAAACAAGTATGGCAAAATAAGGTTCCAATGGTTCCCCTTATGCTTTTCCTATTTTCAAAAGGCCTAGATATAAACAATCTTTAATTACGAATTAAATCCACTTTCTGTGGTGACAGAATTCCTGTAATTAAATATCAAAATTGAAAAACGGATCATATTTTTCATGATGAATTAGAAATTCCATATGTCAAAAATTAATACTCAAATATGGACAAAAATTCTGTCAGTATTTAATCAGATATGTCTTTATACTATCCGAAAATCTTCTTTTACAGTTATAAATACAATATGTGTATTAGTCCTTTCTACATAAGGCAATGATAAATCTTTTTTTACGAAATTACTGAGTTCCTTTCTATTTTTAAACTTTGCAACAATTACCATGTCAGTTAAACCAGTAATGTCATAGATTGCACATACGTTTTGGTATTTTGATAGGAACTTTTCTACTTCGACGACCTTATTTTTAACAGCAGTAACTTCAATTATTGCTGTTAGATCATACCCTAATTTTTCATGATCGAGTATTGCTGAATATGATTTTATAATGCTATTATTTTCAAGCTTTTCTACTCTCGAAAGTACAGTAGGAGGGGAAACTCCAATTTGATCAGCAATCGCACGATATGATAACCTAGCATCAGAAATCAATTTTTTAAGTATCTTTATGTCTAAATCATCCAAAGAAATAGTAGCCACTATTATTATTGTTCTTGCTGACTATTTTTATACTTTGCAAATAGAAAGTATTTGATATTTATGGTTATGTGTGATAATCCCCCGTGAATTTCATAATGCATTTAAAATTATTTCAGAGAAAGATTATTTACATATAAAGTAATAAAAAAGAATTTTCGTTGTATTTTCTAATATGCCAATTGCAAAAATTACAGAAGCTTCTGGACTATATTACATATATATACTTTTTTTATATATGTTCTTGAATAATGTATCTAAATTCAATTTAAATATTTTTTATGGCAATATCATATAGTTTACTTAACGTACGTTAACTGATCGGATGGTTTATTTATCATATGTTAACCAAAAATATAATATGCTTTATATGTAGGTTAGTTTAGAATAGTATATGCAATTAGCTCGAACAGATTTAGATGTAAACAAGAAATGCATGGAGATAATGAATGAAATAGAACAATCGAATATAAAATGGGTTCGATTGAATTTTTGTGATCCGTTTGGTTTTTTACAACAAATAAGTGTCCAAGGTGATGAGATAACAGAAGATGCGTTTAAAAATGGTATTCCTAGGCTAGATGGAAGTTCGATCAGAGGGTTCAGAGAGATTCAGGAATCTGATATGATACTAAAACCAGATCCAGCTACTTTTGCTGTTTTACCAAATTATTTTGATAAAGATCATCACAATTATAATAATACTTACAGATCAACAGCTGCCCGTATGTTTGTGGATATATATGAGGGCTTTAATGGTAGCCGTTACACTCGAGATCCTAGATTTATTGCACAGAAAGCTGCTCAAGTTGCAAAGGATAAAGGTTTTGAAAACAGCTATTGGGGTCCAGAATTGGAATTTTTTGTATTCAACAAGATAACACTGTTGCCAAATCCCATGTCAGCAGTTAATTGCTCTGGAGGCACGGGATATTCTATCGAATCTGCTGAGGCACCGTGGGGGAATGGTAATGGAAGTGGAGGATACACAATTCCTTTCAGAAGTGGGTATTTCCCCGCGCCGCCTGCAGATAGTTTGACGGACTTTAGGGATGAAGTATCCGACATGCTACGCCAATATTTTGGAATCACGGTTGAAGCTCATCATCACGAGGTAGCTACGGCAGGACAATGTGAAATACAAATGTCGTTTGATAGTCTTGTTTCTATGGCTGATAAGGTAGTCACATACAAGAAAACTGTAAAGGAAACTGCTGCAAAACGTGGAATGGTCGCAAATTTTATGCCAAAACCTGTTGCCCAAGATAATGGATCAGGAATGCATGTTAGCCAGAGTCTGTGGGGAAAGAAAAAAAATGAGGAAGTAAATTTGTTTTATGACCCTGCTGATGAATATGCAGAGTTGAGTCAAACTGCATTTTACTATATAGGAGGGTTGATAGAACATGCTGAGGCATTATGTGCCATTACTAATCCTACAACGAATTCTTATAGAAGATTAGTGCCAGGATATGAGGCTCCAATAAATGTTGCATGGAGCAAGATGAACAGGTCAGTAAGTATAAGGATTCCTGCTCACTTTAGAAAAATGGAAAAAAGAAAGAGGATAGAGTATAGAACACCAGATCCTAGTTCTAATATATATCTTGTTGAGGCGGCATTGTTACTTGCAGGTCTGGATGGTATCAACAAAAAATCTTCAGTTCCAGAACCAGTAGATGAAGATATCTACAAACTATCCGAACAGAAAAAAATGGAATATGGAATTAAAAAATTGCCAACATCTTTGCAGGATGCCATAGAGTCATTAGAGAGTGATATGGATTTTCTAAAGCCGGCATTTACAAGTGATTTTCTAGAAATGTATTGTGATATTAAAAAAGATGAACATACAAAAGTTGCATCGATTCCATCGCCAAGAGAATTCTATATGTATGGCAACGTCTGATAGTCACTTGCTATATTTCATTTAGAGTTGGATAATTATCATGCCATATTCAAAAGATGTTCTAGATCTAAAAAGACACATTTTGAAAGCTGCAGAATCATCCAGCAGCTATTTTGATCTAAATAAACTGATTGTTGAGGTAAGAAAAGTAACCGATTCAGAGATTCCATATTCTGGTCTAGGAGCACGTTCTCCGAACGATTATTTTCCTTCTATCAAGATAATTGGAGCAGAGATAAGACCCAAAGGAGATGATGTCAGATACAATGACATTGATACTACCTTCACATTGGGAGGAAGATATTCTAGCAATGTTATAACTACTAATGTGCCATTTTTTGTTTCTGGGATGAGCTATGGCTCATTAAAACTTCCTGCTAAAATAGCACTGCATCTTGCGTTAAACAGGCTTGCTAAAGAAGGGATAAACATGATAATGAATACTGGAGAGGGTGGAGCGTTACCGTGGGAACTGTACGGCTCCGAAGAATCTTGGTCATATGTTTCCAAAAAAAGACGTGAGAGTATCCTGGACTATGCTGATCGATTATTGAAAGAGCACAATCTAGAGTCAATAGACAGGGATCTCCTTTTTTCTCGTTTATATCCATTGGTTACTCAGTATGCTTCGGGAAGATTCTGGAAAGATCCAAGTTATCTATTGAACGCCGACGCCATAGAAATAAAGATTGGTCAGGGCGCAAAGATAGGTCATGGGGGATTATTACCGGGTCCAAAGGTAACAGATCTGGTTGCAGAGAATAGGGGAATTCCATCTTACAAGGCAGCACATTCACCATCAAGACATCTTGATATTTTGGGACCTGAAGACTTGGTGGCAAAGGTTCTGGAGCTTCGAGAAATTACGGATTGGCAAAAGCCTATAATTGTAAAGGTTGGATGTTCTCGCGTATATGATGATATTGAAATAATTCTCAAATCATATGCAGATGCAGCTTCCATTGATGGTTTTGTAGGAGGAACTGGTGCTGCTCCTTGGGAACTTCGAGATACCATTGGAATAAATATAATACCATCTCTTGTGCCTTCGAGAGAAGCGATTGAAGATTATTATTTACCTGAAGAAAGGGATCAATTCAGATTAATCGTTCATGGTAGTGTATGGGATTCAGAAAGAATTGCTAAATGTATTGCATTAGGTGCTAATGGTGTAGGTATAGGAACAGGTTTTCTCCTTTCAATGGGATGTACTCTTGTGCAAGATTGTTATACAAATTCATGTCCAGCAGGCTTGACTGGATCATATGAAAAATTGGACATAGAGACAAGTGTAACTGGAATAGTAAATTATGTTAAAGGAACTTTATTTGAACTAAAAAACATTGCTGGTTCCCTAGGAAGAAAAAGTATTCATGATCTTAGGAAAGAGGATCTTGTTGCAACAGACGAGTTGTCCGGCATGATTAGCGGATTGCCATTAGCTGGCGGCGAAACTTTTAAAGATTTGGTAAAGGCAAGGGTAAAAACAGCTATTGATAGTAGAATAGAAGGAAGGAGAGAAAGTAATTGAGAGGTTTTGGACCCGACAATAATTGTTGGAGGATAAATCGTCTTGAATGATGCAGATAAATTTATCATTAGAAAAGCTGTGTTGGAGCTTGCAAAGACAGGTAAGCCACGTTCTACTTCAATAGATGATGAGGTTAGAAAGACTCATGAAATAAATTTCAAAGCAATAAATCTATGGGATTATGTAACTGCGATAGGAGCACAACTTTCAAGACCGCCATATGATCCTTACAGAGAAACTGTAAACCTAGACATATCTATAGGAAGAGGAAAGTCTAGAAAAGTTGTTTTGAACATACCTTTGATAATTTATGGAAATATTACTATGGATTCTCATTCCCTCGAATCTGTACATCTTGCCTTAAACCGGCTAGCTGAAGAAGGGAATGTATTGGGGTTAATTTTAGATTTAGAAACAGAAGTAAATATACAGCGAGATAAAAGAAAATATCCCTTATTCAAAAAAATATCGTTCTATCCAGAATCTTCTTTGCAAGATAGTTTAATGGATTATAAACAACTCTCTGCAGCAGAAGGACTGGTGTTAGAATATAAAGATGAATCTTCTTTGAAGATACTCAAGAGTCTACGAGAGGATTTTGACGGCCCTATATTGGTAGATGTCAGTGATGTTTTTCCATTGTGTTTTAATTCAATATTGGATTCAAAAGCAGATGGAATTATACTTGATACAGAAAAGGTAACGAAAAGTGTAAGATACAAGGGAAAACATGCAATAGCAGTAATTTGTGATGCAAGGAATGCTATAAATCATTATTATAAAGGGAAAGAGGAAAGTGGTGATAATGCAATATTAGTGATTGCAGGTGATGTAAACAGTGCCGGCAAGATCGTAAAGGCAGCAGCACTTGGTGCAGATGTTGTAGGATATTCTACAAGCATGTTGATAGCAAATTCTCATATTTACTCGGAAAAGCCTTTGGACGTCATCTCGATTGCAGAAAATGTTTACCGTCATATGATAGGAACAAAGGGAGAAATTAGGGGAATCCCTGCTGCCTTGGGATATAGTGATTTTCATAATCTATCTCCATCCGATTTGCGTACATCCAGTATAGATGCAAGCTTGCAAGGAAATATACTACTTGAGGGAATCGATAGAACTTATCTGGAGATAATAGAGGAAGTAATTGATGAGTATGTTAGTGAAAACGGAATGCACATGAATTCGTCAGAAACTCAAGAGATTATCAAGTCGGTGGTAGGAGAATAAAATATGTGTGGAATATGTGCCGTTATGTTGGAAAATTGCAAAAATGATTTTCCTATTGGCTGTCTTCTATATAAAATGATGGAGAGCCAGCAGATAAGAGCTCAGGATAGTACAGGTGTAGCCATCTTCAATAAAGAAACAAACAAAGAGTATTACAGAATAGATTACTATAGAAAAATTACAGGGACAAAGTTCCCTGTGAGACATAATGACAGTATATTCAATCTCTTTACACAAAAAGTACCTAGCGAGAGATTAGCTGAAACTTTGCATGAATTAAATCAAGATCCCAAAGCCGTAATAGCAAGTTTTGCAAAAGATATGAACCTTTTAAAAGATGTGGGACTCGTAAGAGATCTTGATTCAAAATATGACATCAAGTCAATTCAGGGAACACATGGGATAGGTCATTTGAGGATAGCCACAAGCAGTAGAGTCACTCCAGACCATGCACATCCATTCAGTACTACAGTGATGCCTGATATTGCTGTGGTACATAATGGGGAAATAACAAATTATTCCAGATTAAGATCTTCACTTGAGCTTAAAGGATATCGTTTCTTTACTAGATGTGACTCGGAGGTCATTGCTGTATTTATTGCAGATCAAATTTTGAGACATGGCAATATAGAAAAGGCAAATTATGAATTTATAAAGAAAGCAGATGGCCCTTTTACATATATAGTTGCTACACCGGATTCTCTTGCCTTGGTTAGAGACAAATTTGGAGCAAGAAAAGCTATTTTCGGATATAATCCAGGCAGTAAAGACTATCCATCTTTCTGGGCGATGGCGACTGATTTATCTGCTTTGGATTCTGTGGGAGCAACATATTACGTAGAAACTCCGCAACCTGGAAAACCAAAAATATTTTACAACCAGATGAAAATCAGATCTATTGCTAATTAAATCAATAATTTATTTTTCAAATTCAAATTTTTAATTAAATTATTAATAAAATATTGATGCTCTTTTAAAATCTATTTTGATTTATTTATGATGAATAAAAAATATCAATTTTCTACACTTTTTAAAAATGTGTGCATATACGACTTTATCATTTTGTGTTAATAGAATAAAAGATATATCAGTAACCTTGCTAAATATTCGAGATAAAATATATTGTATATTCTAGATATTGATGAAATAAGATCCATTGCGGACTCTATAGGGTCTAAGACATCAAATCCAGATGAACAATTTGAACGGCTAAATCTTATGTTATATAAAAAATATAGAATAGATCTCCCTAAAGGACTAAAGAAGGCGTCTTTAGAAAAGTTTAAGGATATTATAAGTTCGCCATTGGTATACGAAAGAGCAGTAAATTCTATTCTAAAACGGAAAATAATCGAAGGCGAAAATAAAATTACTATAAAAAATCCTAAAGCACTTTATAGAATTGGAATTCTCAGTTTCAGAGAACCAATAAAACTAGATTTAATTGTCGAGGGGAGCGTTGGAAATTTTTTTGCAGCTGGTTGTAATTTTGATGGAACGTGGACAGTACAAGGTCATTCTGAAAATGGATTGGCTGATAAGGGTTATGCTGGTAAAATTGTTGTTGATGGTTTTGCTACAGAGCTAGCAGGACAGAACAATCAGGCGAGAGAAGATAGTGATGGTGTTGATATTCTGGTCAGAAAGGGATGTATGGAAAGAGCTATGGGTCAAGCTAGAGGAGGGAGCTTGGTAACGTTTGGCGCAGGATATAATTCAGGTTTGTACATGTCAGGCGGAGTATTATTAAATTTGGGAGCACCAGGAAAATCCTTTGGTCCTGGGATGGTTGGTGGCGCTATTTATTCTCCTCAAGGTACTACCGTTGGCGAAGGTGCAACAATTCGAGATATGACTAGAATAGACTATCAAGTTATTTTATCTGTACTAAAAAAATTTGAAACCGAATTGGATATAACAGGAATAGATAATTTTTCTCCTGAAAATCATGTATTATATATTACAAATAACGGAAATAGTGAAGAATATGATTTTAAAAATTTTATAAAAATTAGCGCACCTAACTGACTAAATAAAAATTAAATGATTAAGAACAGTCGATCATGATGATACTGTATTCCTCATATCACGGTAGGTCAAACCAAATAAAACCATCAAAATACAGGGACAATCGAATTTCTCCATTGAATAAACTGATTTTCTTTCTCTGCCGCTGCTGTTCCTGACATTCTTTGAACATATAGTAGGATTTTCCTTAACATCATAATCTATATTTCCAATGACCGTATCACGTTCTAGATAGAGTATATGCTGGATGGTAATACAACCAATAACCATCTTTTCTCTTGTGTTTGACTCTCACCATGGAACATACATACCCTTTCTAAGCTAAAACAAAATAATGAAATTCTATTTACCATGTGTTAAACCGAATTACTCCTCTAAAAAAAATAAATTTATTTAGGTTTTCTGCACCGTATTTATTTATTTACGAATAAAAAAATTTGACCAACTTGAAGATGAAGATGAAGCATGCCCCCAATTGGGGGAATAACTTGAAGAGACTATTCAACGAATTTTTATTTAATAAATTTTGAAAATTTAACGAATCTAAATCAGAATCTAAAGCTTTCATGACTACTATCCATGTATACAAGATAAATGTAATTTATTTCATGTACATAACTGAATACAAATATTTGTTTTTATGTATAACAATACAATAACAAGTCACTTGTTTGTTCTTGCCATAAAATAGAAAATTAGAATTAATTTTTATACATTTAAAACTTTATTAATGATTTAATATTATTTAAAAAAATAATTATTTATCAACAAAACTACTTTAATGTGGTTAAGTGTAAATTTTTATAGTTTGTGGTAACATTTTAGAATATAAAAATAATTAAACTGAAGAATGAAAAATCATTTAGCTGACTTGTAATAAAAAATGAAAAATGATAATAGTACATTCATGATTTTCAAGTAAATAATAATCTGAATAATGTCGCTTATATCTTTGATTTTGTATACTATGTAGTCTCCTGCCACTTAGAAATAAAGTAAAAGTCTGAAATGTTTTTTTGACTTTTTAAAAATAAGTCGGGACAGAATAGAACAATATTTAACATACTAATGAAAAAAAAATCAATGAAATTGGACATTTAAAACATTTTAAAATTGTTTTATTGATAAATACTAGATAAAAAAAGATTTTTCTGGTAAAACTCTAATTAAATATCTTAAAGCAATTAAATTATTGTTTGAAATATCTGATATTTCAAAAAATTAGAAATAGATTACGTCATACGTATAAAGAGCAAACCTACATGGTAATGATCAATATATTACAATCAATATCCTTTTAAATAGCTGGTTGCATTAAAATATAATGTCGACAAACAAGGATCAAAAACCATCAGATAAAGATCCTTTGCGAGAACATGAGTTATCAAAAAAATTAGTAAAAGATGGACAGCCCGTAGACTATTTATGTATTAAAGGATATGTAGGCAAATCAGACTCCGATGAAGTGGTACGATTATATCTAAATAAACAATTTAATGAGTATATACAGGTCAAAAAGAACGACATATTACATGCAGAAGAACTATCAGAAGAAGAATTAGAATTTGGTGGGACTTGTATTTGGGTAAGAAAGGATGCTGAACTGACCAAAGTAAAGATAGATTCTGAAAAACAACAGGCGAGGTTTATGGAAGGAGAAATTGCAAGAGCGCAGTTAAGCCCAGAATATGTTTCAAAAGCTATTGAACGTGGACTAATACCAGTAACTCTAATATATTGTCCGACGGACGACCACGCATCAGTCATTTGTACTCCACAATGCACTCCACAATGCCCAACAAGATATGATCCATTCTGTCCATCACAAATTGTTATTTGTACTATCCAAGCCAACTGTCCCCCTACTACTCCAAAGTGTCCTGTCACAGCACGATGTCCACCTGAAACTCCACAATGCCCATCAAGAAATAATCCATTCTGTCCAACACCAATTATTATTTGTACTATCCAAGCCAACTGTCCCCCTACTACTCCAAAGTGTCCTGTCGAAACAGATTTAGGAACTGATCCGATAACGCAACTAAGGTCTCAGATGGAAAAACTGAAACAGAAAATAAAGAAACTAGAGGAAGAGAAAGCAGAATAAATTCGATATAATTGTTATTTCATTCGTACTACGATGACACCATTTCTTTTTTTTGGATTATTTAAAAGTGAATATTGCGATTAAAGTTTGTGTTATAACATGAATATTGCTTCTAATGATGCTAGAATTCATATCATAGGCATGGATAATATAGTTGATTATCTTTTAGATAAAGGGTTAATAGAGGTTGAATCAATTGTTGATGGAGATTTGCAAATATTTGACATTTCGAGAAAAAATAAAAATATTAAAATCTTAAGCAAATCGGGTTGGAATCTTTTTCTAAAACAATCCAATCCTTCTGATAATCATAGCAGTGTTACAATAAAAAGAGAATCGCTACTTTATGCAATGATGCAAACTGAAACTGAATTTGGTCCTATATCACATATCGCACCCAAAATACGTGATTTTGATGAAAATAATAATATAATGGTGACAGAATTTGTGCCCGGAGATTCATGGAATCAATATATATTTACAGAACCAGCTATGAAAATTGATAAGGACATAGTAACATCCTTAGGAAATAAAATCGCAACTTATCATCAAGTTTTTGAAAAAATGTGTATAACAAATAAGAAATTAAATTTTTTACCAAAAACATTCACCTTCGAAAAACTGTTAATTCATCCTGGACCAGAAGTTTTTGTGAATCTTAGTCAAGCAAATATGAAACTATTAAAAATTGTCCAACAAGATCCAAAAATATACGATAATCTTCAAGAGCTTTTTGCAAATTGGGATCCAAAAACTTTGATTCATGGGGACATAAAGTTTGACAATATTATAGTCAATTTAAAGAACAATAGAAAAGAAAATATAATCACGGATTGGGAAATGGCAAGTATCGGAGACCCGGGATGGGACATTGGATCAATCTTTCAAGAATTCATCAGATGCTGGTTATACACTCTACCGTTAACGGGAACTGAAACACCTCACAAATTATTAGATCTATCGAAGAATTCTTTACAAAACATGCAATCAGCATTGAGAATTTTTTGGAATGAATATATTCGTGTGATTCAAAGAAATCCGAAAGAGACTAATGACTTGTTAATAAAATCCACAAAATTTTGCGCAGCAAGATTAATACAAAGTGCTTACGAAATGCTGCATTCACAAACTGAACTAAATAATATAGCTGTATATATGATACAAATTGCCTTAAACATATTTTTAAACGTCAACAATGCTACGATTCATTTACTTGGAATTCCCTTTAAACTTGTGCTTTAATGGGAAGACTCATGCCTCAAAATCAGATTTCTTATGTGAAAGAAATAGAACTTCTTTTGAAGAATATTAAAATCAAATCCGATACTTCATTTGTTTTCAATGATCGAATTTATGAGACATCAAAAACTACTGAAGAAAATTTGCATCAAAGTAATAAAAACTTGAAAAATAATTTAATCACACATCTTGGAAATTATTTATATCAACTAATTCATTGCCGCCAAACATTTTTTGATGATCAGATGTCAACATATAGAAATAATTTTTATGACGGAAATCGAGATGAAAATTTTATAGAATTACTTTCTAAAGCAAATACTGGTATAGGGACCTGGGAGCCAGGATGGATAGTGCATAAGATGGAAAAGAATGGTAAAATTGCAATTAAAAAAAATGATCTAATAATTTGGGTAATGCCTTATCAATTTGCAACCCAAAATAGTAAACAAATCTGTGTGGGAGATAAAGGGTATGCTGCTATGGTAAAAGAATACAGAGAATTACTTCCCGGTTTTTATATGGCTAATGGTAACATATCTATGAATTATGAGTCTCTTGTTGTGAGGATATATTGGAATATAACATCAGATGGTGCTGTGTCATTAGTAAAGTATTTAACAACCGAACTAAACAACAAAAATATTCCTTTTCAATTTAAAATTTTAAAAGATGAGAACCTTTATACACGTGCGGATGCTGGTGTATTATATATAGATAAAAATGATGTTAAAAAAGCGAGCAAATCACTTTCGGTAATTTATGACAATATCAAATCATTCTTGAAACCAAGTGTGCCTCTTTTTGCAAAGAAACTTGCATCTGGAATATCGTTAGCAGAAGATCCAAGTAATAGTGAGAGTTTTGGACAGAATCGATGTAGAATTTTTGCAGAATCTATATACGATATTTATATAAAAAATGTTTTTGCATCTGAAGAAAAATTTAAGCAAGTGGAAAAGTATTTTAAAACTCAATATGTCGACTTTAACAAGCCATATTTGAAAAATATGGATTCCAAAGATGATTATGAAAGTTTACATGCAGTTTTTGGTAAGTAAAATGAATTACGATAACATATTTTTAGATACTGCTGAAAAAATCGGAATACATCTTTGTAAAACTGCCTTTTGGCATGAAAAAAGATGTAATTGGATTGGAAAGGCCATACAAGAGATTGCACCTATGGTTCATAGTATATACCTCAAATCACTTGGCTGCAATGTTTATGATGGTACGGCTGGAATCGCTTTTTTCTTGTCGACACTTTATCGTTATACAAAAAATGATGATTATCGAGAAACTACAGAAGGTGCAATTATTCATGCATTATCAAAAGTAAATGAGTTATCTAGTACTTCTAGATTTAGTGTCTTTACTGGAAAATTGGGTATAGCATATGTATGCACACAAATTGGAAACAATCTCGATAGAAATATCTTCATTGAAAAAGCATTAGATATTTTAAGAGAGTTACAAGACAACTTTGAAAAGGAACACCTTATGGATTTTATATCAGGAAATGCAAGTGGTATTCCTGCTCTTCTTAATTTGTACGATTTCTATAAAGATGAGAAGATACTGAATTTATCTGTACTGCTTGGAGATGAATTAATAGAAACTGCAACCAAAGATTCGTACGGATGGTCATGGGACTATAGAGCAAATGGTGTAAAATTATGTTCCCACAATCTAGCAGGATTTTCTCATGGTGCAGCCGGGATTGGGTATTCACTCTTAGAATTATTCAATATTACTAAAGATACAAAATATCTTGAGGCCGTTAATAATGCATTCTCATACGAAAATCATTGGTTTAGTGAACAAAATAACAATTGGCCTGATTTTCGTTCAGATGGTCAGGGTGCTGCAAATAAGTCGGAATTATCTTATGCTGTCGCCTGGTGTCATGGTGCACCTGGTATTGGTCTTTCGCGCATAAGAGCATATGATTTGATAAAGGATACAAAGTATCTTGTTGATTCTCAGGCTGCTTTAAAAACATCAGTTATGAACCTAGAACAAATATTAAATAGCAATAGTAATCCCAATTTTATAGATTTTTCCTTGTGTCATGGTTTATCGGGCATATCTGAAACATTACTCTATGCAGATAGTATCTTTAAAGATGGCGCATATAAATCGGTGGCCGAGAAAGTGGGACTTTATGGAATTGAAAAATATGTAAGTAAGGGTTTGCCATGGCCGTGCGGTATAAGGAAAGGAGGAGAAACTCCTAGTTTAATGTTGGGATTGGCTGGAATTGGATATTTTTATTTACAGTTAAATGGTTCATTAAAAATTTCAAATCCTTTAATGGTATTAGAAACTTCATAAAAATATTATCCTTCATCTTTTCATGGTAAGACAGCAAAAAAGTATTAAGACATATTTGATGACAATAAAAAGAAAGGAATTCGTATGATTATCATTTCAGCTACTGGATTAAAATCTAATGAGGTTTTTGCAAGTGGGTTTGAGAAAGGTTCGACACCATTTGTGACTAAACATCATATTGTAAATGGAAATAGATAATAAAAACAATTTAGACTACAGGCTATATACAAGTAAAGAGTATGTATTAGATTGCTCATAACTCTATTCTATTATTTTCACTTTATTTTTTGATTCTACTATTTTTATTGCCCGTTTCACTTTCTTTTTGTTATGATAATATTACTGCAGTAAACACCCAACCAACCAGTCAGCCAGACAAAGCCGCAAACTTGTATTAGAGCTCTGGGGCCTACATATACAGCAGCTAACACATATCACCCATTCAAGAGGCAAGACCTGCGGTAGTAAGACATGTTTTGCATAAGAAGGGGTTTGCTAGTTGGACAAGAGAATAGATAACAGGAAAAGACTTTTACATGTATCCAACAAAGCAAAAGTTATAATTAATGTCATCATAGATGATAACATGTCTACAAAAATTTTATCTATAAGAAATGCATATGTTCTTTTACACAGATAGATTTGTTTGGGATTGAACCTTTATATCACTCCCAAACTGCAAAATGACTTTGTACAAATGGTAATATTGCTCTTGATACATTACGAAAATTGAATTCCAGACCATATCTCTGTCATTTCCATAACTTGATACTACCTAAATATCAATCAAAAATGATAAATATAACTGTTATTGCATTTAATTATGAAGTACCATTTTTTATCCTTTTATTAGCATTCTTAATAGTAATGTGTACCTATATTTCATATAGTTATGGCCAACCTGCAACAAATGAGATAGGTGTCTGTGATAATTACGACGCTACTAAACATTGGGACAAAATAATTTTCAAAATAATAAACCAACAGGTCGCGAACAAAATACAACAGCCATTTAATACAGAAATGGATATAAAGGTATTAGATAACCCTAGACAAGTATCTGATATTAAGAAGAACATTTTAAATTTCTTAGGACTGTCAATAACTTCTGAACATAGAGCTGCATTAGAAATCATTGATGTAGACTATACAATCTTATGTATAGAGAGAAAAATTGTACTACGTCCTGATGGTGATGAAGATGGAGATAGGTTATTAAATAAATGGGAACAGAATGGAATTGACGTAAATAATGACAATAAGATTGATTTTATTCTTCGTGATGCCAATCCTCTTCATAAAGATATCTATGTAGAAGTCGATTTTATGTCTCTTCACGAACCACAGAAAAGAGCTATTGCCGATGTTGTAGATAGTTTTGCTAATTCACCAGTATCAAACCCCGATGGTATTAATGGAATTAATCTGCATGTCGATGTGGACGAAACAATTTCACATCAAGATACCACCAATCTTGCAAATCTTGTAGCTATAAAAAGTTCAAATTTTGGTACTCTTGAAGAGAAGTTAAATATTGATCGTATTAATATTCTTAAAGCAAAACAGCTGGTATATCATTATGGAGTTTTTGCTCATAGTCAACCGGGTACTAGTTCATCGGGTGTATCAAACGGTTTTGGAGCAATGGAATTTCTAGTTACATTAGGTTCCCCCGGATGGGGAACAGATCCTATGACTGGTCATACGGTAGGTAGTCTAGACCAACAAGCAGGAACATTTATGCATGAATTAGGACATAATTTCAACCTACGTCATGGCGGATATGAGCATACAAATTGTAAACCGAATTATTTGAGTGTTATGAGTTATACGAGACAGTTTTCAAGTTACATTGGAGATAGACCTTTAGATTATTCGCGATATCTAAACTTTTTTAACCTATTTGAAGGCAATTTAGTTGAGAGTAAGGGAATCGGAGCCAGTATTCCATTAGAATTAAGAACAGTGTATGGTCCATCACCTATCATAGGATTTGGTATATCTGGAAACCCAATAGATTGGAACTTAGATGGAGATACTTTAGATACAGTTAGGTCAGATATCAATAATCTCGATAATTGTCCTCCTACTCCAGACCAAATATATACGGGTTTTGATGATTGGATGAAATTGGTGTATATATCTACTCCAGCGGGACCTTTCGTCTCCCCTACATTAATTAATTCGTCAGAAGTATATTCTTCATTGATTCAGAATACTACTAATAATATTGCTAATCAATCTATTCCGACACAAGAGTTAACAATTGGAAATGTTACTACTTTAACTCCAACCAAAATAGCTAATCAATCTGAGATCATAGAAGAGTTAACTGTAGAAGATATCAGACAACATAGAATGGAATTATTGAGAGGCATAAGCTATACTATCAATTCTCTTCCAAATACTGCATTTAACCAGCCACAAGAAGCACAAAAACTAAAAGATAGTTTAATCTTAGATCCACAAAATAAAACAGATAGCCTAGCAAATTTACTTCAATCAGATAAATTAGACGAAGCTATAATACAATTAAATGAATTAAAGGCTAAAATGGATTCTAGGCTAGGTGGATTGGCAGCAGATGATCTAATAACAGATCCTCAAGCACAACAAAAAGTACTACCGTTAATTGAAAATCTCATTCTAGTTCTCGAAAAGCAGAAATAATTACTTCATTTTTTTGTAACTTTTCTAGCTCTTAAGTTATAAAAACTAAAATAACAATTATCATTTTTTTAGGAATTTAAGTTCGGTTTATTGTGAAGGAATAATAGCTGTTTACTCCATTTGAATAAATAGACTCAATACTTAAATAGACATATTGAATACGTTACTCAAATCAAAATATTATAAGGATTGGACATGGGACCAGCTAATATCAAATGGGTTTAATATTGTTATTCAGCTAAATCTGTGGGATTTGAACCCTTCTATAAAGTGGGACCAGTTTAATTTGAAAATGTAGTATATTGTAACTTTAGTTTTTTCATTGTCTAAAATATTAGAAATTAATTTTATATTATTATTTGACTATTTAAATGAACCAAAGAATTGATTGATTTTTTATAAACAAAATGTATTATATTCTATAAACTTTCCTGTAACGATTTATCCTTTTAATCAGAGATATTAACTATAATAATTATTTTTTAAATAACTTCTATTGTAATGTTCTTAGTAGTTTCTTTTTCTTCTTCACCGGCTACTACCTTGTGAGAAGCAGTAATTGTAGACATACCTGGTTTTATACCTTTAATTTTGATACTTGCAACACCTGCATGAGTAGTAGTTACATCGGCAGTACCTTTATCTGTAACACCAATAAATTCCAATGTATCTGTATCACTGTTTACAAAATGTACCTTAGATTGAGCTGCAGGTTTTCCATCAATGTCAGTTACATTAGCCTTCAATTCTATTTCTTCATTGACCTTTATCTGAGTGTTTTGATCTTTAGCAAATGAAATACTTGAGAGATTCTTTTTAACTTTCTCTTCTCCTTTTTCTTCTGCCGGTTTTTGGATACCAAATAAGGTATCAAAAACATCCCTTAACTTTTTAGTCATTTCATCTGTCATTAAACCTACTAGAGCACTAAGTCCAGCTACTCCAAAATCGCTGATTGCTGTAGGGCCACCAGTCACAAATCCTGCTCTCAGTAGTATATACGTTATAAGGGCAAGAGCTGCTCCTATTGCTGGACGTGTTAAATACCAAATCGCCCATCCACTTTCTAACTTCCTTGTACTCATCCATTCAGTCAATGATCCTATTCCATGAATCGATGCTCCTATTATTCCGAAAAATGAAGCGAATATCACTAGTCTTACCTCTGGATTTGAAAATACAATTTCAGGATCTGTCTTAAATGCTTGACCTGTTAGTGGTTTGATCGTCATATTCACGTCTCTAATGGTCTTATTATCTGCAGTTATTCTAACTGATTTAATTTCTTTAATTTCTGAGCTTGAACTACTATTTTTAGTTGTTATTGTAGTAGTATTACCATCAGGTTCAATTATAGTTCTATTAGTAAAATTGACTGCAGTTAATGAACCTTGTACAGGATTCCAAATTAAGACTAAAAGAATAATTGATATTGATATTAATAAGATAAAATATATAACAAGTAAATAGCGTACTTGATCGGACATAAAGGATCTTTCTAGATCAATATGCGATTCATCTTTGGGCAAGTCTTTGTTACATTCCTGTTTCATTAACTTATATAATTTACTAGCTCATATTCATGAATATTTTTGTTGTACATTATACTAGAAAAGAAAAATTTTCTTCATGATTTGATTTCATTAACATTACAAGTAATACATTTGACTGAAATGACTTGATATTTGATTTCTGATAAATTTTTTTGGATAATGACATTTATAAAGATTTTATAAATCTAAGTAGTTAAATACGGCCAAAAAAGAATACAAGAATTATCTACATTTTTGGGCTCTGTTAATTTAAGCAGTAAAAGATATAGCTAAGAACATTGTATTCATTTTATGAAAATTAGATTTGAAAGAAATAGATCATCCGTCTTTGGTGGAATGTATTTTTTGTATTTGTGTTTTGAATACAAATTTACAAACCAAAAATATTTTATAATTGGAATCTTTAATTGAATTAATGTCTCATCATTCACATGAAAATCTTGTTGCTACCCATGGCTTTCTAATGTTGGGTACAAAGAATTTATACTTGTGTCATTTGCCAATGTATCATATGGCGGCCCATTCCTTTCAAACAATATTAGAAGCTGAAATTGAAGGACCTGCAATGAAGAATTACCTTAAGATAAAAAATAAAAATCCTGCTAAACCCATTATTGTATTAAACAAATCACCAATGATTTTAGAAGAACTTGCTAATTCTAGTTCATTTTTTGGACCAATTCATTTTGCTAATAAAAATGGTGATCCTGCGGGTAATCCAATAAGTGAAACTAGAGTAAATATAAAGAAAATATTGTTATTTAAACAATTGAATAAAAATAGTCCTGATTACCCTGAAAATCTTGAATACTATCTTTTCGGAACAAATTCTGACTGGCATCTATCTCACTTTTTATCAAAAGCTCCTAATTTTGAACATGAATTAGATATATCAATATCGGACCATTTATCTGATAAGAACAAAGAGTCAAAAATTATTAAAATATCGATTCCTTCCGTAAATGAAAAAAGTAGACAACATATAAAAGTCGATCCTCTTACTCAAAATGATTATGAGATAGAAACAGAAAATGCTGACAAGATTCAAATTTCTATAACTAATAGATTTTGGATAAATAATAAAATTTTAAATTTACTAAAGCATTAGATGGATTGTGAAGTTAAAATATAGATTTAGCTGTTAATGTCTTATTTCTAATCCATGCTGATCATTAGATTATTCAACGAAGAAAGAATATCTCTTATTGTAGTAATATATTCTTTTTTTATTTGTACGTGCCTGGTGTTAGTTTACATAATACAACCAAAGCATTGGAACCATTAAAAAATGAATATAATGCAAGTTACATGGTTGTATGTATGTAATTGGATTCAAAGATTTGCAGAATATCCCATTTTCAAAAGAAAAGAAAAAGAGTACCAGCATTCATCATATATGAAACTATAATTGAAATTGTTAGACATCAATGTTCAAAAATCTGCAGTTGGAATATGGATTTCAAAAGAGAGATAGATGTTTGTAGCTGAGCATATTATCAGATCTCTTGTAAAGAATGGAAAATAGTGTATATTCATATTCAGACGGAGGTACACTGTCATTCTATGCAAAAAGGAACATGGGATTGTAATCTATTACATGGATATAATTGGATACAAATCTTTGATTCTATTATTTATGATGATGTGACTATATATAATAACAATTTTGCGTTAAAAGAAATGAATCCTATATACTAGCAGTGCTATATTAAGGGAAATATTAAATCATCATATCCATTACTTTGCTTTTCTGAATTAAATGCTAATAATGAAAATCAATGTCAGACCGTATTATCAAATGTTGGGATCCATGTAAGAGATATTAATTTAACTGAAATATCTTTCTTATGCAGTTTGATACCGATTGTTTCTAATTCTTCGATATTATTCTTTATTTTATAATCTAATTCGGCAATCTCTGCTTTAAAATCATTCTCTACATCTACGAGCTGTTGTTCATATAACTCTCTGGTCTGAATAGCTCTTTCAATATCTTTCTTTTCTTTCCTAGTTCTTGCTATTCCCCTCATTACACGTGAAGCATTGTCTGAAGAATATCTGGAAACTTTTCTTCCCATAAATGCTCCAATCAATGTACTTCCGAACGAAATAGCAGTATGCATCTTTTGTTGATTTGCTTGTTCTTGTTGTATTTCAACATCATATTGAGCTCTTTGAATTTTATCTTGCAAATTGCGTATTTTGGGAGCATATTTTTGACGTAATTTTTCAATCATATTGTCTCTATTTTCTCTCATTAATGTTCTAATTCTATTTCTAAAATTACCTTCAGACTCCCCAAGCTTCGAGACTTCTTTCGAATTTTTAAATTTAAATAGGTTCAGTTTTTGATTTCTATATAACCAATCAATAAACTCCTTTTTCCAAATATCATATTTTTCTGGTTTTGATGCGATAGAAGGTAATTCTGTGAAATTTTCAAATTCAGGTTTTTGTTGGAGGTTTTTTATGTCTATATCTATTTCTTGTGAATTCCTCCAATCAACTGAAATTGGGTCGTCCACAATTGGTGTAATAACCTTTAAATCTTTTATTGTATCTATGCCCAATTTGGAGTTAACGAAATTTAGTGATGCAGCTCCCAGTATTACTGGTCTATAATAAAATTCACTCATTTTATTTGTTCCTATGTGAGAGACAGGAATAAAATATTGAGTTATTTCAGGATGAAGCGTAGGTTGTTTCCTATTATGATTGATAATATTGTTGCTAGATATTTGATCTTTATTGATCGTGTTTTTGGAAACAATTTCTTTTACACCCGATTTTGTACCATTCATCAAGAAGTCAGGTAATGCTTTTACTTGGGTCATTAGTTTTTTAATTTGATCCCTCGTAAGCGGTCCTCGTAAATATGATAATGCCCATCTGGTTTGAAAGATTTCTAAACCGTCTTCATGTGCATTGCTCATAACAAAAACCCTATTTTCTAGGTTCGAAATTATTTGCTCTATTTTTTTCCTATCAAATTCTTTATTACTATTTTGCGATGATCCCTCTAAACCATCCAATAATCTTGCTTTGTCTCTATCTGTTTGCAGTCGTCCAATAAACCACGTTCCTATGTTAGACAGTCCCTTGTAGTCTAAATCTACGGGATTTTGTGTAGCTAGTAATAGACCTAATCCAAAAGCTCGAGCCTGTTTTAATAACGTAATGAATGGTTGTTTAGATGGAGGATTTGCCACGGGCGGTAAATAACCAAAAATCTCGTCCATGTATAAGATGGTCCTAAGACTTGTAGTACCAGATTGGGTTCTAACCCAGTATAAAATCTGATTTAAAAGTAAAGTAACAAAGAACATACGTTCATTATCATTTAAATGTGCTATGGAGAAAATCGAGACATTTGGTTTTCCCGTCTTGTCGTACAACATTTTTTCGATATTCAAATCCACACCTTCCATCCATGAGGAAAAACTAGGCGATGCTACTAGATTATTCAATGACATGACAAGATTGAATCTATCATTGGATGGAAAGAAAGATTCAATATCCAAAACTCCGACTTTGTTCATAGGTGGATTTTGAATAGCATTTATTAGACCAACAAGATCGAGATCCTTCCCCTCTTTCCATAATTTGTCTAAAATTGTAGAAATAAGAATATGTTCCCGATCCTCTAATGGATTTGCTTGTATTCCCGCCAAGGTTAGCAAACTATTTACTGTATTTGTTATCGTTTCCCTAAATAATTCAGAATCTTGTACTATTTCCTTTGGTGGTACGGCAAATGACTTTAGGATTGAAATTGGAATACCTGCATTGCTACCCGGAGTATATATGACAAAATTTGCTGCATTTCGTAGACGTTGTATCCGTTCTTCTTGCTGTCCCCACTCCGTTAGCCCATTTCTCCATGTTTCCGCTTGACTATGTGCATATTCATCTAAAGTAAATCCTTTTTTCCTTGCATCTTCTTCACTTATCCATGGTAAGAAATTTTCTCCAGTTAGTTGTGGAAAGTTCAGTAATAGATTAGGGATATCTCCTTTTGGATCAATTATTATCAATGGAATACCATCGATGATAGCTTCTTCAAGCAAAACCGTACATAATCCAGTTTTTCCACTTCCAGTCATACCTAAGCAGACAGCATGGGTAAGCAAATCTTTAGAATCATACAAAACTAATGATGATTCTTCCCTTTTTCTTGCCTCTAAATTATACTTTTTACCTATATAAAAAACTCCTAATTTTTCATAATCTTCAATCATAAATCTAAGTATTAAATAAAAAACTATAGTACATATAGTATACACTTGACTTTTGTATTATTTCACTTCTTACTAGGAAATTATATGCTGCTGAGACCCTAACCACGATTTTACGTGACAACATTTGTTGTAAAATACATCTCACTAAAATCCTATTATTAAAGTCATTTTTTTACGGTCTCAACATCACAGCAGTTGCAGCGCCAAAAGATGAATAATCACATTATTCCCCCTTGAAATGCTTATGTCTAGGATAAATGAGATAGTTCTTTAGAAATTCTCTTGTTCTTAAAGGTTGGCCAACTTTTATAAATTCTGTTAGCATTAACGAAATCTCTCGATACGCAAGAATGGACCGGGGGCAGGTAAAATGATTAATGAATATTCAAAATTATAAAGCAACCAAATACCACATATTTGTACGGTCGGCTTGTTAGCTGGTGCTGATTATGCGATAAAATAATCAAATACTATATTATTAAATATTATTATCAGGTAATTATGAAGGCGTCAGATCTATTCATAAGGTGCTTAGAATCAGAAGGAGTGGAGTATATATTTGGTTTGCCTGGCGAAGAAACTAACGATTTAATGTTTTCGGTATTAAATTCACAGATTAAGTTTATCTTAGTAAGACACGAACAAGGAGCGGCTTTTATGGCTGATGTTTATGGTAGACTGACGCAAAACGTTGGAGTATGTCTATCTACGTTGGGTCCTGGTGCAACAAACTTGATTACAGGTGTGGCAAATGCAAATATGGATAGGTCTCCTATATTGGCTATTACAGGACAAACAGATTCAAGTCTACGCCATAAAGAATCTCATCAAAATATGGACGTTGTATCCATGTTTAGGCCCATAACAAAATGGAGATGGTCAATCCATAATGCTGATGTTATTCCAGAGATAGTAAGAAGGGCATTCAAAATTTCAATTGAGGACAAAGCTGGAGCAGTACATCTAGAATTACCTGAGGATGTAGCCAAAGAGAAATCGTATATTAAACCAATAAAAAAGCCCCATAGAACCTCAAAATCAAGACCACATAACGATTTGATAAAAAACGTAGTTAAAATGATATCGTGTGCTAAAATGCCGATCATTTTGATAGGAAATGGATGTATACGAGGTAATGCTAGCTCATACATAAGAAAGTTCGTAGAAAGAACTGGGATATCTTCAATGAACACATTTATGGCAAAGGGTGTAATTTCAGATAAATCTGAAAGACATCTGCAAACAATTGGAATTAAGGATGCAGATCATGCCCTCATTGCATTGAAAGAAGCTGATTTGGTCATTTCGATAGGATACGATCTAGTAGAATATAGCCCAAAAAATTGGAATGGAAATTTAGACAAGAAAATCATTCATATTGATTCTGCTCCAGCTGAAGTGGAAACATATTATCCTCCAGACATTGAGATTGTCGCAGATATCGGTTACACGATAAATGCGATTTTACTTGAACTGACTGAGAAAAAAATAAAAGTAAAAAAAGAGAAAAAAATCAGCAACAGCAAAAGCAACAATCTAGATTCTACAGACATGCCATATTTTGAAATGCCAGATTTATTTATGAAAGTTAAGAAACAAATTGCAGAGAGAATTGAAAAATTCAGAGGTGATTTTGGTTATCCAATAAAACCCACAAAATTAGTCATTGATGTAAGGAATGCGTTAGATGAAAATGATATAGTTATCTCAGATGTTGGAGCTCATAAATTGTGGATAGCGAAAACTTATGAAACTTTTAATCCAAATACCTGTCTAATTACTAATGGTTTTTGTTCCATGGGCTTTGCGCTTCCAGGTGCTATTGCAGCGCAACTTGTCAGACCTAATCAAAAAGTTGTTGTCATGTGTGGTGATGGTGGCTTTTTAATGAATGTTCAGGAATTGGAAACTGCTGTTCGTTTACAGTTACCAATAATAGTCATTGTCTGGTGTGACTCAGATTTTGGTATGATCTCTTTAAAACAAATTCATGAATTTGGAAAGAGTGTATTTACTCGATTTACTAATCCTAACTTTGTTACACTTGCTCAAAGTTTTGGAGCCATTGGATACTATGTTAAAACCACTGAAGAATTTCCCAAAATCCTGAAAAAAGCAAAAGAGTCAACATCTGTCCCAGTAATAATAGCTATTGATGTAGATTATTCTAAAAACCAAATTTTGTTGAATGATGACTTTAACGATTAATTAATTGTTACTTGTTACTTGTTACTTGATATTGTCACTGTTATCATAAAGAAGAAAGGATTTTGAATAATAATAAATTATGTATAGAAAATAGAATATGAAACTTACTAATCTTTGAGACTAAAGTTTCCCCTCTTTATAATATAATAACAACCATTTCTAAGTGTTTATATGTATTTGTTAATCAAAAATAGATTACAAAAGCAATATTATTTTTTAGATTTTATTATTTTATTACTTCTATTATCAATAACTAGTTTTTCTATTTTAGAAACTTTAACAGTTATAGCACAAGAAGAAATGGAGATTTTGGTAAATGAAGATGAAGTAATAAGTGAAACTGGTGAAGATAGTGCTACTATTGATGAAGTTAATCAACATGAAGAGAGACCAATTAAATTAAATATGACATCTTCCTCACCTGAAATTGAATCTCAAAACTTTTGGAATAATATTATTATATTAGTCGTAGGCATTGGTGTTGCAGTATCTCTATACTTTTTGATAAAACACTTGATTAAAAGAGCTGCAGATTCTTTAGGCCTTGATAAAAGACAATTAAAGGGAATTAATTCAATTACAAAATTAGTAATAATTGTCATTACGATTACAATAATTCTTTTCCAATTTTCATCACTTAGTGGGGTTGCTACTGGTGCAATAAGTGTAACCGCTGGTACAATCATTGGTTTTTCTTCAAGAAATACAATAAGTAATGCAATAGCAGGAATATTGTTATTATCATCTAGACCTTTCAAATTAGGAGATAGAATTAGAACAACAGAGGATGAAA
>DATFEP010000050.1:0-7987 GCA_035250975.1 Nitrososphaeraceae archaeon | reverse complement strand
CGTAATTCATATTTTTACCCTCTTCATCACTGTTAAATCCTCCTTTATTCACTAAAATAGCAGGTCCTGGTAAAGTAGATTGATTATTTTTTATCCATGATGCAACAGTGAAATTTTGAAGAGAAAGTGTATCATTATGAGGTATATCCTGGTACTCTGTCCCATTTAATAACAGAAATGGTTCAAAATTGTAACTAGCAGTAGTACCAATGGATTCTGTGATGGAATTATTTGAGCCCTTAATCTCGATAGTACTCGTATCATTCTGCATATCTTCCTCTAATGAATAGCCATAGGATATACTCATTAAAATGAAAAAGACTGGTACAAGAAATGTTAACCATATACAATTACGTATGTTATACTTCATTTTTCCTTTCTTGTAAAGAAAAACTATAATAAATTTTTTTTGATACAAGTATGTAGAAAAAATATTATAAAAATAAAAGGGAATTTTTTTCATTACTTCTTTAAACCTAGATTTAGATGATCAAAACGTTTGTATTAAATTCATAACTTTTTTTACTATATCGAATGTAATCTAATCATTTGCTTTAGTGAAAATTACTGTTATAGGGCCAAACCCTGTAGTTGTGTAATGAATATAAATTTCTCTTGCCAATCAAATTAATACAATAATCAGAAAACATATTGTTTTTTCGTTATCGAATAAAAATATTAAACTAAAATCTGTTAATAGCACCACAATATATAGAAATTTGATAAAATTCGCTTTTGAATCAAGACCTGGATACCAAGTACCTCGAATTGTAAACAAACTTGTTTTCCGTATTTTGTAACCCAGATCTAATCAATTTTTCAGCAACGACAATATTTCTCTGCTAAGAGATATAAATTCGAATTACAGATCTATGAATTGGTTCAATACAAAACCATAACCAGAAATCTTTGTTACCAATTTCAATATTGGTTTCATCTATACTGAATGTTGATACTCTTTTTCTTTGTAAATTTGAGAGGACCTAAATCTCTGAATCCAGTTTCATACAGTCATTTAACTCCCTTTAATATCTTTATTTTCATATCTTTAAAGAGTATTAATGCTTCAGATGTATTCCTAAAACTGACACTGGGGAAGTACAATTGCAGAGAATACACTACGATAAAAGTAGACGTTCAATTTGTTTCGAATCTTAATAACATACAAGGTAGAATAGAACCTTCACAGCTGAATCTATTCTCTTAAGTTAACAGGTTCTACTCTTAAGGTAACAGGTTTCACAGATTCGTACTATGTTAAGACCTAATTTATAAATAGAGTAGTATAGCATGATGTTATAGTTAGATGAAATGAATACAAATAGAATTATTATATTCACTATATCTTTTCCATTTTTACTGTTTAGTTTTTGTAATATTTATGCTCAAAGTCAAAATGAACCTATTGTTAGTAGTGGTGGCGATGGTGGTGGTGGTGAAGGTATAGTTCTTTCTGATCCTAAATTGAAATTAGAATTAGTGACATCTGGACTTGATTTCCCTACTACAATGGCCTTTTTGGGTGCCAATGACTTTTTAATCCTGGAGAAAGATACAGGTCTTGTTAAAAGGGTAATTAATGGTAAAACCATAGAAACGCCACTATTACAGATCGAGGTAAGTAAAAAAGATGAAAGAGGTCTGCTAGGAGTGGCTGTCAGTGAAATAAAAAAACCTGATCCTGCCGATGGCACGCCGCTGAATAATAACGTCATCACTCACAACGTATTTTTGTACGCTGTCCAGTGTGAAGGTAAAGGGAAAACACAAAACTGTGAGAACCGAATTTACAGATATGATTTGGATAATAAGAACAATCTCCTTATAAACCCTAAAATGTTGCTAGCAATTCCTTCTTTTCCAGATCCTGCACATATAGGTGGAATAATAGATATAGGAGCAGACAATAATCTTTATGTTACTGTAGGAAATTTCCAAAGTACTATTCCATCAGAGGTATACAAAACCAGGACTCAAAATTATGAGGATGGTGAGCCTGTCGATGGAAGGGCTGGAGTTCTAAGAATAACCCAAGATGGTAAACCCGTGGACGGGGGTATACTTGGAAATGAATATCCTCTTAACTTGTATTATGCTTATGGAATAAAAAATAGTTTTGGAATTGATTTCGATCCTGTAACGAAAAAACTATGGGTTACAGAAAATGGACCCAAATTTGGCGATGAAATTAATTTGGCAGAACCAGGATTCAATAGTGGTTCTGATAAGATATTTGGTATTTGGAGAGCTGATGAGGAAGGTAAAAAACTGCAAACAGAGGGCAAGGAAGGTGAATATGTAAGTGTAGATAACAATCCTAAAGACTTAGTATATTTTGAAGGAAAAGGACATTATAGCCCGCCTGAATTCATATGGGATAAATCAACACCTCCAACTGCACTATTATTTCTTGAATCCAAAACCTATGGAGCTGAATATGAAAATGACATGTTTGTAGGATCTGTAGATGGGCAAATATTTCATTTTAATTTAAATGACAATCGAACTGGACTGCTTTTAAAAGGTGTTCTGGAGGATAAAATAGCTACAGACGATACAGAGTTTGCTGATATACTATTCGCAGAAGGTTTTGGTATTATTACAGACTTGAAGCAAGGTCCAGATGGGAGCATATATGTGGTATCAGGAATAAAACAATCAAAATCAGAAAAATCGGGTGTTGTTTATAGAATAAAATAATTATTCCTTACAGGATAATTAATAAAAATAAAAACAATATTTTTAAACTCAAATAAATTTATTATTTATAGTGTACAATAGGTTTCCAAAAAATATTTCTTATTGCAATATCTTTATAATAATAAAATTGATTAATTCTTTTAAGCTTTATTGGCTTTGGATATGTTAAATTTATATGTAAATGATATAACATAATAAAAAAATATCTATTTGAATTAGAAATAAAGGTACTAATACAACAATGTATTTGTCATAATATTATTTTATATATCTTTCTTTAATTGTTATATAGTTGTATTAATATATTCGCTAATTGTTACATACTCGTATCACAATACCTTTATTGTTAATATTTAATTATTATATACATGCAAATTACACAATATTCTATACAAAGAGGATTATTAATTCAACAAAAACGCAATTTACATTTTCAAGGAATTCCATATAATGTTTTGAAAACAACTCATCACATGCAAATTTATGAATAGGATTATCAAAATAGTGAAATAATAGATGAAACATATTATTTTGTTTTATTTTCTATCTACAATATTAGTTACCTCGATAATAAGTAGTCTTAACTACGTTTACGCTCAAGATCCTTCTCAAAATAATAAACTCACCGAAAAGGAAAAGTCTTTCAATATAGCAATTGCGTCGGATTGGGGATGTAATGAAGACGCTAAAAAGACCTCACAAAATATCCAAAATAAGAATCCTGAACTTGTAATTGCAGCAGGTGATCTAAGTTATAAGGGATCGGCAGATTGTTGGTCTAATCAAATTTCACCATTTAAATCAAAATTAAAGATAGCGATGGGAGACCATGATTATGATGATACATTAGGTGGTAAGATAGGTGTAATCAATGAATATTTGGATCCGTTTAATTTAGGAAAAACTTATTATTCTTTTAATCTGTATAATACTCATCTTGTTTTTATGGATCCTTATCTGGATTATGGTCCCGGATCAGATCAATATCAATTCATTGCAAATGATTTAAAGAATGCTTTTAAAAATCCCAAAATAGACTGGACATTCGTTGTAGAACATATTCCAATTTATACTTCTCCTTCAAAACATCCATCTGAGTCATCTATCAGGGATTTATTTCATCCATTATTTGAAAAATATGGAGTTGATTTAGTATTTAGTGGAGATAACCATAACTACCAAAGAACTTTTCCACTAAAATATAACAACAATGGTGGCATTTCTAATCCTTTAATATCCAATAAAAATACAAATGATTATAACAATAGTGATGGAGTTATTTACATTATTTCTGGTACTGCAGGAAGATCTCTTTATGAAATTAAAGAACAATCATATTTTGTTTCAAAACAAGATGATAAAAATTTTGGATTTCTAAATATTGATATAAAAGGTAAGTCATTGAAAGGAATTTTCTATTCAAATCCAGACTCTAATTATAAACACATTGGTGTAGATAATAATAACAACATAGTAGATCATTTTAGCATTTCAAAGGAAAATAATGGGTCAGATAATGAATTTAATAACTTTTGAGGTGATAGATTTGTATTTTTTTTATATAATAACAGTTTTCATGATTACGACGGATAAATTTATAATAATTGGAACAACATGTAAATCATAATAATATACAACGGCAGACACATTTTGTAGCTAAGGAAGAAGATCAAAAATTTAGTTTTTTGAATATCGATATAAACTCGAATAAAACATCAAATGGGACTTTCTATGCAAATGAAGATAATATCAAAATGATAAAAACAGAAATGTCATTATAGATAGATTCACTATTTCGAAGAGAGGTTGAACCTTATGACACATAGACAAGTAAAGAGTTTAAATTAAAACAAAACTTATTCACTATAGTTGTAGATATTCGACCTTTAGGAAGTTGAAAAATTAAATCTTGTGTTAACAAATACTATTCAGTCTTTTGATTTGATTCTGCTACTATTATTTTTCAAACTTTTACATAATTGTCAAAATACAATGGATATAAAATACTATTTATCTGATTTAATTATTTTAAATTCATCTAACACTTGGCCGTCATTGGAATGATATCTACCTATTAACGCATTTCCATTATCGACTACATCTACGTTTAAAAATCCATAGCTAGAATCTTGCTGATATGCAATATAAGGTTCTTGATTGGTGAAACGATCAAAATCAATTCCTCCCGTCCCTACAACTATCTGAAACATTCCCTTAGGGGATGTGTATTCAGTTTTGCCATTATCATTGATGATTGGTTGTGACGAATTTATGCTATTATATGATAGGGGATAGGTTCTTTGATAATTATGGGCATGGCCACTAAACAGTAAATCAACCCCATATTTTTCAAATAGGGGATGGTAGGTATATCTCAATTTTTTTATTGGATCACAAGAGTCATGATCTCCGCAGTGTGAAGAATATTGTTGTCTATGAGTCATAACAATAATCCATTTTGTATCTGGGTTTTTGGACGCCTGTGACAAATCTTTATCAACATATTCATATTGCTCTGTATCTTTAGCATCTGAAAAATCAGGATCATCACCAGCATTATATGTAGATTCAGAAGACATCATTAGAAAATGTATGTTCTTATAATCAAACGAGTAATGTTGTCCAGATGATCCAAAGTTTTCTGCATATTGTTGGAAAATAGTCGGTGAGATATAATCATGATTTCCAATTGTAACCTTCATCTTGTCAGATATTGGTTTAACAATGTCTAACCAACAATTCATATCAGCGCCATAGGATGTATCCCCAAGACTAAAGACTATCTCTGGATTGTGATCTTGAATAGAATCTACTGTCTTCTTAGTGTCTTTTGTGCAACCCCAATCTCCAACTATTGCAAAACTGAGCTTAGACGAATTTTTTTATCTTTAACCTGTTCATTTATTTCATCTTTGGAAAATGTACTTTTTAATGAAAAATCAGTAAAAAGTAATAACGACAAGCATAAAGAAATGATTAATATTTTATTATATTTATTTAACACACTAAGATAAAAATTTTATTGGTTTAAATATTTTTGTAATAAATAAGTTTTAATTTTACCGGGTACAAATTTATTAATTAAAATTAAAGAAAACATTAATGATAAAAATATTACTTAAAATTCTATAGAATCTTTGAAAAAGTATTGAAAACAGGGAAACAATATTGGTTTGGCGATGCTAATTCGAGAATGTATTTCTCAAGATGGCTATGATTTAATAAGGCTGAAGATAAAATTAATAACGAAAATATGATCGTAATAGAAAAGCCTTCTTCAGATTCTGATTTATTTAATTTAAATAAAATATTGAACTAATCCATATTTTGTTGATTTGTATCAATTAACAATCTGATCCCAGTATATCTTTTAATTCCGTATGCAGAATTCATATTACTGAAAGTGTAGCATACAGCAAAGAACAATGTTTTTGTTTTACAATGTCATTAATCCCTTACCATTTTCATAATTAAAATATCTCGACTTATTGCAGAATGAAAAGATTCAATTTGAATATGAGAAACTATATATCGAAAGGTGTCAGCTAACACGTGATAAGTGGAATGTCCTTAGAAATTCGAGTTTTAAAAATATTCATAAACTACACATATAATATATTTCGATTATTTTTACCGTTAATCACAAACATTCAGTTTAAGATACTTTTGGTAATTTATTATATATCATTTACATAAATCTCTTGGTAACATAACAAAGCTTATAATTTTGTTATTGTGATACAAATTTGCTAACGAAAAGAAAAAATAATCATTTCTTTATGATAGCAAAAAAGAAGAACAAAGTAACTAAAGTTGTTATTGATGCTGCAAAAAGATCTAATACAGAATAAGATTGTAATATAGGATAAAAATCTTCAAGAGCTTCAAAGAATAAATAAAAAGTAAAAAATACAAATGCAAATACAGCATAAAGGATTTTCTTGACACCTTTTTTTCTATATGCATAAATAGAGAGAGCTGAAATAATTGTAGATAGTATTCCACTTAAAAAATATATGATTCCTTCCATTTCTTCTATATTTAAAAATTGAAAATTCATAAAAAACGATCTACTTTTTATCTTCGTCTGATAGCAGTAGAAATATTTCGGCAAGTCTGTTAGCCCATCTATCCCAAACACCTTTGTAATAATTTTGTAATAATCTGATTATTTCAGGAATTTTAGAGTACTCACTATTATTGATCGAATATCTAATAAATTTTCCATCTTTTTTTTCAGTTATGACCCCATAAGAAATCAACCTTTCAATGTGCCAATTAGTCGATGAATAAGAAATATCCATATGACATGCTATTTCACCTTTCGTAGGATTTTTCTTTTCTATTATATATAAGAGCAGATTTCGTAGGGAATTATGACTTAATATTTGCAATATCTCCTTCTCATGTTCTTGGAAAATTCCAGATGGATAATAGAATTTGTAGAAACCTTTTGTCAAAGAAATAATTTTTTCATCCTTTTCTAGCTTATTCAATTGATATTGGATTGTTCCCATAGACAACCCTAATTCCTTTTTTATGCGTCGAAAATGACATCCAGGATGGTCGTTTATAAAATGTAAGACTCTTATACTATTATCTTGCTCCAATACCACTAAACCTTATGATATTCAGGATAAAACCTTTAACATATAAAGTATAAGAAATCAAAATTAGTACACCTGTGGAAATATCTTACCTAATAAGACTAGTAGAATATCACCCACAGTAACCTTCTTGTACCAAATAACTTTTAAATCATGAGCAAGTAAAAATGAAGGTGGAAATTTCGAGATATTTATCTAAAGTTAACGCAAGTCATTTTACTCCCGTTTTATACAATATTAGAATGAAAGAATCATTTTTATTTCTATTACGAAGCAAGTTCGAATTGATTCATTTGATTAGTGTGTAAGAAGAGATAAAATGAAATACCATTTTCTGATATTCGTTATTTTTGCAATATTCTTAGCTTTAATTAATTCTAATCAACTTGCTAACGCTCAGAATTCATCTTTCTATAATACATCTAAAATTGCCAAGGAACGGTCAAGTTCTCCTTCAGAATCCATTGATGCTACTACTACTGCTAGTTACAATTTTGAGCCATTTCTGTTATTAAATGGGACAGAGTACCAGGATATTTCTCATAATGATACACTTTCTCTTCAAAATTTCACTGTTGCATCATGGATAAAAAATAATCAATCTACTTTACCAGGACCTGCTATTTTAGTGAATAAAGGAGGATTTAACAGTGATGAAGAGGGTAAAAATATGAATTACG
>DATFEP010000044.1:0-17397 GCA_035250975.1 Nitrososphaeraceae archaeon | reverse complement strand
ACACTACAGCAGTGTTGCCAGCGAATGCAACAGCAGTGTTGCCAGCGAATGCAACAGCAGTGTTGCCAGCGAATGCAACAGCAGTGTTGCCAGCGAATGCAACAGCAGTGTTGCCAGCGAATGCAACAGCAGTGTTGCCAGCGAATGTTACAGGAAAATATCAGTATGAGCCGTTTATCACACTTAAAGATTCAAAATTTCAGGACCTTCCAGATAACTTTTCGCCACAATTGACTAAATTCAGCATAGTTTCTTGGTTTAAAACATCTCAAAATTATACCGAACCTGGCCATATGGTAAACAAAGGAGGAATGGGTACCGACGAAACAGGAATGAACATGAATTACGGGCTATGGATTACAGATAATAATGAAGTAGAAGGAGGTTTTGAAGCAACGTCAGGAGATAATTTCTTTGTGAAGACACCAAATAAATATAATGACGGGAAATGGCATCATGCTGCTGTTACATTTAATGGGTCAGCTGTGTCTCTTTATGTAGATGGAAATGAAATAGGAAAACTAGCCACCAATAATGCAACGATAGATAACACTGGTACTCAACCACTGAGAATTGGAGCTAATTCCATGAATCTAGACAAATTCTTTACAGGTGATATCGACGAAATCAGAGTATGGGACAGGCCCTTGACCTTATCAGAAGTCGAAAAAGCATACACCGATAACAAATTCAATACAACAGGTCAAGTATTTCTATTATCCTACGGTGGCTATAAACAATAAGAGTGTGTCATCATACAACAGGATATAGCATACTACCTTTTTTTCTTTTTACAAACAAAATAATTTCTAAATATCAATGACTTTTTTTCTGGTATTTAGATAACATCTATGGATTTTTTTATAAATCATGATAAGATAAAGATTATTATTATCTTAAATAAAATGAATATTATTTAATTCTTGAGCGAATCTTCGTCACCTAGCTTGGCATTTCAAGAAGGAAAAAATGCAGCTTGGCTTTCAATGTGGACTCTATTGGCAATAGGTATAGCAGAATTACTTGTCTCATTTTATACAAGTAGTTTGACTCTTCTTGCAGATGGTCTGGACTCGATGGCTGATGCACTAATCTCATTTATCGTATGGTTTGGAATTTACATGATACAAAAACCAAAGAACAGATTATTTCAATACGGATATGCAAAGGTAGAAAGTTTTGCAGCATTTGTCGCAGCAGTCGTAGTAATTATCTTGGGGCTATTCATTATATACAGTGCTTATGAGAGAATACTACATCCAATAGAGACTACATATCCGGAAATAACAATGATAACCCTCTTGGCAGCGGGATCCATATCACTACATAGAGCATTTCGTGTACACAAGATTGCTAAAAAGTATAATTTAATCTCTCTAAAATTGGATGCAAAAAATTCAATTAAGGATGGTTCTGCTTCGTTTGTTGGATTTGCAACTGTTCTAGCAGCATATTTTGGGATACCATATATGGATTCTATTGGAAGTATCATAATAGCAGGATACATATTTTTTATGGCTTATGTAGCTCTGAAAGAATCTACATTTGTATTATTAGATGCAGTAGCCAGTCCACAATTAAGTGATAATATCAAGAACTTTGTGGAAAAAAATTTCTCTGTTCCTGTATCAAAGGTTTTATTGAGACCATTAGGTTATTCTTTTGATATTGAAGTTCACATCAAGTTAGATCCGAATTCGACACTGAAAGATAGTCATGAAATTGTTAAAGTAATAAGAACAGCTATTATCAAGAAATTTAAAAATTCAGAAGTACTGGTAATACCCTATCCAATGTAGTAGTGGTTCCATTTCTACTGAAATTAATCTAGGTTATATTGCCTATTTTGTCAAAAAATAAATCTGTGGTATGTAAATCTCAAATATTTGTATTGTTTTCATCAACTTTATTTCGTCTATAGTTGTTAGGACTGCTAAAACAGTTGAAATCAAAAGTACAACTTTGGATTCATCAAAAGAAAGTATATGTTTCAAATATCAAATTGAACTTTTTTTTATTTCTTATAATGTTGATAATAATCATAGTCGTTTGGAAAGGTTACTCAATATAATATTGGTACTAAAAATAGAATCAAAATATTACATATATCTTCAAACACTAGTCCAGGTTTTAGAAATATTGTCTTTATTTGAAAAGCAAATTGTTAACATATATTTATTTTTTTAGTCCTAATCATAAATCAAATAACTTTATATTCTAAGTATTGTTAACTTTCAGTATTGAGCTGGATTTATTTGGTGTTTTAGTTTTATCCTCTGTTGGATTCATCATTAGTTTTATAGGCGGAATGGTGGGTCTTGTTCTTGGTAGTATAAGACTTCCTGTAATGATAAAAATTCTTAAAACTGAACCAAAGATAGCAGTTGGCACTAATATGGTTACATCAGCAATTATGGGCACATTTGAATTTATTGGTCATTGGTCATGTGGTTAGCAATGAAGTGAATTTATTTAATTATTTTAGGACCTTCCGCAATGATTGGTGGGTTTCTTGGAGCAAGATATACAAATCGTCTTAGTCCAGCAACTCTTAAAAAATTAATAGGAATAGTTCTAGCTATAGTTGCAGGTACTATATTTCTATCTCAGATTTTAGAACTAAATATATTTATTTTTTAATTAACATAATCTTTTTTTCGAGGTTGTATTACTGACGTATGTTTATGAGATTAACATTAGTTAACTAAAAAAATGACTTCATTTACAATAAAATTATGAGTGCAGTAAGCGAAATAATGTCAAATAAGACTATTCTTACCGTAAGACTGGATTCAAATTTAAGTGCATTAGATATTTCTAAATTGATGATAAAAAAGAATGTTGGATCTGTAATAGTATTGGATTCGAAGGCTCTACCGATTGGAATTATAACTGAGCATGATATCGTAAGAAAGATTTGTGCTAAAAATCTTGTTCCAGGTAAAATACAATGTAAAGAAATAATGACTTCTCCTATTATTACAATAATGTCCTATGATTCAATAGATTCTGCCACAAAGAAAATGAATAAAAATAAAATAAAAAGACTTCCCGTAATGGAAGAAAATAATAAGGTAATCGGAATATTAAGCATAAGTGATATAACTAAACATCTATCAAAAATTATATTAGATGATTATAAGAGGTTTAGATTCTTACATTCAGCAATAGAAATTAATTAATTTCTTGTATATTTTCGGACAGCTACGTTTGCCATAAGATTAAATTTTATTAATGTAATGTATTTCTATTGTCTGAGGACTCTTTTAGTGATTTAATTCTTGTAAATCAAAGAATTATAAATTGTAAAAGATGTTTGAGATTGGCAGAATACATCAAAAATGTTGAAAACAAAAAAGTTAAACGATATAGAAATCTGGATTATTGGTCTAAACCAGTATGTGGTTTCGGCGATCTAAATGCTGGTTTAATCATAATCGGTCTAGCTCCTGCTGCGCATGGAGGAAATAGAACAGGAAGAATGTTTACTGGAGATAGTTCAGGTGACTGGCTTATGAAGGCTTTATACCAATATAATTTTTGTAATCAATCTTTTAGCAATTATATGAATGATGGATTGGTATTAAACAATGTTTATGTGACCTCTATAGTAAAATGTGCTCCGCCCAAAAACAAACCGTTGCCAGTAGAAATTAGTAACTGTAATGAATATTTAACTAAAGAATTAAAACTGTTAAGTCAAAATAGTAAAATATTTCTAACTTTAGGGAAATTAGCTTTTGATGAATTTTGTAAGATTCATAAAATTAAAAATATAAAATTTAAGCATGGATTAATGTACCATGTAGATAATAATAAGATATTAATAGTATCATATCACCCAAGCAAACAAAATACCAACACGGGAAAATTAACTTGGTCTATGTGGACTAATATTTTTAAAGAAATAAGAGATATTTTAGTTTGATATAGAAAGAACAATTAATATAGATTATAATCTGCTTGTTAAAACATGTGTATATAGGCACATATTTGTTGTGAATTTTGCTATTATAGAAATCGTACTCAGACTTACCAGAAATATACAAATGAGAATTAGGTGGCAAATAAAAGATTACATTAGAAACTAAACTCATTACAAATTATAATAAATTATCTATGATTATTTTCATTAAAATTCTTTACGACTTGCGCAGTACAAAACAAAGAATAATAAACAATCATTTAATTTTCAATTAATTTAAATACCCTGCCTCCATAAATTAATCAGGATGATAAGGAATAGACTGTCCAGTTCATATAAATATCAAAAAATTCGATATATTTCTATAGTATCGTTGGTTTCATTTAGTTTTCCTTTTCTTGGTTTGGACATAGAAGCCCAAACCTCCTCAGCAAATAATACTGCCACTACGAAAGTCGATCAGATAAATTTGACAATTGAAAATCTTCTTGTAGATAGAGGCGGAACTAATTTAGTTGAAATAAAAGGTGATATAAAGAATAATAGTACAAATGATTTACATGAAATAAAAGTTCATGCAGAATATTATGATAAAAATGGAATTTTATTAGAAAAAGTCGATCATTTTATTACTTCTCCTGCTTACATTTTAAAACCGGATAAACAAGTGCCTTTCGATATTACAGAAGTTATTGCTTTTAATAAATTAGCGGATTACAAGATAGTGGCAAGTGGAGAGCCTATCAGCTAAAATGTACTTTTCAAATATTTCTTAATTTTTATTATAGTATAAATCTTCTGACTTTGTTAGGTAAGGAGATTAATAAACCGAAATTAATAAATTCTTCTTAATCCAGAATGGAATATTTTCAAAAATATCTTCAACTATTGTTATTTTCTTCTTAAGATAGCTGAGACTGTTTTCTGTCTCTGTTAATTTAATGACATCCATTTAGCTATTAATTTTGAATCTGATATATGTTCGATTTCATGCGAAATAGAATACTTTGATTGTTTTTACATTTTTATTTTTGTTTCCAATAATTATGTACAATAGATCAAACAAAAATACAATGGGGCTCATAAACATATATGGACCGGAATTATTATTGAAACAGTCCACAAAGGAATCTATGGTATCAGCATTGCGAAGAAAGGAGTGTGTTTGTACAAGAAAAGGTTATTCAAATCATTCATACAAAGTATGGAATAAATGTATTATACATAGATACACATATGGTCCCTAAGATCAAATTTATTTTATATAAAACATCCATTAAGTAAGTTTATCAATCGACTGTGATTACAAGGGTAATTACTTTTTTCAAAGGTAGAAGTAGATCTTTTTGATAAATAATATTATTATACGAAAAAGAACAGGATTGAAATATAATCTATTATGTATATATAATTGCACTACAATTGTTCTTCATATATAAAATTCAATATTGATAAATAAAAAATTCGATTAAAGATAAAAGATGAATTGGAAAAATAAAAAAAGCCTTTTAATATTCTTCTAATAAAATTGTCAGTAAAAAATATATGTAATATAAAATTAGAAAAAAATAGAAAAATCCATAATAGATTGATTTTTTAATAGTTAATAATATTAGATATGTCCCGAATAACATTTAGATTTTCAGATGACAGAATTGGATTAAAATTAGTTAAGAACATAAAATCAAAAATAATTAGTCATGCTTTTTCTGCCTTTTCACTTGGATTTATTATTTACTTGCTAGTCGGAGTAGTTAATCGACATTTCACTTAGATCTATTTTGAAGAAAAATAATAACTACAAAAAAAAGCAAAGAAACGAAAACCAATATATAAGAAATTATAATTAAAGATATATTAACAAATATATTTTTTCTGATGTTTAATTACTAAATAATATAAATAAACAAAAATAAGTTCTTCTTCTTAAGGCGTTTGTGTCTTAAGTTGTATTTTGATTTCGCTGTTAATTCTTACTATATTTAACATTTTGAAAGTTATTCTTTGGTCTTGTATCTCCTTGTGTGACTATAAAATGAAGTGTATCTATGCAAACTTTACGATTTGCTATAATATTTCATTCTAGAAAATAATATAACTATATTATTATTTATTTTTCATTTTTCCTTTAATGATCTCAAACTGGTCATATTCGTCTTCGTCACCGTTATTCTCTATAAATGAACTTTTTAATACGGTTCCATCATTCTCCACAGAAATATTTACTATTCCAAATTCGCCGTCTAATCCAAAAGCTGAATATGGTTTACTTTTTGAAATCTTCATATCATGTGCTCCTCCAGTTCCTGCAGTTACAAAAATTGTTCCCTTCGGATTTATGTAGGTATTGGGGTCTGTATTAGTTACAATCGGTTTACCTTCGTCTTCGCTGTTAAAAGTAATTGGATATGACCTTTCATATGCATGAAAATGTCCTTGTAAAGCCAGAACCACATTGAATTTACCAAACAATGGATGATATGTTTCTGTAAAATCATCCTCATCATCTGGACCTCCTCCGGAACTGTATGCTTGTCTATGGAAAAATGCAACAATCCAGTCAATAGATGGATCTTTAGAATACTTTTTAAGGTCCTGTACAACAAATTCATATTGCTTTGATCCTTCTTCATATGGAATTTCTGTAGATAATCCTATGAAGTGAATATTTTTATAATTAAAAGAATAATATTGTTTCTCTAAGTCGAAATATTGCATATAATCTCTCAAAATTTTTGATGAATCAGTTTCGTGATTACCTATTGCAATTTTAGTTTTCTCTGATATTGGTTCAATTATATCCAGCCAACATTCTGCGTTACCATTATATGAAAGATCTCCTAGTGCCAGAACCACTTCTGGGTCATGGTCCAAAATGTTTTCCACAGTATCTTTAGTTTCAGATTTACAGTCCCAATCTCCTACAGCTACAAAATTAAAATCTGATTTATGGTTAGATTCTTTTTCCCTTTTTGACTCTGAATTTTCATCATCATCATTGGATTCAAGTCTATCAAATGCTATTATCGATTTAGTATCATTTTTTCCATCACCGTTATCAGAACCGGTTATATTTTTAGAACCCTTAAATCCTAAATATTCAGATATGTCAAGGATATACTCGAATGTATTTTCTGCATTATCTGAAAATTCTACTGCGTCTGCTTTTTTGTTATGACTATTGAAATCTAATAAAGTCTCATATTGATTAGAAAGATCTCTTTTTAAATTAAAATTAGTATTGTATATTAGGATAGAAGATAAAGTAACAATTATGATTATTAAATAAACAATATTATAATTATTCAGTTTCAAACTCCTTAAACATGAAAATATCGTTTACCTCTTTATTTTAGCATTATAGCGCTATTAACAGTTTTATTGTTACTATAGTTTATATTATAAATAATATTGATAATATATAAATATATTAATTATCTGTGAAAATATTACTATACTATCTGAGCACTGCTATCTAGTTAGCAATGTGATGGCAGTAGTATTATATAGTAGGATAAAGATCACACAATATCCTACCCTAATTCATAGTATAGATTACTTACTCATTTTTAGATAAATATTTATTTTTTTTTAACAAGATTTAGAGTTGAATAAAAACTAAACCAGAACCACAAAATTGATAATATTTATAGAATGGTTATCAAAAAACTTGAAATCATAATTATTTATTATATAATTGTATTTTCTTTGTTTTAATAACTTCTATTAAATGAAACTAAATGATTTTAGATATATAGAAATTAATTTAAAGTTTTGATTCTGCACGTATCCAAAATGGACTTGTTACCAACCACTCTGTACTTTTCTGCATATAAAACACGTGTAGATTCACTACTGAAAAATTTTGTTACAATGTATTACCCTAAAATTAAAATTGAAAATTTGATAATTAAAATTCTTTTATCAAAAAATCAACAAAATTATGATCTACAAAATATGTATATCATTGAATGAGGTTGTTTATCTAATTATGTTTATAACACGATGTATAAAAATAAAAACTTTTACGAGAGGCACCGGATAATATATCAACATTTATCGAGTTCATAATTTCAAATGCAATTAAATTATAGACAATCATCCATTTGAAGTACTCCATATTTTTTACAAAGTTCTAGTTGATAGGTTTTTTCACTTGAATGATCATTGGTGCAAGTTTCGTAAATAGTTACTACGAAAAGAAATGACAGGAATAACAAGGAAAAAACTGGAAAGATGACAGAAAGTATCTTTCCAGCAAGATTTTTTAATGTTGTTGTATTTGTCCTATGTAACATTGACAGCAAACCTATTTTTAGGATATGTTACTAGTCGTACTATTTATGCTAACTACAGCCTTTTCTTCTAATATTTTGTTCTGTATATTTAGATCAAATATATTAGAAAGATCAGGTTTTGTTTTTCCAAGAAATCCTATATCAAAAGCATCATTAGCCGATTTGTATAGAGATTGTTGTATGGGGTCATAAGTTAGTTCGAGCCTTGTCAATGATTCTTTCAAGGTGTCTTCTGGTATTGTCTGTCCAGTTAACTTCTTGAGTTCAGTATTAAAAGCCTTTACTGCTTCTTCTTTATTATTATTTATCCATTGACTCTCTTCTACATGAGCTTTAAGAAATTTTTCGATCACATCAGGATTCTGTTTTAGATATTCGGATCTTGCAACAATTAGACCAGTTACAAATTTTCCATCAGGCCATAAATCACGTTCATCCAAGAATAATTTTCCGTTAGCTTCTTTAATCAATCGTTCTCCCCACGGCTCTGGAACCCATGCGCCATCAATCTCCTTTTTCAGAAATAATGTTACTATATCTGGATTCTTTGCAGGTAAAACGGTAACATTTCCACCATTTTCTGTCGTCTTAAATCCATTATCTAATAGGTAAGTTCTCAACGCTACGTCTTGAGTGTTACCTAGTTGAGGCGATGCAAATTTCTTATTTGCAAAATCTTTGGTAGATTCTATACCTGAATCAGCTCTAATAATGAATACTGCTCCTCCACTAGAGGCACCTGATATTATCCTAATATCTTCACCACCTGACACAACATATCCGTTAATAGCTGGATTTGGTCCGACATATGTAACATCGACTTGTTTGGCAAATAACGCTTCTATTGCAGAAGGACCTGCATTAAATACAAGAGACTTAATTTCAATATTATTACCTAATACTTTTTGAAAATCTCCATTTCCTATTCCTATTACTGCTTGAGCATGATTGATATTCGGGAAATAACCAATTCTTAATATTTTTTTATCCCCTGTCTGAGAAAATGATTGTTGTAATATTGGAAAAAGGATCATTACTGCTAGACTAATCAACAGGATTGCATTTTCACTGGATCTAATTTTTTTGTGCATAAATAAACAAGGTAAAATCTATATAAGAATGCTATTGAATACGCATAATTTGACATTTATATGCATTTTTTTCCATTAACTAACTAAAAAATTGAGTAGACAATCTTGAGAACAATAGGATAGCATTTGAAGGTTATTGTTTTCAAGTCAAGATATGTATCTATACTGAATCTGCGAATAAATAGAATAAATAATATATTTTATAAACATAATTTACTGTAATCGTGACATAATATTTATCAAGGTCATATCTAATATCATCTATTAACCATTTATTATTAGTAAATAAATTTTCTTTGAAAATATTATTATTAATTCTGCTGCTGATTTAGTCCCCATCTATTGCGCACCTTTTCTTCGATTTTTGAAAACACGAATCTATCAAAGACTAAACCTATTGCAAATATAACCAACATGGTTGCAATTATTTGACTCATATTAGAGAATTCTCTTCCTACGGATAATATGTGACCTAATCCGACAAGGGTTGTTATTAGCATTTCTGCACCAATTAATGCATGCCAAGCAAATGACCATGCCTGCCTCATACCTATAATCAAAGAAGGAGTGGCAGCAGGGATCAATACATATCTAAATAATGAAAATCCCTTTGCACCCATATTCTTGGCAGCTTTTATATATATTGGAGAAATATTTTGAATCCCACTATACGTTGAGAGCATAACTGAAAAAACAGAACTCATAACAACTACGAACAATATTCCATAATCGTTAAAGCCTATTAATAAAATAGCAAATGGAATCCAAGCAATACTTGGAAATGACTGCAAACCTAAAGCAAATGAACTCATAGTTTTTCCAAAATGTAAAAACTTGACCATGATCAAACCTACAATTAATCCTATTGAAATAGACATTAGAAAACCTAAAAATAACCTCCATAGTGAAATCGCTGTACCTTTAACTAATGTGAAATCCAATAATAAATCTACAATTGTCTGTCCCACCGCAAACGGCGATGGTAGAGATACTTTTGGCCATATTTCTAACATGTAAACTAATTGCCATAGAGCTAAGAAACCTACGATAAAAATTATTAAACTTAATGTATCCTTGTTTACTATGCTTTTACTTAGATTATATTTTTTTTTACTACTTTGTATTTGTGATTCCAAGCTTTCTAGTCTCCAGCGTCAAGTCTTGTTTATTCATTTTCATATAAATCCAAGGTAATTTGGTCAATTAAATTTTTGATATTTGGATTATTGATTCTTTCATCCTTAGGCATATCAATAATATACTCTTTCTTTATACTGCATAATTTTGGAGACATTAATATAACCCTATCTCCCAACAATACAGCTTCGTTAATATTGTGAGTTACGAATAGTATTGTTTTTCTAGTTTTTTTATGTAACTCTAAAAGCTCTTTGTAAAGAGAGTTTTTAATTGAAATATCTAAAGCAGCAAATGGCTCATCCATAAGTAAAATTTTAGGATTTAACGCGAGCGCCCTAGCCAGAGAGACTCGTTGTTTCATGCCTCCTGAAAGTTGATGAATATATGAATGCGAATAATCCGTTAAATCAACAATCTTCAAGTAGTGTTTTATTATTTGTTCTCTTTGATCCTTTGGAATCTTTGCCATTTTCAAGGCAACATCTATGTTTTGGAAGGATGTAAGCCATGGAAAAAGCGCAGATTCTTGAAATAACATTACCATATCTGGACTAATATTTCGAATTGGTTGTCCGTCAAGTAGTATTTCTCCACCAAATGAATTTTCAAAACCTGCAATTATATTAAGGAGTGTAGTCTTCCCACAACCCGATTTCCCTAGAATTGTAACAAATTCACCATCTAAAATTTGAACATTTACATTTTCTAATACAACGTTCATCCTATTAGAATTTGTATATAAAAAATTTTTAGATACTTCTTTTAAATCCAGGTATACTTTCGGGTTGGAATAATCATTTTTGCAGTACATCTTTTCCTTTGATTACATCTCATTATATTTAATTCAATTCAAATGTGCTTAAAAATTCAAATATATGTAAAATTGGCATCCAATAAGAGAAGTTCAATAAGCAAGTCTAATAGCTTTTTTTTAGATTATTGTTATTGTAAAGAAAGATAATCCTTCCCCATTTTAATGAATTAAAAATTTTATTTTTTAAAAAAACTAAATATTAAAACTTACATCATTCATGCCTTTATTCAATTTCTAAAATATTACAACGGTACAAATTTTATTATAGAAAATTATTTAGTACTATACACGTAACTTTTGCATATGATCCATTTTCTGCCTATTTAATAATTAATTTATAACCATTAAAGGATGTCAAAATTAATGTTTAACAAAATATTAGCTTTAGAACATACAGATGTTAAAAAGCCACGTCAAGAGGGCATAACATCTATTACCGATAAATTACAACCAGCAAATATTGATAGTTTCAAGAAAATAGTTCATATGTGTACGAAAATAAGAACTGAATCTAAAGCCAATCAGATTGAATAGGATAATATACTCTTTTTCTTGCATCATCTAAACTTGACCTTTCAGATATCAGACCCTGAGATAAAAGTTCATCCAACGCACTCTGAACAGTTCTTCTTGGCATATGAGTTAGATTGATCAATTCTGTTTGATCTATTGGATTTTTATTTTTGATTATATAATACACAAACTTTAATGCTGGTCCACCATCTGGTGGTTTAAGATATGTTAAACTGAAACTTGATTTAGATAAAAATCCTAATCTTTGCGATTCTATTGATGCCAGAAATTCTATTCCTATTTCTGACAGATTCACTCGTTCACCAAATTCGGCTAATAATGCAGATTGTTGAGATTCAAGAGGAGCTTCAAAAATAAATGTACTTGGTGGAAACTTAGCTGTAATGGCTCTAATAAAAGTCCATTTTACTAGACCGTTTTCATCATATATGCCTACATTATATCCCTGATTGGCTTCTAAAATTATTTTATTTGCTCCAACTTTTATTGCCTCCTCTATCTTTGTAATTATGGTGCTTACTCCAAGTTGATGGCGTGGATCCTTTTTTCCTATTTTCCAATGGATCTCTAAGCTATTGGATAATATCATTTCACGGATTTTTTCTTTCTGCTCCAGAGTCAAGTCTACATGACTTTCTCCTATCTCTATGATGTCAAATCCCATCTTAGAAACATCTTTTACAAAATTGTCAAGTGATTTATTCATTATAGCATATTCTGCGAATGTGCTTCCTGTGGATACAGGAATATTTAGATCATGATAGAAGGTAATTCGTTTTGCTAATTGAGATTCTGACATTAATAATGGAAATACATTGTAAATTTTTACCATATCTATTTCTGGTGATAAAATTTCAAAGGTATCTTTATCAAGTGATGATAGTTTGTCTATAATGTAAGTTAAACCCTCTTTTCGCGGCTTTTTATTATCTATTCTATTTTTTGAAAGATCCTTAAACAAGACTAAAATTAATGAAAGTGAGGTATATTTGAATTTGTGGTATACTCCAAATCAATTTGATGTGCTCTTACTAGACCTTCAATCTGTCTATATGGTAAATGAAAATATATCCTCATATGAGCAAGTAATTCGATAAATAAATGAATCTGGATGTATCAATTTCGGCCTTACTTGTTTTTGTTCATCTTTTCGAATTCAGTATGCTAGTTGTCAATAACGTCAATATCAAATAATATTTCACCTCTTTACCATATACTAATTATAATTTCTCCAGTCCCCAAAATATGACTAGAATAGGTCAGCTAAATATGTTAGCAGTAGTGAATATGCAATACAGCAATTTTTATTATAAAATTTAACGACAGTCTATTCTTTGATTTTATTTATTTCAATATCCTTTTCTGTTTGTTCTTTGGAAGTCGCAGCTTTTTTTGTGTTCTCTAGATATGCAACAGTCATTGCTAAATTTCCAAATCCCATAGAATTCAAGCTTTCCGAAGGCACCATTACTATGGTGTTTCCTTGAACTTTTATTGATTCAAATAACATATTGGATTGTCTTAAGGCATAGGCAATTGGGTTATTTGCATAGGCTTTGGATGCCTCGTCGAATTTTTTTGCAACTAGAACCTCTGATTCACTATATGTAATCCTCGCACTTTTCTCTCTTTCAGCTTGTGCTTGTTTCGACATAGCAGCCTCTAATTCTTGTGGTATGATTACCTGGCGAATCTCTACACCTGTAACTTCAATTCCCCAATTACTTGCCTCATTTGATATTATAGATTTGATATGGTAATTAATTTCCTCTCTTTTAGATAATATATCTTGGAATAAAGATGAACCAATGTTATTTCGTAAAGTAGTTTGTGAAACCTGTTTTATCATTTCATTAAAATTTTCTACATTTAATATAGCATCTTTAGTTCTCTCTTCAATAATTTTGTATCTCAATATTGCATCGATTGTAACTGGAACATTATCTTTTGTCAACATTCTTTCAGCATTAAATTCTCTAACTTTTTCTCTTATATCTACTACAAGTACGTTATCAATAAATGGAATTCTGCTATGGATGCCAGGATTTCTTTGTTTAGTAAATTTTCCTAATCTCAAGATAATCGATCTTTCATACTGTTTGATTATAAAAATAAATGACGAAATAATCAATACAATTCCTATTATTACCGATAAGATTTCAACTGTATTATCATAAATTAAAAAAAATCCTATTCCAAATCCAATAATAATGACAACAATTCCAACAATAAATAAACCGCTAGCCCCTCTTCTACTAACTACTGTATCATTTGAGTCAACCATAGGTCTTGTGATAGCCATAGGTCTTGTCATAGCCATAATAATATAATGTACTGACGATGATTTAGAATTTCCTATATTTTTTGACCAAATTCAATATTTCACAAACATTTCGATCGTCAATAAATATTCAATAATACTGCGGGACATTCAATTTTATGATTTTTATATTAATTTAATAGCCTGTCTTTATTTTTTAAATTTATCTTTTATTTTTTAAAGGCACTATTTTTAATGATTTTACTAAGACTTTACCGATTATTAATTTTTTAATATAATTTTCTCAGTCTTTCTCTCCCAAATTCAGACTTATTATAAACAAACATGGTTTCAATACGTTAATGATATATGAAATTTTGTTGGTGTTCGAGATATTTCTTGTGTTTTCTAGTTCTATGTAGAGTTTATTTATCCTTTCCTGAATTATTCTCTTCAAAGAATGTAGATCATTATCTTGTTTGCTTTTTACATGCAAGACCCATTGCAGTACCTCTATTTCAAGTTCTAAAAACTGATTATGAGTAGGATTATGATCTTCTATGCTCATATTGGATTTGGATTCTAGAATTACTTTATTTGCCATTTCTTCTAAATTAGTTTCAAATCCTACAATCATTTTATTTCAATACCTCGCAAATCAATAAGATCTCAATTTTTTGGTTATTTTAATACAGGATCACTTCGAGGAGGGAGAGTGGGGGGTATCAAGATCGTATTCGATCTCTTCTGGTCATCAATATTTTCACGAGACCATTTCATGGTAGAGTTAAAAATAAATTAATTTCAGAAAAAATTATTCGAACCGAGCTAATATTTTCTCTATTATATATTTTTTTGGTATATTTAATAATTGTCTGCAAGAGAATAAGAACGAAATTGTCTACAAGAGAATAAGAACGACTTAAAAACTTAATGCTGCTCTTGAAATTATTTTATTTTTGATGTTCTACAATTTTTTTGTCGCACTTGTTTACTAACAATTTTTTATTTTTTCAGGAAAAATATTAGTTGATATATCCTTTACCACTTGAAAAAGTTTTTCTCAGCCGGTCTTCAAATTCTTCTTCTGTAGCATTTTTCTTTAATTTAATCATGAATTCAGCATCATGACCTACAAGATATCGTATATTTGTATACCTCGAATTAATTATATCTAATATTACTTCAGCTACTGTTACTGGATGAGTAGCTTTTTTTAACATAGTTTCTATGCCTTCCATTCTCTTTTTTAATAATTTGGAATAGCTAGAAGTCGATTTGTTTGATAGTTTAATATTCTGAAAAAAATGTGACTTGATTATGCCAGGTTCCACTAAAATAATTTTAATATTATAATCATGTAATTCATATCTTATAGATTCCGTAATTCCCTCTAATGCGAATTTACTAGCTACGTAGGCAGAATTGAAAGGTACGCCAAATCTGCCTACCATAGAACTTAAATTTATTATCTTGCCGCCATTTTGCTTTTTCATTATTGGTATTACCGCCTTGATAGTGCTGACAGGTCCAAAAAAGTTTGTTTCAAATTGTTCTCTTATCTCGTCCAAAGCGGTATCTTCAAGTGCTCCGAAAATAGCATATCCTGCATTATTTACAAGTACATCTATTGTACCTGTTTCTGATATTACTTGATCGATAGTTTCGTTTATTCCAGTTTCATCATTGACATCTAGTTTTCTAATTTTTATGTCTAGTTTTTCTTTATTTGCCAGTTCTGATAATCTTGTGGATTTATCTGGATTTCTCATGGTTGCATACGTCATGAAACCGTTTCTAGCTAATAGTACAGCAGTTTCGAATCCTATTCCACTTGATGCCCCCGTTACTAAGACCACTCGCTCTCCTCCTTTCATTGTTAGCTTAAATGTTTACTTTATATTAAATTTAAAAGTTTTAAAGATTTGATACAAAGGTCTGGGAATATATCATTATGTAAAATAATCAAGTCAATTAAATTATATAATATAATAGATAACTTATTATTTTCTTCAAATCCTTAAGTAATATCACTGTTTGAAGTAATAATAAAATCGATTTAATTAAAAAAACTCGAATCTCTGCTGTCCTATCGTATACTCACATCAGACAAGGATTTTTAGTTTTAGTTATTCTATTCTTGGCGATATTGATGGAGCGTGAATTCTGGTTATTTATCTTCGTTAGGGTGATTGTAGGACCTCGATTTCCTTTTATATGATGACATCTGTTTGGAGTTACAACTCAGTTCTTTTTGATGATCAGAAAATTGATAGCATTAAATGATCTGGAGATTTTTTTATTAGATTATTCCGTTGAAATCAGGCCGCAATTATGACATGAACACATTTGATAAGTATGACCTACAAAGCTTTTAGCGATACAAACTATTCTTGGTTCCCACCAGGCATAAACTCCATATTATTAGATTATATATCGGGATTCCCACAACCTTGCTTCATTTTTTAACATATTTACAATTGGTAAAAAAGAATGAATGATATTTATTTAATTTATTCAGATCTCTTTAAAATAATATTAGATTATCAAAGTTGCTAAGGTATTAATAAGGATAAATATCATTGTAAGACATGGAAGGAATTCAAAAATTAAAGTGTACATCATGTGGTGTTTCCTTTATGTCTGAAAATAATGTTGCTATTTGTCCCTCTTGTATAGAAAGACAAGGACAAGAACATGGACATACAGGTTGTGGCTGTGGACACGGTCACTAACTTTTTTTATTTTCAACAATACTTTATTAATATTATACAAATATAATGATCGCTGTAATATACAAAAACTATCTATACCAATTAATACTATGTTCAAATTATCATTCCTAAACGTTAAAATTTACTTTTGTGACTTCAGAAATCAACTTAATTCCATCAGTTATTTGTTCTTTCTTCAACCCTAAATTTTCCGGTTCGACTGTGATCCCTTCTGAGGTGACATCTACATATTTCCATATCTAATTTCTGATTTAATATGTATTTATTAAATATATGTGGGTTGACATACAGACATTGTCTAGAAAATCTGCTTCTTACCCGAGGTAACTTTTCTAATTTACTCATCACCTTTTGCAGTTAATCATTTAACTGATAACTTAAATCTATTTTGTAAATGTCAATCAACAACTTGACTATAGTAGATTACGGTACATTGATGAATTATCTACCTATCAATCTTTCTATCCCTCTACCTACCTATCTCTCTATCTATAAAATTCTATTGACAATAATACCACACGTTTTTTATGCAAGTATCTTGCAATAATTCTTTAAATCGCTTTTTATTATTTATTATTATAATAGATAATGAGACCAAGT
>DATFEP010000043.1:0-100888 GCA_035250975.1 Nitrososphaeraceae archaeon | reverse complement strand
AAAATAAAATAAAATAAAATAAAATAAAATAAAATATGTCTAGAGTAGTAGAATAATTAATGGTGAAAGAATTTCTTATTCATGATAATACTCATTGATAACTTTTTTATTACGATTAAAAAAATTATCTAACGAACAATGGCATTAAATCATGAATGTCATTCTGTTTTTATTGCATTAGGCTAGTTTCTAAAATCATGTCCATTCAACCAGTCTCTGATAAAGGGAAAAAGGAATGAAACCTATGATGATGTTATCAGAAAGTTGCTAGATTTTTATGATAGTAAGAATAAACAACATCAACATTAGAAATGAAACTGAAGACTATCATCAATATTGGCGACCATACTGATATTCAGAATGGTGAGACCTGTCATGTATGTCAAAAAATCTCTTTCTTCTTCGTAGAGTTATGGGAAGATAAAACATCAATTCCAAGGACGAGGATATGCAGTGAATGCATTAAATACTTGAATTTAAAATTTGCAAAGACATTCGAGTCAAGAAAATTTCTACAAGAGGTAACGAAGTCAGAAAGACTTCTAAAAGAATTTCTAAGGTCAAAACCATCATGATGACTAAAAATATTTATCCAAAAGTCGCTAGAGTAAAAAATTAATTAATTTATGTATATGGGATAAATAAAAAAAAGGTAGGATGGATTGTTAGTTAAGGAGATTCTGTTATCAATCCTCTGTTATCAATCCTAGGCCTAGTAGACAATTAATTACCTGAAGGACTTGACCAGGAGATGGATTTTTTAAAGCGACTCCAAGAAGACCTCTTATGTCATCTTCCTCTACTTGATCGTCAGTACCATCAGCTGCCTCGATTGTATCATATAACTCTCCTATACTGTTTACATCTGGATCAGCACCTATTGGTACTGTATTAGCAGGATTAGCTAGGTAAGCTTCTAATTCAACAACTCTAGGAAGTGGAAGTGTTCCCCCTTGGTTAACGTTACTGTTTAGACAATTGATTTTCTGGATATTTACATCAGAACTTTTTTTTGGATGGTTATCATAATCGTATCTGTCATCTTGGTAATAGTTGCTATCATAGCCGTACCGGTCTGCGTACATTTGTGCTTGTGCATTTCCTATCATCATTAATGGGCTTAAAGCCAATAGACCTGCGGCTACTATCACTGTGATAGAAGCCAGAACTATCTTTTTATTGCTCATTACATTCTTATTTACGATTTTAATATATCTAAAGTTGGAAAGAACATTATCTAATCTTGGAATATTTTATCATTTCGAATTATCGACGGTAACATAATTAGAAAATTATGTTTAAGAACAAAATGAAATCGGTAGGTGATTTCTATATCGAATAGGTTTCAAATATATAAGATCAGTCTTATAAACCCCAATCTAGCGTATTTTGATTTATAGACTTAATTCTAGCCCCTAATATGTCACCACTTACACAGATTTATATAAAATCTAAGCAAAATGTAAAATATTTATATAAATTTATTGCTCACACGCAACACGCCATACGGAAAAACTTAATAAAAATAATAAAAAAAATAAAAACAATTATTGAAGTATGACTGATGCTGTAAGAAGTAGGATTTTTACCCAAAAAAGAATAGATTCAAAGCAATTAAGAATCTATTCTAGGATATATGCTAATAAGGCTTACTTCAGCCCACTAGAAACTGATTGATACTATCCTTTTCTTCTACTCTATCAAACTTACCATTAAGTTTTTATTTGCAGATTCATATGTTCCCTTTACATCAAAATACCAAAATGTGTCTAATAATTGATTGTTAGATATTTATGTATATATATTATGATATTGAAATAATAATGATAAAAAAAATATAGATAATAGTATTATTAAAGGAAATTACACATTTGTTGATTATCTAAATTATCAATCGCATTTATACTAATTCAAATTTCGTATGAATATAAGACCTTTTTCATTGTATCATCATCAATATGAGTCAAATGGTCTTCTCATAAATATATCCCTATGAGTTTTAGACTCCAATAATTAATATATTTTTTATTTTCCAGTTCTGAAATCTTTTTCTTTTAAAAGATTGTAATGTTCTTTATCTATTTTTTCCCTTTAAATATATATAATGCAAATTCTAATTCAGTATAATTAAGATTCCTTCAGATTTTATAATTATCATATTTAAAGGTCAATATCCCTATATTTAAAATATAATGAGGTTGTAATTAACTCCATTTTAATTCTAGGAGTAATGAATCAATGTCAGATTTGGATAATCCAATACCCATTTTCGCGTTTCTGCGAGAAACCATTTTATCTTTTTCAAATGCTATTATAGTAGGAACCGAATCTATATTAAATTCATCCCACAGAGGATTTTCTTCCTCATTTAATTTCACACTATAGAATGTATAATTTTGATTATCTGGATCTTCTTTTGATTCAAAAATTGGTTTAAAGCTGCTACAATAAGGACACCAATCTGCATAAAATAATACTAAGCTTTTATCTTGTGAAGATACGACATTATTAAACTCTTTGTAGTTTACATCATTCATGAAAGAGTTATAAAATTATAGAAATATTATTGTAACTGTACCATATCTAAGGTAATTCATACAAAGCATGATTTATTTAGATAACTTAACATTAAAATTTTTTCATTTATTTTATTTAGACAATAACAAAATAAAATAAGTTATAGTAAACTATGTTAAATTATACAAAGCCAATAATCTCTACATTATCTTTATTATTTATTTATCGATAAACAATTAAGAATTTATTTTAGCTTAGTTAATGAATAGTTACAAGAATTAATCTAAAGAAGGAAAATAACCTGTTTTTTTATACTGGTCTTGTCTATATTTCTTCATCCATTTCCTCAAAGGTTTTTGCCTTGGATGTTTCATGTAAACGCATCATTAAATTGTTGATATATCCTTTTTTATTTATAATTCCTTTTTCTGATAATAATTCCACCAATAAATCAATTTTAATACTCAATTCCTCTATTTGCTCAAGTTCTTTTCCTTTTATAACTTTTTTGTAGCTACTTAAGTTCTTGTCTTCAGAATGCGATTTTTCTTTTTTTATAGAATTATTTATCAAGTTTGATAGACAATATGACTTTAGAGTATTTAAGTACTTTTTATAGGTTGATCATATAAGATTAACTACAAATTGAAGTAATCAATTCATACAATTTACTTGAATACATTGGAGATTCTAGAATTTCTTTTTTTATAATAGGAAAAATCAGCTTATCACTGATAGATAAGATAAGAACATTTAAAATATTCATTATCCTCTAATTAGGTAACATATTTTTTAATAATTTAAATTCCTAGATGAATTATGATATATTAGAAATTCGACACAGGGTCAGGCATCTCCCCTTTTTCTTTTTTCTCATTAGTTTCTTTCAACTCGATTTGTAGACTAAAGATATAAAGGGATGATATATCGATTGGAGCTTTAGAAAATTGTAAAGACGTAAATTCTAGATCTTAAAATATGACGCACAAGATTTTTTTGTTATATTCGCCTTGTTTAATGAATACTAATATTATTCTATTACTAATTCGATCATGCAAATATTACCAATTACATTACAAAATACAATATGAAATCGGAAGGTTCAAAAATTTGTCGAGGAAGTTAATATTATGGACTACAATAAACTAAACCCAGAAGAGGAAAGAGTCATACTAAATAAAGCAACGGAACCTCCTTTCATTGGCGAGTATGACAATTTTTACGAAGATGGAACCTATATATGTAGAAGATGTAATGCTCCTCTCTTTTCATCAAAAAGCAAGTTTAATTCTGGATGTGGTTGGCCAAGCTTTGATGCATATTTCCCAAATGCAATAAGGCACGTCCCTGATCCTGATGGAATAAGAACAGAAATAGAATGTGCAAATTGTGGAGGGCACTTAGGACATGAATTTCTTGGAGAAAATTTGACAGAAAAAAACAGACGTGAATGTGTCAATTCATTATCCATACGTTTTATCCAAAATGACGAGGAGTTGCCAAAGATAAAAAATGAATAACAATGAAAATGAAATAGCAACACTTGCCAACGGATGTTTTTGGTGTACAGAAGCGATATTTAAAAAAATCAAAGGTATAAAAAATATTCTACCTGGATATGCCGGAGGAACATTAAAAAATCCTTCTTATGAGCAGGTGTGCACTGGTAGGTCAGGCCATGCAGAGTCCATTCAGATAGAATTTGATCCGAATGTTATAACTTTTGAAAAAATACTAGATATTTTCTGGCGTACACATGATCCTACCACGTTGAATAGGCAAGGCAACGATGTAGGTACTCAGTACCGTTCCGCAATCTTTTATCATGATGAAAAGCAGAAACAGATCGCAGAAAAATCAAAAACAGATCTTGAAAAGGAAAATGTTTACAAAGATCCAATTGTGACAGAAATTACTCCTTTTACCAATTTTTTTGTTGCAGAAGATTATCACATAGATTATTATGAAAAACATAAAGATGCTCCATATTGTACTTTTGTTATTAATCCAAAACTAGACAAACTAATTCAGAATCATAGAAATGAGGTAAAAGAAGGAAATAAGTAGCTGTTATCAATAATGACTTGTCATATTGCTGTATGAATACTCATGAAATAATATTACAAGTTAAAATCAATAAAGTTGTTACTCTGGTATAGAGTTCAGAAGGTTCAGAGTATGCAATGTTATTAGGATCCGTAAACTAATATCAGTCTTTTTGGTAACTTTTTTGAAATATTCACAATATAATTTTTGATGGTAATATTAAAAAACGATAGATGAAATACTGTCATTTTCAATCTGCTATAAAGTGAGATTAATAAATTTAATAATTTACTTATTAAAATAAAATATTTCATGGAAATAGAATATATACTATCTTAATAATAAATATTCAAAAAAGGGAAATATATTATCATGAATTTATTCTTTTGTAAGACTCTGATATGTATGTGTCACAAAGTCTTTTGGCTTTATTGACTTATAATCATAATATATTTTCTCATAGTTGGATGTGGGTTGTGCATTAATAATATCCTGTAAAGATTTTCCTTCATTTATCATTTGACTTATTTGGTTGCGTACTTCTTTTAACATATTTGCAAAATCAATAACTTTGGTCTTGTTTGATATTCCAGTATGTCCAGAAACAACTTTAGTCTCATCATTAATTATTGAAGATATCATTTTTAATGAAGTGATCAATCCGTCTATTGATCCACCGCTTGATATATCTATGAACGGAAATGACTTGTCACTAAAGTCATCTCCAACATGAATTACGTTACTCTTTGGAAAATAGATTACGGAGTCACCATCCGTGTGACCATTATCTATATGGATTATTCTTATTTCCTCCCGATTTTGATAGATTGTCATGTTATCTGAGAATGTAATAATTGGTAATCCTTTTTCAGACAAAGGTGAAACCGATCGTTTGAAGAAATCGGAGAATTGTTCTGTACTAAGACGTTTTCTTACGTTATCATGTGATACTATTATTGCTCCTGCCTCTCCAAGATTCTCATTTCCTCCTGTATGGTCCGGATGCCAATGCGTATTAATTACAAACTCTATAGCTTTATCAGTTATCTTGGAAATTGCATCTTTAATTTTTACAGTAAGAGGTGCAAATTGATCATCTACAATGAAGGTACCATCTTGTCCTACTGAGACCAAAATATTTCCTCCTGATCCTTGGAGCATGTAGATATTATCTGCCAACTTCGTTGTATTGATTATAATATCCTGGTCTTGTCCATAAACATAATTGAAGTTATTGATATTACCATGAATGAACAATAATCCAGCTACAACAAATAGTAATAATGTGTATACAATTTTTGTATGTCCTTGGTTTATAGCCATTAAGGATAAACTCTTACAATTTTGTAAATCCATTTATTAATTATTTCTGTGTCGGTCAATAAAAGGTTTTGAATATCTAGATACGTCTCTCATTTGGGAGAAATTAATCGAAATTTGATGTTAAATATGGATTTACTATGACATTTCCAAGTTCTTAGATGCAATAAAGAAATCAAATTTATTCTATTATATTATAATACTTAATCTGATTTATTATGAATATGGCGGGATAATAATTGTGGTATGGGAGCAAAAAAAGATCAACAGAAAAAAATTTTATTACCGAACTAATTCTATTCGTATCTGATTTCAATAAAATGAAGATCGAAAAAGCATTATTTAGAATTGTTGGAATGTATTGTGTTAGTTGTAAACCAATAGTAGAAAAGCAACTCAAGAACGAAAAAGGAATTAAGAGAATAGATCTAGATTACATGACGGATAGTGTAATAGTGGAATATAATTCATTATTGATATCAAAGGAGGAGATTAAAGAAAAATTGGAAAAATCTGGATACAAATTTGTAAGGAAATCCTCATATATAGATAATCATTTATAAAAAAGGAAAAAATTTTTTATATTTGCATTCTACTTATTAGGAATCCAATCAGCTACTTCTATTAAGTCATCTTTTTTAGAGTCATGTAACATGGTTTTAGATTTTTTAACAAAAGAGCTTGGCTTGTACCTTCCAAGCAATAACGAGTTTCCAACTACTGTTACAGAGCTCATAGCCATTGCTAATCCTGCAAGCATTGGAAGCCATCCGAAAATTCCTAACCCAAGAAATGGAACCAATGCCCCTGCTGCGATAGGGATCAAACCTGTATTATAGACGAATGCCCAAAATAAGTTCTGTTTTATTTTAGAGACTGTTTTTCTTCCTAGTTCCAACGCTGTAACAACATCCATTAAATCATTCTTTATCAGTATGATTCCACCTGTTTCCTTCGCCACATCCGTTCCAGAACCAATTGCAATTCCCAAATCTGCTCTTGCCAATGCAGGGGCATCGTTAATACCATCTCCAACCATGGCAACAACTTTGCCTTCGGACCTTAGCTTGGCAACTACTTCTTCTTTTTGTTGTGGAATCACTTGAGCTATTACTTTTGTTATTCCAAGTTTTGAAGCAATTGTTTTTGCAGTTCTTTCATTGTCCCCTGTAAGCATTATAATTTCCATACCTTGAGATTTTAATAGATCGATAGCTTCTTTTGCATTTTCCTTAATAGTGTCTGCAATAGCAATGATTCCTGATAGTTTATTATCGATAGCAACTAGTACAGCAGTTTTTCCTTCCTCTTCGAATTCTTTTAAAATGAGATCGCTTCTTTCACTTGATATATCATTTTCAGTTAAAAGTTTTCTGTTGCCTATTATAATTACATGATCAGAATATGTTGCTTTGAGTCCATGTCCTGATACTGCTTCAAAGGATTCTGGATTTGAAACAATAATTCCTTCTTCTTTTGCCTTTGTTACTACAGCTTGACCTAAAGGATGCTCTGACCCTGATTCTGCAATAGCCGCCAACCTGAGAAGTTCATTTTTACCAATTCCGGATATGTCAATAATATTGGTAACAGATGGTTTTCCAGTAGTTAATGTTCCTGTCTTGTCAAATAGAATGGTTCTTACCTTTTTTGCAATTTCCAAGTATTCGCCCCCTTTAAACAATATACCATTTTCCGCACCCTTGCCTGAACCCATCATAAGAGCTGCCGGAGTAGCAATACCCAATGCACAAGGACATGCAATAATCATTACAGATACAAATGCAAGTAACGAATAGGTTAGACCAGCATCACCAATAAAGTACCATCCAACGAATACTCCTAAAGCTATTATTATAATAGCTGGGACAAAATATTTTGCGACCTGATCAACCATCTTTTGTATCTGAGCTTTACCAGTTCTTGCCTCTTCTACCAATGTAATGATTTGGGAAAGTACTGTATCTTGTCCAACTTTTGTAGCTTTAACTTTTAGCAATCCATTCTTGTTAATTGTCGCCCCTATTACATCACTTCCTGTTGATTTCTCTACAGGTATACTTTCACCTGTAATTGCTGATTCATCAATAGACGATGCACCGTCTATTACCACTCCATCTGTAGGTACTCTTTCTCCTGGTTTGACAATAATAATTTGCCCTTCTTGAATTTGTTCTATTGGGATCTCGATTTCTGTACCGTCATCTGCTATTACTTTAGCCATTCTTGGTTGTAAATCTAACAATTTTCTTACAGCATGAGATGCCTTCTCTTTGGTTCTTGACTCTAATAATCTTCCTATTAGGATCAATGTGATTATAATTGCAGCCGTTTCAAAATATACAGATTCAAATGGAAAATATGATGGAACAATTGAAACAATTGCACTGTATAAATATGCAGCAGTTGTCCCTATAGCTATCAATGTATCCATATTTGACGCCTTCGCTTTAATCCCGTCCCAAAATCCTCTATAAAATCTCCAGCCTATCCAAAACTGTATTGGTGTAGCCAGTGCTAGCATTATGTATTTGGTGTTGTGCATAATTTCCATTGGAAACAGGTTGACAAATTGTGTCGGAAACATATGGGGGAGTGAAAATAAAACAATAGGAATGGTTAGAGCTATACTTATCGCAACATGAAACTTGAGTTTTTTAAGTTCTATTTCAGGCTGAATAAATTCATCTAAACATTGATTACTGCAGAAATAATATTTTTTTTTATCTACTGTGTATTGAATTGAATCTTTTGTTTCTTCAACAAACATTCCACATATTGGATCTTTTGCCATATACAGTAGTAATAAACAAATACATGTATAAGTACTAGACTTTACATTTGTAAAACATGATATATAGAAAATAATACATACATCTATTTTATAATAATGGCATTCACACTTACGGATACTGATTTACTGATAATAAAAGTGCTATTGAAAGATGGACCTAAATCATTTCAAGATATCGACCTAAGGAGATTATCTGATAACGGTTAGCAAAAAAGTATAGGTGTTTCTGAATTTTTTTTGTTTTTTTGAAGTATAAAGAGTTTTACAAAAAAATATAATTGCACTAGTATTGAATTGTCAAAGCATGTTTGTTCATTTGGTAAAGAGGACAGAATCATACGTGCGTGTTTTACCAAATTTTGCAGTTCTAAAATTTATAATGAAAAGCTATACAGCTGATTTATAAAACAAATATCTCTACAAAAGCTCTACTTCATAAATTAATTATCCAAGATAAGTATTTTCAATCCAATTAATTTTTTAAATGATAGTACCTCAAAACAATTTTGATTAGCATTCACTGCTAACAAATTAATAAGATAATAATATAATTCTAATTTTAGATTGTTATAGAATTAGTTGTAGCAAGCTATAATAAATAAAATTCAAAGATTATTTTGGAATCAAATCCACACTATCTAGAGAATGTAAATGCAAGGTGTTAATACCCATTCTCTAGATTTGTAATAAATCATCTTTATGCAAAAAATTGTAATTTATTTATCATTACGTTTTTTTGATCTACCTAGGAAACTTGTACAAAAGCAAAGTAATGGATATCTTCAAATACGAGAAGTAATTCGGAGCTGTTTTCTTGTGTATATTTCATTTTATTATTTCACTTGCTGTGTAAAATATAGGAAAAAGTATTATCATTTGATCTCATGCTCTACATGAATGACAGTAATAAAAAAAGAAAATTGGTTATTAGACTTAAATTTGCGTTTATTGATTTATCTTTTTATACTCTATATGTATATTGATTACAGAAAAACAACACTAGCTATCCTATTTTCCATAATTATCATTGGTTTAATTGCTATTCCACTAGGAAATCCAAAGTTCATTTATAGGGCAATCGGGTTGGAACTATCATTTATTATCCTATCTGTTTTTTTATGGAAAGGATATACACAAGCATTGTATGCATGTATCCCAATATCATTGCTAGTGATAATTGGTAATACCCTTGCTCCTCCACATGTAAATTTGATGTTAACATTTTCTAAACCATTAAATGCAATAGTACTGATAGTCGGTGGATACATTTTACAGGTTTTATTGATATTTTTTAGTATCAAATATCTTTCTGAAATACGTTCTAAAAGAATATCAAAACAATTGTAACTTTTTTATTAATTTAAATAGTTCCAAATAAATTTAGGACATCAAGATATAAGTTCTGAAAGAGGTATTGATATTCATTCCTTGAATTTTTCATAATAGTAACTACAAATAACATCGCTCCAGGTTGATAATCTGATAGTAAAATATTACATCAATTTAAGAGAAGAACATTCCAATGTTATTGACACATATTTATAACAATTAAAAAATAAACAAGCAAAAAATAGTAATAATCTAGTATATAGTATGTTGTGTTTCAATTAAAGGAATATTAGTATTCTTTTTTTCTTTTGGTCTATAAAACATTTTGTGCCCAAATTGGAACATCTTTTGACCATTCTCTTTATTATTAGATCAGCATCGTTATCGTCTGCTGAAATTCTATTAACCTTTAAGTTGCTTATCTTCGTAGGAATAAGTTCAATTATGCCATTTAGTAACAATATGTTACCTTTATCGCTGCTATTTGAAAATTTATAATTCTTATCAAGATTAAAATGCAATATAAAAATAAAGGACAAGTCATTTCTGTAATAAGAGTCTATAGCATAATCATCTATAAAATCGCCAGCATCATATATTATTATTTTATTATTGCTATTATCATTTGCTTTATAGATCTCTATTCCTTGGGGCATATGGTTACTATGCCCCCAATATATGTCAGCACCGAAATCTATTATTTTATGTGCAAAATTTACGTATTCCCTAGAAGGTGTTTCTCGGAAATGTGGTCCAACATGAGACGAGACTATAAGTAAATCTGATTGCTTTCTAGCCTCCTCAATAGAATTTTTAAGTCTATGATAATATTCTTCGGGATCCAATGATATTGGAATATAATTTATCCCAGCAGAGTCGCCTTTTGCTTCCCATTCTGGCTCATTATCCGTTAAAGAAATTACTGCAATTCTTATAGTATTTTTGATATTATTATCGTTGGCTTGTTCATAGTCGGCTTCGTTATAATAAGAACTAATATTATTTGCACATGGTTTTAATGTTTTTTCTATGAAAGCGGCTTTCATAGCTTCTTTTAAATTCACGCCTGCGCCAGAATGAGAAATATTATTCTCCTTCAGAAAATTAATGGTGTCTAGTAAAGCTTCAAAGTCATAATCTAAAACATGATTATTTGCTAGAGATGTATAATCAATAGAGGCAGAATTCAAAACTTTAATGGCATCAGGATTAGCACGAAAATGGAATACTTTCAATGTTTTATTCCATTCTTTTCCCCTTGAAGATATCGCACATTCTAAATTTATAAGAGAAAAATCTGCTCTTTTGATGATATCTGTGGTATCTCCCCATACATAGGTGAAATTAGAGTTTGCAAGAACTTCATTTACAAGTCTACCTAGCATAACATCACCTGTAAAAAGAATTTGCATAACATGTACTGAAAATTATAAATAAAAAAGATACGGTTTTATTTTTAAAATCTTGGACAACTCTTTGCATCAGATTTTGCTAAAATTAGGATGATTTGCAAGTTTCAATCCTATTACATTGTAAGCTTTAGATACTGGCTACCTGCATCTTCATACGGTATGTTTTCAATAGTTTTAAACCAATGAATGAATAAATGGTAATCATCAAACATATTTCTCTCCGCTAAAGTGTGGATTCTCAACACATAAGAATGAGGTACCAGTTCAATACGAAACAATAACAGAAACGTTGACTACCAATCTGACTAGTAGCTTCATCTATAATGTATACCGATACTCCTTTTCTTTATATTTTGTGATACACATCAAATCGTTGAATTCTATTCAAATTTACACAAATGCAGAATTTAATTTTTATTCCTTAAAATTGTCAGAGACTTATATAAATTATGTATAACGACGCAAAGTAAAGATATAGTTGCATTCACTGCATGTTAACGTTCTGCTTTTGACAAATTTCAATAGATAGTCATATTAACAGAACATGAAAATTTGATTAATAAAAAAGATCTAAACATTTAAGAATACATATGTTTATGTGGTCATATATTTACTAAGGGATTTTGAATTTATTTTATTAATCTTGTTAGGGTCAGGATTATCAAATACTTCATCACAACAATATTTTATGGAAAATAATGCCATTTGCATCAGTATTGGTTGTAATGCTTTTCCCTTTTCAGTCAAGTAATATTCTATTCTGACAGGAGTTTCGTTAAATACTTCTCTTTTTATTAGCCCTTCTCTTTCCATTTCTTTAAGTCGTATAGACAATGTTTTGGGATTTATCTCCTCTATGGAATTAAGAAACTCACTGAATCTTTTTTGTTTTAGAAAAATCATGTTACGTAATAGCAGTGTTGTGAATTTTTTTCCTATGATATTGAGCGTATTAAAAACTGGACAACATTTACAATTCATATCATCGATCATAAACTGATTAATATTTTCTCTTTCTCCATATTGTTCAGATAATTTTTGGTCTGTCAAGTTACTAATATTTCACCCACTTACCAGTTTATCACTTACTAATTTAAATACTTACCTTTCTATAGTAAGTTACACGAGGTAATAGAAAGATGGTCGAAAATCAATGTGAAACAAATTGGGCAAGTAATGAAACAATGAAAGAATCGACAAACAAATGTACAGAAGGATCATGTGGTTGTGAAACAACAAGCTGTAATAGCTCTCCTTGTTGTGATACAGACCCAATTAGTGCAGCAAAATCACTATTGGAAAGTTCATTTTATACTGCGTTGAAAGAAGTTCATGTAGAAAAACTAAAAAAAATAATTGAAAAAGAATGGGGAACTACTATTGATAAGGCAATAGAGTTAACTATTAAGACAGTAGAAAAACAATGGCAAACATCTTTAACAAAGTCGACAGCGAATAAGGAATTCTACAATGAATTGGAGAAAATATTTACATCCGGCAAGTGAAAAAGTATTTCATCCTAGATACGAGAAATAAAATACAAATGATGAACAGCAATTAAATAAAATCCTTATTTTTTTTCTATGTATACTGTAAAATGAATGAATGAATGAATGATTTGATATTTTATTTTCTATCAAATTTGTATAAAAATAATTTAATATTTCACAAACTTTTTTTCTCTCAATACCCTGATTCATGATGTGTTTCCTTTTCTTCTATTTTTTGTTGTTTTCTTTAAGATTTGTTTAGAAACTATTTGTTTTATAAGTATTATAAAGTCAGATCAATCTCAATAGTATCGTTAAATAAGACACATATATATATAGTCGATACATGATATATTTATACATGCAATTTAATATTAAATGTATAATCATGACTTCAAAGAAGCTTAGTGCTTACGCTTATAGTAAAATAAGAATTGAAAGAGGCCGTAGCAATCCTCCTATAGTGCCAAGTATTCCTAAAGAAGATGCTGAAAAATCAGGCATCCAATTAAGAGATGTCATTCACATCCTTACTGACAGAGAAAAAATAGTTATACAAAAAACTGAGGTTCAGAAATCTAATTTTAGGAAATAATAAAAAATGAGTTCTAAGGATACCGACGCTACTAAATTCAAGACCTGTATATATGGTTGTAATACTCAAATCTTTTGGAATGCAGACTACAATGAATATTGGGAAGCATATACAAGAAAAAAGCATATTTGTCCTAATAGAGGTACCTATGGTAACAAACCTACAAGTACATCATCAAACACTTCTTATCCCTACAGGAAAGGACGAGATTCAACTTTGTCAAAACCTAAGATGGATAACTCCTTTGAATTATTACAAGGTTCAGTAAAGGAAGTACAAAAACAGTATGAGGTTCTATTAGATATCATAAGAAATCATAATGGAAAGGTTCATGGTTCTCAGAGGGATAAAGACGTCAAGACCGGGATGCTTGATATTATCATATACTATGAAGTTCCTGAAGGCCAGAGGGAAGAAGTGAAAAGGATATTTGAGTTTGCGAGAAAAAGATCTAATATTGTAACCTAGATAAAATAAAACTATTTATATTTTTTAAATTAAATATCAATTCTCTATAATATGCTAAACCTATTACTAATTATGACCCTTGTAGGAATAACAATTCTTCCAATAGCCAATTCTTCCTTCCCTCAATCTTTAGATACAATTGAAATAAATTCAACATTGAAAAAAGGCAATCTTATAGATTCTTATCTTTATTTTCAGAATACTAATATGACCTTAGGTGAAGGTAATAAAATTTGTCCTGAAATTAATTGTTTATACGAATTTGAGAAAACATCATTTGATAATTTATTTAAAGATAATTCGAGAACTTTTTCGGGAACACTAAAGATTGAAGATAAGGCAAATTCTACAGGCGATTCTATTTTATACAAATATTATAAATTGTCAGGTTCATTTGATTTAATTAATAGTACAGCGGACAACCCTGAAACTGAAGACAAAATTTTTATCTATAAAGGAGATTTAGGATTTGATGTTGACAACGATACTTTTGGTAAGCCAGATATTGAATATGAATCTAAAGTCAAATTATATCAACCCGAAAATAAACTGGAATTAATAGGACAAGTTAAAAAATAAATACACTGTTGATTTGATTTTGACAACTATTTGGAAAAAATTCAGTTAATTTATCTTAACATTATACAATATAGATCTAAAGATAATAAATAAGAATAAAGAAATTTAAGTATGTAGCTAAAATCCCATAGATAAAGTGTACGCTAGCTGTTGAAAAAGAGTAAACTACTTATTGAAAATTGAATATTTTTCACCCAGAAAAAATGTTGTAATCAATTATTAACTTTTTTATTAATCTTAATTTTCTAAAAGGTTTTTGCAATGAAAATATAATATAATGTATTGGAATTTTATCTTGGTTGTTCGGGATGGAGTTATGATGCATGGAAAGGACCATTCTATCCTGAGGACTTAGATACTCGAGAGTGGCTTTCATATTATTCTAAAATTTTTAAATTTGTTGAGATAGATTCTACCTTCTACAGAATACCTTCTAGGCTTATGGTACAGAATTGGGAAAGAAGAACACCAGAAGATTTCAAATTCGCTGTCAAATTTCCAAAGGTTATAACACATGATAAACAACTTGATGATAGCCTTTTTGAAAATGTATCGAGATTTTTCGAGGTAATGAAACCTTTACAAAAAAAGTTAGTCACTCTTCTCATACAGCTACCTCCTTGGCTTGATGTTACTGAAGGACTGAATTTCCTGAAAAATCTAGAGTCCCAATTGAATAACTCATATAGATATGCCATAGAAGTCAGACATCATAGTTGGTTTAATGATCTAGCTTTCAATTACTTTAAACAAAATTATTTTTGTCTTGTATGGAGTCAACAAGATAGACTAGTTACTCCTCCGGTAATGACTACAGATTTTGTTTATTTGAGATTGATAGGAGATAGAAGTATTTTTGACAAGGATTTTGGAAAGATACAAAAAGATAGAAAGCTTGAGATGGAGAAATGGTCAAATATTTTAAATGATGTCAAGAATAATGAGGCTATTATAAAGACAGCAATCGTATCATCAAATAATCACTATGCGGGTTTTGGTCCCATGACTGCAAAGATGTTCGGAGAGCTGATGAATCTGAAAGAGAAGATAACATTCCCAATTTTAGATTATAAACGTTTTATCGGGAACATGGAAAATGAAAATTATTCAAAATTTAATGATTTAAATAATAAAAAGACAAAACAGACATCGATATCAGATTTTTTTAAATAGAATGTGTCTATAGATAAAACTTGCCTTTCAGAATACTTTCCTTTTTTTATGTAATAATTTCGATTCACATCCCAAGCCATTCCCTCACGATCAAATCTATGTGGAACCGGGGGACAACACTCAATTTTTGTCTGAATGTATGAACAATCCAAATCTGGTGGTCCGAGATGGTATACAAATGTCAGGATATAAGAAATCACATTGTTCAGGTTTAGCTTGCATTTGACAAATGGAGGCTATGATCATAATCCATTGTCTTTAAAAAATACAGCATTTGTAAGAAATATTTTCGGAATAGAACTAAACTGCTTGGATGTCCAAATTTTTAGTTACAATTAATGACAATCTGATTTGGCCCATTTTTCATTCTTAAATTCAGAGATATCGCAATATTCTGTATAAATTCTAGCCAAATTATTATCCACCAATGCTTTATTGATATTCACTCCATCACAAAAAACTACCCCAATGTCTCTTCCATATCTATCTCCTCGACGCTGACCATCATCAATGTCCACCTGACCTTTTTTATTAAGACAGAGTTTCTTTACAAATTCTTTTGCCTGTTTGAATCCTTCTTGACCTCGTTCAGGAGTATCCACAAGAGAAAGTCTTATTCTAATATCATTAATATCTAGAGTATCTCCATCAACAATATAATTGACTGTACCTTCTAGTTCTATATCCTCTTCTTGTTGAGTTTCATATTCTTTGGGAGATGTTACTGCAGATTTGGATTGTGTTTCTTTTTGTTCCTTGTATTTATAGTTCTCCTTATCATTGTGAATATCAATTTTATTTTTATTACTATTTTCGGAAGTGTCATCTTCTGGAAAAACTAATGATTGGGCTGGGTTGGTATTATTAATTGCAGAGAAAAGTAAACATAAGGAAACAATTACTACTATCAGGAATAGGTTTTTAATTATCAATGTTAAAGCACTATAATCTTCAAATTAATTATTCTTTGGATATATTTACGATAAAGTAATTCATCTCTGTCGTATCTGATAATACTTCAAATTCAATCATAGATTCTAAGGTATGAACCAAAATATAAGATACTGATTCTGAGTAATTAATTTAGTCAAATTATTATAACCCGTTACATTTTCTCTCTGCATTTTGTCTTCTAACTTTTTTTATCTGAAAACATAATTGGTTATTCGCCTGTTCTTTTGCATTCACTTTTTCTTTGATCTTTGATCTCTGATCTTTTTTACGACAGATGTATCAAGGGTACATTGTGTAGGTATTTCTGCATATTCTCTTTGTTCTATCTTGGGTTTCAAAATCTTGTTTTCATCTTGTTCTTCATAAGGATTTTGTATTTTCTATTAAATAACTGTATAGAAGTGTCATTGAACGATTTTTTCCAAAGACTCTAAATATCCTATGGTATGTAAGATACCAAATTTTGGTATAATTTACAATTCATTTTCCTCAATTTTTGCATTTTTATTATTATAATAATACGTTCTCGAAATATGTTTACGAAATCTTCTTTACTATATTCAGAGATTTTTTCTCTCAGATTATGTATGTCACAGTTGATAATTAAATATTTCAAAACCTGGATTCTAAATCTGATTTTCTATCGTCTGTAATGCGATAATATACTGCGTATTTGGACTTTTGTTCTTTACTACAGAATTTAAAAGATATATTATATCAAAAACCAATTATGTGATTTTACTATCATCCCAAGTTGAAAAATACAAAGGAGATATTTCAATGACTATCGATTCTCCTTTTTTTGCACGATTCAATATAACTTTGGCCATAGGATCTTCTAGACCACCTAGATATTTCATCAGATTTTTCTCACATATAAAAACAGTAAAATCAAGATCTTCTTTTAACGATATTTTCGCTTTCCCACGTACACCTTTATATGGTATAGTAGGTTTATCTACACAAAAATATATTTTTTTATTATTTTTCATGTTTTCTATTTTTTTAGAGAATTTGTAGCTTTCAACATAAAACTTAAGTTGATCAGGATCAAAATAATACGAAGTTGGATGAATATTTGGTTCATTCTTCTTATCTATCGTACCTAAATAGATATTTCTTTTACCAGTGGTAAGAAATTTTATCACTTCGTCTTCAGTCATTGGTTGACTAAGATCGGGTCCGGCATTTAGTATCTTCACATATTTTTTACTTTCACAAAATATATAAATCATAGGTTAGAATGGATTTATGGCAACTGTTTAATAGAAACATTAATTGTTAGTTAAATTTAGTATAAGGCCTTACTTCCATTCAAGTCTAAATGATTGTCCTTAAAAGATATTTCTTTTTTTCCTTCTTGCCATAGAACGTTCTTTATTGCTTTCTATAATTACTGGTTGTATATCGCAATAATTGTTTCATGAGACTCTAAGCTTACGTCATAAACTATCGGAGGTGTGGTCAGACTCGTTATTACATTTACTAAACTAAAGTTTGTATGATCTTTTTTGTTTAATATTATGCGATACTTTCCTCTCATCGATCTCTCGTTTTTTTGTCCAACCTATTCTATTGTTATTTAACATTTCAAAGTTCTCATAAATATGAGGTCTCTTTTTTCTCATTCCTTGTACTACAGATTTTGCTTTGTTCCAAAAGGGAGTAGGGTTGAACATATCAAAATAAAGGCCAGCATCTATCATTCTATGACTTATAATAACACCTGATAGCTCGAAAAATCCACAGACAGCAATAAAATATGATCTTTGAATTGAAGACCCTCCATACTTTTGTATGTATTCTTCATAACTATCAACATCCAGTTCTTCTAAAAACCAGAGTATTGCGTCTCTATGACCATCATAAATTTTATATAATTTTATTAGTGTGTCAGTATTTACATTATCTTTTGGAGGCATAATATATAATTGTATAAGAAGTAGATAAAGGATTCATTAAATAGATGTTGGATGTACTGATATTATTGAAATTCTGATTCCCGTAGAAAAAACTGTTGTATGAAATATGCTTTGAGAGGCTAAATCAATTATTTTTGACACAATTCTGTAATACAAATATTATTATCAAAATACCAAGTTATTATTGATATCTGTCTATTATCAGAATTGGAATATCGTCTTCTTTTGATTTTATGTTTCTTCTTATATTGATTAGCGTAATGACGAATAATCTATTCCATTGTTTCCAATGCACTTGCAAGATTTTTTGCTCATGATCAATAGATTACTTTGTTAGAAACTCTTCTAACACCTTTTCTGAATTGTCTGCCTTTATGAAAATTGGAATATTTTCTATCCCGGTGGCTATATAACTAGATAGTAACCATTCCCCTGGAGCAAATTCTAAAGTCTTTTCCAAAATTCCCTGATCTATAGTAAATGTACTACTTACTACATTTCTATCATATGGTCTAGGCAATGTACCTACAAAGTATGTATGTAATTGCTGTAATGCACTAGTATTTAGATAAGCAATTCGCTGTGTTGCTATGCATCCCCCTAAACCATATTTTCTTCCCTGCCTCAAAAGTGTTTCAACTTCCTGGCTGCATTCTTTATCTATCCCTCTAGAATTTGATAAATCTGCAACAAATTCTTGTGCTTCATCAAAGACAAATAAAATATACGGTCTTACCTTAAACTGTCTTTTTCTTCTCCTCAATATTTCATTACTTATATTTATCACAATGTCTTTAATTTTATATGGATCTGAAATTGACAAACATATGAGTCTGGTATCTCCATCAATCATATTGATAATCTGGTCAGTTGTAAATCCATCATCCGATTTCTTGCTATCGTTCTTCTGTATACTGTTTATTAAATATTCTAGACTTGTTGCCCATCCGAATAATGTAGATTTTTCATTAACCTTGAATTTTTCCATTGCTTGAAGAGCATATGTAACTAAGAATTGAACAAATCTTTCATTTATTGGATCTTTTTCTGCAAGTTCATTTTGATTTATGAATTCAATTATTTTTCTTTGAATTTCACCAATTGCACTTATATAATGTGGTCTGTTAGAAGATTCCTCTCTTAATTTGTATAATTGTTCTAATATCATATGAAATGTAGGAGTAACATCCTGTGGTTTTATGAAATGTGATACTATTCCTTTGCCATATATTTTGGCGAGGGAACGTCTAACATTTTCATCCTCCTCATAATCTCTAGGTTTAACAACAGAAATATAGAATTGATCAGAATTCTTGACTGGAGATTCTAGGATGATCTTTGATTTTATCGCTGAATTATTAAAAACATCCATCAATAGAAACGGATATTCTGATGAAATATCAAAGATCACTATCTTATTATCAGAACTTCCTAACAAGATTTTCCTCAACAGATTTGATAAAAGATTACTTTTACCCCCTCCAGTAAAAGAAAAAATCCCAAAGTGATATCTTATCATGTTGTCATAGTTGACAAATATCGGTATTTTCTCCTTTGAATTTTCAAACATTTTTATTATTCCAATGTTTTGTTCATTGATATCTAGCGTATCTACATTCTTTGCTTTTTCTTTTTGTAACTGTTCTAATATCTTTTTATTATACATGTCTCGTATTGTTTCTGCATTAAGAAGATATGCCTCATCACCAATTATAGGGTATGAGAAACCTTTTGCAAACTCATAACTTCCATCATCTTCATGAATTATTAAATCATAGTTAATAGGAATTGTGCTTAATTGTATCATCATTGTGGACATATCATCGCCCTCCCAATCCATTACTGATTGTTCTATTACTTCAAACTGCATAGGGTAGTAAGTAGAATCCGATAAACCCCTGAGTCCGTAATGATCTGGCCATATTCTTGATATTACCAATAGTGTAAATCTCTTATCGCTAGAATTTTCAGTACTATCCTCAGTTCTTTTCTGATTCTCGGTTTTTGATTTAAAATTTCTAACGGCTACAATCATTCCCTCTTCAAGAAGACGCATTATATCTTTATGATATCCGGCCTTTATCCTGCAGTCATATTTTGCAGAAATTGGAGCATTCTCTGATGAATTAAAAATTTTAGTGGGTATTACTGCACCTAACCTGCCTTTGAATCTACCCTCAAAATCTGTAAAAATTGACGAAAATATTCTGTTACTAATAACTTTTTTATTATTACGATCTTCTGTTTGATTCAAATGCTTGTCTCTTCTCCCTAAATGTATTCATGTAATATACAAAGTTTTTCAAATTTTTATTGCAACTAATAATATGACCAGTAGAATCAACTATGTTTCTGAATTCTTCATTATGCCATTTTGCTACTTTATCGGCTACAAATAATGCTCTATTATGTCCAAAAGCCTCGCCTACGTTTGAACCACTCATCGATTTTAATAAAACTAACAACAGATTCTGAATCTCGTTTTTACAATTTTTATCCTTAAATAAAAAAAATTTAATCAACTCAATATTTGAATAATCATGCTTGAACTGGATAATATTATCATTTGAATTAAGATCGATTTCTGGATATGCCAATCTATCTATTGCCAAAACATTGCTTCTTAGTTTTTTATCCCTATTTGATTTGCCCAATTGGACAAATGACCTTAGAAATAACTGGCTTTGGATTATATTATTTTTTATAGCACCACTTACATACCCTTCTCTGTTTCGAAAATCTGGAATTGTCATAACAAATGCCGCATCATATTCTATCAAACTCCACGGTACATTTATTTTCTGGTTATTTAAAATACTTAAAAATTGGAGTAACATTCTGTCAGTACTGGGTCCATCTTCAAGACTGCTTTTTAGTTTCTCATTGTAAGTCCATATATTATTTCGTAAACATATTGGAATTACATGATTTTTGAATTCTTTAGCAGTAGTATCCTTCGTGATTCCAATTAATAAAATATTATTCTTCCAGCATTCTTCTATGAGCATATAAAAACTAAATAAAGTTAAAAACGAAAGGTCAAGTGTAGTGAGCCATTCTTTCTTACCTTTTTCCTTTGTTAAAATAAAAGGTTCTTTTTCATCTGTGAAAATCTTATCTCCCAATTCCTGAACTAGTTTCTTTATTCTTGTCCATGTAGATCTGTATTTCTCTACAATTATATATTTTTTATCTTTTTCATTTTCTATAATTATTTCCTCCTTTATTGACGTTTGAATATATGTTTTTATTCTATTACGTGTACTTTTATTATCATTTATTTTAAGTGATTCGATTATTTGATCTAAAGTTATTTCGTCTGGATATATTTTAGATAGTAATATGAAAATGGTATATCTGAGGTAATTACCTCTTGGTGATGGAAGATTCAATTGTTCGTTGATTAGATTATAACGTGCTATAGTTAGATCATTTATGTCTAATTTTTGACCGTCTGTATCGTAATCCAAGATCGACAAATTTGTTGACCATACTTTTCTGTTTGAAGTATCGTATAATAGGCTAGAGTACATGTTAGATAAGCTTCTATCCATCAATATTATGTCGTGACTTTTAGCAGAGGCATACTTGTAAGCAAGATAAAATTCTGAGAAAGTCATAAGAAAATTTGCAACATTGGTATTGTTTATTATTGCCTCTTCAGTAAAAGAGCTGTTCAAATTTATCCTTCCATCTAAATCATGAAAAGTGCGATCTATCTCTGGTATTTTGTCTATATATACAGGCACACAGCTAGATACATCACTGGAATGCTCTAAAAATTTATTTTTATACCTGATTTTCAAATTGTTCTCTTCTGAAAAATCTATACCTCCTTCACATGAATATGCACCAGCATAAAAAATCATCATATCAAACAGCGGTCTAGAATATTCTGTACCATCTATTGCTACAAAATTCAAGACTTGTTTATCAAATAATTTTTTAACAGATTTGACTGCATCATCTATACTATATTTATCTATTATTAGATCTTTGAATAATTCATCATAGACTCTATTGATCTTTGGAAATTTGTCTTCGTATTCTTTTATCTGATATAAAGCAGTATTTCTCAAAATATTTCCAGTTTTCACTATTTTTGATCTCAAGACTGGTGATGACCTTGGTTCCTTCTCCAAATAAGAATGATTTAGGAAAAATAATTATAAGGTTTTCTATTTGTGGCAGAAGAGGCTATCATGGGTATAAATTCATATTCATTTCATTTGTCAGGGCAGGTTTTCAGAATTCTTGTTTGAGTTTTGTTTTTTAATCATTGTGTTGATATTTGTTTAACAGAAAAATCATATCAAAACAATCGATTTTCACTGTAACCGAATTCGGATTTTATAATCTTTGTATTTTTTAAATCTTAATCAAGTTCATTCAATAAGATTTTGACCAGACGGACAATCAATTTTAAAATTGACTGAATATGATATTGTGATCTGAACCTAAAGTTTACTTCTTAGTAATTCTAATAACATTTCGTGGATTTTGAAGACTTAAAGGATTTCATTGAAAATAAAATGAAAATGCAACATGTTTATCAGCCAGTTATGATAAAGACTCTTCTTAAATCCGATAAAAACAGAGTATCTACTCATATTATTGCTAAAGAATTCTCCAATCTGGATGAAAGTCAGATTGACTACTATAAAGTAATAACCAGACAGATGCCTGGGAGAGTTTTAAAGAAACACGGTGTAGTTTTTGAAACATTGGATGGATATTCCCTTAATATTTCTTATTTGACTGCTTCGCAAAGAAGAGATCTAATTGATCTGTGTGACCAGAAAATAGGTGAATATATTCATACAAAGGGGGGAGAACGTAGACTCTGGCTATATCGTATGAAAAGTACTTCTTACATTCCAGGAACTGTCAGATATGAGGTACTAAAACGTGCAAAAGGAAGATGTGAATTATGTGGAATTCCTGCAAGTCAAAAATTCCTGCAAGTTGACCACATCCTTCCCAGAAATAAAGGTGGAAAATCTACAATTGACAATTATCAAGCCTTGTGTTACACATGTAATGCACAAAAAATGGATAAAGACAGTACTGATTTTAGAGAGTGGAAATTTATTTATGATAAAAAGGAGAAAGAATGTCCATTTTGTGATATGAATCACATTTTCTCGAAGATAATAGATAAAAACGGTTCTGCGGTTGCCTTCAAAGATAAATATCCTGTTGTTAAAGATCATACTCTTGTAATACCTTTCAGACATGTAACTTCTTTTTTTGAGCTGGGTAATTTTGAAAAAAGAGCATGTCTGTTATTAGTTGAAAGTGTACGGAAAAAGGTACTGGAAGGTGACAGAACGATAACAGGTTTTAATGTTGGTTTCAATGATGGATTAGATGCAGGTCAGACAATATTTCACTGTCATATTCATGTTATACCTAGAAGAAAGAATGATGTTCAAAATCCTGCTGGTGGAATAAGAAATGTTATACCTAAAAAAGGAATATACTGATAGTTCAGTAAAATTTGTATATTTAGATGATCGTTAATTGCTTCTACTCATTTGTTGTGCGATTAATTTAGATATTAATCTATTCTGCATCAATAACTCGTAATTATGTAAAGGTTATACTTCTAAAAGTTATGCAGTGATATTTTTAATATTATCTACTTTACCACCTCCTCAAATCTGATAGAGTAACATATTCACCAACATCCTCTTTATGCAGGAAAAAACAATTTGTATAATCCATCTCTGGTCATCCAATATTCATTCAAGTGATGGAATTCATAAATTCGTAAAGTGATATTGTCACATCACTCATATGTCAAGTGATATGTATTTTTTTGCTAACCAGTAATAAAAGAAAGAATTCCAGATGTAAAAAGAAGACCAACCATTGTCTTAAAAAGAGAAATATAAAGATGCAGGAAAATAATTTGCAGGAATGGAAAGATAGCATAAGCTGTATCTGTAGACGTACGAATAAATGGTGTTTTTTAAAAATGTTTTCATTTTAACCATAAGTAGACATTGCCTGTTGTGAAACTCATGATTGCTAACACATTTAGCTAGCTTGTTATAGTCATATTATGTGAGACTCGAAGAAGTACAATGATTCTCTGGTAAAGAGAGGAGAGATATTACTTGATTTCGACGTTATTAATATCTGGCATGTTGAATTAGAAAGATGAACAAAAACAAGTAAATTCAAAAATGAGCTATTCATTAATATTATAATAACAAAAGAGTTCATCTGTCGTTGAACTACTTGAGACCAGCACAAATTATATAAAAGAGGTGTTACGCATCTGGTGGGATAATACAATAAAGACAAATATGTGAATAGGTTACATGATTACAACAGTAAATAAATTATAGATATAATTTTTTATTCTAGTACTTGAATAGTGAGGATTCTTGGCTTGTGTTTAGAGGAAATGAAGAGCGAAGTGGTGTTTTTGCAGGTAAATTACCACGAGAATTATCACTATTTTGGGTAATGGAATTAGAACCTATGATATCTTCTCCTATTTTTCATAATAATATTGTCTATAACTCAACTATAACTGGTAAAATTTTTGCTATTAATGTTTACAGGAAAAAGATCGTTTGGCAAAAAAATATAGAAAACCCATTAGTCTCATCATTATTACTCCACGACAATTTATTAATATCATGTACTTTCAATTCATGGATTATTAAACAAGATTCCAAATCTCTCGGAAAGAATTTGATTTATACTTTAGATATAACAAAAGAAGGAAAAGATGAATGGAAAGTACAAATACCAGGAGACATTTTTTCATCTCCTTGTGTCTGTGATGGGAAGATAATAGTAGTCGGGTCGCTTGATTCCAAAATTTATGCAATAGATTTGGGAGGAAATATTATATGGACATTTAATACAAGTGGTTCTATTTGGTCTTCGCCTTCTACAAACAACCAAGAAATATTTATTGGTTCTGATGATTGTTTTCTCTATAGTTTTGATCTAAATGGTAACTTAAATTGGAAAACTATGTTGGAGGGAAAAATTAGAGCTACACCGAGTTTCATTCAATCAACTAATTCTGTATTTATAGGTACACACAACGGTATAATGTATTGTCTAGATCAATCGGATGGACATATCAAATGGCAATATCGAATCGGAAAACCAATTCTTTCTTCAGTTGCCACATGAAAAGATCATATTTTCTTTGGATGTTCTGACAAATGTATATATTCATTAAACTCTACCGATGGTTCTATCAAATGGAAATATGAAACTGGAGACAAAATTTGGTCTTCACCAGCGATAACAAGGAATGACGGAACGCTATTTGTAGGCTCTTTAGATTCTCATATATATGGTTTAGATATCGAAACCGGTAGAGTAAACTGGAAATTTCCTACAATGGATTCAATAGAATCATCTCCATGTATTGCCACAAATATGTTGTTTATTGGCTCAAAGGATGGCTTATTGTATTGTTTCAGCGATTAAGTAAACGAGAATTTTCATTATCTCATAAATTTGATCATAAATAGGGCTTAATTATGGAAAGATTGATGAAACACAAAATATTCTTATATTATATTAAAAGTTCTCTTGGGGAATAGTAGATCTGCAAAAGAAATGATTGGAATGAAGAAAACCTTGAAACGTGAGAGACTCAATAGGATTGGCAGTTCCCATCCAGAATTCGATTATATTTGAAATTTCTTAGGTCATGATTCAGTTTACAAATGAGAATAGATAGAAAAATAAATAAATCTATAATATAATTACTGCATTTCAATATTTATTAATAGAACTGTATAAAATCATCTATAAACCTTTTTTCATATGCTTAAAGAATCTAAGAACCATGCACCTTACACACTGTTTTACGAAAAAATTCTAGAGTATATTACTCCACTCAAATTATCTTTATTTTGTGAAGCTAAAGTGATAAGATACTACTATATAAGAGGTTTGTAAAGCAATTTTATACTACATAATAAATACGAAGTGTCTACAGATATAAACAAAAACAAACAGGAAAGTAAAAAAGATACATCTACAAAATTGTCCACAGATATAAACAAAAACAAACAGGAAAGTAAAAAAGATAGACATAAAGGCAGAATGATTCACTTTCGCATTCCATCCGAAGATTATGAATACTACTCTACAATGCTAAGCCTATTTAACAGTCTGACATTAAATAATAAGCCAGTTTTCGGTAAGTTTCTTAGTATGCCTGCTTTATGCAAAATAACACTACAATTTTTCTGCAATACCTATAGAGATAACCTGTTTACCGACCATAAATTAGTAAAGAAGGTACCTAACAAGGATACACTTAGAAATCTTATGGCATTCCGCTCTAAATATCTTAATTATCCTGTAGATAAACAAATTGTTGATTTAGAAAAAATGGGTGTGCTGACGAAAAAAATTCATATGGAAAAAAGCAAAAATAATAAATTAATGAAAGATAATAGGTCAACTCAAAAATTACGAGAATCCGATAATTATTGACAGAAATTGAATAGTACAATTATAATCAATTGTACCAGATGTTAAAATGTAATTTGGATTAGATAGGAAGATCTTCTATTGGATGCATACTAAAAAGATCAAGAAACTATACAAGCTTTCTTGCCAACAAGGAAATGATATAATCATTACTTCAATATGTCTGTCTAATTATCAATGTACGTAGTGTATTTATCTTCATTGGTTGTTACATTTAGCAAGGTATAGATAAGTCGGAGGTTAATATTTTGAGATTGGATGATTTTTATACTATTTTAAATTTGCAAGATCCAATGCCACGAATAATAGCAAACAAAGATAGATACTTTTCAGGTGAAATTCATACGAAAATGACATGACATGTTTGTCGTGAAAAATATCGGTTCAGAAACAATTACGTTATATTTTAACTAATTAACTTTCAAAAAATAAAAAAAGGAAATCTATCCTATCCCGGGAACGGTATTATTCCTGATATGAATTCTGGAACTTCAGACCTTAACTGGTTATTAAAGTTCAAGTTGGCACAAATATTTACAAGGTTTCTGTCGAAGTTTATACCTCCAATGCCATCATTATTTTCTGTATTTGTTCCTTCTCCTCCTTCATTTGCTGCTTCGGCTGCTGCCAAGCCATTAGGTTCTTGAGGTATCTCGGTAAAATCTATTCCATTTACATTAACATTACTATTGATACATTTTATTTTCTGGATATTTACATCAGTCTTTTTTGGATGACTATCATATCCATATCCATATTCATCACCATATGGTTCTGCTTGCGCAGTTGTAATCATTGATGGGTTTAGAGTCAACAGACTTGCTGCTACTGCCAGCATAATTGAAACCAAAACTACTTTATGATTGTTCATTACATTGTTAATTAGAAATATAATATATCAAAGATTGGAAGGAAGATTATATGATCTTGTAATATGTTATCATTCTGAATTATTGACAATAAGAAGAATAGCAATTGTTGTTCGGGTATGACATGAAATTGTATCATGCGTATTCTTCAATAAGTTATTTTTTTATTCTCTCATGTCCTTGTCCTGCCAGTTCTAGTACGAGACTAGAAACTCGTTGGTCATAGAAGGTTAACAGATCTTATTACCAAAATCCTAGGCAACTACCTGAAAAAGAGAAAAGAAGAAAAGAAGAGAAAAAAATTACAACAAAATGATTGAATTCTTGTTACTGAAAATAAGTATCTAGAATTCCATAATATTATTGCCACTGGTAAATTCTCTATAGTGAGAAGACTAGTTCGGTTGTTAAAGCAATATACTACGATGATCTGATGTCATCATAATACGCGTTTCTCTACTATCGAGATTTTTATACTTTATTTAGTGGTGTTGGAGAGAAAAAGAATTGCAAGTAATGAAAGGATATCTAGCCATTCGCTCCATTATGACGGATATCATAATTTGCACAATCTTTGCTCTATCCCTCTCTCCAACTATTATAATAACCAAGATTATTTTATGAAGAATGTTACAGTTAGATAGATTGATAGCTTGATAGACTGTAAAATATTTTCGTAATTCTTATGTTAATACGTAAGTGATTAACCCTTTACTCGTCCAGATGATTTTGTAAGTTTGGACCTGTATCTTCTAAATATGCTCTTTATCTTTCTGTTGATTGACTTTAACTTTCTTGGTTTTATGAAACGACTGTTTGGTAACTTTCTAGAGTATATGTTGTTGATTCCTAAACCTCCTTTATCATCATGTAGGACAGACTAAATGGGTATAGTATCATACATACAAGACGTGAACAAGTATCCGTTTGGAAAACTAGCGGCAACGATAGAAAAGAGATGAAAAAAGGAACCAAGATTTTATAGAATCGACGAAAGAAGAGAAGGATGAAACCGTCGTCTCGGTCATAAAGACATTATTTGGGGAATATATTATATATAGACGAATACGAATGCAGAATAGATAACTAGTCTTTACATGTATTGGGTACAACATTCATAGCCTGATTAGGTTAGTAGGTATTGTTATATGCCTTACAGATCTATCTTAATCAAAATATAGATCTACAATCACTTCAAGTCTAAAGGAATTAGTGTCATGGTTGATTGTATTTTGCTAATTTTTGTAATCTTATCTTGAACTATGTTCTCTAGTTGATCAATTGCATTAAATATTATTTCGACTATAATATCATACATTCCATAAATTATGTTACAGGTTAATACATTATCTATCGATTTAATACTTTTAGCAACAACGATTTCATTACCTTATTGACAGTTGATTAGAATATATGCCTTTGGTATACAAATATAATATGGTAATGCAACCAAAAAACTTTATCAAAAATAATTGTAAATAATTTATTGACTTTATATATAGAAAAATAACTTTATTTTAACATTTTTAAGGTTGTTTATGATATAATGACAATATACTAATTGCAATCAAATAACGCAGTTTTAGGAAAAGAAGCGGAGCTGGCCATGAAAGTAAATAATAACAGAATAAAATGTACTGCGTGTGCAAGATATTGTCAAATACCGGAGGGAAAAATTGGATTATGTGGGGTTCGCGGAGTAATAGACAAGAAATTATTTCTATTCTCTTACGGAAGAGTTATTTCAGGGAATATAGACCCTATTGAAAAGAAACCTGTGTCACATTATATGCCTGGGACATCAATTTATTCGATCGCTACTACTGGTTGCAACTGGTTATGTAAATATTGTCAGAATTACGATATATCTCAGAGAAGAAAAATTGAAGGTATAGAAATGTCACCCTACAAAGTAATAGAGACTGCAAAAAAATATGGAGTGGAAGGGATTGCATATACATATAATGAACCATCAATTTTTATGGAATTTGCCAAAGACTGTGGATTACAAGCACATAAAAATAATATTTTCAATATTTTTGTCTCCAATGGATATTTTACTCCTGAATCTGTTAACATGGCTAAAAGCTTCCTAGATTGCATAACTGTTGATTTTAAGGGTAGTGGAGAACAAAGTTTCGTTAAGAAGTATATAGGAATTCCTTCTTCTGATCCCATTTTTCAATCTCTTAAAGAAATTAAAAACCATACAGATATTCATATAGAGATCACAGATCTTATTGTTCCAGAAGTAGGTGACGATTTAATAGCTGCAAGAAAATTATGTAAATTTATATATGATGAATTAGGGGATGAAACGCCGATACATTTTTTACGATTTCATCCAGATTATAAGATGATGGAATTTCCGTTAACTCCTGTTGAAACACTTGAAAAGCATTATGATGTTGCTAGAAATGAAGGTCTAAAATATGTTTATATCGGAAATGTACTAGGACATAAACTAGAACACACCTATTGTCCAGAATGTGGAATGATTGCAATACAACGTGATGGATTTGATATCATTTCGTGGAATCTTGATAAAAAGAATAGATGCAGAAATTGCTCTAACCCGATTTCGATAATTGGTAAACCTAAAAAAATAGGAATGAGAAATAGATTCCAAATTATTAATTAATTAGGGTTGAATAACATTTTGATAATTACTAACATATTAGAATTAGACAAGAAGATAATTAATTTAATTCAATATTATCTTCTAGTTTTACATAGAATTAAATGGATTTTCAAAAGGAATTTTTTATTATATTTGAATCTAGCGGGGATACAACATTCTTTTACCTTAAATAATGGTGAACAAGCTTTATCAATTCCATCTCCATCACTTCCAAGAAAGATGGTCGGTCATATCAAATATGATACTACATCCGGTTGTGCTAACTGGCAGTGTTAATATAAGGAAATAGAAATAGCTGTGAATGCATCATTCTAACACACATGTTGTTGAAGTCTGGCAAAAGTAAAGCATTGATCTGTATTATGATAATATTTGTATTCGTATTTCATTGGCATAACTCTACAAAACACGTCGAATGTATTAAAAACTTTATTTATTCCAGTAATTACGAAATATTGGTATAAATATTCGTAGAAACATATTATTTATTAATTGAATGACAAAATGGTAATTACTGCAGAAATTAGTATAATCCCAATACGCCTGAATAATAAAACAACAGGTATGAGTAAAGAAATTGCAGCTGTATATGATGCTATAAAGAAAATAGACGATATTAAAATTACTCTTACTGGTATGGGTACTCAAATCGAAACAAGAAATTTAGAACGGATTCTAAAGATTATAGAGATATCACATAAAACACTCAGAGAAATAGGTGTTAAACGAATAATCTCATCAATAAGAATTGATGAGAGATTAGACAAGTCTCAGACCCTAAACAATAAAATAACGTCCGTAAAGCAAAAGCTTAAAAAATAAAAGAGAATAAATGACCAGAGATTTTATTTTTTTATTTTTTATTTTTATTCTTTCTAACGAATAACAGAATTCATACAAGCTATCTTTTCTACTTTAACATTTTGTATTTTAATTATCGAGTATATCCAATATACATATAATGGGAAAATGATCACTATAACCTGAATTGTTTTCTCTTCCCCGAGGAAAATTCTTATCAATTTCATATTGTTTGGTATTATCATTATAGTATTTTTTTTGAAATACAAATTCTGTAGGATTATCTTTCAATGATGGATGAATTTTTGTCCTATCTAGATAATAATATTCATTAATGATGTCATTAAATTTATCATACGAAAGATTATCTACAAGTCTTAAACCTTGGTAAAATATTTTAATACTATTAGACCTGAATTTTAATTTCTGTTTTCCGCGATAAAGTCCCTGAGAGATAATAAATTGGTCAAACAGGCTCCATCGTTTTGTTTTCCAATAGTATAAAGTACCACCAGGAACGTTTGGATCAATATCTATATTTCCAACTGAATACGGGTCAGCTACAAATTTCATCATTGGATTGTATAAGCAAACCGGTTCTTCTAGGTAGTATTTTCTGAACGATACATCCACAGAACTTTTTTCTTCTCTAGCTCTTAATTCAAATATTTCTTTCCATTCTTTACAATATCTAATATCAAAAACGGCATTTAAATATCTGGTTATACTTTCATCATAAGGCTCATCATTGAAATCTCCCATTAACAGAATATTTTTGTTTAATTCATAGTCGAGCTTCATTATATGGTCTTTGTTAAATATATGAGGCATTTTATATATCTCATCAGTAGGAACTTTTAGCAATGTATCAACTATTTTTCCACATTTCTCTGCTACAGTATTTCTAGCCTGAGCAGTATCGTTTGGTTGACATGCTTCATATTTTCCTCTTCTCGAAGGCCAATGATTCACTAGAACATACAAATCAGAATTATTTTCTTTGACCTTGAGATGTGCCTGGAATATATTCCTAGTTGGATATCTGAAATCAATATTATATGCATTAGTGTCTAAACAATCAAATTTATCTTTAGAATACACCAAACAGGTATCTATTCCTCGTAGATCTGGACTATCATTATATTGCGCTATTGCATATTTATCAGGGTTTATTTTCTCTATTAATTTATCAAGTATGTTTTTATTTTCTACTTCGCATAAGCCTAATAAATCTGGTCCATACTCAATACTTTCATCCTCTTTGTTATACTTCATAGATTTAATAATTTTAGATAGGTTTTCCACCTTGATATCGCGGACTTCCTTGGTCCACCCCTTTTCAGGAGTAAAATCAAAATCAGTTGCTATCTCATTTTTTTCTATATCAAAGAGGTTTCCTACATTCCAGAATGCTATTTTAATATCTTTTGGTTGGGTCACACTTCCAATTTGTTTTCTTTTTTAATAATGTTTTTGATGATTCATTATTTTTCCTCACCAAATAATAACTGATGGATTAAAGTTATGAGAGTCGAAAAAATAATTTATAATTTTATGATCAATTGTATCTATTAGTTTAGAAAATAGTGTTATAAGAAAAAAATGATCGATAGTAATATATGCATCATTTGATTAATAGATTAAATGTCTATAATAGATAAACTGATTTCAAGACCAGTACCTGATGTTGAAGAGCTTTACAAAAATAGTCGTGTAAAAGAGGAATTACCCGAAATTTTCAAGATTTTAGCATTATGGGGAAAAAATACTACAAATCTATGGAGATTACATATTATCCTTGGGGTAACAGCTACAATTTTTTCAATACTTGCTGCCATTGGATTCAGTTCCACTGGAATCATTCCAGATAATATAGACAATACAAGTAATTCAAGCCAGATAATAGAAGCTGCACAAAAAGAAATAAAACAATTACATGATCAAAAAGTAGCAAGCCAGATTTTTGGTTTTCTGGCTGCAGTGAGTATCTCTTTAATGACTGCCTTTAACTTGGGAGCGAAATCAAATGATACAAGAAATGCCTGGAGAGAACTGAACGCTGTAGTATTGAAATATAATCAGAACATTGTTGGAAAAGCCGAAGTGATAGCTGTATACGAGCATGCAGAAACATTGATTGGAGGATTAATCTTTACAAAAGACGCAATTAGTCCACCGGGAACAAGTCCACCGGGAACAAGTCCACCGGGAACAAGTCAACAAAATTAAAAGATCAAAATAAGCTCAGTTATTAAATATATGATTTAATTATATGCTACACTACAAAAATCTTACAAAAGAGTAACAAAAAATGGTTTCCTTTTCCAATTGTATTTTTTTCTGAACCACAAATTCTCGTTGAAAACATATAAGTACCTCTGTTTTATCTGTTAAACCAAATTTTGAAAGGACTTGACTCATACTTTATACCTGGGATAAAGAAAAAATTACAAAGGATCTAGATAATATCTATCATAGAAAATAGGATATCTATTTGATTATTGGCAGTCAATTTTACCTATAATAAATCCTTTGCTAGATTTAGGAATTTTATCACAGACATGTGAATTATTCGATGTGTAACATATAGTATTTCAAATTTATTTGACCAAAATATATAAATTCATTAAATTTGGTTATAAAATAATGGGTTCAGAATTTAATGATGTCAATGTAACTGGAATAGATGTAAAAAAGGATTCCAAAACAGCAAAGGTATCTCTATGGGGTGGTGGTCTTGATGTTGGATGGTATAATATTACCAATAATCATGACAGTTCATTTAATGGGATGGTAACAGTATTTACTGCAGCAATGCTTGGAAACAAGAAAGTGACGGTTGTATTTGATGGCTCCTTTAGTGGTTCGCCGCCTACGGATAAGGAAATTGAACAAGTGATTATGCCAGGATAGTATCTTGTAAGAAAATTGTAATAAGATCTGATATTTCTTTAAAATAGTAAAATATTAGAACAATCTACTATGTAATTCATAATAAAAAACCATATTTAATAGCTTATAGAGTGCTGTTAACTTAAGACCATTTCACCTCCAATTTTGAATACAATATTGTTTCTAATTTTTGCATTATACAGATAAACAAATAGTTTGATCCAATTGTATACATGTGATAGATCACAATTTTGTTTATTATTACAAGGATAGTAATCATCAAAACATTCAGTTCTATCTTTGAAATACTGCATCATCCTTTCAATCAGACTTTTCTCTAGACGAGAATGCAATATGTGTTTCAGATTTAAAAAGTTACAGGCTTGTGGATACCAAGTACCACCATCAGTGTAAACTGTATGTCTACCATACTTTGATACAAGTGATCTGATAAAATTCTCTGCTACAAACATGTTTCTCTCTTCAGAAATGTAGATCCCAAGTATAGATTTATGAACAGGTTCCATACAGATCCACAACCAAAAATGTTGATTACCAATCTGAATTATAGTTTCATCTATGATAAATGCGGACATTCTTCTATGTTTGTCATAGATCTGCAATGAACCAAATCGTTGAATCCATTTCCAAACAGCAACATAACTTCTTTTTTGGTCCTTAAACAATTCCAATGCTTTAGATGTATTTCGTAGACTGAGACCAAGAAAGTACAAATACAAAGAATACATTACTATACATGTGGATATTCTATTTCTGACAAATCTTAACAACATATATTGTTAGAATAGAACGTTCACAGCTATAGCTCTTTCCTTAAGTTAACAGGACCGCTTATAGGATATCTAATCACTTATATGAAAAATATCTTCCCGACTTTAAAAAAATGCTAAAATCGTTGAAGTGGATAGATAATTAGTGATAAGGTATAACCTTATACTTTTTGGTATCTTTTGGATCTAGTCTTGGTACATTTACAAGATTATTGTTGGTCAAACCATCAGACTTTTCCCTTAGTTCTGATTTTAGCAGTCTTTGTTTATAGTCACAATTAAACATATTTAAATTCCTTCTCTTTGAATAATTAAGCCCTCTTCAATTGAAGGCTATGCTCATTTTACACAATATCGCTAGAGTAATAGACCAATTAATTAATCGTAAGGATTTTTTATTCATGATAATACTCATTCATAACTTTTTTATTACGATTAAAAAAATTATCTAGCAAACAAATGGTATTAAATGATAAATTTCATTCTGTTTTTATAGAAAATATAATCAATTGTAACCAGTCTATAAGATGGGTAGGAATAACTGATCATGACGGTACTATTATAAATGAAAGAGTTAGAGAAGGGCTAAAGCTCCTCCTTACCAAAGAAGAAAATAACGAATTTGCAAAAAATTCAATAACTAGACATAAAGCAAGAATAAAATTTGAATCAAAAATGGGTAAATTAATCTATGCATTTAGAAGATATGAAAACATGAGTAGATGTATAATTCCAATCAATGAAAATTATTATGTATTTTTAACTATGGATTTTGAGGAATGTAATTTTGATAATATAATAATGGAAAAAATTATTCCTTTAATTCAAAAAGAAAAGAGAAATTTATAAATTAATAATTCTCTTTCATGTTACTCGTATCTCATACCTCTTCATCCTTCAACATTTTGAATCTACTATAGTAACACAGTTAGAAAATGATCTTCAGGTACAAATGAAATTATTACAGTAACACTATAACTAGAGTAATAAATTATAATTATAATTTTATTTTTATCAAGTATATATTATTTTACTAGATAGATAGAAACTCAAGACTCTTATTCTTACTCCACAGTAGGAATAAAGAACAAGACATATGTATAAATAATAGGAGACACTGATAAACATTTTCAATCAATTAGTCAAATAAATAATTTGATTACTTTATTATGGATATAATGTTTTTCATACTTTAAAAATAATTAACAAGAAATGAGTTATTACGGTATCAAGGAATTGACATGGTTTATGAAAATATCTTTTGCAACTTTTTTGCAAACGTAACATTCTTCTCCAAATTCTGGATGCATTTCTGCCAAGACTTTATAATTTATTAATGATGATGTCATAAAACATATTTTAAATTCTTGTGGTGTATCTTCTACGCTTTTTGATATGTCAAGTAGCTTATTATAAAGATCAAAACCATCCATCATAGACATTCTAAAACCAACAAGAACTAGATCATAGTCCTGAGATCTAAAGTTTTGTTCTGCAAATTCTGGGTCATTGATTAAGGTTAGATTGAAACCTTCTTCTTCCAACCATTTCTTATATCTTAAAGAAGTATCAAGGTCATCATCAACTATTAAGATATTTTTCATTAAGTATAATGTAATTAATAGTGCAGGTTATTAAAAAATGATATTCTAGAGAACTGAATCCTTTTTTCTTTAGTACTGCCTTTATCAATACTGTCCTGAAGGATGTATTCAAATTCCTTTTCCTTCAAAAGTTGTAGAGTTTCTTGAATTGAGGACTTCCAGAAATAACTTACTGTTCTGATTCACGCCTTTCAACATTTTCTATCTTTGCCTTAATTTGTATGATGATATGTTTTCCTAGTGAAAGGTCCTATAGTAGTTTGGCATTCTCCCTAATCTCATATCGTAATCGTTGATTTCATTCCTATTTCTCATTTAGAGGGGCTTGTCTTGCTCAGTAAGATAATCTCTTATGGTCTCTTTCTGCACCTGTTTATGTCTTACAGCGAATCCAATTTTTAATAATACTAACAATAAATATAATCTTCCATTATCCAAAATATCGGATATGTTCAAAAATATGGTTCAAGTGTTTATAGATCCCATGTTCTTTGGAAATCCACAACAATTTAATTATATTGTTTCTTCAATGATTAGACCTAATAACACCTTCTATGATAAGGCATCAGCCTATCTTGTAGATAGTGTTCCTAATCATTATACTTCATTTTGGACACAATGATATAAATGAACAAATAGTGGACAGTTGTTTATGAATTTAATGCACTATTCACAAATGCTTCGTATTTTTCCTTTGGAGAAACTCCCACAGTTCGAGCTATCTCATTGCCATTTTTAAACAAAACTAGTGAAGGTATAGATTGAATATTATATTTTACTGCAATTTCTTCATTTTGATCAACGTTAAGTTTAGAGACTTTAACTTTTCCATCTAGAGAGTAAGCTAATTGTTCAACAATTGGGCCAACCATTTTACAGGGACCACACCACTCTGCCCAAAAATCTACTAGCACTGGGATATCAGAATGCAATACTTTGTCGTTCCAATCTGTTGCATTCAATGAAACAACTTTTTCTAATTCTTTTGTCATAATATATATAGTATAGTATCAGGTAAATATAGACCTACATTTTCAAATAAAGTCACAAAACAATTTATGTTTTTATCATCTTTAAACAAGAATAGATTAATATGTTTATCAAAATATTGACTAGTTGTTGTTTTTGAAGTCATATTTCTTTTATTCACAAAATAAAATTTAGACAAATTTATTTTTCATGTCTGTTAGTTGCAACATTGTTTTATCATTTGTTTTTTTGAATTCTGCTTTTTTGGTATATTTGCAAATAAAATATTCTGGTGCATTATTTCAAAAGTACCAACAACAATCAACCCTGCTCGGTAAGAAATCAGTCATCTTTGCTTAGGATAGTGTTCGTTGCTGATATCGTCTTCACTTGGACTGCTCCTTCTCTCTATCAGTTTAATTCTCTTTATCTCTTTTAGCCTAATCGATAAGTGATTGGATCAAATCCTATATAGAATTCTTTTATCTCTATATAATTAATTATTTTTATATTAAAAGGCGTATATACGAAAAATAACATATATTCGGAAGAATCATTAATTTGTCATTAATTATCTATTTTATTGTAATCATTATTTTTTATAGGATAAATTAAAGAGTTATTTTCAATTACTATGTCACCAATTGATTCTATGATTCTTGTAGAATATCTGAATGCTTTGGAAATATCTGACTGATTGTCGTTTGTTTCTATGATGATATTATTCTCAGACAGATACACAACTATTTCGATACAGTTTTCTATATCTTTCCATTTTAACTGATACCCTGTTAATGTTTGTACCATACCTACCCATCTTAGGTTGTCAAACCATTTTCCTGAAATACTTTGAACTATTTTTTTATTAACAAGTTTGTATGGTACATACACTTGAAGAATTTGTGTATATTTTGTTTGATTACTTATTTCTTCATTTGATGAACCCTTCAGATTTGAAAATATTATTTTTCCATCTTTCGTAGATCTATATCCTAATTTGGTTCTCTCAATCAAACCCAATTCCTGTAATCGTCTCAGTGATCTTGATAAAATTTCTTGATGTATATCTAACATACTCTTGAGTCCATTAAATGAAAATGTGGCTATAGTATTTTCATCTTCATTACCATACAAAATATTCATAATATCTATATCATGTTGTCTAAGGTCTGAGAGAGATATAGAAGAATTATTATCATATATCTTTTGTTTATCCGGAAACGATGTAAGTAATACGGTTAAATTATCCTTATCTATGCTATTTTTATTTTGAATTTGAGTATTTTCTTTTATTTTTATTTTACACGCCACATTAACTATATTAATGTAAGTATATATAAATTGGTAAGTGGATATGTATAAAGCAACTTACTATATGGTAAGTAAAATGAACTCATTTAGTAACAGAAAACATAAAAAAAAATAGTTATGGCTGATTCTCCAATATCACTGAAACATTAAATCGTCTCCCATATCTATTCACAGATAATAAAGTTTTTTCATTTATCTTCTTCTTTTTGATTTGAGATGAAAGCTCTGTTATTTCTTCTATCCTTTTATCATCAATCTCCTCGATGATATCACCTGGTCTTATTCCTGCATCAGCTGCGGGACTATATTCTTCCACCTTTACAACTAGCGCACCTTCATTGGTTGGTAACCGATAATACCTTGCTATTCTACCGGTTATCTTGATTGTAGAGATGCCTAACCATGGTCGATTGACCTTCCCATATTGTATTAACTCCTCCAATACCTTTTTTGCTGTGTTAACGGGGATTGCAAATCCTATTCCATGGGCATAAGGTATTTTTGCAGTATTGATGGCAACTACTTCTCCGCTAGTATTTACTAAAGGTCCGCCAGAATTGCCTGGATTTATTGCTGCATCGGTTTGAACCAATTCTAATACTCCATCCTCAAATTCGATGTTTCTATTTATGGAACTAATAATTCCGGTCGTAACCGTAGGTCCTCCTGTTAGACCAAATGGATTACCAACGGCTATGACTATTTGACCCACTTTTAGAACGTCAGAATCTCCTAATTTAGCAAATGGCACCGAGGTTATTGACTTGTTATCATGATAATTAGTATCATTATTGTTAGATTCATCAAAACTTATAGAATTCAATTCGATTTTTAATACAGCAAGGTCAGTTAGCTTATCAGTTCCTATTACTTTAGCATTAAATGTTCTTCCGTCATGTAAGGTAACTTTTAATCTCCTGGCATGGTCGACTACATGATAATTTGTGAGTATGTGACCTTGACTATCGATGATAATGCCAGATCCGACACCTTCAATTGGAAATATACGGAAGAGCTGATCAGTTACCATTTTCACACTCGCAATATTAACCACATTCTTAGTGATGTTTTCAATAGCGTCGATAAATGTTGCTTCAGTTATAGGAATCAGAATTTTATACCTCCTCTTTCTAAAGGTGATTTAGGTTTTGATGGCGTATTCGGTGGTTTCTTTATCCTTGGTTGACTTATGATTATATCATACATACTAGTATTATATTAGAAGGAGATGACTAAATTGATTAATTTTTAATTATTTGGTCACCCTCAATAATACTTCTGTCATCGATGCTGTTTACAGAATCTACAAAGTGTTAAATGGAACTAAAAATAGGGAGGTCATGACTACCTGATGAAAACTACAACCAATGCAGAGTTTTTTTTATGTCAGGCGAACGTCTGTAGCAATCAAGTATATTCACCAGACAGACGACACTCCCCAACATCAAAAAGTACAGAAAAGGTTATAACGGTTATAGAAAGATTTTGCAGAAATGTACCCAAGAATCAGGTTTTCACTGAAGTACCTTCATATAAAACAGACTTTTAAAAAGAAAGCAAAGAAGAATGACATGAAATTCAAATAAACCGATTTTAAGATAAAGATATTCAGGCCTCAGAGGCTACCGGAAGGATAAAAACATTGTTTTAACTTTGGGGAAAACTTTAATATAATTATCAAAAAATTCTGTAGATATGTCTTCTTCGCAATCCCTTGTTACAAATAAAAAAGATCCAGCAATAACCATAAAGATTATCAAATATATGATTATGGAACACTATGAATGTCCTCCAGACTCCAAGTATTGTCTAGAACTACTTACAGAAAGTAGAAAGAATCAAGTTCTTACACGAATAAATCAGGACAATGTGGTAAGGGATGTAAACAGACCAGTTATCGCCACAAAAATCAATTGTTGGGAGTGTGGTCTGGAAATCTTTGTTCACAGCCTGGTTGTATCAAACAAGTTTTCAAAAGGTAGAAAAAGAAGATACCACTTTAGGTGTGCTTTGAAAAAGAAACTCGTAGAAGAAAAGACAAAGATGCATGAAGATTATAGAAAATTCCTGTTAGGTATATTAATTTGAGATGGTGTGACTGTTCGTAGGCAAAACACCTCGGCCACGACTAGGAGCACCAACAAGATGGAAGCATCATCGTCCTACAACCTCATTTCTAATATTTATTATTTCTTTAATATCCATAAAAATTCTCAAATATGATCTAACTTTTTAATTTGTCCTCTTACTTTTCCCTTCGGTTTATCCTCTGTCAATATATTTACATATGCTTCTCCGTTTTCTATTTTTTTGACCAATTCTTCGGTATTCTTTCCTTGTAACGGCCCTTTCAGATCCTGTGAATTTATATCCCCTTCACATAATTTGCCGGTAACCTCGTCTGATGGAGTTTCAGACTTATATAGCTCTGCAACTGTTTCTCCTTTCTCATGTTTACCTACGTCAATACTAACTTGTTTTATTTTACTCATATCTGTAATTTTAACGCAAAATTTTAGATCTTCATTATCTTTGGATTGGAATGTTGCTAAAGCAGTATCTAAAGTATCTACTACTGGCACTTCTTCTCTTCCAGTAAGTATTGCAGCAAAATCTATATTCTCATTATCATTAGAAAAATTCATTGTAGTTTGTTATACATAGCATTTCTTATAATAGTTTCAGTATATCTCTTTAATTAGTATATATACGTTGTAATCTTAGGTGGAAATTGGTTTATCTGACTATTTTTCTATTGATCAAAGTTTAATCTTCAATTTATTAAATCTAGACTAAATGTTGTTTTTGATTATACCCGAGTAGAAAGGGGTAGAAAATGAATAATTCATTTTCTTCGTTCCGCAATTGTCTTTTTACAGCATCGACGGTATGTCACACTTCAACAATGTAGTTTATTTTTATTTATAATAGGAACCTTCATCTCTCTATTGATCTAAATGATTTAATAACTACAGCAAATTAATCAAAAATATTTCTGGTGATTTTTAATATTTAATACTCAATTTTATCTTTAGATTTTGAATTTAGCCAACAACCCACTACAAAATATTATAGTTATTTTATAAAATTAATATTTCGGACTATCGTAATAATTATAGAAAATCAGTAATCAAATGATTTTCACTATTTTTAATTAATCTGATAATCTCTTTTTTGTATGAATTTTCTGTGGGTATTTTAAAAAGTTCACAAAATTTATTTAGAAATTGTATCTCTTCCTGTAACAAAAAATTCTCATCCAAAAGATTAGTTCCAAATCTAAATAGATAGTTAAACACCAGTTTCTGGTTTATCCTTTCCAATGTAACCAGAGTTTTATATATCTTATCTATGTCACTAAATTGTTTTGTTACCTTACTATCAAGTAGTAACTTGTTAAAACTTCTCTTCGGAATACTAAATATTCCGTTCATTACGAATCTATCGAATACAGACAGTACTTCAAAATAATCGTCTTTACCTGTATATCCTATAATTGTTGTTGGAAGAAGTTTTAACAGATGAAGGTTCTTGGAAATATGTTTCTCATCAAGTACTAAAAATGACCGACCAAAGGTTAAGATAGCATTTAATATTTGATTAGGAAGACGTTTGTCAAGTACATCGCTATCTGATTTTACCTCTACTGGAATAAACGTTAAATTTTTTACATTGCATTTTTCTTGTTTAGCTATTTGAATAAACTGGTGAGTTCGCATACGAATGTTCTGATAAACATCATAATCATCATCACGTCCTTCGTCTTGAAAGAAAAGGTCCTTTCTGGCGGTACCAATATAGGTATTGTTTATATCTCCTTGTTTCTCATTATTTTTATGAACAATTACAATTACAAAGTCAAAAATGCCAAAGTATGCTTCCTCCTTTATCTTTATTTGATGAGATTGATAATCTGAAATATGGATAGGAAGATGATGATTATTTTGAATATGTCTGTTTTTAATTGAACTTTTGAATAATTGCTTAAGTTCTGTTTCGTTCATAGATTGGTAACTACAATGGATTGATTTACTAAATAATAATTGTAGTATATCAATAATATTTGACTTGATGTAAAGATTTCTGGTATCTTATACACAACTTCATATAGTAATACTTTTATAATTTCTTTACCGTAAAGTACGGTATGGAAACGGTGTTACACTATACAAAACCGTTAATTGCCTATGAATATTTGAATATACTGACTTTCCATATAAACAATAACGAATCTATTAAGTTAAGATATGGTGACAAGATTTCCTTTGTAGATTGTGATGAATTAGTTAGTGATATAATTGTTAAAGGATTACTTCCAAAAAGATATGGTGGTCTAGAATCTTCAAATGTACTTGTTATTACAAGTAACAATAGATTTGATTTTTATCAATGTGTAAATCTCGCAAAGAAAAAGTATGGGATGGATGTCAACAAGGTTTTAGACCATGTAATAATTACCAGAGTGTTTACCATTTATCAATTAGCAGAGACATTAATTCATGAACTTTTTGAATTAATGGAAAAATCCCAATCAAAATTATTAGTTATTATTTCTGATCTATTTCTCTTGAATTCGGTCAAACAACAAATAGAACAAGAAGAGAAAGATTGGATTGTTAAACAGATTACAAAATCACTAAATAATATTAACAATTCTATTGTAACCGTTTTCTCTTCTATCACTCTACCAGATTTCAAGAATCATAAAAAACCACAAAAAAGAGATAGAACGTGAATATAAATGGGTAGAACTATTCCCTCATTTAGAATAGCAATTGATCTCGAACAAAAAGAATGGAAATCATATCAAAAATATCTGAATCTAGAAAAGAGAAAATTATTTAGAGAAATGTTTTCAATTGCCAGGTTATACAATTCTGCTTGTTCTTATTGTAGCAATCCCATTAGAATATATCCTATTTTATTATCTATTATTTTTAATCAATACAAGTCTTTAAAAAAAAAGACGAATGTGATATCAAGATGAATCTATTTCCATATGAAGATATACTAACAAAAGAGATAGACTCATGGAAAAGTTATTCAGACTGCCTGAGAAAAAAAGACAGAGAACTATTTGATCAGATGCTAAAAAATTGTTACCAATATTCAGAATCTATCAGTGCAAAAGGAAGGGATTATTCAACCGAATCTCTATTAATGACGCTTTTATTTGAACAATACAAGCGAACAACATCTACTACTGTTCCTACTTTAGATGGAGTGACTACAATTTAGTTAAAACAACTGGATGGATTTTTGACGCTTACCATTTAGATAACAAAATGATTTTTTGGATTAAAGATTCCAAAAATAATACGATAAAAATAGAAGACACCAAATGGAATAACTATTTTTATTTAGCATCCAATAATACCTCTAATTTAGAACAAATATGTAATCTTAGAGAAAGAGAAGATTTCATTAAAAAAACTGAATACGTATATAGATATGAGAAAATAACAGACGATGAAAAATCCAAAGTATTAAAGATATACACGCAATATATTGCAAGTAATGTAAAACTTGCAAATATCATAGAAAGGAAAATAGTAAAAGTATCTGGAGGATTTCGATTATACAATATAGATCTTTTACCAGTACAGCATTATTTTTATGAACATGATTTATTTCCATGTGGTGCCTTTGATGTCGAAGAGTCCCCGTATGGGTTATTTTGGAAAGTGTTTGATAATGATTGTGTATCTTTGACAAATTATATCGTACCAAATTTTAGAAATATTTATTTAAAGATTAACTTTCAAAAAGGAGGGATACCAAAATTATCAGACAAATTAAAACATATTACTATTACTACAACTTGTGACAAAGAACCAAAAATAAATATTCAAAGTGAATCAGAAGATGAAATAATTATACAGTTATCCAAGATAGTAAAAAAATTAGATCCTGATATAATTATAACAGAGAATGGAGATTCATTTCTTTTTCCCTATCTAATTCATAGGGCATCAGAAAATAATCTAGATTTGGTACTTGGTAGAGATTCTAATGTCACGCTAAAAAAACCTACGAGAAACGGTATCTCGTATTTTTCATATGGTAGAACATACTATAAACCATCTAGTATCAGATTTTATGGTAGATGGCATATAGATACTAGTTCCTCTTTTCTTTGGAGAGAAACCCAAGATGTCCATGGACTTGTAGAGATTTCTAGACTATCAAGACTTCCCTTGCATGAGACCTCAAGAGCAACAATTGGTAAATGCTTAACAAGTTTTCATCTGTATAACGCAACAAAAAAAGGTATTCTTGTACCATGGAAACCAACAATGTCAGAATATCCAAAAACATTAAGAGAACTTTTTATTGCAGATAGAGGAGGTCTCATACTGGAACCAGAAATTGGAGTACATGAAAAAGTAGCCGAATTTGATTTTGTATCTTTATATCCAAATATAATATACAAAAAGAATATTTCAGCGGAGACAATTCTATGTCAATGTTGTTACTTGGATTCAGATAACAAAATACCTGAATTAAACTATCACATCTGTAAAAGAAAGGAAGGATTGATCCCAAAATCACTGGAACTAGTTCTCAAAAAAAGATTGTATTATAAACAATTGAAAAAGACAACTGTTAATGATAACCTAAAAAAAATATATAATGCAAGACAATCTGCATTAAAATGGATTCTTGTAACGTCTTTTGGTTACCTTGGATTTAGTAATGCAAAATTTGGAAGAATCGATGCACATATTGCAGTCTGTGCTTTTGCTAGAAAGATTCTTCTTGAGTCAGTAAAGATAGCAGAAGAATTAGGATTCGAAGTTTTACATGGAATTGTAGATTCAATATGGATAAAAAAAGAAAATGCTACAAAAAATGATTATATCAAATTAAAAAACCGTATTGAAGAAAGAACTGGATTTGAAATATCCTTTGAAGGTGTCTATAAATGGATCGCCTTTCTATCTTCTGAACAAGACAATCGCATTCCTGTTACAAACAGATACTTTGGTGTTTTTGAAGATGGAACATTGAAAATGAGAGGTATTGAAACTAGAAGACACGACACGCCATTATTTTTTTCAAATTTTCAACAAAATATTCTTGAGATTCTTGCAGGAGCTAATAATGGAAAAGAACTCAGGCAAAAATTATCAGAAATCCATTTTCTTTATAAAAAATACTTATTGCTGCTTAGAGAAAGAAAAGTATCAATAGAAGATTTAATTTTTACAAAACAATTATCTAAAAATTATGATGAATACGAAAATAGAAATACCATTGAAAACAATGTATTAAAGATTCTAACATCTAACAAAGAATTTCCAAAAGCAGGTCAACTTCTAAAATATGTAATAACTTATTATCCAAGACGGAAAGCAATACCATTACAACTTGTAGATGATAAAACTAGATATGATATAGATAGATATTCTGAAATGCTAACAGATATTTATAATTCAATTGTGAAAATCATAATTTAGAAAGCATAAGGATAAACTATATTTTTCATTGTTTATCAAACATAGTAAATGTAAGAGTACAGATTGAATCTAATTCTGAATATGACTCCTAAATAAACAGCTGAACGAATACAATCAATTAGCAAATCATTTGTTATTAGTGCAATGTGCGGATTGTTTTTATGTCATATGATCGTTCTAATCAATCTATAATAATGAAAATCTAAATGATGCATTATAGTTGACAGCAGCAGTGTAGGTATTAACAAATTTCTAAAAATCGGTATATTGATTCAGAAAAGTGAAAAAAAATAACTATAATGATAACTATAATGATAACTATAATGATAACAATATCATAACGCTGTGAGTCAGAAATCACTAATTTGTATATACACAAACAAAGACAGAAATGAATTTGCTATTGGGCTAAAGGGAGACGAGAATTTTAGGGCAATGACGAAAGTAGGTGAATTTTATACAAGATTTGTAGATGCTTTTGATCAGAGAGTGGACGAGAAGGAAATTGATTGGAAGCAGGAATTAAAGAAATGGATTGCGGCTGCAAAGAAAAATGAAACCATATTTGTTGAAGTGGACCTGAGTGGTTGCCATGAAGTAACAGACAAACTTTATGAGGCGTAAAGGAAATGAAAGACGGACCAAGGGTTCAAATCCTACTGATAGAATTACCGAATATCATTATGAATGTCATTAGACCATCATCCAAACTTTCGCTCTAAATGTTAAAAATTTAGGTATATTAGTTAACCATATAAAATATAAGCCATTTTGACCGTTATTCGATGACAAAAAGAGATGGCTCTATTTATGATTACTTATTTAAAAATATAATTTAATATCTGTTATCAACCATTTTTAATAGACCAACAAATTATCTAAAATGTTAACAATTTATTGATTTCAAACAACAACATCCTCCAATTGTACCTCAATTCCAGACTATAAAGAATTCTCTACTCTGTTTTAGGCGGTACCAAGTAATTTGAAACTGGTGATCCATGATGATGAATTATTAACCATCTTTTCTGATTGTTATCATATTCATATATATTCGTTGCAACTACACCAGATTTAATTTTCCTTGCATTTAAACTCATTTCTATGTTTTCTAAACATGTTACAACAGAGATTACTTCATCATATGTTCTGATTTTTAAATTAGTAATTGTAAATTTAATATTCTCTGTACTGGCAAATATTGTGATCCAACTTTCACGAATTGCTAACCAACCAACGAACATCTCCCAACCAGGATGCATACAGATACAATCATCACTATGTTTCCATACACTATCCATCAACTTGATTGATAGATTCTCAAATGCGTCATAGAATTTGGTATTGGTGTTTTCTATATCTTTTAACATTGTCTTTACTGATTAATTTTTTTCATAAGAATGTTTAATAAAATTTAAAATATAACTTAAATTGTTTAAATGTTCTAGTTTTATTTCATGATCTTCATTCCTTGAATGGCTGTTTGTCAAATATCCATGCGTTGAACCTACTGAACCAGTTAAATTAATCATATTTACGAACCTCAATCAAAAGGGAAAAAAAATCTTTTCTGTAATTACAATGTGGAATCAAGAAATTCGAGAGAAATATTGAAGAAATAGATCAAAGAATGGAATCCCAGTATACAGTAAATCAAACCAGATTCGATCCGTATAAAAACTTTAAATTTAAAGTAAAATGGGATGGAAAATACATTGCTGGAATAAATAAAATATCTGGTTTAAAACGTACTACTGAAGTAATAGAACATAGGGAAAGAGGGGATGCAAGTACTAGTAGGAAATCTGCTGGAGTGATTACATATGAATCGATCATTTTAGAAAGAGGAGTTACTCATGACCTTGATTTTGAGAATTGGGCAAGCAAGGTTTGGCATTTTGATCCTACCCCAGGTACCGATGCATCATTAAAAGATTTTAGGAAAGATGTCATTTTAGAATTATTTAACGAAGCAGGTGAGTTAATAATGGCATATAAAATTTATAGATGTTGGATTTCGGAATATCAGGCATTACCAGAATTGGACGCTAATTCAAACGCAATAGCAATTGAGTCTATTAAATTACAAAATGAAGAATGGGAACGTGATACCTCTATAACCGAATCTATTGAACCAAGTTTTTAAATTAAACGGTCGAACTATATCTCGACGATGATTATAGAGTTTGAATAAACATCCTTTTTACCATGGTTTCTGAATAGATATTTTGTGTTTTAACCAAATTTGTTGTATAGCAATGTTTTATAGCTTGGATATGTTTCCATTAATTTGAATCCATTTTTAGAATTGATATCACAGTGGAAACTACTGGCCCCATTATAATATTAGTTCTCTAATTGGATTCACAAAAATAAAAAATAAGGTGAATTAAAGAAAATTGAAAATACAACAAAATTATGAAAGCTCTAATGCATATTCATTATTGTATTTGGAATTTGGCATTAGATCAAAAGTAACAAGGGATTATTATCTTAGGCAATTAAGAATCTTTTTCAATCATATTAATTTGGAACGTGATAAACCAATGGAAGATTGGGAGTAAGAATAGTTTTTCATAAGCATAATCCATTACTAATCCGGAGAATAAGTATTTTCACATTATATGGTAATCACAGGTTAATGTGGAACTTATTTGAAGATTAACAAGAGTCAAAGTATCTCTTCAACTCATAAACTTAAAACCTACCAAAACGAAGTAAAAATAATGAATAAACTTGAAGGAAAAGTAGCAGTTATTACAGGTGGAAGTAGTGGCATAGGGCTTGCCACGGCAAAGCGGTTCGTCACTGATGGTGCATATGTTTTCATCACAGGTCGACGTCAAACCGAACTTGATGTAGCAGTAAGAGACATCGGTAAAAACGTCACGGGTGTTCAGGGTGATGTCTCAAATCTGGCAGATCTTGATCGGATGTACGCGATGGTAAAGCAACAAAAGGGACGCATCGACATTCTGTTCGCCAACGCCGGACTTGGAGAATTCGCCACATTAGGCGAAATTTCTGAAGCGCACTTTGACAAAACATTCGGTGTCAACGTCAAAGGACTTCTGTTCACTGTGCAAAAAGCGATTCCGTTGTTTCAGCACGGCGGTTCGATCATTCTAAATTCATCGGTCGCTGCATCCAAAGGAGTTGAGGGGTTTAGTGTTTACAGCGCAACTAAGGCCGCCGTACGTTCGTTTGCGCGCACATGGACGGTCGATCTGAGACACCATAAGATCCGTGTTAACGCCATCAGTCCTGGTCTCATCGACACACAGGCCCTCAGTAACTTGATGCAGAAGGAGGAACAAAGCGAACAACTCAAGAAGAACCTCGCGAGCACCGTGCCGTTGAGGAGGATGGGTACCGCTGATGAAGTCGCTAAAGTCGCCTCGTTCCTCGCATCGGATGACAGCAGTTATGTCACCGGTATCGAACTGTTCGTCGATGGTGGTGAGGCACAAATCTAAGTTACATTAGTTGCGGGTGTCTTGATGGGAGTTTAAAAATGACAAATAATAGAAACCCACTCATACTTGCCCGTTAGTTTCAAGATGCTGGTCAATGATCCGCGATAGGATTAAACGGTTCATCTCACAAGACAGACAAGAAGAATATATGTAGATTGTTTAACCCTATTTAAAATATTATTCAAGACACATCAGACCATTTTAAACCACAGAAAGAAAGCTAATCTATCTAGAAGTTTAATATGAGCGATTAGAACCACCACTCTATGTGGTCTAATTCATTAATAATTTCTACAACACGTGTCTTATTAGCGGTTTTTAAATCTTAGAAATTCAGTAGATTTACATAAATCCAGCCATTGTTTTATGTGCTATCAGTTGGTTTGTGGTATAATTCGGGCCACGATAGTGCTTATCATTATATAGTTAAACTTCAGCATGACAATCAAAACATACTGAAATAGCATTATCAATATTATTACTTCCTCCTTCACTTTCTGGAGTTATATGATGAGTTTCAAGGCGGATTCCACAGAAACGATGACAATTACACGACCTTATGTGACATTTTACAAGTAAAATATCGCTATCTTCTCTTTTTGTGTCATTTTCTTTGATATTATTTTTGAGTATATTTGAATATATTATTACTTAATTTATTGAATTTAAAATTTAGTTTTATCTATCCTAAAAATAAGGGTAAAAATGTCTCACAACACGACGTGACCGTGTTTTTCTCGGATCTATCCACTTGACTTTTTGTTTTTTTTATCTATCCTTTGTCTCCTTTACTTGTTGTTATTATTGTAATTGCAAATATATTACCTTCAATTATACAAATATGTAGGTCATACAAACATAAATATGACTTTTTATTGGACATCATTACGTACGTTTATATACCTTAGTAACGTATATATATAACCATGACAACAAAAGAAGAAATAAAACGAAATGAAAATATAACTGTAAATGAACCAGAATTTAATGAAAGAAATGCAACTAAATTTAACAAAGACCACAGTAATTTCAATGAAAGAGCAAATAGAGACTACAATAACACCTTAAATCAACAAAAAGATATAATAAACAAGACACTCGACAACACCTTACATAATATAGAGAGAACCACTGATGAAGCTACGCGAGAAATTCCAAAATACACTCAACGTATTGCTGAATATCAAGAAAAAACCGTTCAGACTATAAAAGATATTGCCTCTGACTTTATTGAAGCAGAAAAAGAAGTAGTAAACTCTTTTCAATCACAACAAGCAGACAAAAAAAGTGATGTAAATTTGACCGGCCTATGGGACTTGTATAATCCACAGAAAATTGTTGAAAACCAAGCAGTACTGGTGAATAACTTTACAAGTTACCTGTTAAATACGAGCAATCTCATAAACAACGCTCTAGCATCAAATATGAGGATATACAATACAGCATTAGAACAAACACGCGACAATCTAAAGGATTTGGTAAGAACAAATACCAGTTACATAAAATCAGTAGGACAATCAGTTAATAGACAGTGATTTACCAGTAACTAAGAATCGACTAGGTTTTAATATTTAACCTAGTCTAATAATCTTTGGTATTTTTTTGAATTATATTATTATTAATATTTAGAGCCTATCGAAAAAATATGAGAAATTGTAATAAAAAAATTTATTTATTAAAATAATGATAATTCTTTGAAGATTGCTACTTAGTAATTATTAGTTCATCTTCAATCTGAGAAAATTCCCTTCTATTTCCTGATGCATGAATAAATATTTCATTATTACAAGTAGAGATAAATCGTAGATATGATAACAATAATAATAGCACTACTCTCAAAAAGAGCATAGTATTGTTGGATGTTTTATCAGAAATAGAAGAGATAGCAAAAAAGAATTTCCTTCCGTCAATTGGTCCAATAAAAGGAAAAATCATAGAAAAAGTTATCAAGAGGTATAAACCTAAAACGATTCTTGAGATTGGAACTTTGCATGGATATTCAGCTATTTTGATGGCAAATTTTGTATTAAAAACACATGCTGATGATTATTATCATTATGATGGCAATGACACCCATCCTAAAGAAATTATCGTTACCTGTTTGGAAATAGATAAAAATCTTGCAAAGATTGCAAAAAAGAATATCGAGAGAGCAGGATTATCAGATAGAATAGATGTAATTACTGGTGATGCTATAAAGGTCATTCCAATGCTTGATAATAATCATTATAAATTTGACTTTGTCTTTTTAGATGCAGAAAAAAACCAGTATTTTTTATACCTTAAACTTCTAGAGGAAAATAATTTGCTGAAAAAGAAGGCAATAGTAGTTGCAGATAATGTTTTGATATATGAAAACGAGATGAAAGATTATTTAGACTACGTTAGAAATTCTGGTAGATATAACAGCCATACAACAGAAACTAGTTTAGAATTTAACAAAAATGTTAAAGATGCCCTTGAAATAAGTATAAAACAAGATTGAGGGTTGGTCAGATTTTAATTCAGAAATTCATCTCAGGACCATATCTTAAGAAAATAATTGAAACAACGCATGAAAATTACTTAGTGGTTTTGTTCATTTCTTTAATCTTTTTTTCTAATCCTCTTACCTGAATTCCTGCCCCTATACTAACAAGAAGCATTCCAAAGAAAAATGCCATCCATACAAGATTAGCATACAAATCCAGTCCGTAAGGTAGAGTTATAGAAGAAGCATAAGCCATAATTAGAATAAATACTGATATTATTGCAAGTATCCAGTAACGCTTAGCCATTTTTTTATTCCTGGGTGGGATTGACATATATAAGAATATAACGGTAAAAGATTTTTTTAATAATAATAACTCAATACTCTGCTATTTACTTATTATTAATTCATCTTCAATCTGAGAGAATTCCTCTAACGCTGATTCCAGATTTTCCACTATTTCCTGTGCTATTATGTTTGGCGGAGGAAGATTATCAGAATCTAGAAAAGATACTATTTGTTCTCTCTTGTTTAATTCATAAAATGTAAATCTCTGGTCCTAAAAAATTAGCAAAATCAATAACTACTTTTAGGTTGTTTACCTGATGGTTATCAGATGAACCTTTCTCTTGCATATATTTATAGAAATCGTATATTATAGAGGAGTTTTCTTTGTTGGGTACAAGACCAATCTTGTTATCCACTATGGTTGAAAGTTTGACTGAACAAGATGACGATGATGTTGACGACATTTTTTCTCTACCTCTTTCTCTCCTTCTCTTTGTTGTTTACAACAACTGCTGTAGAATACCAAAGACGAGTATATGAATTCCTATGTAGGATGCGGTCACCGGGATTTGAATTCCCGCCTTACTTTAATAAGGTCCCGGGTTGCGGGCTTGCTTCGCATGATTTGTTGCATGGAAGGCCAGTGTCCTAACCAAACTAGACGATGACCGCTTGTCACTATAAAAAAATATTAAAGGATATTAAACCTTACCGTCAAAAATAAAGTTTCTAGAACATCTACGGGTAATTCAATTGAAACTCGATTTCACCAGCAGTTGCTTGAAAACTTGAGGTTTGTTTATATGCAAAATTACCATGGATTTGAAATTTAGACTTTTCATCCATAATTTTATTCCATACTTCAGCAATTCTATTATCTTTTGATATTGTATTATCATCCTTCAGAATAACAGTACTATTTCCTATGATTGGATAAATATTTTCCTGAGAAGCTACGAAACCTTCTGGTTTCTTGCCAATATCTCCAGAAGAAATTCGTATGTTGTCTAGTAAAATATTATAATTTATATTTTCAAGAAGCAATGTTCCCATATTTGGATTATAAACATTGAATGCCGTTTTAATATTGATGTCATTGTTATTAACGCGCGCAAAAGAAAGATTATTTAAAGAGATTTCTAATTGCCTCGCCTCACTAAGAGCTCCTTGATTAAATTCAGGTTTAAAATCCAACTTTGGAATACTTGGGAATTCAAATTGTTGCAAGAAGAAAATAGATATTCCTATTACGACTATAACTCCAATAACTGAATATATGATTTTCTTATTAATTCTATCAATCAATAAAAGAATTGTAAGTATAACATAATTTAATAATTATCATTTGCTTTCATTGAATTGAAATTATGTTCATCTTTCGAGCCCAAAAATTCTTTAAGATAATTGAATTTCTGATATAGTATTTCATTCCCTTTTCTTATTTGTACTATTCTAGTTATTGGTATTAATTGTAAATTTTCTGATATTTCCATAAACCTTGGCAAAGTAACAGAAATAATCGTGTTGAAATCTCGATATAAAATTATATATAACTCTGGATTATCTGAATAGATTGCTTTGCTAAAAATTTGTTCAATTTTTCCCTTCCTTTTTCCCATACCTTATTTTATTAAGTAAAACTGAATATTTATTCTGTCCATACTTTTATCAATATAATTTTAAATAACTAAGTTTCTATATAATTAATATGTACTCCAAGATAATTCGCCCTTTGCTTATATATGATGATAGATGTTTCCAATGTTATAAATTCGCAATTTTAATGCATAAACTCTCCAAAGGTTGGATACAAATAGAAGGACATTATTCTTCTGAAGAATTAAAATCATTAAAGAGAATTATTTTTCCTATTGATTATGATCCAACAATAATGTTCTGGATAGTAAACACCAAAGGAGCATGGGGGGCTAGATCTGGGATAATTCCGTTATTAATGGAAATAATAAAAGGTATATTCAAATTTGACCATTACACGGATGATAAATATTTCAATTATTCACCTTGTAGTTATAATCAAAATTCATCATCTTGTTTGGATACAATGACTACCATGAAGAGAATCATAGGCGTTTTTAAGAAGAGCGGAAAATTTCCGTTTAGTTAATTTTTTTTTATTTATTATACTCTATTATAATCATCTTCTATTCTAACAATGTCATCTTCATCAAAATTTCCATATGAAATTTCTAATATTATACAGTCTTCTAATGCCTTTATTCTGTGCCTTGCCCCTAGAGGAATATTTATGGTCTCATTTTCTTTTAATTTCAGCTCTTTTCCATCAATTTCGATCACGGCACTTCCCTTGATGATTTTCCAAAATTCTCTTCTATGTTGATGATATTGTAAACTAAGTCTTGAATTGGCATTCACATAAATTAATTTAACAGTACTGGGAATGTTTTCATGAAATTTTTCAAATTTACCCCAAGGACGATTTTCTGTATATATATCCATCATCTCACCTATTTTATGATCGTAAATAATTTAATAATTACTGAAAAAAGTTTCAATGATTTATTGTTATTTTTGTATCAATTGGGAATGTATAAAAAGACTTATTTAAAATATGTAATTAAATCATTGTCAGAAACTCGTTTTACAGATGGGAATCTCATTATTTTATATTCAATACATCAAAATCCTTCATCATCGGAATTACCCTCTCATGTGCTGGAAAGAATTAATCTTTGTGAAAGGATGTATCACGTAATTGTACGCTCTAAACCTGACGCCCATAAAACTATTATCCTACTTACTGCAGATTCTCTTTATTCAGGATTACTTAAAAATGAATTAATAAATAGAGGAATAGATGAAAAGATAATAAAGATAGATTCAGAGTCTAAGAAAGTTTCACAGTGTCTTAATAGTCTTGATGAGTTTCTTAAGAAACGTGTGAATCCGCCCTATGTTTATTTTATAGGTTCTGTCTGGATGAAAGATGTTTTTGATTCGATTGTTAAATCAAATTTTCAACAATATAGAATGCAATTTGAGGGTGCATTAGATCATAGACCAGTTGAAGAAGTTGAAAAAGACAAATTATTAGAGAAACCCATAAAAGGAACAGAATATTTTAAAAGTAAAATAAAGAATAAAGCTCTTGATATGTTATTAAACTATATTTTTCCTGAGGATAAATGACTTTGAATTTTTGTATTGTACAACACTTTTAATTCTTAAAATACATAAAAAATATTTTAGTCAGTGAAAATAACTTCCATTACTAATTCATTATCTTTGGATTTGTGATTCTTTTTTGAACAAATCTAACACTTCATCGTTTGTAAAAGCAAAATTCCAAACCTGAATATCATCCAACTGACCAGTATAATTTCCCGTTATCTTTCCTTTTTCAGCCAGAGAATTTGCTCCCAGTCTTATAGGTTGCTTTCCGGTAGAATCTGGTTTCACACCAATCTTTGTAGAATTGCTGGCAACTTCTATTCCATCCATATATAATTTCAATATATGAGATTTTTCATCAAAAGTAAGAATTGTACTATGCCATTGTCCGTCATTATATGAAGATTGAGAAGTAACAAGATAATCATCGCCTAACGGGGTTTCAAATCCTCCTCTCACTTTTTCTCTGTTTGTTAGGAAAATTCCATAATTGAGATTCGATCCACTCTTATCACTTCCAGTTCCACCTTTATTTATCAAGAATGTTTCTTTTCCAGTTGCATTCAAATTAGTATTAAACCAAGTTGATACCGTAAAACTATTGAGATTTATAGTCTCGCTATTTTTAACATCTGCATAATTTTGCCCAGAAAATGGGAGTATTTGGGAATTCTTAACAACTGGTAATTTATCATCTTGTGCAAATACATCCATAAATCCAATTGAATGACCATCATTATCATCTACTTGATTTGGATTTAAAGTTAATAATGTCATAATGATAATGCTACTAGCAGTTATTACACTAAGAATTTTAATATCACCATTCATTTCTATTATAAATTCTTATACAATTTAAATATCTTTTCATAATGTCTGTTTTAAGATATTTGAAAATGCTGAAAATCTAAAATTTAAATTTAATTTTAAAATTAATTACCAACTAACTCTTTTCGGAGTAGCTAATTGTTTTTCTAATTCATCTAATCTTTGAACAGAATCTGGATTTTTAAGTAGTTCAGAGAATGATTCATCCGTTCTAATTTTTTGCATTACAGCCATCACTTCTTCTTTAGTAACACCATGTTTTTTATCGTATTCTATTTGTTTTGCACAATTAGACATTGTACTATATTTTTTAAAATTACGTTTTTCAAATGAAGTTGCATTAGGTGATAATCCCCTAACATAGCGAACAATTACCTTTTCAACATGTTCTAAATGCCAATCTTTCATAGCAAAACTATTAGGCTTCACAGACATTCACACTCCTTTTTTGTTGAATTAGGATATTTAAATTAATATACAAAAAATAGAATTAAATCATTATAATTATAATAAAATGATTATTTCTTTGAACATGTTGAACGAACATAATCAATTACTTGTTTTATTTTCTGTAAACTTGTTCTCTAAGATAATCAGATAATTTTATGTTCTTTTCTCCTGGAATATGTGCAATTTCAAATCCTTCATTTGGCTTCAATAAACTAGCAGTAGCATCAATCCCAATCTTAGTTGTTAGTAAATTTTGTTGATCACTTGATGGATCGAGACTAGAGCCTTTCGCATTCTGTATAATTAATAACCCTTTATCAGCTTGAAATCTGGTCGATATTGCATATTCCACCTCTGTTGGATTAGATGGATTAATATCATGATCAACTACAATTGCAATTTTTAGTGATGGGTGGGATGAAAAAGCTGTAATCAAAGCATTTTTTGGTTCTCCTTCTAATCTTTTCCTAATTTGTATGACTGCTGTTAACCAATTACAACCGCCATCAGTTAAACAGATCCGTAAAGTATTAGGAATTATATTTCTAACTTGATCAAATATCTTTGATTCTACAGGTAAACCCATCAATAAACGATGCTCCAAAAATCCTGGAAGAATATCGTGAAAGATAGCATTATCTCGAAACCGGATTTTCTCTAATTCAAAGACTGGTTGTTGTCTTTTAAAGTCATATGTTTTCAACATTTCTACCATCCATTCTTCATGAGTTTTATCTTTCAATATTCTACCTTCTAAAACTATTTCTGACGAAGCGGGAATCAAAAGGTGAGAGTAATTGTTCATAGCTAAGTGTAGATTACCATTTAGCAAAGCATTTGCTATGAACATTTCATCTATTCCATAAGATGCTTGATAAGCTGCAGCGATATTTACCACCGGATGAACTCCTATTACAATTGCTACTTTCAAATCTTCTCCATGTTCCTTTGCATTTATAAAACATTTATGTAAATGTCTACCTTCTACCATTCTTACTACCAAATGTTTATTATCTAATTTCAGTAATCTGTGTGTTGATGAATTCTGATTTCCATTTTCCTGATCCTTTGCATAAACTATCGATGAGGTGATATATGGTCCAGCATCTTTTTCAAAATGAGTAATTATTGGAAGAATTGATAGGTTTGTATTAGAGTTTTGACAATGAGGAACATCACTCGTTATTTTTGTTTTATTGTTTATTTTATTTATAGATTTATTAATGATATTATGAATCTCTTTTTCATTATTTACACCTAGAGCTAAAGCAAATCTCTTTCTTGTTCCAAGCAGATTACTAATTACAGGAATTTTTTTCTCTTCTACATTTTCAAAGATTATTGCCTTTCCGCCATCAACCTTTGAAACTAATGCAGCTAATTCAAATCTCGTATTGACTTTTTTTCTTATTCGTATAATCTCCTTTTCTTTTTCAAGTATTTTGATAAAACTGTTAAGATCTATATCTTTTTTATTTTTTTTACCATTATTCACCTGCATCTTCTTTTGTTCTTTCACTTACTATATTTAATATCTCTCCCGTAATTATTTTCATATCCTCAATATTTAATGGATTCTTGCTATGTAATGATACTAGACATATTCCATTTAACATCAATGATATTCTTTGAGCCGTTGAATCTATAAACAACGAGTCAAACTTACTAGGAATGATTTGTGATTTCGTCACGTTATTTGCTAAACTTGATGCAATTGTCATAGAACCTATTCTGTGAGAATTTTCTGATAATATAATAAAACATCCATTATCAAAAAAAAGCATCTTTATATGCATCTTTCTTTTTTCGTCTAACAAAATTGTGTTTGAAAATAATTTTTCTATATTTTTCATTTAGATCTGCCCTTATTATCTCCTTGTGGTAATGAAATTTTACTTCAAAAAATAATTAATTTGATTTTCAGAGTATTTGATATATGTAAACATAATAAACTTTTTGCAGATACGATAATCATAAAACATCTGTTTTATCATTAATCTTTTTCTTATCGATAACCACTTTTTAAATGTTATTTAATTTTTAACACATCTAAATAAGTTTCTTTTTACTAACTTTTATTGATTTCTAAAGCTACAACCATTTTTAAGTATATGATTTTTGAATTTTCGATATTAAATTTTGTTTTACTTTTTAGTCTTTAACTAGCTTATTATGTTCTTTTTTTAAACTTTTTAATTTAGGATCAAAAATTTTACCATTACGGAACGCTATTAATCTTGCTGATGATTTATCTTTGATTATTCTTCTATTTCTCTCAGCATTCATGTGAGACGATGTTCCATGTTCGTCAACTATTTCCACATCAACGAAATTAAATTTGGTTTTTATATGAATGGCAATGTTATTTGCCATTGATATGTTACCATCTCCTATTCTTACAATTTTTCTCCTTGCAGTAATACCTGCCAAAATTTTGGAGATTAAATCCAATACACATTCAATACAAGTTAATACAATACTTTCAATTTCGTCATATAAATAGAAAATTGAAATACCTATTCTCTTACCAGGATCTATCCCTATAATCAACTGGTCGTACATATAAGGTTTCATTAGATCTCTTAAAATTTTGGCTTTTATAATGAGGGGATTTTCACTTAATTCTGAATCTATAATTATGTTCTTTTTTTTAAATATGGTTGATTCTTTTTGTGAAGTAATTATTATTTTTGTATTGGAATTAATGGCTTCAAGTGGTGATAACTCTTTATAACTTAATCGAAATGATTTTAAAAACTTAATTATTTTATAATATGATCTTCCGTCAAGAGTTGCAACAACAATCTGATTATTCATTTCCCTCATAAAGGGTTATTCATCATACTTTAATTGTATCAAATACTTAATAAAAGTTATTTAATTTATGATAGTATTTTTCCTATAACTCTAATATATGTAAACATTTAATTAATTCATTTTTTTATAGCGTTGTTACTTACATTGTCAGATTCTCGTGATCGTGAATCACGATCGGAACAGTTCCCATCAGAACCCCATCTAATCCGTTCTTTGAGTCTTCTTGATGTTATAATGGTTGGAATAGCTGCAATGATAGGCGGATCTATTTTCGTTCTAACAGGACCTGCTATTGGATTAGCAGGTAGTGCAGTGATAATTGCTTTCATTGCTAATGCGATAATAACATTATTCACGGCTATGGCTTATGCAGAATTGGGTTCAGCTATGCCAGAAGCTGGAGGAGGATATCTCTGGGTTAGAGAAGGACTTCCTAGACCCAATGCCTTTATAAGTGGATGGATGGCTTGGTTTGCGCATATAGTTGCAGGAAGCCTATATGCTGTAAGCTTTGCTTCATTTGTTACAGGTTTATTAAAATCGTCTAATTACGAGATTTATTCTTTATTTGGATTTCTTCCAGTAGATAAATTAATAGCAGTATTATCTATTGTAGCTTTTACATATCTTAATATTAAGGGAACGTCTGAAACCGGCAAAGTCGGTGTTATAGTCACAATAATTCAACTTTGTTTAATATTTGTATTTATAGGATTGGGTATCTGGATTATGTTTAACAATCCTGATTGGACAATTAATTTCGTTGACTTTGTGCCACTAGGGATTACTGGTATCATTGCCGCTATGGGATTGACATTTATTGCATTTGAGGGGTATGAAGTCATAGTTCAAACTGGAGAAGAAGTAAAAAATCCAAAGAAAAATATTCCAAGGGCAATATTTATCTCATTAACCGCTGTAGTAGTCCTATACTGTCTTATTGCTTTTGTATCAATAGGATCTATATTTCCAGAAGAGATATCATCATGGAAATTCATAGGTGATTACGGAGAACTAGGTATAATGAAAGCTGCCGAACTTATAATACCATACGGAGCATTTATTATTCTGGCAGGTGGAATGATATCTACATTAGCAGCTTTAAATGCGACAACTTTTTCCTCTGCTAGGGTAGCCTTTGCAATGGGACGTCATTATAATTTACCACATAAATTTAGTTCTATACATAAAAAAAATAAAACACCCTTCATAGCAATTTTACTTTCAGGTATAATTATGGCCATTATGGCATATGCTTTTCCTTTGGATCAAATTGCAATTGCTGCTGGTGTAATTTTTCTCCTATTATTTGTACAGGTTAATATGGCCGTAATCAATATACGTAGAATTTATGGAGAAAAATTAAATTATGGCTTTAAGATGCCTTTTTTTCCATTTTTATCTATAATTGGAATAAGTCTTGACATTGGTTTAGCAATTTATTTATTAATTACTGCTCCTATGAGCTGGATAATAACATTAATTTGGGTGGCGATAGGATTTGGTGTCTATCGTTTATATACTTTTAGAAAAGAAATAGATCATTATGCACCCATAATTACTAGTGAAGGAGATCTAACTAGAACTGATTTTAGAATTCTAATTCCATATACACCAGAAAACCCAGATCGATTAATACGTTATGCTATCAATATAGCCAAAGCCAATAATGGAGAAATAAATGTATTAAGGACCATAACTGTTCCACACCAGACACCTCTTTCTGCAGGTGTAGCCTTCTCTGAAAGAGCAAAAAAATCTTTTGAACCACTAGAAAAAATAATTGAAGAAGAAAATATAATGAATCATTATTTAGTACGAATTTCACATGATACAAATGAATCAATATTAGCTACAATACAAGAACAAAAAATTGATCTTATGATAATTGATTATGAAACTCTACGAAGTAGTAAAAAACTTCAAGCTCTGGTGACATGTGATGTATTGGCTATTCAAACTACTGGTAATGATTATTTTCTATTAGACACTCAGAATATTGACAGAGATTCAAAAATCCAAAAAAAATATAATCTAGTAGTAATAGATGATCATAGACACGATTCAGATGTTATTTTCAAAACAATCAGATGGTTAGAAATATCTAAATCTTTTAATATTAATATTTTATCATTACGAAATAAAAAAATCAACTCAGATATTGAAGAAGATCATCATTTTATAAAGCCCAAAAAATTGGAGTATCTAAACGATGTTAAATTTGAATCAAACGAGATCTATTTATCCGAAGAAGTCGAAAGTAATGCAGAAAAATTATCTGATCTAATTTTATCAGCAATAAATGCCTCTCAACCAGATCTTATTATTACCAGTTCTGTAATCGGAAAATTTAATTTCTTTAATAATTCTCATCTCTTGGTTTTACTTGATCAATTAAATTGTCCCGTGATCGTTACTAGAGATTTTACAATTCCTGTAGTTCATAGTGCAAAATTCTGGTTGGAAAAAATTTTTCATAGTAGATGAAAGTAGATAAAATTGTTTTATATCTAGATATGTTTATAATAATTCACTTACGTTCTATGAATATAGATAAAATGATCATAAATAGAAATGTACATTAATAGTATTATAAGATTCTGGCGACTGACTAAAGATGGAAATTTAATAGCACTGGTCTTCCTTGAATAAAATGCTGTTTTACACAGATATAGATATGATAACTAATAAAAGATATATTGTTATTCTTTGAGACGACTTTCAAAGACATATACAAACACAATTACAAAATAAAATCAACCATCCTCCTTCTGAAATAATATTTGTTAAAATCATTCAATTGATATATTGATTATCAAGAATGCTTCTTTGTTTTGATATTATTTACATATTTATTATATAATTTTCTTTCATTTCTAATTTTAGCCATGAAATCATGAAAAATTTCATTAATCTAAATATAAAATCTTTTTTGATAATATACTTTGAAACAACTTATATTTTTGTATGATTAAATGGTAATAAGGTAATCTTGATGTATGAAATCACATGAATCCTACGATGATAAATTTACATCTATCCTGAACGATGGTTTATTATGGATAGATGTTAGAAATCCAACAAGGGAAAAGATGTTTAATCTTGGTAGAAAGTACTCTTTTCATGAATTGAATATAGAAGACTGTCTTTCAAAAATTCAGATACCAAAAATTGATAAATATGAGGATCATGTTTTTGTAACTTTGCATTTTCCTGCTGGAAGTAGTAATGGTAGTAAAATTCCTCGAATAAGTCAATTATCCATTTTCATTGGTTCAAATTATCTTATAACTGTACATCAAGGGGATCTTAAACCATTGGCTGAAATGTTTGATTTATGTAAAAAAGAACAAAATAAAGAATATCGACAGATAATGATGGGAAGATCATCTGGTTATTTGTTACATACAATAATCGATGCCTTGGTAGATGACCTGTTCCATATTCTGATGAAAGTAATAGGAAATCTTGATGACATTGAAGATGCAGTATATGACGAAAAGGCTGCAATTGCGAGAGAAATTTCCCTATTAAGAAGAGAAATTACAACCATGCGAAGAGTTCTGATACCATTAAAGAGAATTATTGTAAGCTTGACACGAGACATTCAAAAGTTTTCTGAAGAAGATTTAACTCCATATTTTGATGATATAAAAGATCATATCGATAAAGTTCTTGATTCCTTAGAAGAATCGAAGGAAACCATAGAAATTTACAAAGATACGGATTTCATGTTGAGTACAGAAAAAACTAACAAGATAATTGCAATTCTCACTGTCATGTTTACACTCTCTATTCCAATTACCATAATAAGTACAATATATGGAATGAATATTTCTCTTCCAGGTTCAGACTTGAAATTTCTAGGATCTTACACTACGCTAATTATTTTGCTGATAATTTCGGTAGCTCTAACTATAACAATGTTTCTGTATTTCAGAACATTGGGTTGGATCGGCGGATTTAGTCGTCTCTGATTTTTATCAATTGTTTGTTTTTATATGCTCCCTTCCGAATTACTAAGAATAAAAATTACCGATAAAGGTAAGAAGATCACGCCTCTTTTTTGTTCGATTGAAGATATCGCTATCGCTCAAAAATTAATAAATGAATTTCAAACATCCTATGATAACAAAGATACTAAAGCAATTCTAGAAAAAAACTTATCATCAATTGAATCAGAATATCGAGATTTCAAATTAATCCGAGGATTAATTGTTCTTTTGGAGAGAAGAACCATCTTTTCTTTAAATAAAAATTTTCAAAATCCGGATTCAATTAACCGACAAGGACTTCTATCTCAACCGCAAAAAAGTTCTTTTAAGTTGAGAAAAGTATTATTTGAAGAATCCGCAAAAGAAGGCTTAGCTTTAGATTATGATCGAAGATGCAAAATATTGGAGAGAGCAGCATCCAGATTAGGTATTTCACATAAATATCTTGAAAAAGCCATATGGATTGATCGAGAAGATAACCTTATTGTGGAATCTTTTAAAAAAATATCTCCAGATAAATTATTAGAATTGTATAATCTTTCTCTTTTACAAACATTATTTTTTAATTGTGTAAATTTTGAATTCAGTATTCATGGAGGAAAAGAATGGAAGTATGTATTGAGAAAAATCAAAAGGTTTGGATTAATGTATAATTTAAAACTTGTTGAGCAAGCTTTAGAAAAAGAAAAACATAATTTTACGGATATATTAGACTCTAGTTCTAACAATGATTTTATAGATAGTAATAAAATAGTACAAAATAAAGCAGATAATTACATATTGTGTTCTATAGATGGTCCGTTAAGCATTTTTAGGTTGACTAATAAATATGGAGTATTAATCGCAAAAATAATTCCTGAAATAATTTATTCCTCTAAATGGAACATTAAAGCTTGGATCCTAAAAAATAATCAATCAAACCGAAAAATGTATGAATTTGAACTTTCTTCCGATAAAAAATATTTTCATCAGGATTTGAGAGAGAAGGATATTGCTTTTCCTTTTGAATTCTCTAATATATTTTCTGATTTTGATAGTAAAGTTGAAGAGAAATTTGCTCTAAACTTTAAGCAATTGCGAACAGGCTGGGAGCTAATAAGAGAACCGGACCCCTTAGTTTTACCAAAAGGCAGAGCATTTATAGCGGATTTCATGTTTGAGAAATACGACAAAAAAATATATTTTGAAATCGTTGGTTATTGGACTCCAAATTATCTAGAACGAAAATTTAATAAGATTAATGAATTGCTGTCATCGTCAGAAGGAAAATATGATTTCTTAATTGCGATAAATGAAAATAATTTGGTTTCAAATGATGAAGACTCTAGAAAAATTTATTCAAATTCCTTTATCCGAGTAATAGATAAAGAGAAGCTTATTATTTATAAAAGAAATTCTATACCGATTAAACCAATTATTAATTATCTAAAATTAATGGATAAGATAATAAAGAAACAAAATACAGTTATATACCAATCTGAAATCAGTGATTTTATAAATAATTTAATGAAACAAAACATTGAGATAATAAATCTTGAAGAAATATCTAAAAAATTCTGTATGTCACTTGAATCAATAATCGATATTGTTTCAAATCCATCAGCTTGTTTACTAAAAGAAAAATATTCATTGATAAATACTTTTTTTATATTAAATATTAAATTAGACGAAATAAAAAAACAGATCGCTGATATTAAGAAATTTGTCGAAGCACAAAAGATATTTCAAATGAATAAAATTCCTGATTCCTATCATATTGATCTGATCCAATATTTTGGATTCGAAATTCTTTGGACAGGTTTTAATCTATCTGATATTTTGTTGGAAAAAAAATAGTATATATTCTTTAATAAATTACTCTTTTATATATTTAAAAGGAGTCAACCCATTCGTTTATCTTTAAAGAATATTAATGTTTTAGATGTATTACATAAACTGAAACAAAAAAATATAGATAAAGAGAGTACATTACAATAAAAGTGGATGCTCTATTTCTTTCAAATAATCTAATTATCATCATAGATTTAAAATAAAGCATCATATCTATAGTTATTACTGCTTAACTTAAGCTCATAATTGTCCTATTTCTGACAAATTTCTTCATTTATTCGAATATTGTCATTATAGCTCCTCCTTTAAATTAATTGACAAAATGTGAGCTGACTGAAATATTTAAATTAATGTTCTGCATAATAAAATAGATCAGATACTATGAAAAATAGCCAAAACATACGTTTTAATAATATTTGGTTACAAAATATTTCGGGAAATTGGAGAGATATAGAATGTCCCTGTGGTAATTCTTTTCATTTTGACGGTCATGTTGAAAAATTATTTGACTGGGAAAAAATTCACATAAGACATATGGCATCAGATTATGGTAATCACTCGATGATTTCTTTCTATCCAGATGATATGATTATTTTTTATCATTCGAAAACTGGTTACGTGGTTGAGAGAAGAAGACACAAATCCTATGAGTTGGATGAAATAAAGCATGCTTGGGTTCATGGAAAAATAAAGGTAACGGGAGCTTAATTTTAGCATTAAAAGATACCTAAAATAGACGCTATAAAGAAGATCATCAACATAACGACCAAGTTTTAATCGAACTATTATAGGATTGAAATACTGTAGAACATACATACAATAGATGTCAGGATTTAAGTTTTAATCGAACTATTATAGGATTGAAATAATATCGAAACATTTACTACATTCCGGGCACAAACTTGTTTTAATCGAACTATTATAGGATTGAAATTGTGATGAAATAATTTTTGTAGGTACACCCACCTCAGTTTTAATCGAACTATTATAGGATTGAAATTTCTCTATTGCGTATAAGCCTTCCTGCCAGTTGTTTGTTTTAATCGAACTATTATAGGATTGAAATTTCTATGTTGGCAATTGTTCCATCTACGTCAGTAATAGTTTTAATCGAACTATTATAGGATTGAAATTGTGATGAAATAATTTTTGTAGGTACACCCACCTCAGTTTTAATCGAACTATTATAGGATTGAAGACAAGAATAATAAATCAATTTTGCAATCAAATATATCAAAAAGTTTATTTCTTCATTATTGCTCTATAACAATTTATGACTCAAACCAAACAAGCGGACCAGAAGTCAGAATTCTGAGCCTCTGGTGGGATTTGAACCCACGACCTAAGGTTTACGAAACCTTCGCTCAACCAGGCTGAGCTACAGAGGCAACGATTATTCTTTATTATAAAAATTAATTTTCATCACTTGTTTTTTGGTAACAAGAATCTACTATTAACCGATATATATTTTACATTCTACCAACACAATTAAATTCTGAATTTTCAAAAGTAGTATAATGAAAGTTTCTATATCTGGAATTAGGGGCATCTATGGCGAGGATCTTACTCTTAATGAAATTTATAGATTTTCTAGTATGTTTTCATTGTTTCTTAAAAATTCCAAAAAAGAAAGTGTAAAATGTATAGTTGCTAGAGATACAAGACATTCGGGAGAAATAATAAAAAAAATAATAGTTTCAAGTCTTCTAGAAAATGGAATTGATGTTTATGATATGAATATTTCTCCAACTCCAGTAATATTTAGAGAATCAAGAAAATTCGAAGGAGCTATTATCATTACCGCTTCACATAATCCAATTAATTGGAATGGTATCAAATTTATCATAAAAGGAAGAGGTTTATTTGAATATGAATTGAAAGAATTGTTATCAAAAAAATCATATCATGATATTTTACCTCCCTACGGTACTTTAGAAAATTTTTCATCAACTTATTCTAATGAACTCTTGGAGTTATTTCAACAATCCAAAAATGACTATCCGCATCCTAAAAAGATAGGTATTGATGGAGGTGGTGGAGCTACTTGCTGTTATGTGGAGGATCTTTTCAAAAAGATAGGACATACTACTCATGTTATAAACGGAAATCCAAGTATAATTTCCAGAGGACCAGATCCAACAACAGACAATCTAATTCAATTGAAATCTATTGTTAAATCATGTAATCTGGATTATGGTTTTTCATTTGATCTGGATGGAGATAGACTAGTAGTTGTATCTAATAACGGTCAGAAATTAAATTCTGATAGTACACTTTTATTATGTGTTGCAAAAACTATGAATAAATTTAAGATAAAAAAGTTTGTTACTAGTTTAGATACAAGTAATGCTATAGATCAGTTCATAAAAAATAATAATGGAAACTTAATCTACTCTAAAGTCGGAGAAGCTAACGTCGTTCAAAAAATCTTAGAAACTAATGCTGATGCTGGGGGTGAAGGCAGTAGTGCAGGATTCATTATGTCAAACTTTAACTGGTGTAGAGATGGCATTCTTGCAAGTATACTGATTAGTACTATAGATCAATCTTTATTTCAAGAATGTATGGACTTGGCATCAAATTATTCTCAAATTAGAGATAAAATGTCAATTAATATAGATTTACAAGATAAGATAATGGAAAAATTACAGGAAGAATTTAAATCTGATTCCACAGAAATGATTACCATCGATGGAATCAAAATAATTCTTGATGATGCTTCTTGGATATTATTTAGATCTTCAAATACCGAAAATGTTTTAAGAATTTCAATAGAGTCTAATCCATATAAAATAAAATCTATCTACAGAACTACGATAAACAGAGTTAAGAAAATATATGATCAGACTAAATGAAAAACAAATTATTGATTTATTTTTTTCTAAGCTAATTCAAAAAAATAAATCAAATCTTAATTTAAGAGATGATGTTTCCATTCTCGATTTTCAAAACCTAAAAGATAATGACGGTAAATATTTCACTCCGAATAATCTAGTCATTAAATCTGATATGCTGGTAGAAAGTACTGACGTGGTAAAACAGATGGCACCATGGCAGATGGCTCGAAAAAGTGTAGTATCTTCTGTAAGTGACATGTCAGCAAAAGGTATATCTTCACCTTTTTATTCAATATTATCTTTAGGAATACCTCGAGTTTGGACAAAAAACAAGATTAATAATTTAATCTTGGGATTCCAGAGGGCATCAAAAGAATTTGATATTACTTTTTTGGGAGGAGATACAAATGAGTCAAAGGAACTAATAATTGATTGCGTTTTAATAGGTTTCTTGAATCCAAAAATTAATTATATGCCAAAACGGAATGGTGCAATTAATGACGATCTAGTAGTAGTGTCAGGAGAATTTGGTTATTCCGCATCAGGTTTGAATATATTACTAAAAAATTCAAAGGCAAAAGGTGAGTTTAAAGAAAAAGCCACAGAAAGTGTATTAAATCCATGTCCAAGACATAAGTTTGGTAAAGTATTTGGAAAGTATTTTTCATCTTCTATAGATTCTAGTGATGGATTAAGTACTTCGCTTTATGAATTAGCTACACAGAGCCAAGCAGATTTTTTTATTAATTCTCTTCCTTTGCCAGAAGGACTCATAGAATTTTCTAAGGCTAACTCTCTCGATCCCCATGATTTGATTTTCAATGGGGGAGAGGAATACGAAATAGTGGCTACCATAAACCCGTCAAATTTCAAGGAAATTATTAACATTTCAAATAAATTCAACTTGAAAGTTATTGTAATTGGTAAAGTAAAAACTGGGAAGGGTAGGGTATTTGTAAAGTTTGATAAGACAATTGATTTAACTAATAAAAAGAAAACGATGTTTGATAGGGATTATTACTTATTAAAGAATCAAGGCTATATGCATTTTTGCTGATCCATTGATAAAGTTTTAATATCCTCATCTGATGAGATATCAATCATGTCCGAAAACGAAGAAATCACTCAATATAAATGGGGTGTAGCTCATATTTTTAGTAGTTATAATAATACATTAGTTCACATCACGGATATCAGTGGTGCTGAAACTATTTCTTTTAGCTCAGGAGGAAGACATGTTACTGCAGATAGATATGAATCCTCTCCTTATGCAGCTATGAAATCAGCTGTATCAGCAGCAGATGCTGCAAAAAGTAAAGGGATAAATGCACTACATATTCGTGTTCGAGCAGTGGGTGGTGTGGGTCCTAGAATACCTGGTCCTGGAGCACAAGCTGCAATAAGAGCTTTGGCCAGAGCTGGATTCAGAATAGGTAGAATTGATGATGTTACACCTGTACCACACGATACAACTAGAAAACCGGGCGGCAGAAGGGGCAGAAGAGTTTAAAAATTCTTCAATTTTCTATTTTATATCAATAATATTTATTGTTTTGAACAAGACATCATTAAGTATGATTTTAATACTATGATCTTACTAATATAATAACCAAAGATCCTTCAATCTCTTATAATAATGTTCGTAGATATATATCCTTAATATATACGATAATAATTGACGTTTAAATTCTACAAATTATCATTTTCTTTATCTTGTTTTAGTTTATCTGCAAATGATACATATTTTCCATGCTCTTCAATCTTTATGGTAGTTTTTACTTTAACGTTTAATCCCAAGGAACGAAATAAAGAGAGGAGTTCTCCGCCTGATATTTTTTTTGTAATCTCACCTTCTTTGATAAGTTCTAAAATTCTACTAATTATTATTTTCGTTTGCTCTGGAAACTGCAATTCAGCTAGAGCTAAAACCTCATCGCCTCTATCGTATAGATATGATAAAATAGCTTCTTTTTCTAAGGAAATATTTTTAATCTTCATTTCTTTCAATGTCTTTTCTTTTTGTTGCTTAATCATTCTTTCCATAATCTCTTTCATTTTTTTTGCTTTTAGGATTTCTATATCACGATCTTCGTTCATGTTAGCCTTTGATCACTCCAACTGGTATTAGTTTTGCTACTTTAGTTGCAATTCCTAGATAATCAGATACATTAACCACAGAATCCACATCTTTATAGGCCATAGGAGTTTCTTCTACTATTCCATTTTTCGTTAATGATTTAATATATATTCCCTTAGATTCTAATCCTCTTTTTACATCATCGACTGTGAAACTTCTTTTTGCTGCACCTCTTGACATAGTTCTTCCTGCACCATGAGCAGTGGATCCAAAACTTAGATCAAGAGATTTTTCATTTCCTAATAATATCCAACTTGCGGTTCCCATAGATCCAGGTATTATAACTGGTTGCCCGATAGCGCGATACTTACTAGGAATTTGATCCATTCCTGCTGGAAAAGCCCTCGTTGCACCCTTTCTGTGTACAACCACCTCTCTCATTCCTTCACCATCTATTCTATGTCGCTCTATCTTGGCTATATTATGTGCCACATCATAAACCAACTTCAAATCCAATTCTGTTTCAGACATTGAAAATATCTTTTCAAATACCCGTCTTGTAAAATGAGTTATCATTTGTCTATTGGACCAGGCAAAATTCAGAGCACAATACATTGCTTTTCTATAATTTTCTCCCTCTGGAGAATTATTTGGAACACATGCTAATTCTCGATCAATCAGTTCAATTTTATATTTCCTTAGTGCTTGTTCAGAATATCTGAGATAGTCGCTACAAACTTGGTGCCCAAATCCTCTTGAACCACAGTGGATCAATACTGTTAATTGTCCTTCCTCAAGTCCCATTACTTTTGCAGCTTTCTCATCAAAAATTTGTTGAATTTCTTGTATTTCAAGAAAATGGTTTCCAGAACCTAAACTTCCTAATTGAGGAGCTCCCCTTTTTCTTGCTGTTTCTGAAACACTTTCAGGATCTGCTCCTAGCATTCTGCCATTCTCTTCGCATACCTCTGCATCCTGTTCTAATCCATACCCGTGTTGAATGGCCCAATCAACTCCTTCGACTAGCAAGTCATTTAATTCTGATTTATTGAGTTTAATAGTACCTTCACTTCCAACTCCAGAAGGTATAGCAACAAACAATTCATTGACAAGATTTTTTAATTGCTTTCTACCATCATCTGCTTTTAGATTGGATCTAAGCAATCTAACACCACAATTGATATCGTATCCTACTCCACCAGGGCTGATCACTCCTTCTTCTAAATCTGTAGCGGCAACACCTCCTACCGGGAATCCATATCCTTCATGACCATCCGGCAATACAACTATATGTTTTCTTACTCCGGGTAAAGTTGAAACATTCACAGCCTGATCAAGGGTTCTATCTTCAGTCATTTTTAATAATAGATTATCATCAGCATAGACTGTAACGGGGACATTCATTTTTTTTGATTGGTTGGCATGTATCGTGTATACAAATTCACTGGTTTTTTCGACTACATGATTTCCTCGTTTGGTTACAATATTATCCATAAGATATTCTTAATTTTGAGTTATATGATATTATAACCTTGCTTGTTTTTTCAAGCAAATCTAATATGATCCACTTTTGACGATTCTAAAAGTATTATAGGCGAATAATTTTCTAATATATAAACCAATTTTATATTCTAAAAGGACTTAATAATTATCTTTTTCTTTAATTTTTTTATTTATTTTAACTTCCATCTTCAAAAATAGGTTTGAAGTCTATTATTCCTTTGATGTCAAATACATCTAATTCTTTTGACATATCTACCGCTTCTTTAGTTTCGTCATCTATATCCATACACATGTGGAAATATTCACATTTAGTACATATATTTCCTCTTTTTGATTCAGGTATTCTTGGTAATATTGAAACATCATCTTCAACAATTGCTTTTAATAACAAATTCTTCCTTCTAATCATCTCATTTTTTAATATCTCTCTAATTATGTCATCCTTTGGTAAGAAAACTCTCCAACTTTCTATTTGCTGTTTTTTAGCTTTATTAGGTCTAAAAAAATAATCTCCTTCCAGATCGCTTTTTATAAACTTAAGTTCATCGTTCGTATATCTGATAGAAATAATTCCTTTTTCTAACCCCGAGATAACCAAGTAATATAGTAATTGTCTTAAATACGACCTAAATTTCCTGTCATTTATGTCCAAGCGTTTATGGCTTGTTGTATCCTTTAACTCAACAATCATTTCTTCATTCATTATATCTGGATGTGCAACCAATTCTTCAATTTTTAATTCATTTTGTGTTACACCAATATTTGACAATTTTGAGATCACAAATTCACTAGATTCTCCTCTGATAAAATGTTGGATTAATTCGTCTGATAAGATATTCTTCTCGGGAATTTTTCTGGTATAGTATTGTTTTCTTAGACAATTCGATGGTAATATGTCTGATATATGAATAATGTTATCCAATCTTCTTCTAGTATCGTAATATTCTTTGAGGTTCCTTTTTAGAAGATTTAAAAAATAAGAATCCTTTCTAATTATTATCGTCAACTTCTATGTATTATCACCCCATTTAATATTTAAAATATCTTTGATGTGAATTAATAAAAGAAAGATATTCATTTTTCTAATCAACTTACATTTTTAAAATCGATATAATTTTATTAATAATTGATAAATGATATTTTGGAAATGTTTACAGGTATAGTCGAATCTTTGTGCGAGGTAAAATCTATTAAATATTTAAAAAATAATATACCCAAATCCTCTCCAGAAATCAAACTTAGAATAGATCTTAAAGGATTAGGTAAAGGTCTAAAAATAGGTCAAAGTATATGTGTAAACGGTACCTGTTTAACAATTACTAATCTTCGTAATGGTATTGCAGAATTCGAATTAGTTGGTGAAACTGTAAAGAGAACCTGTTTGAATTTAATAAAGAAAGGCGATAAAACAAACATTGAAAGAAGCATGCGAGCGTCTGGTCGTTTTGATGGACATTTTGTTCAGGGTCATGTTGATTGTATCGGAATAATTCATGATAAAATAATATTTCCTACAGAAACAAAAATTGTTATCAAAATACCAGAGGAAAAAAAAGAGATGCTGTCATTTATAGTTTCAAAAGGTTCTATCGCAATAGACGGAATAAGCTTAACTGTAGTAGATGTAACTGGTCTTCTATTTTCTATCTCATTGATCCCTCACACCTTAAAAAACACTACCTTCGGCATCAAGTCGATAGGGGATCCAGTAAATATTGAATTTGATATCGTTGGAAAATATATATCTAAACTATTACCAAAAAAGTAGTAATAACAAAAATTATAGTAAACTATATAATAAATATGGTTTTATTTATCTATTGTTTGTCAGCGATAGATAAAGCTATACTCGCATTGCGTCAAGGCAAGTTTGTTCTAGTCCATGATGATAAAAATCGAGAAAATGAGATAGATATGATTGTGGCTGGTGAGAACATCACACCGAAACATATAGCAACAATGAGAAATGATGCAGGCGGTTTGCTATGTTTAGCCATCGACGGTTTGATATCTAAAAAATTAGGCTTATCGTATTTACACGATATTTTCAATAATACTCCTAGTGTAAATAATTTGTTTCTCACCATGACAAACGGTCGTGCACCATACGGTGATAAACCTTCGTTTTCAATTTCTGTCAATCATCGTCAAACATACACTGGAATAACCGATCACGATAGGGCGTTGACCATATCCATGCTCGCGTCAGCCTGTAAAAATATCGATAATGGTGGAATATCTGACTTTATTAATAATTTCAGGACACCAGGTCATGTCCCTCTTCTAATTGCTGCATCAGGTCTATTAAAAGAAAGATTTGGTCATACTGAGCTTGCAGTATACTTGGCAAAACTTGCTGGAATTACGCCTGTTGTTGCAATTTGTGAGATGCTTGATTCTAAAACTTACGGATCGTTATCAATTGATGAAGCTAATATCTATGCGGCAAAGACCGGTATTCCCTTGCTAGAATCTAATCAATTAAAAACATATTCGGTGGTTTAATTTTAGAATTGTTTCCTATCAGAATAGGAATCGTAGTTTCAGAATTTAATAATGATGTTACTAGTAACATGTTAGAAGAAGCTAAATCTCAAGCATCAAAGTTGGGAGCGATTATAAGCTACATATGTTATGTTCCTGGTACTTTTGATATGCCAATAATGATCAGCAGTTTACTAAAGAAACCTAATGTTGATGCTATAGTTACATTGGGAGCAGTTATCAAGGGGGATACTAAACATGATATTATAGTGGCAGAAAATACTGCTAGACTTTTAGCAGATTTATCACTTAAATATAAAAAGCCGATTTTGCTTGGAATTTCTGGACCTGATATGACGCTGGACCAAGCTTGGGAAAGAGTAAAAATAGTACCAATAAGAACGGTAAATGCTGCAGTAAATATGGTAACAAGATTACAAAAAATCAATGAAATTGATAACCTACAAAATGAAACGATTATCATAAAATGACTATTCAAATATCAATCTTGAAAATTGAGGGATACGGTCCTTGGACTCTAACCTTAGGGAGTGATAGAGAAGCACAATTGCAAATTCTTCAATCTCAAATATATGGTGATCTACAAAAATTATTTTCAAAAAAAAATTGTTTAGTATTCTTTAATCGATTTGATGAATATTTTGTAGTTTCCAATACTTTATCAATCGAGGACCATGTGAAAATAATTACAGAAATTTATAAAATGTATCCAGATCTGAACTTGTCAATTTCTATAGGGATAGGAAACACTCCAATAGAAGCTAATAATGGGGCCTATAAAGCTAGAAAAGAAAAAAAAATTTTTGATTCCCCTTTTTTAATTTATTGCAATTCTGATAATTATTTGAATTTAGAGAAAACCAATAGTGATCATCGTATCAAAATCCTTCATATTGATATAAATAATTCCTCAAGAATAGAATCTAGATTATCGCCATATGAAGTTACTTCTCAAGTGATGAAAATATATGTAATGCTTATCGATAAATTTCTCAAAAAAAAATCATTAACTTTCTTTTTGGGAGGAGACAATTTTATGGTACTTGCTGATGACTTGAAGGATTCTGAAATTTGTGATTTACTTGATGTTATATACGACGAATCCGCAGTGAATTTGAATTGTGGAATAGGATCTGGAACCACATCAAGAGAAGCTGCTAAAAAAGCAACAAAATCACTTGATACTATAAGAAAATTACGAAATGAAGGTAAAATTCTGAATATCTATGAATCATTATGACTATATTAATTAAAAACATAAGCTTACTTTATGGAAAAGATTTAACGTTTATTGATCACGGATTTATAAATATTAATAATCAAGGGATTATTCTTGATGCAGGATCAATTGATAAGTATTCATGTACTGATGAGAATAAGGCTACTCAGGTTTTTGATGGAGAAGGATTACTTGTTATACCTGGATTGATTAATGCCCATACTCATATTGCAGATTCAATAGGAAAAGATATATCGATGGATTTTAAATTTGAAGAGCAAATTCATCCAGTTTATGGAATTAAAAGAAAGATATTAACAAATAGTAATCAGAGACATATAAAATATTTCATTCGAAATTCCGCAATCAGCATGATAAAAAAAGGCATAGTAACATTTGTAGATTTTAGAGAAGGCGGTGTACAGGGCGTTCAATTGCTATTAGATTCTTTAACTGGTCTGCCAATAAAATCGGTAATCTTGGGAAGAATAGAATATTACTTTGATTTAAAAGAGATACAAATGTTTGGAAGACAAAAAGACAATAAATTCTATGATCCAAGTATACCCTCAAGGATTCTGTCTTCTATCCATGATCTACTGAAATTAAGTGATGGCTTGGGAATAAGCGGAGCAAACGAAAATACAGATTCTGCTCTCAAACAATATCGATCAACTATTGGAAAATTTCAGGAACAATACCTAAAGAAAAGAAAAATTATTGCCATTCATGCTGCTGAATCTAAAAAAACTTTGGATTTCTCAAACAAATATACTAAAAAAACTGAAGTCGAGAGAATAATTACCTTTCTGAAACCTAATATCCTAGTTCACATGACACATGCAAGTTTAAATGATCTTATGCTAGCATCAAAAAATAAGATTGGTATAGTTTTATGTCCGAGATCTAATGGTATTCTTGGAAATGGAATTCCTGATGTGATGTCGATGTTAAAATTGGGATGCAAAATTGCTATTGGTACTGATAATATTATGGTTAATTCTCCGGATCTTTTACGCGAGTTAGACTATTTGTGGAAAGTGTTCAAATCACCGAGTCCGAGATATTCTACTACTGTTAAATTGAAAGAATTATTAAAGATGATTACAGTCAATCCGGGAGAACTTTTTAGGTTAAATTCTGGATCAATAGATAAAGGAAAATTTGCTGATCTGTTATTTATTGATAAATTTCATTTGGATCTACAACCAATTCACAATGTTTATTCTTCCATAATACATCGTCTTTCTTATGACGCAATTAAATCAGTAATGATAAATGGAAGATTTGTAAATGATATTACATTCTGACCTGCAAATAATAATTAATTCAGCAATGACTGTAGATGGAAAAATCTCTTCTTCTATAGGTGACTCGAAAATTTCCTCTCGAGAAGACTTGATTCGTTTACACAAATTACGTTCCAATGTTGATGCAATTATGGTAGGAATCAATACTGTGATAATTGACGATCCAATGCTGAATGTTAGACTATCTAATTCAAAAAGAAAAATACCTACACGAATTATCATCGACAGTACTGGTAAAATACCCCTAGATTCAAAAATTCTGAAAAGTGCTTCTTTTATAGATACTCTTATAATAGTTACAAAAAAAACTCATGCTGATATAATAAAAAAAATCAATTCTTTTGGTGCAAAGGTATTTGTCATAGGTACAAAATCAGTGGATTTGCCAAAATTGTTTGATGTTTTATATAAAATGGGATATAAAAAAATTTTGGTAGAAGGAGGAGGAGAAATTAATTGGTCATGTCTTTCTTCTGGACTTGTTACCAAATTAATATTAACAATATCTCCGAAAATTATAGGGGGAAAAAACGCAATAACATTGGTAGAAGGTACTGGATATCCAAAGATCTCCGCAGGAATAAATCTAAAACTTGCGAGACTGATCAGATATCGTAATGGAGAAATAGTATTACATTATAAAATATGATTTACACCAGGTTCTATCTATCTAAAGAAACTTCAGACATAATCTGATCTATCTTATATCTTAATGCTTCTTTTGTATAGTTATTATCTACCATAGCAAGGTTACCCTTACATGTGGGACACTTAAAAAATGATTCTATTGCTACATCAAATTTTATTCTTTGACATTCATTATTTCCACAATGATAAAATTCTGACGACTCCTCGTATTCTAATCTTTTTTGTAATCTTTCTAAGATCTTTTTCTTCTGGTTGTCAATAAAATTATCAACCTGGTCGCTTTTAGCACGCCATCTATATACAAACCATCCTTTTTTTTCATCCTTAACACGAATACCCGTGATCAAAGCTTTTCCGAACATGTCATACAACACCTTTCTAATGATATTAATTCTCATTCCAGTTGCGCTAGCTATCTCTTCATCTGTGGCATCTTGTGTATTTAATAATGCTTTAGCTACTCTCTGATATTCTTCACCACCTATCAAATTTGATATTTTAACAAAAGATTCTTCGTTATCTGTAGATGTCATCTATATTAAATATCCACTTTAGGTATTATATATATACCGAACCTTTAAACTGGTAATTACCCATTAATTGTTTAAATATTAATAATAATTTCATTCTTGTGTGGATTTTATATTTTATTATTGATTATTAATTTAATAAGTAAAATCTAAAATGTATTATGGTAATGAAGAGTATTTAATATACAAGTTTTCTTTTTATGTCCATAATGTAATTATATTCTGGTCTGTATTAAAATTGGATATAATTTATACAAACACTAATACGAGCGTTTTTCGATCGAACTATTACTCATTATGATGGCAGAAGATGAAGATTTAAAGGAGAAAAAACTACGTGGTTCTGGAGGTTTTATAATAGCACGAGTTTCCGAAAGTGAACAAAAAAAAGGAAACCTTGGAGGACCGGAATTATTTATAGCCGGAATTGGGAGATTAGATAAAGATAGAATTTTAAAATACTATTGTAACAAATGTGAAAAGGATTATCCTAAATCTCCTGATATTATTTATGAAAATCCAAATGAAGAGGTCGGTGAGGGTGTAATATTGGTAGAAAAAGGCGAATACAAATGTACTTCTTGTAAATCTACAATATCTCAATATAGAAAGTTTAATAAAGATGAGGAATTGATAAAGAAATCTCCATCATCGAACGAAATTTCTAAAAATAAATTAAAACAAGAAAATATATCTAGTTCATCTCCAGGGCAAGAAAACAAAAAGATTACTTCATCAAAATCTTCAATAGAACAAAAGGATTTAGAAAAGGTTCAAAAGGCAGTTAAAGATGAAATAGAATCATCAGAGGTTACGATATCAAGTGATAAATATTTTCCAATCCAATCTATAATCGGTATGCCAATATATGATAATGAGGCTATGTTGGTTGGAAATGTTAAAGAAATTGGTCTTAGAAAATCTTCCAATGGAGTTATACAAATAACATTAAAAGTTAATAATACTAAAGTACTATCTGAAGATCAAACCAGTAATAAAAATGATGAAATAACATGGTCAAATATTTCTAAAATAGGTGATATAGTTCTCATTTCGCGTCATCAAAATAATAAATTAGAAGTAAATACTGCAAATAATCAGACAAAACCTAAAATATGTAGTTCATGTATGAATCAAAATGAATCAGACGCAATTTACTGTGAGGATTGTGGCAAAAAATTGAGTTAATTTAATTTAAACATATTTTACTCTCGAAGTCCTATCCTCACATCAACTGCTCTTACTCCTTTACCCTTTTCTAATACTAGCAAAGGATTCATATCAAATTCCTCTATTTCTGGAAAATCAGTTACTAATTGGGATAAGCGTTGTAAACTTTCTTCTATCCCTTCTATATCTGATGGCTGTTCTCCTCTTACTCCTTTTAAAAGTTTGATGGTTTTTATAGATTCTGTCATTTCTTTAGCATCTTGACCATTTATTGGTGCCAATCTAAATACAACATCTTTAAGGATTTCAACATAAATTCCTCCAAGTCCAAACATGATCAACGGTCCAACCAACTGATCTCTTTTTGCACCCAAAATCGTCTCTTTTGCTGACTCTATCATTTCTTGTATCAAAACTCCTTTTATAGTGGCATTAGGATTATAACTCTTAACGTTCGCTAATATATCATTAAATGCTTTTCTAGCTTGATCTTGATTTCTTATTCCAACTTTAACACCCCCTGACTCAGATTTGTGTACAATTTCTGGTGAAACGATCTTCATTACAACTGGATAGCCTATCTCATTAGACGATTTTATCGCCTCTTCTTCATTTGTAGCAAGAAAATTTTTTGGAGTTGAAAAGCCATATGCTTTAAGGATTTCGTAACCTTCCTCTTCAAGCAAATTTCTTCGATTTTCTTTTTTTACTTTATCGAAGACATTTTTTACTCTCATCTTGTCTACTTGAAATTCTTTGGGAGGTGAATCATCTCTTTCTAACCATCGACTATAACGAAACATAGCTTCCAATGTTCTTATAGCTGGTTCGGCATACATAAAATGTGGAATGCCACCATCCGAAAGGATCTTTTTATTTTCTTCCCCTTCTGCTAAACCCATTAATGCGGCCAACATAGTTTTTCCAGAGTTATTGGATGTCTTTATGATCGTTTTTGCTAAATCATTATAATCTAATGTGGCTGAAGGAGTACACATGGTAACTATTGCACTAACATTTTTATGACTTAGTACCTCAATTAAGACTCTCTCAAACCTATTAAAATCTGCATCTCCAACGATATCTACAGGATTTCTTGCAGATCCATGTGGTGGTATTATTTTTGATATTTCTGACTTTGATGAAGAAATATCTGCCATTCTCAGTCCATATTTTGAACATGAATCGGTTGATATGATCGCCGGTCCTCCTGCATTAGAAACTATTACTACTCCACCCTCTGCATATGGTATCGGCTGTTTTGAAAATGCAGTAGATATTTCAAATAATTCTTGCATTGTATCTACTCGTATCACACCAGATTGACGAAGTAATGCGTCATAGGTTTCATCTGAACCCATCAAAGCACCTGTGTGAGACATCGCAGCCTTTGCACCCTCAGGCGTCCTACCAGCTTTTAGAACAAGAATTGGCTTTTTCTTCTCTTTTGTTATCTTTTTTGCTATTTTCATAAATTTTCTTCCATCATGTATGTCTTCAAGGTACATAACAATCACCTTTGTTTCCTCATCATCAGCCAATAATTCTAAAATATCATTTTCATCCATGTCAACCTTATTTCCCATACTAATCACTTTTGAAAATCCGATTCCTTGTGCAATAGCATCTTCAACCGTAGCAGCACAAATTGCTCCACTTTGTGATACCAATGCTATTCCACCAGACTCTGGAGTAATCTTTAAAAATGTTGCATTCATCATGTTACTTTTCGATAGACTCATTATACCTAAACAATTCGGACCTATTATTCGAGTTCCATATTTTTCTCCAATTTCTCCAATTTCTCTCTCAAGTTTAGCTCCATTTTCGTCTACCTCTTTGAATCCTGCTGAAACTATTATTGCAGCCTTAATTTTCTTCTTTCCTACTTCTTCCATGACCTGTGAAACTATCTTATTAGGTGTGGCAATAACAGCCAAATCAATATTTTCTGGGACATCTAAAACACTTTTGTAAGCAGTTACTCCCAATACACTTGGGTTTGATGGAGTGATAGGAAAAATTTTACCACTATAACCATTTACAATGTTTGAAAATATTGCTTTTCCTACACCTGGTTTTTCAGAGGCACCTATTACTGCAATAGAATTAGGATTAAAAAATATATTCTTCGGAACAGATGATGATATCATCAATACCGTTTCACTAAATCACGGTTATATTTATTCCTCTTATTATCTAGTTATTATCTAGTTATTATATTATGATGCATTATTTTCCTTATATTCAATGCAATTTGAAAGTTAAAATTGTAGATATGGAGCTTTAAATCGATGGGAAACGTAATAGAAAAATATATAGATTCTCATATCAACGAAATGGTTTCAGATCTACAAACTTTAATCAGAATACCAAGTGTTTCTGCTAAAAATCAAAATCTTATAGAATGTGCAGAAATGATCTACAAGTTGATGACAAACGCCGGAATAAATTCAGAAATTCTGTACCTTGATGAGGAAAAAAATATACCTCCTATTCTTTTTGGAGAATTACTATCTAAAAAAAATCCTAATGGAAAAACACTGCTATTTTATAACCATTATGATGTTCAACCTGAAGACCCACTAAATCAATGGAATTTTCCTCCTTTTAGTGGTCAAATCTCTGGTAATTATATTTATGGGCGTGGTGCATCTGATGACAAGGGAGAATTAATAACTAGAATAAAAGCAGTAGAATCTTTCATTAAAGAAACTGGGGATGTACCATGTAATGTAAAATTTATTGTTGAAGGAGAAGAAGAAATAGGCAGTAATCACATTGAAGAATATCTTGTAAAGTATAAAGAAAAATTTGGGTGTGATGGAATCATTTGGGAATTTGGTTATGTCAACGAAAAGAATAATCCAATAATCAGTCTTGGAATGAAAGGTCTTTTGTATGTTGAATTGACTGCTTCTGGTCCTAACAAAGATACTCATTCTAGTTTGGCAGTGATTATAGAAAATCCTGCATGGAAATTAATAAAATTACTTAATTCTATGGTAAATGAAAATGGAAAAATCTTGATAGAAGATTGGTATAACGATATAAAGGAATTTTTACCTGAGGAGGAATCTATTCTATCGGCTGAACTTTTTGATGAAGAATCTTTCAAGAAAGAATATGGAATAACCAGTTTTTTAGGTAACATAAAAGATACTGAAATAAAAAGAGCTTTATCTGGATATCCAACTTGTAATATAGCTGGAATGGTTTCTGGCTATACAGAACAAGGAGCTAAAACCATTATACCTTCACATGCTACGGTAAAATTAGATTTTAGATTAGTTCCCAACATGATGCCAAAAAAACAATTCGAGCTTTTAAAAAAACACGTTGAAAAGAAAGGAAATAAAAATATTGATATTAAATTCATTCATGGAGAACCTGCTGCTCGAATTCCATATGATCATCCTTTTGTTAACCTGGTAAATGAATGCGCAAAAGAAATTTTTGGACAAACCATTTTGAACATTTCATCGGCAGGTACCGGTCCTATGTATAGTTTTCAAAATATCCTTCACGCACCATCAATCTCATTGGGTTGTACTTTTGTATATTCAAGAATTCATTCTCCAAATGAATATGCTAGAATAGATCTCTTAGCAAGTATTACCAAATGCTTATGTAAGATTATTGAAAGATTTGCACAATATGGATAGAACTTTTTATTTTTTCGACTAATTATTATTTTTATGTTTTGAAATTGTATAGAAACCATGTGCTGAAATGAGCAAAGCTGATAACGACATTTTTGTTGCAAAGACTAGATTCCATGGCGTGTTTGGATTTGGATATGGAACACTTAAATCGTCTAACCTTATTATTCCATTGATGGCATCTACTGTTATAAAGGAATTCCATATGATGAAATTATAAATGAATTCATAAATCGATATAACCAAAATTGCAAGAACAACAAGCTGAAGAACGGCTTTTACCGATTCGGGGATATTTTTCACTTTATTTTGACCTAATTTCGTTACGCAATACCATCCAACCACTGTTACGATCATTAAATAGGTTATCAGTTTTGCCAATCCTGGGACAGGAAATTCAGTATACACTAAAACTTCTCCTATAACAACTTTACCAGTTTTTAAATACTCATCAATACTGACATATAAAGAATAAAAAGTAATCAATATCATTATTATCGCACAAAGATAAAAAACCATCAAGTAAATAGTTCTTGCGTATTTTTCATCTTTTTTTTGTAATGATGTGTGCACTAAAATATCACTTCCATTATTTGAAATAGATCTATAAAAATTCCTTTAAATATTTTTATAATTAATATAACAAAAAGTTCAGATAAATTGTTATGAGATATAAAAAATGAATAAAGTAAATAAAATAAATTGGAACAAGGTGCGACCAAATTGGGACGTGTATTTTATGCTCCAAGCTGAAATTGCTAAATTACGTTCAAACTGTATTACACGTCAAATAGGATCTGTTATAGTTAAAGACAACCGTCAAATCGCTACAGGTTATAATGGTACTCCTCCTGGAATCAAGAATTGTATCGATGGTGGCTGTAGTAGATGTCAATCAAGAAAGAACGGCGAATTGAGTTCTGGAGATGGTTTACATCGATGTCTATGTACTCATGCTGAAGCAAATGCTATTATGCAGTGCGCCTTATTTGGAAATGCAACTAGTACCAGTGGAACTACACTCTATAGCACCTTCGCACCATGTTTGGAATGTAGCAAAATGTGCATAACTGTAGGGATCAAAAGAATTGTAGTTCTTAATGATTATCCTGAAGATGGTGGTAAAATATTAGAAGAAGCTAAAATAAAAATTGATAAATTAAGAAGAGAAGACCTTGTGCCTTGGTTAGATTTTATTTAAATTAATCGCCAGTTTTTTGATAAAGTTAAAAAAAGGACTTGTCCATTTTCGAACAAATATCGATAAATTAAAAATGTTTTCTTTCTCTCAAATTCCTAATGGTATTTAAAACTGAATCAGCATCATTAGCTTCGGGTTCAAGCTCAAGATATTTAATTAGCAATTCTTCTGCTTTTTGTGGATTTTTATCATATAAAATTATTCCTTTGTCCCTTATTGCATGAGAATTTTGGGGATCTATAGATAATATCATCTCATTAGCTATATTTAGTCTCTCAAATTCTTGCATTTCAAAAAAACTTTCTTTTAGGTTATTAAGTAACCTTATTATTACATGTGAAAGTGTTGTTTTTTCTAGTAATGATTTAGTTACCAGGATCTTTTGATGTGGAAAAAATCTATCCAGTATATTTTTTAGTGAATAATCATCCATGATCCTTCCTTGATTGAATGGATCTATTATGATCTCGTTTCTATTTTCATCTAGAATATGTTTTACCAAGAAATGACCTGGAAAATTAATTGGATATAATCTAAAATTAATTGAATTTCCCAGTGAAATATAGATAATTGATAAGGTAATTGGAATTCCTATTCTCTTTTGCAACACCACATTCAAGAAATTATTCATCGGATTTTGATAATCATGAATGTTTGATCTAAATTCTTTTTCTTTAAACATAAATTCATTAATTATTTCTATTATTTGTGTAGGTCTATTTACTATCTCTTTCTTAGATCTTTCTTTTACTTTGTCATTAAGTTCTCTCTGCAAGAGTCTAATATCATGAAGATTTTTCTCTAAATCCAGATCATCATCATATAATATTTTTGATAATTGTAATGCAGAATTCATAATCTTATCAAGATCGTTTACTTTTATAATTGGTTCAACTACATTTGTTTTCCAATCATTAATTATTGATTCAACATCCTTCAATGATCTATTATTAATAAGATATCTTTAATATAATTATGATTGATTTTAGGTTGTCATAATTTAAAATTTAGGTGTGTTCATAATTGTTATCTTATAATTTGCATTGGATAGAAATGTTTTTTATTATATTTTCCAATAATATTTTTGTATGGATGGGTTAAAAGTTCTAAAAAATTGTATTGCTTTTGTAGATAGTTTTAATTCTGATTATGAATTGATTAAACGTATGCACAAATCATATTGCTATTCGCAATTTAAAATGGGAAAATTGTTTGAAGATAATAATAATAATTGCAACTGCGGATGTTCAAATTCCAACCATATTTGATTTTATCTTTTTTTGAATGAATGTAATATGCAATCGATATCAAATAATCAATTATTCTTTATCTATGTAGCAAGAAATGAAGAATGGGAAAGATTACAATCGGAAGATTGGCATTATGTATCTTCTATGGTAAATTTCTTTCGTTGGTGGTCAAAAAAATATTTTCATATAAACTTTAGTATAGTTGCAGATATTCTCCCCATAATACCAGGAAAATTATTTGACAGAGCTTCACTTGCTTATCTCTTACGAGACCATCAGCAGAGAGGAAAATCCATATATCATTTTTACCTGTCATATTTCAGACCATTTTGGAGTGATTGTCATGTTGATGGATATGCTACAAATAATTTTGGAATGTTATATTGGATAAGGCCTAACAAGATAATTTCAGATGAGCAACGTTCAAAATTTTTTGCTGATTCTAATTGTGCTAGAATATCTCATATATTATTACATGAAATTTTGAGGATCAAAGGTAAAACCAAAAAAGAATATTTTGACAAGGTTCATGATTTATGGGATGAACACACATACAAAGAGCTTCCTTTTTTGTATTATAATAACCATTTTTCCAAAGTATCACAGGACAATTACTATAGCTTTGTAACAATGGACATATCAAAGCTATAATACTAAAGTTTAAAAGAAGTAATTCTAAATTTACTATCAATTTTCTGTGAATATATCCCTGATAATAAAATTAGGCGCAGTAGTCGCATCAATAGGAACAATTTCCTTAATAGTTTTTGCTGTTACATTACTTGCATTTCCAGTTATTAAAGAATGCAATAGTGATATTAAATGCATTTATTTTTCCGAAGCACCATATCCACTAAATCTTCTTATCCAGCCAATTTTATTATTAATCGTCTTACTTGTTATTTCAGTTGGTATAACGATGATTAGGTTTGGAAAGTGGTATTCAAATAGAAAGCTATCATATCAATAAAAAAATGTTTCAAAAAATATTATTCATCTTCTTCTTCATTATCAATTTCATTCTTCTTTGATGTTTTTTTATTTCCTTTCTTTGTAGTCTGTTCATCTATGTCATCGGCGCCTCTCTCAGTAACAGTAAACCTTGTATCTGAATATGGGTGATAAGGAGAATCCATCATCTTTGCTACTCTATTTTCTCCAGATTTTCTTAGATAAATTCTATATGTAGATGCATGTCCAAGCACATTACCTCCAGTAGCTTTTGTTGGGTCACCAAAGAACGTATCTGGTGATGATTGTACTTGATTTGTTATAACTATAGCTATATTGTATATTTCTGCTAGTCTAATCAATTTATGTAGCATATTGTTTAGTCTCTGTTGTCTATCGGCTAATGTTCCTCTTCCAGAAAATTCTGCTCTATGAAGAGAGATAATACTATCAATTACTACTAATTTTGCTTTAAAATCATCAATATATTTTCCTAAATCTTTTACTATTAGCTCTAGATGTGAACTATTATAAACCTTACAAACAGCAACATTTTTCAGAATTTCAGTTGGATCAAATCCTCTTGATCTAGCTATTTGTTCAACTCTCTCAGGTCTAAACGTCCCCTCTGTATCAATATATATTACACTGCTTTCTAAACCTCCTGCTTCTATTGGTTGTTTTGCCATAACACATAATGTATGACATACTTGCGATTTTCCTGAACCAAATTCTCCATAAAATTCAGTCATGGCTTGTGTCTCTATTCCACCAAGTAACAGATCATCTAATGCATATGATCCAGTTGAGCATCTTAACATTGATCGCCTTTTTTGTAATGCTGCATCAGCGGTAACAAATTCCTTATCTAAAACATTTGTTTCTCTTAATAATTTTTGAGCTGCTATTATAAAAGAAGCAGCAGTTTCTTTTGTAGCATTAATACTTTCTGATAATTCTTCCGCACTAGATACTGCTAGATCCATCACCGAAACAATACCTGCATCTTTCAATTTTCTAGCTGTTGTAGGACCAACTCCTTCAATATCTTGAATATCAAGATCGATTATTGCTATACTTCCATTAGATTTTGATTCTTTTTCCATATACGTCATCTAAAATTTTCTCATATTAATATATACAGTAACCTAAGAGGGAGAGGGAGAGTATCTTTTGATATGAACATCTATCTGACTCTTTATTTAAGTACAGTTCAATTTTAGAATTTGCAAATGGGGCCGAAGGGAGCTGTTCTGATAATGAAAAACCATTACCATTTGAACCCTTGACCTACGGGTTTCTTCCTACTGAGACCAGCCCTAAATTTTGATCTGGAGCCCGTTGCGATGCCTGGCTTCGCTACGACCCCATATTACATCGCAGATAAGATTAGTATATGTTATGTCTATAAGTCTTACGAAGATTTTAGAGCTAAGTTATTTGCATAAGAAAATGTGAAATTTGATATTTTTTTATAATATAATTATATGACTCTTTATCTTCTTTATAAATTCTATTTTCTTTAGTAAAAAATAAATAATTTCTATTGTTATTACTTTTATTGATAGGGGAGACTCAACTCCGTGCTAGAAGAACTCGTATAAGGATATTACGTGCTATATCTGAAAAAAATGGTTCTGCTGGTTTTTCTGACATTCAAAATGCCACTGCGTTATCAACCGGTTCAATTTATTACCATATTGAAAGAATGAAAGAATATATAAAAAAAAGTTCCAGGAATTATTCTATAACAAAAAAAGGTCAACAATTGTTAATTGAACTTGATTCAAAGTCAAAAGGTCAATAGATTATATCTTTTCTGCGATCAATTTTTATGAAGCATTTGTTCTATAACATTTATCTATGAAATATAGAAGTAGAACTGATATAGTAGCGCTAATATTGGAGGCTACTAAAGATGGTGCAGCTAAAACAAAAATAATGTATAAAGCTTTTCTTTCTTATAGTCAATTAAAAGAATATCTTTCAATACTATTAGAAAGAGAATTAATTGAATACCTTGAAAAGGAACAGATATTCAGAATTACAGATAAAGGAAGAAGATTTCTATATTTATATTCAAAGGTTATGGAATTAATCACTCCAGATGATAAAGATCATAACATACAAGATTAAGTATTTTTATGTTACTAACCGTTAATCAATTATCATCATCATTAACATCATCATGTAAGGTTCAAATTTATAAAATTGTTTTCGGAAAGTGTTATATGTTATTTTAATATTTTATATATTTAATGCAATTCTATATTTATATTATGTTACCGTAAAAGAAATAATTCCGACCCAAAAAGATTCCGTGAAATCTATATTACAAAGAATTTTTTTAATAGAATACCAGAGATAAAAATTAAAATTAATTATTGTACCTTATTATAAATAGAATATATGTTACAACTATAATATATTATTTACATATATAATTTTTATTTTTGGTTAGCTGAGGAACGACGGAATTATCAATAAATTTCCATTTGTTAGCTTGTATTACAGCTTCTATATCACACTGATCGATTTTGTTATTTGTATTATATACCAAAGAAGACATCAAAGAGTCATCAAAATTTGCATGACCAAGACCTAATACATGACCAATCTCGTGCTTAGCAATATATTCTATCAAATTATTACTTAGTTTTTTTGTGAAAGCATTTTCAGCTAGAAAAATTTTGTTACTATAAATAAATCCTTTTGAATCAAAATGAGTTATCGTTTGACCTGCTACTTTTCCATTGTCGCTCCCAAAAGAGACACTAATATCTACCTTTTCTTTATCATCAGCTTCTTTAAATCTTAATACATAAAGATTTTGATCCCAATAGCTGAAAGCGGCTTTAACAAGCTTTTTTGATTCGGGTTTTGCATTAATTATCTCAAAAGTCAGTATTCCATCTTCGAGTGTATCACCCCACGTACAACAAATTTCTATTTGTCTTTTTAACTCATCATTTTGTTTATGACCACTTATTGAATTATCAAAAAAATTAAGATTGAAAAATATAACAATAACACTAAATAGAATGAAAAAACAGTATTTTGTTAATTTCTTCAATGATTTAGATTTATTAAAATACCGTTATATTTATCAACACCTATTCTAAATTTAAGTAGTCTAATCCAACTTTCTGTAAAGAATCGAAGAAAGAAAGAAAAGAGTATTATAGGTTATTGTTTTATATGATGTAAGATTTATTACATGTCATCAAACCAAGAATACAATTCTATCACATATCTAAAATATAATGATCTTGAAGATATGCTCAAAGTAATCTTATTTGCAGCCCAATCTCCTATAGGAATGATTCCTATGCTTTATCACATTAATTACAGAGAAAAGCAATTATTATTCATAGAAACTGGGGCGGTCAATACAATCGTTCACTATGTAATTATTGATGAAAAACCATCAAGAAAATTTATTGAACTAAGACAATTGACAGGAAAATTCGAATTTGTTAATAATATTGGAAATGATACTCAATCTATCTATATTCCAATATTAGAGCTTGACCAATCATCTTTTGAATTTCCTATTTGAGTTTCCATCTTATTTTTGATTAAGGAACGAAACAATCTATTTTCCAGAAATCGATTTAGATATTTTATATAAAGTATAAAGTATTCTAACCTTTCAAAACTTCTTTTTTCATTAAAGTTTAAAAGTAAAAGACACTATTGTAATACTATGGTCTCAAGAACGCTTTATAGTATCTATATGGGTATAAAAATGGCTATTTATAAAATAATGAAATTAAGGAAGAGCAATATTCAAGAACAGCTTAAAAATTGAATTTACATTCTATTTTAGTTTGAATGATTGCCATCATTTTACATTGATACATCATTTATAATATATATCTCATAAATATTTTTTATGATATTAGATACATTAATCCAAGCTTCCAAAAATGTATATCAGGAAGTTAAAAATCTTGTCGGAACAGACGAGGGAGCGTTAAAAATTTCTCTTGGTGCAGGGGGAGATATGTCCAGAAAGATTGATTTAGTCGCTGAAGAAGTTGTATTAAAAACCATTAGACAATCTGATTTTTTTCCCATTGTAGTAGGAGAAGAGTGTGGCCTAATTTATGAAAAAAATCATACCAACGAAAATAATGGCTTTTTGATAATGGATGCGGTAGATGGAACTACTAACGCAACACGCGGTATTCCTTTTTTTTGTTGTTCCTTGGCATATGCAACCGAATTTAGACTTAGTTCTGTAATTGATGCAGTGGTTCTAGACCTCTTTACTGGTGATATATATTCAGCATCAAAGAATAAAGGTTCATATTTTAATAATAAAAAAATCAAAGTAAGAAATACAAATCTTAATAAGGTTGAGTCTCTAGAAGACCTCAAATCTATTGATCCTGTTATCGGTACAAATATTTCTGGAATACCATCAAATATACTAAAAGAACTTTTATCTATACTTTCATGTTCTAATCATATAAGACATTTTGGTGCCAATGCTCTTGAACTATGTTATTTTGCTAGAGGATTTATGGATGCTTATATAGATATTAGAGGAAAGATACGATCCACCGATATGGCTGCGGGATATCTAATAGCAAAGGAAGCAGGTGGAAAATTGTACTCTATTGACGGAAAAGAATTAGATTCTGATCTTGATGCGAAGACCAGACTGTCTTTCTATGCAGTTACAGATGAAAAATTCTATAATTTAATCAAACGATAAAGGTAGGATCATTTAATTTGAAATTCTAATTCTGATGTTAAAAAAATTGATCTATTTTAGCACATTTTATCATAGGTTATTAGAGAAATTTTTAATACAATTTTTAATACTAGAAAAAAAATAAAATTAATTTGTTTAAATTTTCGAAATCTCTTTATAAAAGGTATTATTACTTTTGTTGTCTATTGTCATATTTTTACCGGGGAGTGTTTTCTCTGAGTTTATGATGATATTGATGAAATCTTTTTTTATACCACTCTAAAAAAATTATGACATTAAGAAATTATTTGAAATTCATTATTTTATAACTTACTTTTCTTTCATAAAAATAAAAATTGAATATCACTAAATCAAATTAAGGATTATCACTGTTATTTCATAATATTAAGGTAATTTGGTGTTGTGTCGACATCCGTCTGTGATAAGGAGTCAGTATTTTGGCCGGTAATCATCTCGTTCGTTCCTAAATCCAATCTATCGTCAGGATCCTCTGTTGCTATTGCATTACCAGAATTCAATAATCTAGTATCTTTTTGTTGTTCTTGTTGTTGTTTTAGTTGTTGTTGTTTTAGTTGTTTTTGTAGGTGTTGTTGTTGTATTTGTTCTTGTTGTTGTTGTACTGGTTGTTCTTGTTGTTTTTGTTGCATTATTGCATTATCACCACTCTCTGTAGTTTCTGTTTCCTTTATGGTGTCTGTATTATCATTAGAATCAACGGTTGCTGTTGCATTATCACCACTCTCTGTAGTTTCTATTGTAGTCGAACCTGTATTTGGGGTCTTTAATGTATCTATGTTGTTATTAGCATCTAAGTTATAATTTTCATTAGTGCATATGAATATTATCTTGGTGTCTGAACCAATATAGAATTCATGAACACCTCCATTAATTTGATCATATTCATTCATTTGATTCCCTAATTGTTTATTTTCCAATTGTTTAACAATGGGATTTTCAGCCTTCATTGTTTCCACGGTTTCAAGATCTTCTAATTCATCTCCATTGACATTGGAGTTCTTACATTCAATTATCTTGATTTTTTTAATTGCTTTTTTGTCGTTATTTTTATAGTCTCCTTTGTCGTCAGCTTTATATTTTTCTTGATTATCTTTTTCAGAAACATATCTATCTGTTTGATAACTATCAGAATATTGATCTGCTTCTGCAGTATAGTCATTCATTTGATAACTATCAGAATATTGATCTGCCATAGGTATTTTGTAGGAATCATGATCTGCGGATTCATAAACATCTTTGATTTCATCATAGTTCTCATAATAATCTTTTTTATCTTTTTCTTTCTTTTTTTCTTTCCTATCTGAGGATGCCTCTGCATCAATAAATGAGATCATTGATGTGGCGATAACCCCTGATAATAAAAGCACTGATAATAACACGGCGGTAAAGACTGGGTTGCGCATATTGCATTTATATTTAATACACTTATTTAGAATGCTAAAAATTATAATATGTTATTGCTCTACTCATTATGTTCAGTTTAATGTTATTGATCATTCTAATACTGTTATTCTGTCTATTGATTTTTATGTGTTATACTTCTATAATTTTAATTCTATGATAACTGCAATGAGAATTTGCCACGAATTTCAAATGAAAATAAAAATAATATTGTATATTTTTAAAGAACTTTAATTGAAGTACTAACATAAATAAGTTGGCTGTGGAGGATCTATTGAATGATATATTTTCATTTCATACAACTTGAGAGAGTATTAGATGGATGAATTTCGATCCTGTTGAGCTTTGATAAGATATCGATGATTATACTGATAATTATGATAATAAAAGATTTTATAACCCTTCAAATAATCGACAATTTGCTAAATAAAAACGATTCTCAATTATTTTATGATAACATGGATAAAAAAATTCATAAAATGATAATTTGGTATCGTGCTCAAATATTTTATAGCTTTTAATTTGAAATGATATATTGTTTGTCATCTTATCTGCTTATTACGTTCTATTATCTTTTCAATGTGCAATATATAGCCATATTTTATATTTATAATAATGATTATTAAAATTGAAATATATAAAAGTAAAAAAATTAATGATATAATAATATATATTGATAACAACATAAATTGTTTAACAAAATTTATTAAATTATTACGAAATATGAAGAATAAGAATTTCGTTTAGGATAACATATTCTCAAATTATGTTTCCATGACCGATAATGAAAATTGAAAGCTCAACAAGGATTATCATTTTGTGTGAAATTTAAAATAACCTAACCAAGTCACAGTTCCAATAGCATTTCATTCTTGGACCATCAGTCTAGATGTAATAACTATATTTGCTGGTGAAAATAATAGTCAAGGATATTCCGTCCAACAATGTTTAGACAAGATAAAAAAATTAAAGTTCGAAAATGTTTGTAGAAATGATATATATTGACGGCTCTGTAGAAACGATCATAGCTAACTCCCTTCTATATTACAATATTGAGCAAACAGTCCAAATACGTTAGATTAGCAGACCAATTATTACGTATCATTAAACATTGTCGTATTCCATTATTTTTGCATAGAAAGAGTAATCACATCTACACAGTATGGCAACATATAGTTTTAGTTACAATAAGACAGTATGAAGGCAAGAGTTACAGAATGTTTACAGATTGGTTGGTTGAAGCATACTATTTGAGGTTGTTTCTCCAGTTGTCTAAAATACCGCATTATACAACATTACAGAAATTTACAGATAGAATCAACGTCATGGTGCTTGGCAAGATAATCTCATCATTCATCCTCTTTACACATACAAGATACATATTTGCTGGAATAGATGCAACTGGATTCAAAATAACACATGCATCAGAATACTATACAAATACATCTAAATCGAGAAGGAAGAAATACGCGAAACTATCTATTGGCGGAGATGTCTTACAACAGATCATCTGTTCTATAAAGATAAGACGAGCACCAACAAGACATGACAATATAGATTTCCAACCGATTGTTACAAAAATATCAAAAATAAAATCATTATCTATAGTTGTTGCAGATAAAGCATATGATAGTGAAGACAATCATGTGCTTGTAAGAGACAAACTACATGGATTCAGTGTTATACCACCAAGATATGAGAATGTACCGGTATGGAAAACTCGTGGTAAATACAGAAAAGAGATGAAACATGGATACAACAAGATTCTATACAATCAAAGAAACAAAGATGAACTATTGTATCGGTCATAAAGAGATTGTTTGGAGAACATATCACATCCACACTTGTAAGAATGCAGAATAGAGAACTAGTCTTTAGGTGTATAGCATATAATGCTCACAGAATGGTAAATCTGTTGGTTATTGTTAGATGTTTTCTACAGAGCCATATTGACACAACTGTTCCGGCAACAAATGCAAGTAAATATACTGTAAGAACATCAGATACAAATACACCATAAACAAGATTATAAAAAAATAAGAAACAGGGCGATCTTTTTCTTGTTAATCCTATTAAATGAATATTTAAATTTAGCATTAACTGAATTGATATCAACGAAACTAATGAATTTATTTTTTATAAAAACAGGAAGATATAAACTAACTTTATATTCATTGTTGATAATTTTTGGAACCTTGATTGCATTTCTATCTTTTTCAAATTTAAATGTAATATATGCTTCGCATCTAGAAATTGATACTACTAAATTATCTAATGATATGTATGTGATTCATGGCTCCGGGGGAAATGTAATTCTTTCTATTGGAGATGATGGAGTAATTCTTGTTGATGATCAGTATGCCCCAGTTACCGAAAGAATAAAGTCAGTAATTGCTAACCTGACTGACAAACCAATAAAGTTTGTAATCAACAGTCATCTGCATCCTGATCATACAGGAGGCAATGAAAAACTTGGAGAAGAAGGAGCAATAATAGTTTCACATGATAGTGTTAGGAAACGTCTTAGTAGTAACCAACCCTTTGAATTCATTAACCAAACTATTCCGGCATTATCTGAAAAAGGATTACCAATTATAACATTTTCTGAAAATATGACTTTTCACCAAAATCATGAAGAGATTAAAATCACTCATTTAAATAGTGGCCACACAGATGGTGATTCAGCAGTTTTTTTTACAAATAAAAATGTAATTTATATTGGAGATGATTTCAGTGATAGATCTTATCCATTTATGGACTTGTCAAGTGGAGGTTCAGTTGATGGGCTTATTTTATCATTACAAAAAATACTTTTACTTATAAATGAAGAAACAAAAGTAGTTGGAGGCCATTCTGGAATATCTAATCAAACTAAAGTAAAAGATTATTTGGATATGGTAATAGATATCCGTAACCACATAAATCAAATGATAGAAGAAGATAAATCACTTACTGAAATAATGCAAACTAAACCAACATCAAAATATGACACTACTTATTATGATCATAGCTTTATAAAACCAAAAGATCTTGTAAAAAATATATATATGAGTCTGAAAGAAGGATAATAATTAATTCTTCTCTTATCCTTATAAATGTAAATAATTATCATAAAAACCTACTTCCAGTGGTAAAATGGACACATTACTTACTTTTTTATATTAAGATTTTTCTTATACAAATGATTAATATATTTAATCTGAAAAATGATTCTAAATTACGATACATTGAAATACATTTGACTACAATTAATAATTAATAATGACTAAATCTTTGTTACACCTTAAAATTCTCAATATATTTCCAAATAATAATATTTTAACAAATTCGAGTTATATTTTGATTATTTTTTTTATTAGCTCATTACTTTATGACTATGAGATTAATGGAATTGATGAAACAAAAAATGCTAGCGGCTTTTTTCAAAATAATGATTCAACAATAGTTAATTTCCCTCATTCAACTATAACTAATTTAACAAACAATAATGAAGATTCAATATATGGACAGATAGGAGCCTTTGAAAATAATATATATGTTGTATGGCAAGAATCTGTTACTAAAAGTTTACCTTATCATAATTATGATATATTTTTTATAAAAAGTCAAGATAAAGGAAAAACATTTAGTAAACCAATTAATCTTAGCAACAATACAGAGTTTTCAGAACGTCCTCAGATTGCTGTATCTAAAAATGGAATATTTATAGTGTGGGCAGACACTACCAATCCTAATAATAAAGAAATTATGTTTATAAAAAGTCAAGATAAAGGAAAAACATTTAGTAAACCAATTAATCTTAGCAATAATTCAAAAGATTCATACAATCAAGAAATTTCTGCTTTTAATGAAAATGTATACGTTGTGTGGCAAGATACAGACAAAAGCAATAATAATAATACAAACGGCAGTATTATGTTTAAAAGTAGCAACAATACCGGAAATACATTTAACAGTTCAATAGAATTGATAAACAATACTAATGATGCATTTCCTAAAATCAATTCATATGACAATTATATTTATATAGTATGGAACAATGAAAACAAAAAAAACAGTGGATTATTTTTTGTAAAAAGTTTTGATAAAGGAAATAATTTTCAGAGAATTATTAAATTAAATAATGATAGTAATTTTGGAGAATCACAAATAGCAGTTTATAAAAATGAAGTGTTAGTGATTTGGGGCGGATTTCTATCAAAGAATATTGAGAATATTTATTATGTTAAAAGTGACGATAATGGTCAAATATTTACGAATGCAAAAACAATTTCTGAAAAAACTATTAGATCTAGTGATACAAATGATTATACTGAATTGAATGGTATTATTAAGAATCCTCTGAATGTAGAAGTGGCTAATAAAAATTTTTCGTATATAGTTTGGCAAAATTCATTTTCTAACCAAAATGAGGATATCATACTACTAGTAGATGATCAAAAAGATAATGATCATACAAAAATATTTAATTTAAGTAACAATCCTGGTATTTCTGAATGTCCATCTATCGCTATTTCTGATAACAATATCTATATAATTTGGGAAGATTATACTCCTGGGAATCATGAAATATTCCTTGCAAATATTTCTATAGTAATATAATCTTTGTAAAGACATTAGTCAAAGAAAGATAATACCAAAGTAATTTATGATTTCGTTATTTCATTACCATATTTTGAATTTAAAAAAACTTAAGACAATAGTATCTCAATAGTATCACAAAAACAAATTTTATCTTATATTGTTAGCAATTCTTATTCTTAGATATCTCAATTAAAGATGTTATCTATACCAAATAAGATAAGTTCGTAAAAAATAGAAATATTACTATAAACAAATCCTCATATTTTTAGTCATAACACATTAATATCTAATAATGTAAGCACAATATTATCCCGGAAATAATCGACCTTTACTTTAAATTAAGATAAATTTGTAATATTAGCAAAGCTCTTTTGCGGATTTAGGTAAGAGTATGCTAGGTCATACTTCATTGTAGTTTTTTAAAAATTAAATTAAATTAAATGATTTTATTTTCTTGAAATCAAATTATATTGTTTATTCACACTAGAATTATTATATATGATATTTATATCATTATTTATATATTCAGATGTTCTGAGATTATTGTCTGCATTGGAAGATAAGAGTTCAAAAATGGGTAAAATTGATGATAGTACAAATTCTAACTCTATATTGCTTACACAATATAGTTATGAGGCATCACAATTAATTAAATCATTTAAAAAAAATATTTCATTTGTTGTACTTATTCTCATTTTAATTGCATCTATGACAATTTTTGATTTACTAATGGATTTGGGATTTACCAACATTTTATCTGTATCTGATGAAACAATTGATGCAATGATAATTGGTGTATCAGTATTTCTTATTTTATTTACTGTTTTCATGATAAGGCCGGTATTTAGATCACAAAAAATATTAGAAAGATGGTCAAATCTGTTTGATAAAAATGCGATTCGTACTGGCATAATTCTTTCAATCAACAATAAGAGTAAAGAAGAAGTTTTAGTCGCATTATCAGAAACTATTGAACAAATCGCGACCCCATTGCAAGATTATCTTTCAAAGTCAGATCATAGCGAATTTTATGATGTTAGCATTGATGAAACCACCTTTGATATTCTAATCGATAAATCAACAGTAAAACCTATAGATGCAAATTCGTTAAAAAGTACTATTCAAGACTATGGCAGTATTTTAGTCAAAATTACAGAAAGTGTTATTAATAAAGATATTACTCAAAGTTTTATAACATCATTGCAAGAGTATAGGAAACAGGGAAATAAAATTGGGTTGGCTATGATGATTGGAAGAAGTATTTCTCAGGAAAGTTACAATCTGGTGAGTAAAATTAAGGATAAAACTATTAGCGATAGTCTAATTTTTATAGAAAAGTCTGATAATACAGACTGTAATTTGGAAAATTTAAACAAGGTGTTAGCTTAATCTATTCTTTTTGTAATTTATGTTTCTAACTATAGACACAAATGTATTATGCAATTTTAAATAAGCTTCAAACACTTTTTCTTTAATGGTATATATATAAAATGTTTTCATTATATGTATCAATTGATTTAATATATCAATTTTGTTCTAATTTATCTACTATGCAAGATATTGTTCCCAGATCTAGCTGTTTAATTGCATTAATTTGCGTAATTTTTTGATATTATTAATATTTTATTTGGTATAAATAAAGATATTTTGAAGAAAATCTCAGTTTTCATAAAAAATTATATCTAATTTCTCAAAATAATGTAATATTGTTATAGACAAATTTTATAATTGTATCAAACTAACAAAACTTCCTGTATTTTTTTATAGATTCTTGCTGTAAATATATCATGTTATTAAATACTATTATAACTCAATTACTCTAACATTAATATACTATGTTTCCTCTCAGGCAATATGTGACAATATCAATACTCAAGAATAATAAACAAATAAAAATATTATCAATAATATTTGTTGGGTTAATGATTCCCAACGTCATAGTATATTTCGAACATTCATTACTTGAATTTCAGGAATCTGCAAAGTCTTCAGAACAGGGAATGGTAAATAAAAGTACAAGACAACTTTCAGAAGGTATATTCTTTGCGTTAATAGCAATAGGTTATGTTGTTACTACAATTTTCATATTTATTAAACCAAATAATGAAATACCATATTATGTACTTTTGATAGGTACTGTGGCAATACTGATTGTTTACTATTTTAGAACAATGACAGGAATCCCAATACCCGGTACAGATTTGGTGATCAAGGAATATGCCATAGATTATAGAGATGTTATAACAAAGATAGCACAACAAGCATTCGTAATACCATTAGCAATGATGTTACAAAGTGTATATCACGTAAAAAGTCAGAAAGAGGAATCTATTACACCAAAACGATAAGTCTATTAATTAGCGGGCTGTTGTAATTTCTACATATATTTCTACTATTTTTAAATGATTCTTTTGAGGACTTAAATTTCCAAATTCTTATATTATAGAAAATATATTATATTATGTATGTTATTACTCAATTGTATTCGTAGTAATAGTCACATGTGAAATACATAGTTTATGTAATTTTCGCAAAGTGATTTAAAGGAAATTAAATTTTTTAGAAAACAATAGTCCGGATTGCAGATAAATGTTGTATTATTATATGATATTAATAAATCATTATTCCAAGGAAAATATTTAGCTTTTTCACAAAAATAAATATTATAACTAAATTACTATAACATTAATATACTGAGAAAAAACAAAACTAAGTAATGATAAATGCCAAAAATATTATAAACTTCTGTCTGTTAGGAATAATTTTAGGAGTGTCCATCGTGTCTGTTCAACAAAGCTTTGCCACGGGTTGCCCTACAGCATTCGTATCAGAACATCTAAAAAATGCAAAAACAGCTCTTGAAAAAGGAGATACAGAAGAGGTGCTCAACCAGCTTCAATTAGCAGAAGAAGCTATAGGAATGGCTGCACAAGAAGGAGAATAATTAGATCTAAAAAATATATGAGTAGATAAGATAAATTTAAAACTCATTCATTTTTTCTTTACGAAACGATACATTTTGATCAGTATCATGAATAATTATTTTTTATAATGTTTTTACATCCAATTTTTGTAATATATTAAATATATAGTAAAGAAGCTGTAAGGAATTTAGAAGTAATGACAGAACAAATAAAAGGTCAGTACTTGATAACAATATAATAATGTATTAGTTTTAATGATAAGAAAGTTCACAAGAAATAATGGTGTATTTTTTAAAATTTTTTTTGCTCTATAAATCTTTATTGAAGAATAAATCTAGATACCTAAACGTATTATTTTTGTTACACCATTATGTACAAAATGGGATGCCAAGCTCGAAGCTTTCAGGTCTAGGTCTTTATGATTAACAAAAAAATGTTAATTGTTGCTATAGTAGAACATATAATATTTAAGGTATGACGAAAATCATGAATATAACATCTACCTATCCATCTTCTATCCCTCTACCTACCTATCTCTCTATCTATAAAATTCTATTGACAATAATACCACACGTTTTTTATGCAAGTATCTTGCAATAATTCTTTAAATCGCTTTTTATTATTTATTATTATAATAGATAATGAGACCAAGT
>DATFEP010000038.1:0-7223 GCA_035250975.1 Nitrososphaeraceae archaeon | reverse complement strand
AAATCTGAATTATAAATTACTATTATAAAATTATAATAATTAAATTTTTATCTTCTGGTATTTAATAATTAATAAAAATTTAGGTTCTGTAAACTTTACGTTTGTTTCATCTTCCTGTAACTTTCGGGACACACTACCTTCTTAGTTCTCTGATACTATAAGTAATATACTATATGGTATGAATATTACAAATAAAGAATTAAAGAAAATTCATGTAAAAACTATGGAAAGTGTTACGGATAAAGAACTGAATCAGTTAGTAGAAGGAAAAAAAAATTGATGGATTTGCCTTTACCATTGATACATTTGTTATGGTTAACGAAGTGTCAACCTAAATTATTCAAATGTCCTATTTCTAAATGAAGGTGGCATCATCTCGTCTGGAGACGGTTTATTTTGAGTAATAACACGAAAATGTCCTTGACACCAGTACAATTTATTTATTTGATGACAATTTTCACATTCATTCCCTGTTTTTAAGTTGTGATTAGGGATAGAAGATGATTCTTGACATGGAGAAATGTATGCATATTTAAAACTGCTATCTGGTGGATATACAGTATATTCATGTCCACAATTCAAACATGAAAATATATTTGCTTGTTTAGACATCTACGTTAATCTCCTTTTCTCTTTAAAACTCAAATCATGTTTTTTCTTATGTATTCTTCTAGGTTTATCCCAGTATGGTGATTTGCATTTAGGACATACTTTAGGGTAGTCACCTTCTTCTCTAGGAACCCATTTATGACTACATCGTTCACACTGGTATCCCTTTAATACTATTTCTCCCACGTATAAAATATATACCAAAGAGTATATAACTTTTATTATTATACTAGAAGTAACATTATTATACTACCTATGGTATATTACTAACAGTAATATAGATATGCAAGACACAAGAACTCAACTTGGTTTGGACATAGCAAATAAACCTAACCAGATTCAAAGGATAGATAGCACTACTTACAAGGTTAAATCTCAATCTAGTGAGGAATATTACGAGATTCTATCCACTGAGATAGGTTGGATTTGTTCATGTCCAGACCACATGTTTAGAGGCGTCACCTGTAAGCATATCCATAGTGTCTTAATTAGTTTAGAATTACGCAAAAAAGTTGAAAGAGAAGTTATAACAATACAACCAATAACAATAGATGTATGTCCTCAATGTAAATCAAAAGAAATAGTTAAACATGGAATAAGACACAATAAAAGTGGAGATATTCAGCGTTATACTTGTAGAAATTGTTACAAACGTTTCTCAATCAATCTAGGATTTGAAAGAATGAGAGCAACGCCTACAATTATAACAAGTGCTATTCAACTCTATTTTACGGGTGAATCATTCAGAAATATACACAAATTCTTAAGGTTACAGGGTGTTACTGTTAGTCACATGGCAGTTTACAAATGGATTAAGAAATACGTTAATTTGATGGACAAATATCTAAGCAAAATTACTTCTAACGTTTCTGATATTTGGAGAACTGATGAACTTTATCTGAAAGTTAAGGGAGATAAAAAATACTTGTTTGCATTAATGGATGATGAAACAAGGTTCTGGATTGCTCAACAGGTAGCAGACAAGAAGAATACAAGTGATGTTCAATCATTGTTTAAAGAAGGTAAACAAGTTGCAAAGAAGAAACCAAATGTGTTGATAAGTGATGGTGCTCCAAACTTCCATGATGCCTACAAGAAAGAATTTTTTACATTAAAGAATCCTAGAACTAAACACATTCAACATATAAGATTACAAGGAGATGTTCACAATAATAAGATGGAGAGGATGAACGGAGAGGTTAGAGACAGAGAGAAGACATTTAGAGGATTAAAGAAAACAGACACTCCAATTCTCAAAGGCTATCAAATCTTTCACAACTATGTGAGAGAACATGAAGGATTGAAAGGTCTTACACCAGCGGAAAAATGTGGAATCAAAATTGAAGGTAAAAATAAATGGATAACACTGATTCAAAATTCCAAATCATTTTAGTTTATTTCCACAAATACCACAATAATTTGCATCAGATAGACTAATCCAACTACATTTTAAACACCTAGCATAATCTTTTTCAATGTACATATATATTAAAAAATACAACGTAATTTAATCAACTATTTATTTTAAAATTTTTCTCCGCACTGAAAACAAAATGATACTACTTCGTTATTAACTGCATTACATTTTTTGCATTTTTTGGTTTCTGGCATTAATCTTGGAAGTAACTGAGTGATAATCATTTTTGATATAGCATTTGACATACTACCCAAGAACAGCATTGTTTCCGTATCCATCATGATTTCAAGATAATCTGTTTCTTTTCGTTTAGTAATAAACAATCCAAGTTGTTTCCTATCGCCATCCTTAAAATTTGGATTTGGTGTTAAATGTTGAAGCAAGTCGTTTATGTGTTCAGTTATTTCTGATACAAATAATGCTTCTGTTGGATACTGTTCTTTCCATAATTCAATTATCGAATCTTTTCCATTTGTTATTTCTTCTAGTCATCTAAAATACGATAAAATGTTTTTCTATCATGTCCCAACTGTTTACACTACCATGTAAACACCGACAAGTTTACAGAACCAAAATTTAAAATATATAAATAATACCAAAATTTGCAGTAACTAAATTCTATAAATAATTTTAATAGTTGTTAAAAGTAATAGGTATATAATGTATATAAAATGCAATTGGACAATATGGAAATTACATTATTTTCTTTATTATTTTGTATTCTGACTTTTGTTATAATAACAACTATTATTAATTTTATTGATGTTAATAATCAATTTTATACAATGTATATTTATGCGGAACTAACTATTAATAATAACAATGAGAACGAAGAAATTAATAATAACAATGAGAACGAAGAAGAAATAGAAAAAGATAATATAAAGAACAAAGAAGATAAGAAAGAAAAAGAAGAAAAAAAGAAGAAAAAAGATAGTAAGAAAGAAGAAAATAAAAGAGAAATAAACAAACAAGAAAAAGATGATAATGATTCTTGGACAAATGCTGATCAAGATCTCATTACTAAATACAATTATAGAAATCTGGTAATACCCAAGGTATATCAAACTGCTCCTGGTGGATCAATATACAAGTTCAAACAAGATAATCCAAATGGTAAAGTTCAAGTAGATGAAAGTGAAAATGAAAATGTCTTTACACAACAAAACAAAGATGGTAGTTGGTCCATAGATTATGGAAGACCAAGGATAGATATTCATACCAAAGATGCAGGAATTCTACCAGATAAGGTAGATCAATTAAATAATTTATCTGAAGGTAAAATTCAAAGTTGGAACTTTTCTGAACTAAAAGATATAGGATATTGGTATAAACCAAGTGATTGGAAAAATGTAGAAGTTACTTTGATTTTTAAACTAATTGATTCAGCACGCTCTAAAGGTGAAGATCATGCTATTTCAATAGTAACCAGATCAATAACTCATAGTCAACTTGATAGTGAATATAAAAAATCTAAAGATGAACCCAAATATTTCTGTGGAGGATCAAGTTACCACAACAATATATCAAATGAAGGAAAGATAAGAATGAAAAAAGAGCAATATCATATTAATTATGAATGGGAACGCTATAATGAAACTTTAACTGTGGGAAATATTTATGATAAAATAATTGGTTTCAAAGGTACAGTATACAACATAAATGATACTGCAGTAAAACTAGAAACTTGGGTAGATGTAGAAAATGGTGGAAAAGGACCATACAAAAAAGTACATGGATTGATAGATAATGGCGATTGGGGAGATGCTATGACAGAGTGTGGTGGTGAGACAGATGGTCAAGCAATTACATGGGGTTCTCCAATTGTAATTATTAAAGCGAATGACTTTTTATTTGATATATATGATATAGAGGTAAGGGAAATAATTCCTCCTTCACCTATTTAAATTTAGTATATCAAAAAAAGAACTTATTATTATTATTTAGATTAAATAATAAATTAATTGATTCCATAGATTTTTGTTATATTACGCATTTTATTAAATAATCATATGATAAGAACTAAATTTAAACAAAATGAATTTATATTTTTAAAATAATTTATTTTATATATAATAATATTAAAAATTAATTAAACACAAATCTTTAATATTATCTTCTTTACTAACACATTAGACTATAATTTCTTGATAAAAGTTATCAAGTAATATCAGAACCTAATAATAGATTAGTAAATTTGAACTTGAAAACTATTTGCAATTAAATTTATAATATGATATTAATTTGAATTATTAGAATAAGATGCCTGCTATTTCATTTACTGATATTTTCATGGTCATTGGTATCACATTATTTGCTGGTGGAACTTCATTTATTGGTGCAATAATTGGAAAGTATGTGCATTTTTCCACATCCGTTATTTTATTTTTAACTGCATTTGGAGCAGGCATTTTAATATCTGCTGCTGTATTTGGAATGGTAATTCAGGCAGAAAAATCAATTGGAGTAATTCAAACATTTTTATTTTTCATTTTTGGCTCTATCATATTTACAATTGCTGATGTGATAGCTACACGTAAAGGTGGAGGAGCGGATATACTAATTGGTATTGGTTTAGATACACTACCTGAATCTTTAGCTATAGGAGCTTCAATAGCAGCTGGTCCAGCTTTAGCAATAGCATTACTTATTGGGATACAAAATATTCCTGAGGGTATTGCTGCCTATAAAGAGATGAGAACTGGAAAGACAGCATTCAAGGATTCAAGAAAAGCTCTTTATGCTATTGGTGTTACATCTATAATTCCTGTTATTCTTGCTTTAATAGGATTATTTTTTTTACAAGGATTACATTTATGATAGGACTAATATTGGCATTATCTGCTGGAGGTATTTTTTATATGCTCTTTTATGATATGATACCTAAAGCACATAAAGACAGAAAATGGCTTCCTACTTTTGGTGCAGTCTTGGGCTTTATAATTGGTTTTGCAATTGTAAGATTGCTTTAATGATACTCTTAGACCTTTTGTATAAATAGAGATTTAATTAATTAATTCAACTCTCTAATCAAAATAATGTGTAAATCTATTCTTAAAAAGCTATATACAAGGTAGTAGAATCCTATTACATGGACGATTCTACTCCCGACGGGCCAGTAGTTATCTCGGGTTCACTATATTAGATAATGTTATTATCATCACTAAAATGGAAATTTTCCCAACAACAACATTTATCAAGAATACAATCCGGACATTCAAATGGTGAGGGGCTAACTTTACATTGTTCTATACAATCAGTACGTTTCAAAGTAATAATAAAAAACTTTCCTAAAATATAAAAATCAATATCAAACTTAAATATCCTTTCTGTGTATATAATAGTATGTTTTGTAATATATTCAGTAAACTATTTGGAAAAAAGGAAAAAAAATTAGATAAAATAGATGATAAAAAGCCAGTAGAAAACGCATAGAATTATGCAAATGGATTCTTTCTATAGAATGTTTTGTTTGTGATTTACCTGAAACTGCAAGAACTTTAGACTTTTCAATCAATCGTTGTAGGGAGTCTAAAATCTCCTCATCCCTCAAAAAAACGATAGGTATTATTTGTGGATATATAAGTTCAATACAGCCTTTTCATTATCCCCGTTTATATTGTCTATAATAAGTTTAGGATTATTAGAAATATCTTCAGGGAATGAATATTGAAATGCAAATGCACCAAAAGAAGATTTTTGATTTTCTGTATAAATTATCTTATTTTTATCCTCTACTACAAAATCAAAACTAGAATGTCTTACCAAATCTCCTATTTTAGGATCTTGTAAATTCATAATAAAATTAATAGGAGTTGATGGAGTTATTACGGAAGGATTCCAAGAAATTTGAACTAAAAATTTTTCGTTAGATGTTAAAATATCTAATGGAAATTGTGGTTCATCTATGGTATATAACTTAAATGAAGTAGGAATTTGGTTATTAGTAATATCAATATCTTGAGAGATTTGTCGAGATAATTGATCCAATTGATCTTTATTTAGAACTAAATGAATAATGCGTGAATTTAGATCTGAATAGTCATCTATGATCAGGGATCTTGTTGGAAGATTCTTTTCAAATATCAAACCGCCATAACTATTAGTATTAGAAAGGTCAAGTAGTTTTGGTATTACAAATTCAATGTGCAAGTATTCCATTTGTTGTATGTATATCTGGTTCCAATTGAATGGCATTTCAAATGCTAATGTATTATTTTCCTTAACATAGTTAATATTTCTTAAAGAATCATAATAACTTTTAATTATACCATTGTTTTTTTCTTCAGTCGTGTCTTGTATGTTGAAGTAATGATCTTCACCTATACTTATGAATAAGTCAACTACTATATCATTTTCTAATGTCAATCCTCCACTTGATTTTTTAAAAGTAATAGATAGATGATATAAACCACCCTGTGAGAGAATTTTACTTGTTATTTCAAATCTATCATTTTGTTTGATATTTTGTATACAATCTATAGAATTTAATTGGACACCATTCTTAGAAATAATAGCCTCCGTTATGTTTATTGGAATAAGTTTAGAATTAAAAAGACCAGCGCTAGATTTGATACATAGATTTAAAAATAATTCTTTATCTGACAAAATTTTAATATTATAATCCAAATCAGATATTGTTTGATTAGTCAACTGGTCATAAATCCTTAATAAAAATTTTGGATCAGTATAATCAATAGTGTTATTAATATATGCAGGATCTAATTTTGCTTCTACTACAATTTTTTTACCAGGTACATCAACTGGATTGGAAATATCTGTACTAAGACCATGTCCATTAACTTGGATATAAGAAATTTTAAAGAGGATTAAGAATATGAATATAAAAATACCAATAGAATTCATTTTTAAATAATGAATAAGATAAAAACAACGATATTAATAAATTTCGAAAATAGCAAGTCTAGAATATGTATTTATATGAGGCTGGGTCATAATTCATTGAACAAGTATTATTACTATATTATTATGCTATCATCAGTTCCCTAACATGTATTTGATTGCTCTTGGATTATCTTTTCTAGTTTTACAGTTGTAACAGACAAGTATCTGATAGAGCAGTACTGATAATAGTACTATTGCAGAAGCCTTATCATATCCTCTCGTACAGGTAATGGGTCTATTCTGAATACTGATTTGACATGTTCTATCAACGGTTCAATCGATTTGCATCTCC
>DATFEP010000034.1:0-12060 GCA_035250975.1 Nitrososphaeraceae archaeon | reverse complement strand
ATTTCCACCTTTATTAATAGAAACTAGACCAATATTGTCTAAGTATATCGTCTAACTCTTCATCATCAGAGAGTGTGATTACTGCATACGGTCTGTTTTTTTCTGTCTTCGGTGTCTGCGTCTCCTTTTCTTCCTTGTCATTGAATTATTTATGTGAAGAGTCTACATAAGTCAGAAATATTAAACCTTTAATATTTTTTCCATCACAGTCTTTTTGACCTCTGTATATGTAGGTAGATCTCCCCCATCCTGCGTTCCTGCACTATTTGAGTCCTCGTCTTCGCTATCAGTCCAGCCACTTACGGTATCATTTAAACCTGTAGGAGGGCTAACATTTTCTTCCTCCTATCATTTAAGTAAAATATATTTAAACATTGTAATTCTGAACACAAACCTTTTGAAGGTTTTCCGGTAGAATAATTTCAAGCAGTTCGATGGGATAATATTTATTATGCCCATTCTTATGTTCTTCTACAATGCATTTCATATGGGGGTATTCGAGTCGAATTCTATGTCGACAATAAAAATGTTGTTGCACACTTACTAAAAATAATTATATTAAGAATTATTTATTAAATTAATGACTGTTTAAGTATCCTTCATATGCTGGTTGCGAGCTTGCAGGCTTAATCGATAACCATGAACATTTTACTTCTTTCTTTCGCCCATTTCTATCCTTGTATATTGTTTGTAGTTGGTTTCCTCTTATAATCGATAAAACTTTGTTCAATGCCAAAGGATGGTTAAGTTTATCTTGTAATGCAGATCGATTGCATTTAAATGTCGCAATTAATACTTCAATCAATGGTTTTGTATTTATGTGTTCCGTTGACATTTTAGTTTTAAATTTATCAGTAGCTATGCTAAAGGAAATTTAACATACAATAAACTAACTAAAGCAGGTAATTAACGTATAAACAAATTACGCAACTATCTAAACTAGTTATTTCGTAATCGATTGCATAATATATATATATCTATGTGTTATAAAGTGACGCCATTCTAGAAAGTTCTGCGCATATACCTATGTGTTATAAAGTGACGCCATGCTAGCAAGTACTGCGCATATACCTATGTGTTATAAAGTGACGCCATGCTAGAAAGTACTGCGCATATACCTATGTGTTATAAAGTAACGCCATCTACTGCCTGCACAGCACTAAAATTAGGTCATATTCCCGTGTGGCTAAGTTGTTTACATGTACATACACATCATTCGTTAAAGAGCCTGGCACGAGTGGGCGGAGCTTAACGAAAAAAGGGTGATGAAATACACCAAATCAGCCTTAGTTTAAAGGAAAAAGTAAAAGAATTACACAACTGACCGCGACGCATCAATCTAAGCCGCGACGCATCACAGGTCATTTGACCTAGTTTTGAGTAGGTGGAACTTATTATTGATGTTCATGCATGTACATATGTATACATTCAATCGATATTCCCTCCAAAGTTTATTAATTTGACAAGCTTTAGCAATATTGATTCATCTTCTCTATAGAAAAATTAACTTATATTATACATTAATTACGCCTAATTAAACATCATGCCTGGAGCAAATAACATTATCCCTGGTGCAAGAAAGCTTAGTGATATACCCAACAACAAAAAGACGGCTCTCAATGACAAAAGTATTTTCTTTACAAAATAATTAATATGGTACATTAATTAATATAGTCTTTAAGAAAGTGAGTCATCATCTGTACAATCAAGACAAATTAAAAAACGAGCAGCTAGCGATGGTATGTTATAACGTTTTATTAATAAGATGACATGATTTTATTGTATTAATTTATATTAACTTTTGATCGTTTTAGATAGTGATACCTTCACTGAGAACAAGAAGACAATGTCCAGCAAGCCTAATGGAATCAAAACTAAGGCAAGCTGATAAAAATTGTCAACTAGTTTTATATTCCATGTATTAAATATATTAAGACTGATGATAATGAGGACATCATCTATGTCAAAACATCTCGTCCAAAAGCTGCGGCCTTTGTTAAAGCATCAGATAAGAAGGAAAAGAAAGATGTTGATCCACTGGAACGTGAAAACGAATTCTGGAAGATTTCGAAGTTTGACTTTGTCTGCATCAACACCATGTGCAAAAACTGCCGAGATCATAACAAGACAAACACTAGTTATGAAGTGATTGATGATCGACTCTATGAAACACGTTCGTTTTGTAAATCTTGTGTAAAAGGAAATATTCGTGTAGGTGAAACAGTATACTTTGCTTCATTAGGCTCTGATTAATGTGAATATGTAATTTTATTGATAGCATAATATTCTATACACTAAATGCTTCACCGAATATTCAGTTATATATGTTAATTAAAAATTGTTTGTTATATTTGCTGTAAAAAGTACTCGCAGGCGAAGAAAAAAAGAATTCGCGCAATGTTGTTGAACTATGTGGACGTTGGAATTCAATAGATGTGAAAGGATCGATAATGATCTACTTTAAAAAGAAAATGCTTTTAAAAGAATTTTCAAAATTTTTTAAAAAATTCATCGGAAAATTTGATCAAAAGATATGGAAAACGACCAATTGCACAAACGTTCACTCTTTTTACACTCTAAAAAGGTAAATACTGAATTACAATGCGCGAATATAACAAACAATTTAAGTTGTCCAAACCTGTCATGGAAAGTTGTTCAATGTAATTTTTGGTATAAGGATGAAGGTCATGTAGGCTTTTGGATTAAAAGTAGGAAAATGTATGATCTACTTGTTGAGTATATACGTACATTTAATTCCACTAATGTTAACATTCAAGACTACATTAAAAATAATTAATTTTGATCTACAATCATATGGTTTTGTACTGACATTTGCATAGAATGATAAACTTATTAATTGAAAACTTTAGAAAAGCTTAATTTCTAAAAAAATAATTTATAATTATGAACCTCTTCAATGATGATCTGAAAATAAAGCTCCCTAGCGGAATAATTGTTAGTGGTCCATCTAGCTCTGGTCAGATAATATTTTAAGTATAAAAAACTTACTTTAAAATATAGGTAAAACAACCTTTCTTTTAAAAGTATTGGAAAATTATAAAGAAATGTTTGAACCTGCTCTTCGATCTACATCATCAATATTATATTGCTATGGACAATTTCATAATCATATACCAAGTTTGGAAAATGATGGAATAAAAATTTGTGCAGGAATGCCAAATGATGATATCATATCTTCGTTGCCAAAACCTGGCCTAATAATTCTTGATGATTTGATGCTATCGTTAAATGAAAAATGGTTATCGGATATGTATACAAAACGTTCCCATCATGAAAACTTCTCAATCCTATTACTTTGCCAGAATCTTTTCCAACCTTCATTAAAAATAGCCCGAACAAATAGCCATTATTTATGCTTGATGAGGGCGCCATCGGCCCAATTACAAATCCGGAACCTCGGAACCCAACTTTTTCCACGTCAATTACCTTATTTCCTGGATGCATATAAAAAGGCGACAGAAAAGCCATACGGATACTTATTTGTTGATTTACATCCCGCTAGTAATCCTATTTTGAAACTTAGGACAGATATTTTTCCTGTTAAACAAAACGACAACGTCGATTATATAAATAGCTGTACAATTTTCGCCCCGTTATAAAATAAATACTTCGGATGGTACAACAATTATCGAATTCTTCTATTATTGGAACTAGAGTATTTAATAACATCAAATTTTTGAAACGCCTTAGCCGCTCTAAAAGTGACTCACGCCGGTGGAAAATCATTAAAAAGGCTAATAATGACGAACTTTTGGCATTAGTAGAAATTTGTTCAAATATATTACGTCCTGGTTGTTTCTGCATATCTAATCGACAGATTCGACGCTTGCAGCAATTTGCTCCGATAGTTAGAGCTATTTCTAGAAAACGATCTGAAAAAAGTGCAAAGAGGTGTATAATAAACCAATACGGCAACGGTCCTTTATTTGTTGCCCTACTATCCCCTATTATAGCCGAAGTTGCAAGAGCTATTATTGAAAAAGTGTCTAGGTATTTGCGATTTCTTTTTTAAAATTATTTTTATGTTATTTTATTCGAATACTGTCTAGTTAAAAAGATGGCTCGCCGTTTAATGGTGGTACCTGAAGATATGTATAAAGGATTATTATCCACGGCCAAAACTACTAAAATATCCAGTAACTCCCACGATTTAGCCGAAGTAGGACGTCTGGATTATGCAGATAAAGCTATTAACCGAGAACTTAAAACTAGAAGAAGCTCAAAACCTTTTAAAAAACGATTAATCAGACGAAAAATATTTCATAAGGGACAAATAATGCCAAAAAAGGGTACAACTATATCAACAAAAAAGATTTTATATGATCAAGCCCTGCGGCGCTATTTACGTCTAAGAGATGAAGCAAAAAATCGACCCGTTAAGGTTGAATTGGTACCTTCTGGAGCTAAAGTGTTAATTAAAAGTGGTAAAAATGCCGGGGCACAAGGAGGTATTTATAACGACCAAGGCGATTTTGAAGATTATTGGTTTGATGACTCCTATATTCCACGATTTGAGAAGAGTGAAGTTAATAGTGAAGGAACCCCTGTAAATCCGATGAGAGAAGCTTTTGTTACCCCTCAATTTAGCAGTAGGGGGAGAAGGCTTGCCGCCCCGTTTATGCACATGCAAGAAAATGAAAAGAATGAAATGAAAAATCAATTAAAACAATATTTGCTTAATAATGCAGATAAATTTCCTATAACTAAAGATGGCCTGCATGTAAAAACGTCTATAAAAGCAAAAACATATATAAAAAATTCTAATCTCGATGAAGCGATTGAGCGTATTCTTTTTCCTACACTGGAGAACTTGCCTAGTCCTGCTGGAACGACTGCGCTGCGGAACTCTTTGCTCAATAATCACTATACGAATAATTTAATTTCAGAAGCTCAGAAAAGGAGAGTGCCATTTGGTCAATATTATCAAGATTTTTCAAATTTATTTAATTTTGAATCTGACCCGCTAAAACCATCAAGTAGTAGCGCCAAATTTCAAAGAGGCAAAGGCAATTGTTGTAAAAATACTGATAATTTTCGACCCTCGAAATGGATCATGAGGAAAAACAAAAAATTTTAAAAAATATTTACTCTAATATTTCTACCGCTGGTTCTTATGCGGGCATCAAAGCTTTATATCAAGAAGCTAAGAAAGCAAATAATAATATAAAATATGATGACGTGTTATACTTTCTTGATGGAGAAAGAACATATGGATTATTTAAACCGAGGCAATTAAAATTTCCAAGAAGTAAAACAGTTCCTGCAGGATATATGACGGATTTTCAAGCCGATTTAGCAGGTTAAACATTTTTCTAACATGTACTAATATATTTTTTAGATTTCCAATCTTTGGCAGCAAAAAATAGGGGATATCGTTATTTATTGGTAGTAGTAGATGTATTAAGTCGAATGGTATTTGGTATACCTGTCAAGAGTAAATCTTCTCTTGATATGATAAAGGCCTTTGATAAATTGTTTGACGATAAAACGCCTATTCTGCCGCAAAGATTATTTACTGATCAAGGTTAGAATAATTATTATGTAATTTCTACAGATATTTGTTGCAGGCAAAGAATTTGAATCAAAAGAGATGCATAAATACTTTAAGGAGGAAAAATATATAGCAAAGCATTGTAGTACAGATAAGAGTGTGAAGGCTGCTGTTGCTGAAAGAATGGTAAAAAATAATTTAATACTAATGTGAAAAAATATTGTATACTTTATAGATAAGAACTATTAAACAAAAGCTATACAAAATATTTTCTGATAAGAATACGACAAATTGGGTGGATATTATTGATGATGTATTAAAATCTATAAATAAGTCGATATGTCGATCAACTGGCATGAGGCCCATTGACGTAACACCTGAAAATGCCAATAACTTATGGAAGAAGCTATATGACTGTGATAAACTTTCACGTAAACCACCAAGGTTTAAAAAAGAGGATGATGTAAGGATTGCTCTTGAGAAAAGAATTTTTCGCAAAGGATATGTCCCAACTTTCAGTGATGAAATATTTAAAGTCGATAGAGTTGTCAAAAATGATCCAAATTCACCTCCTTATTATTATTTGCGCGACCATAAAAATGATCCTATAGAAGGAAGATTTTATAGTGAAGAGCTTACTAAAACTCGTGAAGATAAGAATGCTACATATAGGATTGATCGAGTTTTACAGAAAAGACGTAATAAAAAGGGAGAACTAGAGTATAGAGTTCAGTTTGTTGGTTATCCGCACGACACATATTGGATTAATGAATCTGATTTTGTTAATTAGAGTATGTAATTAATTTTTATTTAGTGAAAAACTATTTGTTATTTTCCTTGTATTATGTCAAGCTCTATGTTTAATATTATATTACCCAGCAATACTCCATATACTGGAGCGGATTTTGACGAAAATAAATTACCCGAACAAAATCGACCATATAAATTTCGAATCCAATTTCCCAAAAAGCTGGAATTTGATAAAGGACATTGGTTGTGTGGTTTAAAAAGTAAGAAAATATGTAAATTTTTTTACATGTTTATTTTAAGGTATTGTCTACCCTAATACATGGCCTGCTATAGGAACAACGGAAGCTCAATACATCGAAATAATATTAAGGGATACAAGTACTTATCGATTCCGAATAGCTAAAGGATCTTATCTTTCGCCTAAACAGCTTGAAGCAGGTTTGGAGAAAGGGATAATTAAACAAATTGAAGAAGAGTTTTCATCTAAAAGATTAGAAAATTATATACTAAACGTATCAAGTTCGACAAAACCTAATACTCGATCTAAACGAAGTGCTGTAAAAAATAACAACGAAGAAAAAGCTGCGAAGCAACAAAAATTAACCGAGGAATATGTATCCGACTTAAGATATTTCGACAACGAGGCAGTTCTCGAAGAAACTAGTACCCCTCATGTTTATCACAAGGTTCAAAATGTTTCAACTTCTGATCGACCAGATAAAATCCATGGTTCGATCAAGTCTGGAGAAGCGGGAACAGTACCAGAAACTAAAGCTATTCCTCAAAAAACACAAGAGCAGAACCAAGGGACCCCAAAAGAAAATACCAAAAACGAGAATATTGAGGTCAATGCGGGAAATAGTGTCCAAGAAATCGAAGATAGTGATACAGAGCTTGAAGACGATGAAATAGATTATATGGCCCAACGTCTTCCTACTGACCATTTCTTTATGAATTATCCAGATCTCCAAGCCCGTTATAAAAAGAAGCCCAAAAGTTTAAAAAATCTGATGGAAATTGTACGTGAAAAAGAAGAAAGAGACAAAAATAAATGGAAAAACGAAACATTGCATCAATCAAAACAGGCCAAGAGGAAATGGTTAATGGATATGGCTGCTGGTGTAGCAGAGATTGGAAGTCCATTATATTGGAAATTGGTGGAAGCTGCAGATGACGAGAAAAAATTTATGGAAATATTGTCTAATGCTCCTCAATCCCGGATAGAAGAGCATAACAAAAAATTAACAAAAGAATATGAAAAGCGAATTAATTTAGCCAAGTCGATTAAATTTGAATATCAAGATGATATTGGACGCTTTTGTTTGAGAATTAATGACCATCAAATAAAAAATATTCAATTATCCGATCAAATTTCATATGTGCTGGGATTCGAAGTGGGTAAGCCTCTATTTGCTGATGACTTGGCCTTATATGCTTGCGATTTGAGAGGAGGTATACATTTTTATATAGTCTCGTTCTCTATATAATTTTAGGTGTTTCGCATTTATGTGTTTATATAAATGCTGGAGTTTTGGAGAATACCATTATAGGGGATAAGATGTCATCATTACTACAAATTGTTGCTGTATCAGGGAGACCTGGAGATATTATTGAAAAAACATATGATAACCCAAATTTTTCTCGAGTTATTGCAAAAGAAATAAACGATATTACTATAGAAGTTCGAAGCTTGGAAGGTCGGCCTATTCCTTTTGAGGGAATTGTTATTGTCACATTAGTTTTTAAAAAAGCCATTCCTTTTTAATAATTGTTATGTATTATAAACATATATTGCATATATTTGTATTCACAATAAATATTATTCTTAACATTTCGTGGATATGCAAATGAAGAGTCTAAAACTCTGTCTATATATTTTAAAAATAGTCTTTATAATGGCTAAAAATTTGAGTATAATGGTCAATAAAGATGATGGATATTTATTTGCAACTGACGTATTAAGCCTATTGTTTAACGAAGTCAAACTGAATATTAAATTGGTTATCCGAGAAAAATTGTAAGTACGCTTAGATTTATTTACTATATTTAAATTTTAGTCTAATTCCTTAAAATGGTCCATGTTATATTTGATGGAACCGATGTTCGTCTAGAAAATTTTTATCAATTAGGGGATGGCTCGGGCTCTGCATACTTTGAAGGACTCCCTCTATTTCATCAAAGAGGCGTTGGATATTTTGTAGGAAGTTCCTTGGCTCGACAAAGAGGATACGGGCTTGGAGATATATTTCGGAGTATATATAGAGCATTAAAACCTATGGCTATGAAAATTGGTCATACTTTGGCTCCTATGGCCAAAGAGGCTGGAAGAGCTATAGGAAATGAAGGAATTGCAGTAGGTGCAAGAGCTCTCACAGATATAGTTCAAGGCAAAGAGCCTAAAGCAGCTATAGCTGACGAAGGAAGAGAAGGTGTTCGAAGGCTTATAGACAAAGCGAATACGACCTTACAACAAAAATTGCAACAGGGATCTGGAAAAAAGAGACGAAAAAAAGGGGTTGGCTCTCATGTTATGCTGAAGCCCGATAATATTATCGGAAAAGCTATACAATTTAAAAGACCTTTAGCTGGTTCGGCTAAATTAATTACCCAGAATCCACCGAAAAAACAACGTCATGATGCGTTAGGCTATTATTAATATAGTTAATTAATTTTATCTCCTTGCATATTTATTTGTATGTGACAATAAATATTTATATTTTTGTTAGAATTGGTTGTATATGTTTTCCCCTGTTAATATTTAGCACAAATGTATGTTCATTACCTCTTCTAATTTTTTTACAGAGAATTATAGATATAATGCTTTATAAGAAAATCGACTCGACGAGTGTTAGCACTATTACTAGTGCATTAAATTTATTTGAAACCCCTCCAACGAATGTTTCTATAGCGAACAGTGCGTATCGACAAATATTGACTTTAAACCCTATAACTTCTACACCTTTCCATTTTAAAATCCATCCGATAACCTCCTTTATTGATCTATCGAAATGTTATATTCAAACGGAAATGAAACTAAGAAAATTGGATGCAGCAAATAATCCTATTAATGTACCAGCAGGAGAAGATATTAGCACTATACAGATGATTGGAGCAACCTATATAAAAAACCTAAAAATAGTTGTAAATGGGCAGGTAATATGCACATAATAAAATTCTAAAAAACATATGCTTTATTTATTTAGGAAACATTTGATAGCAATGGATTATATTCTTATAAAGCTTATATGGATTATGAGCTTTCGTATCCTATTGCTGTAAAGGATTCGTTTTTAACGTGCACAGGATATTCGAGGGATGGGGCGGATCAAGATTCTAATGCTGGAGCTGGCTATATTAAGCGGAAAGAATCCTTTGCTGAGAGTAAAACCGTCCAACTTATACATAAAATCGATGCTGATTTATTCAACCAAGAATTATATTTGGTTAATAATGTAGAAATTGATATCGAGATTACTCCACATGAAAACTCGAAATTTCTGTTTATACAACCTATAGCTAATTTGGAAAACTATGCTTTGGAGATTGTCAGCTGTAAATTATTCGTCAAAACTGTAGATCTTATGGATGGGTTAGCGTAACTAATTTTTTAAAAAATAAATTCATTTTATAGCCTGTCTTTGGATATGGCAAGAAAATTAGAAACTCAACCTGCAAGATATGGACTTCGAAAAACGATGCTGAAAACCCTTGCTATAACCGAGGGTAAAAATTTTATATCGGATATCATATTTCAATGTTTCGATATAGGGAGAACTGAATTCAATGCTAATTTATTTACAAATGAGGTCCCGAGGCGAATTATAATCGGTTCTAAATTTATATTATGACCTAGAATTAATACCTGTAGAGTATAGGAATCTTGGAACGATCTGCCTATGACGGGAATAAACAAAAATCCCCATTTAATTTTAAACATCATTCTATAAGAGAGATATCTATAACTGCGAATGGTATTCGACAATATTTTAATATATTTAATGTTATTTTTTCTAAGGTCGGAATTATCCGCAAGTTCCTTATAATTTAAACTTTGGTAATAATCATTATGTACGAGCCTATCATGATATGCAAGAATACACGGGTCATGCTTATTCAACAGACAGCAATGGTATTGATATGGGCATGTATAAAGAAGGCTGGACGTTATTTGCATTTGTTTTAACAAATTCTATGGAAAATGACCCGGGTTTCGAATTGATAAAAGATGGTACAGTTGCTGTAGAGGTAAAATTCGATGCAGCCGTACCCGCTGGGGGATTAATTATGCTTGCTTATGCAGAAGTTGACGCGCTTTTAATGATTGATAAAAACCGACAATTAACCTCTGATATGACTGTCTAATTATCTTCCATTTATTTTATATTCTAATTATAGATTATTCTAAAGAAATGTCAGCTTTTCTCACTAAATATTTTTGCCTTTATATATTACTAATTAAATATTCTGAAATAAATGGTTTTACAAACTCGACCGCTGGTTTAATCGAGTTATTAAACCTAACTACTTCTCCACAAATATATTTTTATGAGAGCCTTAATGCAACATATATAACAACAACTTCTCTATCAAATAATTTGAGCAATCCTATAAATGGTTCCTCCAATTATCGATCGAAGCAAAGACCTATGGGTATTATTTTATTATAATAAATAGTAATATATTATTTTTCAATATTTTAGTTCATTTATACGAACCGGGGAAGCAGATAGCCACCCCATTTCCTGACGTTGTTGCATGTTTTCCCCAGAATATGGATGAAAATGGATCGCCTGCAAAATTAATTTATTGTATATTATACTTGCTGGCGAGCGCTTTGTTAACCGGATTTGGTTTCTACCTGTATTTTCATCATTTACTTATACAAATCCGCCGGCAGTACCGAAAAAGTTTTTATTCCGTGGATGATATAGAATTAAAAAGTAAAGGGTTAATAAAGGATGGAGACACAACAAATAAACAAAATTCTGTGGAACTGTGCTGATACAAAGAATTTTTACATTGGTTGCTATCCGTGTGATGTCATGCCACGAATTGTAAAATTTCCGTCTACTGTAGTTTTAAATATCGAGCCTCTAGGATCTAGAGGGGTTCATTGGGTTGGCATATTTATAGATAAACCGAATCATATTTATTATTTTGATTCTTTAGGTAAGCCCCCTAATAAATGTATTGTTAATAATTTAAAGGTAAATGATATAAAATACATTACTCGTAATTTTAAACGTTATCAATCTGATTTTTCAAATTTTTGTGGTGTATATTGTTTAGCATTTATTCACTATATGTCAATTAATTGCCATAACAATAAGGCATTTTACGATTTTCTAAAATATTATAAATCGGATTATACATACAATGATCAATTTGTATATAATTATGTAAAAAATTCAATAAAATAATATAAAAAGTTTGTTCTTAAAATGGTGAGCTTCTATCATCCTAACGGTAGTTGTTTTTTTTAATCGTATAAGTATTACTTCGTTCATTATAGATGTTTGACCATTAATTCTCCCATCTCGACTTTATGTCCACTCGTCATAAATCTTTCTAATATATTGCACATTAGTTTAGCGTCTGAAATGAGATCTTCAGCAATTCCTTTAAATTACAGAATTTTTTAAATAATTTTTAAATTATTGTACCATCTTCCAATTTTTCTTCAAGTAGTGTGATTAGAAATTTCAAGTTTTTTAACCATCGTTGGATATTACTACAACAGAAGCATTTGCTTACGTCCATTATTGATAAATATTTTGCAGGATAATTTCGTATAATAA
>DATFEP010000032.1:0-5027 GCA_035250975.1 Nitrososphaeraceae archaeon | reverse complement strand
GTTCCAGATATAGATGTTGCAATTATTGATACTGGGATAGATATACTGCATCCAGATCTAAATGTATATAAAGCAATAAATTTTGTCAATGATAGTCTGTCTGCAAATGACGATGTAGGACATGGCACTCATATTGCTGGTATCATAGGTGCAAAGAAAAATTTGCAAGGAATTGTTGGTATCGTGCCTGGGGCGAAACTATGGGCTCTTAAAGTATGTGACTATAGGGGAGTATGTAATATGGCTGACGTATTGGACGCGATACAATATGTGACTCAACATAAAGATGAAATAGATGTTGTCAATCTCAGTGTTGGTTTTGCAAATTCAGAATTGCTAAACTCAGCAATAAATGCATCAGTTCAACAGGGAGTAACATATGTAGTTGCAGCAGGTAACAAGGGATTTGATTCTAACAGTTCAACTCCTGCAAATAACCCCAATGTAATTACTGTCTCAGCAATAGGAGACAGTGATGGGAGATGTGGAGGAGAAGGACCAATTTTAGAAGATAATCTCTTAGACGATACATTTGCTAATTTCAGTAACTATGGTTCTGATATTGATATAGCTGCTCCAGGTGTACAAATATTTTCTACATATACTCAGGAGGGATATGCAGTAGATACAGGTACAAGTATGGCTGCTCCCCATGTTACAGGTTTGGCGGCTAAAATAAAACTGGATAATCCTGATGCCACACCACAAGAAGTTAAGAAAATTATCTTATCATCTTCCATTGAGCCTGGAAAGATCTGTGGGAACGATAATAAAGGTTACTTTAAAGGTGATAAAGATGCGTATCAAGAACCATTGCTTTATCTAAGCTCATTTTTGGCACCAAAAATAGAAATACCTCCTGCGAACGCTTCCATACAAAACGAGAGTCCATCTATGAATTCTACGAATAGCATATCTGAAAAGTCAGTACAAAAAAATGTTACAAAAATAGCTGGTAAAAACATAAAACTGGACATCAACTCTACAACACCAGCGATTGTAGATCCATATAAAGTCATTGTAGATCCATATAAACTGATTGTAGATCCATCTAAACTGGACATCAACTCCACGAAACCAGTCATTGCAGATTCAATTCAAAATTCTACTACAAAAAATAGACAATAAATATCATTTTTTTTGATACTGTAAATATACCAAAACCACCTATATATGTGAATTTATTTTTTAACCATAAAATCGATTATGTCTGCTAAATCACTCTAATAATAAGTTCAATCAATAATTCTTATGAAAAATATATAACCAACACGAAATGTCCAAAGAAATTACTCTTCAATATGATCTAGGGAGCACTTGTTTTCTTTTTTGACTTTAGAATTTCTTGCATTACCTGCTCCATGTAGTCTTGAACGTTTTCCTCTGAAAGTGAAGCAGTTTCTATTCCAGTCTTTTCCTCCAACTCTTTTTCTTCTTTGTCTACCACTTCCTTTACATCTTTTACTGCTCTCTGAAGTTCTACCGTCATTTGAGCACTACCAATACTTCCAAGGAGATTGGAATTGTTCTTTGTTTTTTCCCTAATTTTCTCTCTCAATGTTATGTTATGGGAAAGTGAAAGAGCTGATGAATAAAGTCCAAAATTGACTAGATAAGTACATACTATTATGAATGAAACTGTTGGTAATCCATATGGTGGATAAGGAGCTATGATAAGTGCTGATTGTGTTACTGTAAAAAACATTATAAGCCCATTGGCAGTAACAATCAAGTATTTTCTAATCGGATTATTATGCTCTAGTTTGCTAGCAACTTTCCAAAAAGAATATCCAAAAATAATACCAGTAAATGCAGTACCCAAACCTTCAAACATATAATATAGTATTAAACTCTCATCAGTATCAGGAACTTCAATTATATTGAAAGAATCTAATGATGTCGACAAAAATAACACAAAGGAACTTATTAGACCAACTAATAGTCTTATACGTTGAATTTTTTCTGTATATTGAGACAATAGCATGTAGGATCCAACCAAAAGCAAAATTAAAGATATTCCCAATAGATACTTATAATATTCATAAAACTGGTCAAAAATATTGCTTTCGATATCCGGATAAACCACTTTCATCATAGGTGTTATCCAGGATGGTTTTTGTATGATTAGGGCATTTTCTCCAATGTAAACGAAAAAAATACTTACTGACAAAATCATAAATCCCAAGCCGTAAAAAAAAATTACTGGGGAATTTCTCTTTGAAAAATACCAGAATAGGAACTTTAGAGCTAGCAAAAACAAAATTGACGAACCTATTAATGCATTCATATTCTGAGCCAGTAATAAACTTGCCAATGAATATTCAGAAAGAATCAGAACCGTTAGTACAACTAAAACTAGATTTGCAATCAAAACGTAGCTTGAAAATTTGGCTATTTTTGATAAATTGAACAAATATTTAGATTTTGATAAAAGTACTTTATTGTCTTTTTCTGCAAATTTCTGTAAATATATTTGTGCAAATATTGCTACACAACAAATTAAAATAAAAATAAAGATTCCAAATGGAGTCTTAATTTGTTCACTTATAAAATCAGGTATTCTGCCTATTTCTAGATCAATTATTAAACAAGCATTTATGATAATTATTATAAAATAATTCTTTTTGAGGTCATAAAAGGAAGCTAGTAAAAATTTGTTGAAAGGAAAAAATCTAGGATTATTCAAGTAGATTATCTGCTAGTATTTGAATAACTAAATTTTTATATTTAATTAATTTTGTCATATTTTATCACGCAAGTTCAAAAAAAAGAAGAATATGTGAAAATCTATGAAATGATTCTATATCAATATTGATAACATGTATTTGTATAATTTATCTATCGTGTAAAATTTCTCCTTCCATTGACAATTGATCAGTCATATTTGATACTTTATTGTCGGTCATGTTATTGTTCTGATCTGACTGAGCCATTGCTACAGATGACGGAGATGTCTGTACTATTCCAAATGAGGATGCTATTGATGCTATAAGAAATGCCAAAATGAATAATTTTTTATTCATGCTAACATTATTGGCTGGATCTTTATATTGTTTTTGGAATTATATTATGTGTATAGAGGTTCTATTTACACAAACCATAAATTGTAATGATATCAATATGACTCTAAATGTGTAGGCAAATTTTAGTACGGTGTTGTTATGTTTGAACTGAGTAATTAAACTAGATTTGTTCATTGTCCTGAAATGCTAAACCACATTTCAAGCCAACAAAAACTAAATAAGATTATAGAATCTCAGGTCCTGTAAAATATGAAAAAAATCAATCAAATAGAAAGGAATATTTCATATAAACTGTAAAAATGTCTATATATAAATAATGAATCACGAGATACTTATTGATTATAGGATAGGAAAAAGAATAAAGAACTTTCATGAAGACATATGAACAGATTAATAAAATTTCATTTCTTTCTAATGGATAAAAAGCTCAATTCAAGCATCTCGAAAACAGACATATTGTTCCAGATTCTATTTCGTTATTGTGTCATGAATTATCCCTACATAAATATTCAAATTCCAAAAAACTGGATAAATCATTTTCTAAAAAGAAATTTAGTCTTTGACAAAAAGAAAAGAATTTCAAAATTAACTATAAAGTATAAAACGGTTTTTTCTGGGTAATAGTTGAGTAAAGAGAACTTTTTATCCCTCAACCACCTCATTTAGCTAACAAATACTATGAAAGAACGTCGTGGGAAACCAAATGTCTTGAAAATATTTCAATTAATCTTTGGTATAATGTTAGTTATAAATTCAGGTTTAATTCTCACCAATCCAGTACATGCTTCAAAATCTCTTGTTTTATTACTTGTTATTACTCTGATAATTTCTGGAATGGAAAGACTTGGAATCGGAATTATTGCACACTGGATTGATAAACGTTCTAGGATAACAAATATTGGTCTTGGAATAATAGCAATAATTTTATCTATATTTGCTATCACATACCCTGGAGTTACCATATCGTTGGTAATAATGTTAATGGCATTTTCCTTATTGATAGTTGGAATTTCAAGAATCATTTTAGGTTTTAATGATTCAAGCAGAAATAAGTTGAGTCGATATATGATCATCGGGACTGGAATCATATCTGTAGTAACAGGTGGAATGATATTTGGATCTACGTTATTTGGGTTGGAATTAGTTTCTATGATCTTGGGAACAGCAGTAATGATAAATGGGATTCAAAGTATAATTTCATCAATATCACCTAGAATAACTAAATCATAAGATAACCAATTTACATTATTTTTTTATTCTCAAAGTTCATTTTGTATATCTCATACTTTAGATCATATCCGCATTTCCTTTACATTTTTGTTATATGTTCTTTTGGTTGGTATATTTGTAGTTAATGATGTCGTCTATCTTTTTAATTGACAAGAAAACATAAGATATAGAAAAACTATAATATATCACTAATTTGTTCCTAAATTTATAAATAAACATTTTATTTCTTATTGATACAGATGAAATATTCGAATATTGTTGATTTATATATTATCTCTTCTCTTTGCGCATCTCTTTTCTGATGATAAGTCTAATATTCTTCCTCCATAATAATAGAAACGATTTATGACAATTATCAAAGGAGAAGATGTCTAGAAAAATCCGTCATTTGTGGTTTCTATTATTGCAAGAAAACTATTTAAAAACAAGATACATCTAAATACTAAAATATCTCTTCATGTAACAATTTTTAAATCTCAATATTTGAAAGAAATACTTTATAATAACCTCTTTGCCCATTTCATATTTTGAATACGATCGGCTCTTAATGAGATAGATCTTTTTGAATAATTCTTTCAATTTTTATATTTGTTTATTACATGAAAACCTTTTTCAAATCTATACCGTTATTATTGTATTTATGAAAAAGGAAGATCTAATAGAAAAAACTAGCTTTATAATACTTTTTTCGTTTTTTCTGTTAATAGTAGTAGTTACCACTTATTTTATAAATGAGAATTTGGTATTTTCACAACAGAATAAATATAAAGATCC
>DATFEP010000027.1:0-14707 GCA_035250975.1 Nitrososphaeraceae archaeon | reverse complement strand
TCTGTTAAACGGTCTGTCTCTGTCTCTGTTAAACGGTCTGTCTCTGTCTCTGTTAAACGGTCTGTCTCTGTCTCTGTTAAACGGTCTGTCTCTGTTGAATGGTTTATCTCTGTTGAATGGTTTATCTCTGTTAAACGGTCTGTCTCTGTTGAATGGTTTATCTCTGTTAAACGGTCTGTCCGTATGAGATGGGATATTCTCACTATGCAATTGTTCGTTACTTTCACTCGTTGGTTGCTGGTCAGAAATATCTTCACTGCCTTGTTGCTGTTCAGAGAGGTCACCAACTGTCCAATAATGTCCTAAACTGCAGAAATAAAAATCTTTTTCACTGGAAGTTTTAAAACAGGAGATAAAATCAAGTAATAAATCATCTTTGCAAAATTTACAATTACCAATATATTCTCCAATACTTTTTGATGACATGGTATAGCTGATACCGAGGAGTAATAAATAACTTGTTACACATAAATTTCCAGATAAATTCAATACCAAATCTTGAAATTTAATACCATTAGTATATGAAATATCTTAAATCGCTTATCAGTCTTGATCTTATAATCTGATAACGATAAATCCGTGGCTTACCAAATCGCAATAATCATTTAATAAATATATGCACAAAATTGAGATTTTTATTTATCCTATTTTTTTAATTACAATGATTAATAAATTTTTTTACAGTATCCTATTTTCAAAATTAGTCATATTGAAATTGTATTTAACTAACTCACTTGATATGCGCGTATTGAAAGTAATTCTCCTGTTTTTATTAAATTAATTATTAAATAGCTATTAATTGTATCCTTTAATTTTGCAATTGTTATTTATAAATGGACAATTATGAAAATATTTTTTTACTATATTGATCTTTAAAATTAACAATTACATAAACACAGATGACTCTTTAATTACTAATATAGTTATCTTATAGTTTAAAATAAAATTTACAAGAGGGCTTTATAGCGATTATGCTCGATCCTATATAAAGACAATCCAAACATAATGTATGACAATAAGAGGTACTTGCTAACCTAATTAACAAGCTTTTTCATTATTGATGAAATCTAATAGTATTTTTTTAAGCTCAAAACTGTTAGTGAATCTTGTAACAATATAACAGAAATTTTTTAACATAACATATCTATGGAGAAAATTACAGAACATTATGATAAAAAATTAAAATCTGGTAAATTTTTCTATATATTGATCTTGTTGAGACCCCTTTTTAAAATTATTCCTGTATTCGCGATCCCTTTAGTATTGTTAATTCTCTTAATTCCAATTATCGATTTGGATGGTAGCTATTATGCATTTGCAAAGAAATCTGACAACGACGATGATGACGATGATGATGATGAAAACGATGATAAAGATGATGATAAAAATGACGATGAAAAATCAAAGGATGATGACGATGATGATGAAAACGAAAAAGATAAGAAAAGCAAGAAAGATAAAGAGAAGAAAAAATCAAAGGATAGCGACAGTTTTAAAAGTGAAAATGTACCCGATAATTTAAACAAACTAGATAACAACATGTACGATAGATTTGGAATAAAGTACATCTATCCTACGACCACAAATGGTCAAGAATGGTTTCTAAACATGGTCAATCCACTTGAGGACTCTCGTTTTAGTCCATTCAATTTGAATACAGAACAAACCGATCCAAACCTTGAAATTTCTCAAAATAAAGATGGATCTTGGAAACTAAAATCGAAAAATTCTGAAGCCAAGGTAAGAATGGATGTCTTTACTTCCGAGGGATATCGTCCTGAAAGGATAGAAACTTTTGATCATGCACAACTAGCAGAAAAAGGTTATATGGGATCTAGAACAGACTGGAAAAATGTTGAAATAACTGGATACATAAAATTGAATCATTATACTATTCCCCCTGATGAAGGAAAATTTACTTGGTACAATCGAGGGGGTCACCATAGTGACTCAAATCCTTGTGAAGGAGTTGGATACAAAGGAAGTATTTATTTTTCTGGAGATACAAAATTTTCAAAAGAACAGTGGCATGTTAGCTATGTTTTCAGCGACATCAAGAAAGCAGATGGACCTATCAAAGATAAGTGGATAGGTTACAAGTTTATAACATATAACATTGAAAACCCAGAAGACCCCTCTCAAACAGTGGTAAAAATGGAGAGCTGGCTGGATCCCAGAAATGATGGGAATTGGATAAAAGTAGACGAATATACTGACACTGGGAATTGGGGTAAATCAGGTAAAAAATGTGACGGAGACAAGGATCAAATTATTACATGGGGAGGTCCAATTGCAACGTTCAGATGGGATTTTGCAGATGATGTGGATTTCAAAAATTTGAGCGTTAGAGAGATCCACCCACCTGTAAGTAGCCTGGATATATTGGAAAAAAATAATATAAACTGATAACTGCAGTGATTGAGATTAACTTAATCATTCAAAAATTAAATTAGTAATGTAATCTATTAAATACCAATCCAAAAGGTACAAATAGATAACAGAATGTGACATTTGAATAGTTAATTACAAGACCACTTTTCAGCGATTATTATTATTTGAAACAATACAATACATATTTAAAAAAGAAAATATAAGCTCATAATGGGAATGAAGTGATATGCTGCTCCAGTCTGAGTTACAAGCTATGAAGTACTCGCGACGAACTGACCCAAAAAATAAATAAATCTGGTATATCTAATTACTTGTTTTAAACAAGATCAATAGCCATAGCAAAAAAAAGTAAAGAAAAGAAGAAGAAAGGAGATCGTTACGTCTTCAGTTTTAACAAAGGCAAAGATAATAAAATTATCACGATTCCTGCAAGAAACCAGGCCAGGTTATATCCATATTCTGTTACAGCATACGAAAACATTACTGGAATCCAAAATGATGCTGATAGCGAAATGCCGTTAACAAAACAGACAGATAGAGTCTGATATTGCGCTTTTATACCGTAATCCTGTTTTGCTTTTGCGTAGATTACAACAAATCCCATTGATAGAAAAATACCAGAGACCAGAATTGAAAAAATGACGATATAAATTGAATCAATATACAAAAGCATTATACTACAGGCACAAATGACTGCTGAAAAGAACAAAAGTTTCTTTGTATCTTTAATCTTGTCGTACATCCTTCCAAATAGGGGTGAGACTACTATCCCTGTTATCAAACTCAGACTTCCAAAAAAGCCTGCAAGAACTGGCTCCACATTTATTTTTTCTATCAAATAAATAACCATAAAAGTCAGAGTCAAGGCTGCACCTGTTTGAAACCCCAGTAATGAAATTCCAAGAGTGATTAATGATCTGTTTAATAGTACTTTTTTTATTTCATTTATTTCAACTTTAACTCTCAATCTAAAGTCGCTAATTAAATAAAGTTCCATGAAAATGGCAATTATTATTCCGCCTACTCCTCCAAATATAATGGACCAGCGCCAGCCAAAGATCTCAGTTAATCCTATCCAGCCAAAAATTCCTAACAGTGCACCTATCGCATGTGCTGAGTTAAGAATACCAATCCCCAATCCAGTATTTTTTTCCCCTAAAAATCGAGATATCAAAGTAACACTTGGTCCAAAAAAACATGCCATGCCAGCACCCACCAAAAATCTAAGAAATGCAATTTGTGTAATATCTTGTAAAAGACCAGAAATTACTACCATGGATGAAGAGAACAAGATACCAAAAACACCTACTTTACTGGCACCGAATTTTGCAACCAGTATTCCTGCAGGTACCTGAAAGATACCGACTCCTATGATAAAACTGGTAGTTATTAACCCTAAAGAGGAAATATCAAGATTAAAATCTTGAGATATAAAATAAAATATCGACGAAATATTAAACCAATTTATTGTATATAAAATTCTAGCTAAAAATAAAGAAAATGGGATACGTGAAAAAATCATTTCAAATACTTTCATATGTATACAAAACGTTTTGATTGATAATGAGATCTCATAAAATCGTTATCATTGTATTTTATAGTACATCTTTATAACCATATAACAAACTAGCAAAATGATAGTACAAATTCTAACCGACTGAATGGCTTTTCACTTGAAATAGAATGTATCAATGTCCAAGAGAAGAAAAGATGGACAAGAATAAACCAACAGTTGTTGGAATTTATATTTATATCTGTAAATCTTTTATTAATTAATATATCCTAAAAATTTTTCAATATCTGTATTAATTACATTGTAGAGCAAAAATTAATACTGTAATAATAATATATATACCAGCAAATGGCTGAACGTCCGCTTAAATCAACGTTTTATATAAAAATTGTGATATTTACAGTAATACTACTATTAACACTCTTTTCTAATCAGAAATTTGGTGTTACTAATGCACAACAGCAGCAGGAAGTAGATCCAGAAGCGGAAGAAGAAGAAAAAATAAAATATTCATCCGGAAAGGGAGACTTCGATTTATCAATAGAGGGTACAAAAATAAATGATAAGATCAAGGGAAGCGAAGGAAATGATGAAATCGATGGGGATAAAGGTAATGACCTTTTGGATAGCGGTTTAGGGAATGATGAACTGTACGGAAATGACGGTAATGACAAGTTGAAAGCGGGAAAAGGTGATGATTTGCTTGAAGGAGGCAAAGGTGATGATGTTCTTAAAGGTTACCAAGGTAACGACACATTAGTTGGTGGATCAGGAAATGATACATTGGAGGGGGGTAAAGGTGCTGATATTCTTCAGGGAGACAAAGGAGGAGATCATTTTGTATGCGACAATGAAGACCAATTAATAGATTTTAATATCGAGGAAGGAGATACGTTATCAGAGGGTTGCACAAATAAAGCAATTTCCGCTAAAAACGCTACTGCTTCTTCTGATATAAAAACTGAGGCACCTTGGTATTCAAATTCATAGGGTCCCACTTTCTTTTGTTATCGTTTATTGCATTTCTAATTACGTAATGTAATGAACGATCTTTCTTTTTCAAATTTTATACAGATACATGGTAATAAAAAATATTGGGAAATCTTTCGTTATCTCTATTAACTGAGGTCAGGTACATCATCCGTTTCTGATGAAACTTGTGAAGTTGTTTGATTTGTTATATTTACAGGTGGTATTGGTTCAATTTCTTCTTGCTCTTGACCTACTGCGGGATCAGTAAATCCGCCAGATAAGGAGATGGACGAGAGAATAAGAATTGTTGACAGCAACAGAGAAGAGAATGAAATCATATTTACATTCATACTCTATTAAGCATTTAATAGTATTAAAATATTAAAATGTTATTTTAAATTTTAAACAGTTATTAATCAAAATAATAGAGGTCGGTGAAATTTACAAAATAATTAATTTCGTATACTTTTCTCATTTTTGTATTCGTTTGCGCGGGACTATCATAAATTTTTACTGCCTTTTTTTTCAAATCTATAGATTGTCGCTGTTGAATCATCTTCCTCATCAGTATTTTTATCAAGAACATATAATAAACCATCGTAGGGATTAAGTCGTACGTCCAATAAACCGTTGAATCCTTCGGCAAAAACAAATTGTTTGGCATCTTTAGTGTCTACTGAAGCTTGAATATCTTGTGATTTAGTAGGTATGATCAAATTACTTCTATTACGATCAAGATCAAATTGAAATATTTGATTCGTATCTGATGAAACTAACAAATTATCACTATTTTTCTTACCTAAATACTGGGTATGCAAAAATAATAATGATTTCAGAGAAATATCGGCTTCTTCAGTATGCTTTAAATCATCATAATACTCTCTGTCGATACAAAAAAAGTTCTCATTTTTATTCACTTGTTTAAAAGGATCAGTTTTCATCAAATTATTGTTATCTGACGGTTGTAATAACATGCGGATTTCATCTGCATTATCAAGACCATCTTCCAAATACCAAAGTTCTCCACTGTATGGATCAAAATCTGCTCCAAATGAACCAGATAGTCCATGACCATGGTCCAATCCGATGTATTCATTTTCACTTGTTAATTTGTCATTAAAATCATTTCCCAAGTTTGTTTGGATAAAACACTCCGTCCAACTCATTTTGCCTTTCTCAATCTCATTTAAAGTACCGGAATCATCATAACCAGAAATTTTCTGCACGTTTTTTATATCGAGATGAAGATTGTTATCTGGGGCCAATCTAATTATTCCTTGGTCTTCAATGGAATCCTTAAAAGTCTTTAGAGAGAATAATAGTTTGGCATTCAATAGAATATTATTTTTATCGTCTAGTTCATACCTATAAACTAAATCTCTACAATCATCATTAGGGTCGCACTGTGTATAGTAGAGAAATATGTAGTGTGTGACGATTTCGTCTTTAGTTGTGTCTTTTGAGATTATTCCCTTCATAAAGATCTCGTTACCGCTTTGAGTATCTAATTTCAAAACTGGTCTTTTGATTAGGTCGCCATCAATTACCCTCTTTATAAAACCTTGTTTTTCATAAACTAGAATGTCATTGGGCCCAGCAAACCCAAGAAAAACAGGGGAATCCAATCCATCATCATCATATATTGATTGAACTTCTATCGATTCATCATAAACCTCGACTACGTCTTTATTTGAAACCTCTTTTTTATCATCATTTTCATAAGTTTCATCTGGCTCGGAATAAACACTGGAGCTCTCTAAATGCAATATTAGGATCAAAGTAATAAAATAAAGACTAAATGTTGATATTAATTTCAATTTTTTCATAACTATCTACTAGTAGAATGTACTATATCAAATTTAAGTTTAACCATGCATTTTCACCAATATGATATTACCAGTATTTTTACGGTGTTCCTGTTCGTCAACAATAGAAAATCCTGATTGAATGATACTATGTGCATTATTCCTTTCAAGATCAAATTACAATGTTCCTGTTTTTATCATTCACTAACAAGGAGAAAATACTTGGATCCGTTGATTGCCTCTGTCGACAACATATACATCACCTTTAGAATTAAGGTTTACATGCTCTGGTTTTTTAAACTCTCCATTCCCTATTCCTAACTTTCCAAAGCTTGTGATAAATGTTCCATTATTATCAAATACCTGTATACGAGGATTGTCTGCACCGTCTACCATAAACACATGGTCAGAAGAATCAATTTCTAAGTGTTCCAATGGTAATGTAAACTGACCATTTCCAGTGCCCGCAGATCCCCATTGTTTTATAAATGTTCCATTATTAGTAAACTTCTGTATTCTTGCACTTTCCAATTCATTAACATATATGTTTCCTTCAGAATCCACTGCTATTCCGTGTGGATGATTAAATTCGCCAAGTCCTGTTCCATCTTTGCCAAAATTTGAGATGAAATTAAAATTCTTATCAAATGAGAGTATACGATTATTTCCAGTATCAGTTAAATAAAAATTTCCTTTTTTATCTATGGTCATATCTTCAGGACTTGCAAATTGATCTGTTTCTTGGTCTCCGTTAACATCGCCGTTTTCATCTTCATTGTCTTGATTCTTTGTTACCGAATCGCCTTGAATTGAATTCCATGATTTGATTGGAGTACCATTGGTATACATCTTTTGGACACGATCATTTCCTCTATCGATGATGTAAAGATAATCATTTGAATCAATTATCATACTATAGGGACTTTGAAATTGTCCTAACTCTTCACCTTTTTCTCCAAATTTTGAAATAAATTTACCATCATGGGTAAATTTTTGTATATCGTTACGTTCACGGTCATTTACATATACATAACCTTTAGAATCAAATACTACGTCATGTGGACGTAAAAATTGTCCATCCTCAGTGCCTGAAGAACCCCATTGAAATTTGTAACAATATCCTCCTGTACTAGTTGTGTTTGTTGTAGGTTGTACTGTTGTTATGTTTTTTTGCGCATTTTTATCTTGTTGACCATATGACAAAGAAAACAGAGTATCGAATGGATTTATAATAGAAATAGAGCAGACTAAATTAATAATAATCAAGATTGATAAAGTTATTCTATTCATTCCTTTTATTTCATAATTTAGATTATATTAATTTATAGCAGTTTTTATCTCCAAATAATTCGAGTGACGACTAATATTTTTGTTAAGACATAAAACACGTTAGTGCTTTTAAAAATAAGACAACAATATTTTATTATCGATTTAATTCTCTATTTATGGACTTATTAGAATTAATTCTTTATTTATTATAAATTGAAAATAAAAAAATGAAGATCTTATTATGACCATGAATGGTATACAATTAATGCTAACTATAATTTGTTTTTTTACTATAGACTTGTCAAAAACGATCCATATTTTAATAGATGAGAATATTCTAACGAAATGAGCAAGCGTAAAGATAAATAATTTTCTATTATATCATAATTCTGAAAAGGATTTGTTGGGCTTCTGGTATTACCATATTTATTCAGGTTTTATAAAAATTAATATGCAGATATCTTAGAGTATAAGATTCAACTCATATGAGAAACTATCTGATGATGATATTTGATACCCTTTGGAGTATTACACTAAATCTTTTCAATTATTTCATTTATCACCTATCGAAGCTATAACCAAAAGTAAAATAATGTATCATTCTAATTCAAAAGGAAATGGTTTAATGCTATTTTACCAGTTATTTATAGAATAATCTAGTTTTATTTAAAAAAGCTATCCTTCCTTGCAAATACTTGATTTCCGTTATCAAAACTCTTTACAAGTCTCTTCTCACAATGTGAGTGTTCTGGTGGTGCTAGTTCCTCTCCAGTGACACAAATAAAAAACATGTCACCTATCTGTACTTGTCCCAATTCAGTATTTCTGTTAAAGATAAATGGAATATCTAATATATCGTTACCACTCTTATCGTCGAGTTTTTCTAGCTCTTCTTTTGCATTTATTGTTTTGACTTCGTATTCTCCCCTTACCATCGCTACTACGTTTATTTGATCAACTTCGTCCGTCTTATCGTATAGCGGAATTTTTGCGTTTAATTTCACCTCTTTCGCAGCATTCCCACCCTGACTACTTAATTTGTTAAGATTTACACTTTCATTAAATTTGTTCAGAGCATAAAAGAGCTTGGCTGAATTTTTGTCCGTAGAACCTATATTTCCTTCGTCACAATCAAAAATCGGAATTTCAGTATTTTGAATATTTTGTGTTTTTTGTATCCCATTGTTAAAAACATAACCACAAACAAAATATTGATCTTTTATTCCAATTGACGATATATCATTACTTTTATCGTATTGTAAATTTTTAATCAGTATGTTATTTGTAGTCTGTGATTTTTCTTTTGCTAGATCTATATAAACTTCCTTTGCCTCTCCATTAACATATGATATCACTTTTATTGTTTTTGCATTCTGATCTATATTGTTTAAATTCAATTTAATTTTGAGTTCCATTGTTCCTTTTTGTTTATTATCATCTTTTACGTCTTCATCATTTTCATCATCTGATTGGGCATATGTTAGATTTAAGATATTATAAGAAAAAAATAAAGCAGATGAAAAAATAGCTAGAATTACAAAGCAACTAAATAACTTGTTATTTACAGAATTCATTTGGTGCTATTTTTTTCCTACCCTTATTATAAATATGCTTTGTTGCGCAAATAAATAATATGATTGATTTTAATTAACTCAATTACTCTTAAAATTGCTGTAAGGAAAACCTGTGATCTTGATAATATTCATATTTCACTCATACATACTTTTTATAAAAAATAAAAAATATTCACAAAAAAAACGCTTGAAAAATCCCAATATAGTGAAGAGTCTTTATAAAGTAGATCTCAACATCAGTACAAGTCTACCATTTCTTTTTAGGAATTTAGACGAAAGGATAAAGACAAATGGATATAAAAAATGATCTTGATGATCCTGATCACTCGATATAAAATTTAGTTAGAGTCATTGATATTTTCTGCTCTTAGTACATCTGCTTTAACAGTCAAGACTGCTGTAAACGATTCATTTTCAGGATTTTGTATTTGTATCGCATTTCCTAGAAATGGAATAGACAAATCATATTTATCTCCGCTTTTCTCTTCAATCGACGCTATGGTTGTTTCAATATACTCATCTTGCTGCATAACTGATTTAGACCATGAATCTGGAACATTTTCAAGTGATGATATATTTGCAAGAATATTTGAATCTATTTCATAATTATTTAGGGAAATAAGATCTATTGCCTTGTTAGATGAAAGAGTCAGAATTCCAGAATATATAGCACCATCTTCTCTTGGTGGAAGAATTACAGCTGTTTGATAAGTTTCAGATTTTTTACCTTCTTGGACATCTTTTGGTATTGAAGATAGTATTCCTTTCAGTATTATCTGGTCACCTATTGCATACTCATTTACGATTTTTGATATTTGGTCAAAGTTCATTTTTTTTGCACCATCATTATTGGTTTTTACATCAACAGTTGCAATAGTATTATCATTTTTACCATCTGTGAGCGTTTGAGGAGAAACCTTGTATGGTTTTGTGACAAAGTCTGCTATACTTTTTGCATCTATCTTTGGTTTTTCGGCTTGTTTAGGTGCCATTTTAGTCAAAGCATCTAGAACTGATACACCAACATCAACATGCTGGGCTTGGTCTACCTGCTGGGCTATACTCTCTTGCATTACATTATCTTCACCGGGCATTATTCGGTATACCTCTCCGAATTTCTCAGTTTTGGATGCTTTTGATCCGGTAATAATATACATATGACCACTTCCTGGATCAATCTTTATGTCAGTGATATAGCTAAATCCATCAGCAAACAAAATATCTTGATATTCTTCTTTATTGTTCGCGATCTTGTCAGATAGTGGTCCATTTAAGAGTAATCCATCCCTCTGATCGTTTAAATTAAAATTGAATATTCTACCACCATCCGCAGAACCCACAAATATATCATTTTCATACTGGTTTCCAAGACTATTGGATTGATAAAAAACTAGTGCTGTTGGTGCCACAGTTTTATCCCATATAAATTTTGGTTGACTATAATATCCCTTTCCTACATATAACAGATCACTGGGTTTATCCGCCTCCACGATGTCATATGTCTTAGAAGATTCATCCAATTTCAGCTTGTTTCCGATGCCATCACTATGCCATATTCCAAAAATTTTTTCTGCTCCACTATTAAATCCAGGTTCAACAAGATTTATTTCATCTGCGAAATAGGGACCGTTTTCAGTGTCCCATAATTTGCCTGTCAAAGGATCGAAATCCATTCCAAAACTGTTTCTAATTCCATACGCATAATACAAATTAAGAGGATATTCATTTCCAAGTATTATTTCATTCACTGGTTCGCCGTCCTGTGTTATCCGAAGTATTCCACCTCTTCCATCAAAATCATGACCTGTCTCATAATTTTGGCTCTTACTTTCATAAAGAATTATTGGAACGGTTCTTTGAAAATTTCCGACAGTCAAATAGAGATTTCCATCCGGACCAACTTTCACTATGCCTCCAACGTGCGAACTCTCTGGAAAAGAAGGAATTGCTAGCAACATTTTAGGGTTTATAAGGAGATTGTTCTTGTTATCCAAATCGTATCTGTAAATTCGGTTCTCACAGTTTTCAGATTTCCCTTTACCTTCACACTGGACAGCGTACAAAAATACGTTGTGAGTAATATCATTATTATTTACCAGGCTGTCGTCAGTAGGATCAGGTTTTTTTATTTCACTGACAGCCACTCCTAGTAGACCTCTTTCATCTTTTTTACTTACCTCGATCTGTAACAGCGGATTTTCTATTGTTTTACCATTAATTACCCTTTTAACAAGACCTGTATCTTTTTCAAGAATTAGAAAATCATTCGGTCCAAGAAATTCCATGGTGGTCGGAAAGTTAAATCCATCCGCAACTAATTCTATCTTCAGATTTGGATCATAAACAGTTGGTACGACAGGAACCTTTGCTAAACTCTGTCCGTACGAATTTGTATTCCCAGGATTTAACATCATAAGAACAATCAGACTAAAAATCAAATATGTTATAAATGAAGCAATTTTCATTCCTTTAAGTTATTTCACTATACCTAAATCAGTATTTAAGAATTATAATACACTTCTCTAAATTTTATATACATAACATTAATGGTAGTATAGTTATATTCAAAGTTTATTTAAAATAAAAAACATAGATCTTGATATTTTCTAATTATAAATCAATTAATTGAAAATAGAAATAATAAAGCAATCAGGGGACTGAAAGTAGAATTTATAACTACTAATTGGTGTAGCAAAAAAGAAAAACCAAAAATCATTGATGTCCATAAAGATATATCGAAATTATCTTATACCATCGTTTCTGGTTTATTTTAATTTAACATTAAACATAATGCTTATCATTTACTTATCTTGAAATGTTGAATTCTTGAATTCTTCGTATCAGTTATATAGACATCTCCGTTTTGTTGGTTAATGGCAATATCTTCAGGTTTATTAAATTCTCCGTCGTTAGAACCTTTTGCTCCCCACATTGTTATGAATTTGCCATTACTATCAAATTTCTGAATAACTGACTGCAGTCTATCTACAATATAGATATTGTCTAAATTATCAATGCCTATTCCTGGGATGCTATAAGAAAATTTTCCCTCTCCGCTTCCCTTTGCTCCCCACATTGTTATGAATTTGCCATTACTATCAAATTTCTGAACACGTGAATTTGCCATATCCGTTACATAGATATTGTTATTTGAATCCGTTACGACTCCATGAGGCTTGGAAAATTGACCAGCTCCTTGACCATCAGAACCCCATTTTTTAATAAATTTGCCATTACTATCAAATTTTAGGACTTCCGAATTTCCTCTATCAGGTAGATATACAAATCCATTAGAGTCTACATATACTTGATGTGGCGTTCTATTTTCCGCATCACCACCAGTTTCATCATATCCAAATTTTGAAATAAACGTTCCATTAGTATAAAATTTCTGTACACGATGATTATCTAATTCGACTGTGTAGATAAAATTTTTCTGAGTATCGACAGCGATATCGTGCAATGAAAGAAATTGACCATTCTCTGAACCCTTGCTACCCCATTTTGTTACAAAAGTACCGTCTGGAGTAAATTTTTGAACCCTATCATTTCCAGTGTCTGTGACATAAACAAAACCAGACTTATCTATAGCTATACTGTGTGGAATAGCAAAATTGCCATCTTCCTGTCCCTCTGTTCCCCATGTATTTGCCAGAATGTATTTATCCTTATTTTCAACAGCAAAAACATCTAAATTTTCACTGCCATAAAAAAATAAAAAGAAAGAACCCAATAATAGAATGACGGAGTATAATTTACATATAACACATGGAATACCAATAGTCATTTTTATCTCTGTTAATACTTCTATGACATATAACTATAACCCGATTCTATTCAAAGTTAAAACACAAAAGTTTTCAGACTATTATTATAAATTTTTTGATTTGAATACCTAAACCTGTTTAATTGTTTTTTATATTATCATATTAAGATATGAATATTAAGATTTTTTTAAAAAAAATCGTTAGGGAATTGGAGCAAACTTTTGGATATTATCATTTTTTCTATCTGAAATATAGACATTCCCTTCCGAATCTATTGCCATATGTTCTGGGTCCCCAAATTGACCTGGTTCCTTACCCAAAGATCCCCATTTTGTTATAAATTTACCGTTGTTGTCGAATTTTTTGACCACCGGTATTTGACTGCAGCCGGGGTCAGATTGAGGATCATTCATATACACATTACCATATTTGTCTATCGCAAAATGCTCCGAATGACAGAATTGTGAATCTCCGCTTCCTTTGCTACCCCACATTAATATCGGCTTCCAGTCCTTATCGAATTTTTGAATCCTTTCATTGCCTCGTTCTGTAGTAAAGAAATTTCCTTCCGGATCTATCTCTATTGTAGTTACCAAGTTGAATTCACCAGGCTTATCTCCCAATTTTCCAATTACTTTGATAAACTTACCATTTGTATCAAACTGTTGAACGCGATTATTTTTCGAGTCAGCAACATAGACATATTTGTTATCAGGATCAACTCTTATGTGTCTAGGATTGTCAAATTTTCCAGGTTCCGCACTCTTTTTAAAATCATCACCGCCGATTTTCAGAATGAAATTTCCTTGACTATCAAATTTCTGAACACGATGATTTGCCCTATCAGCTATCCAAAGATTTCCTTCCTTATCTACGTCTAGTCCATAGGGTACAGAGAATTCACCATCTCCTTGTCCATTTTTACCAAAACTAAAAAGAAAATTACCTTCTTTATCAAATGCCTGTATTCTCCCTCCGTCCCTATCAACAGCATAAAGAATTGATTCATCATTGTTGAAATCCAAATCATGTGGACGTAAGAACTTACCATCTTCGGTTCCTGCTCCCCCCCATACTTTTACCACTTTGTATTTTGTAGCATCTTTAAAACTAGGTCCTACAGTTGCGGCCTTAGTCACACTACTTCCCATGGTTACAGCCTCCGTCACATTTGTTGTAGAAAAATCAAGGTGTATGACCTGACCATTTTTAACTTTTGTGTTAATTGCGTTGTTGCCATAAACCTGTTTTATTTCTTCATCTGATAGCCCTCTGTTCCAAACTCTTATTTCATCCAAAGCACCATTGAAAAATTTATCTTCTTCCAATGAATTTGCTCCTATCCTTAAAGGTTGGGTACCAGTATTATCTGGTAACGCTCCTCTCGTTATTTTTGTAGAGACCTCTTTTCCATCT
>DATFEP010000022.1:0-2616 GCA_035250975.1 Nitrososphaeraceae archaeon | reverse complement strand
TAAACTTAATGTTGATCAAAATCAAGAAATTGCAATGAAATACAATGTTCAATCTATACCTTCGTTAATATTATTTAAAAATGGTAAAGAAATAGCCAGAACTGTTGGACTTTCTCCAAAAGAAAAATATGAGAAATTTGTGAATAATGCCTTGAATTCATAATTGATTTAATTATATCATCATTTATTTTTTATGGTGTTTCTTGTAGTAAGTATAATTAAATCAGTATTTTTCAATCATACTTTAAATTATTGATTCTTTTTTTTCGTTTATTATTAATTATTTCAGTCATAGAATAACATTATAAACCCCGAAATAACGCTTCGAGGTTCTAATCCCATTACTAGTGTTATAAAAAATAAATTTAATTAATATCTTAAATTTGATCGATATAGACACAATAAATATTGAACATTACAATATTCCAACTGTTATAAGTTCATTAGTATAATACTAATTGCTAACAAAATTCTATTAAATTAATTTAATTCTCTTGTTTATCAGACATGTATAATTTTTCAATTAGATTTTCTTTTACACGTTTCCATTCTGGTTTTATAATGCTATAACAAACTGTATCTCTTATCCTTCCATCTCTCATTATCTTATGGTGACGTAGTATACCGTCTTGTTTGGCACCTAACCGTTGGATTGCTTGACGTGAAACTATATTGAGAACATCAGTACGAATTTCTACAGCTATGCATTCTAGTTTTTCAAATGCATATTGTAACATCAAAAATTTCGCTTCAGTATTAACATATGTCTTTCTCCAAGATTTAGCTATCCAAGTATGTCCTATTTCAATTCTATGGTTTTCGTAGTCAATATTGAGATACCTGGTAGTTCCAACAATTGTATTTGAAGCTTTATCTATTGTTATAAATGGCAAGATCAAACCCCTTGAGCTCAAGTTTAACATTTCTTGAACGTATTGTGGTATTTCATTTGGATTGGGAAATTGAGAAAAACGAGTATTCCATATCTCTCCATCCCTTGCTGCGATAGAAAGACCTTCTATATCGTCAATCGAGGGAGGTCGTAGTATAATATATCTTCCCTCTAATGTTATTGGTCCAATTTTTTCTAGCACATAATTTATAAATTAAAAAAAAATATAAACGAAAATTATCACATATAGAAATGTTAATAGTGTACTTATATTGAAAAACATTGGGAATGAAAGGATGATAATGACCATTTCACAATTCAATATCGTAGTATTAATTATTGCTTTAATCAGTACTCTTAGTTTTGCAATTATTAGTAATTATGATTACGACGGTATAGTTTTAATTAATGCTCAAACTATAGATTCAGACGATACTAGTAATAATACTAATATCATCAAATTAGATAATATTCCATCAAAACAAGTTAAAGTTGAAGATATTGACATTTCATATAAAATCTTTGGTAAAGGAGATCCAATTTTACTAATAATGGGATATGCAGGATCTATGTATGGATGGGATCCTGTTTTTTTGAAAGGATTATCTACAAATCATACAGTCATAGTTTTTGATCATCGCGGTATTGGTAACACTACTGTTGGTTCTAAAAATTTCACAATCGATCAATTTGCTGCAGATAGCGCAGGATTATTAGATGTTCTTAAGATTAACAAATCTGACGTATTGGGATACTCGATGGGTGGAATGATTACTCAGCAATTAACATTAAACTATCCAGACAAAGTTGATGATTTAGTAATATATGCCTCTTTTTGTGGTGGAAATCAATCGATTCCACCAAATCCAGAATTATTCAAACAGACGACAAATCTATCTGCATCTGCTGATGATATAAAGAAACGAATTGTTCCTCTATTTTTTACTTCACATTGGATAAGACAAAATCCTGATTACTTGGAAAAATTTGCTTCGTTTGTTTTCCCTTCTATCGATATTCTTGAACGACAAGGAGAAGCACTTTTCTCATGGGAAGGAGTATGTGATCAATTAAAAGATATATCTCAAGATACTCTTGTAGTAACAGGCACTGACGATCTTGTCTTATCCTCTGCTAATTCCATGATATTGATAGAAAAGATTCCTGGAACATGGTTAGCACAGTTCAAAGATGGTGGTCATGCACTAATGTCTCAATATCCTGAAAGCTTAAGCGCAATTGTAAATACATTTCTAGACAATTAATAATACTCTTTTTTTCTTATCAAATAATATATTCAACCTATTTATTTTATAATGGATTTTATAATATACAGTAGTTAGGTAAGATGATATACTGTTCATTGATTTGATTATTGTTTAGGTCGTAGAAAGAGTAAGTCTCTAATATCTATATTCAACATCTTAATATTATATTATCATAAAAAAATACAATATGAAAATATTGAATGCTGGACCAGGTTTCAGTCAACCAATGACAGAAGATGAAACTATATCATTTCTTACTTCTGGAAGAAGAAATATCTATATTGCAAGTTTAGATGAAAAGAATGAACCAAATATTCATCCTGTCTGGTATTATTTTGATTCATCAAATCAAAAATTCTACATTGAAACATCTAAATATTCAAAGAAAAAAAGGAATTTAGAAAATAATAAAATAGTATATTTTTGTGTAGATGAACCAAATATTCCATATAAAGG
>DATFEP010000020.1:0-6304 GCA_035250975.1 Nitrososphaeraceae archaeon | reverse complement strand
AATGAAAAAAATTAAATCATCTTGGGATAGATGTTGAAAAGAGAAAATACAGTGCAGCACTAAAAATTTTTTTTTGATAACAATTCTGATAATGTGGAGAATACAAAGAATTAAGCAAAAAGTAACTTTCTCATTCGCTTGTAAAAATTATGTTACAAACACAATCAAAAAAATAATTTATATAAACTTATGAATTAAACAGATTAAACAAATGAAATTTAACAGAATTGTTGAAACTTGTATATATTCATCTAACTTGGAGGAAATGAAAAGATTTTACATTAATTATTTGGGTTTGCACTTGGTATCGGAAGAAAAAGGAAGACATGTGTTTTTAAAGGCAGGAAAAAGTATGCTTTTAATTTTTAATCCGGAAAACACATTAAACAATTCAAACAGTATATTTCCTAAACATGGAGCAATCACTCCACCATCTATTCTTCACTTTGCTTTTGAAATTAAAAAAGAGGATTATGAGAATTGGAAGAACCTCTTACAAAAGAAGAAAATTAGTATCGATAAAGAATTAGAAATGAGAAACAGTAAATCAATCTATTTTCATGATCCATCAGGTAATATAGTTGAATTAATCACAGATAATTTTTGGCCAATAGAATGCTGAAATTAGAAATAATAAGCCTTTATTTCTTACTGTAAGACAAAAAATAATCAAATATAAATTTCCCACCTGAAGGGTTCAAATCCCATAGAATGCTTTAAATCTTTTACAAATATTGAGAATATTATTATTAAATTTGAAAATTCTTGGTTCATATAATTAATTGATACCTAAGTAATCCTAAAAAAGTAAAGATTAATTTCTAGCTCATAATATTATTACTTCATGAATTCTAGTAAAGATAGGGTTGGAATCCAGAGTTCAATGGGGCCAGTGGGATGTGAAACAAATTTGTCCTTTATTTTGGACCCACATAAAAATTTATTAAATTAACTTGTTTTTATAAATATCATTTTAGCTATTATTCTGATTTGATTTAAGACTGAGAAAACGAATGGATTATCATTATTTATAATACTGGGAACTCATTCTACTCAATTTTAAACTCGTTAAATTCTTTCAAATACCTTTCAAATCATTATTTAATGGTATTCAGATTGTTTTCAAATTGGTTTCTAATTCTTTTCAAATATCTTTCAAATAGCTTTCAAATGGCCCGTTTTGTGCTCATATTAGAGTGATACTAGAGTAATTGAATTTTACTTATATTCAATGAAGATAATTGAAACTTCACAATTAACTATAATCGATTATCTAACTCAGAATATTATCTTACAAATGAATTTGAAGTAATAGAAGTTTAAATTGTTATAGATTTTTATATATTTGTCAAATTTTTTGTAACGCTATAAATGATAATGATCTATGTCGCATTCTACAAGGGAATTCTCTAATATTATCAGAAAATTAGCTAAATAGAGCAAACCTTTTAAGCCAATTTTTTAAGCTCTTTTAAATGCGGGCCATTCCTCCTGTAATAAAATCTGATATTATTACAAAATATTTGGAAGGATATTCAATCCCGGAAATTAGCAAGATTCTGGGTGTTAGTGTGGGAACAATATCGACAATAACATCAGAGGCATCAAGAAATGATGAAATTTTTTCATACATGCGAGAGATTGCAAAAAAATTTAAGAGTGACAATTTAGAATTTTCTGATGTAATTTCCGGAGTTCGACTATATAATAAAATAAATAAATTAGGTTTAACCTGTCCATTCTTTGAGAATTTTCTAGAATCTACCGATAAAGAAAGTTTTAGATTAGTAATCGAGCACGATAACTTTGTTACTGAAATTAATAAAGTATTACAATTTGAAAGGAAATATCAGTTAAACATAGAAGATATCCCTACTTATATTAAAAAAGCAAGGGAAGAACTTGATGCAACTAATAAGAAAATTTCTCGGATAAACGAATCATTTTATTCTCACTATGGTGTCAAGGAGGCTGAAATTCAGGAATATTTAAGGGAAAAACCAAAGTTAATAGCATTCGCTAATTTAGCGAAAACAAGTCTTCCAACCCATTATGATTGGATTGTTATTTCTGATCGGTTATTTAAGAGAGCATCACGAAAGAGTGGGATAAAAATTGATCCAAAGATGTTGTATAAAAAACTAAATTCGATTTATAAAAATCCTGATAAACATATTGAGATTATTAAAGAAATATTGGATCTTCCGATTATTAATGAGGAAAAAAAGGATTTCTTCTCTTCTATGCGAAAATAATTTATGTGTTTATTATAAAGTAGAAAAATTTTTAATCCGTAAAGTTTTGCATCAGATTTCCTCACTAAAGTTTGTAACTCCAATGAAATCTTTAATATAATATTGTATCCAAGATTTATATGTCCTAGGAATTAACCTTTACTTTTTGTAACATTATTATTTATGTTAGTAATCCAAATTTCTGGTTATAATTTACTCACTACTTTTCGTTTTGTATCTGTTGTATACAAATCATTTTATTAAAATTAATATCAATTATAGACAATTATAAAATATATTTAATATTTTTAAATATATATTCATAGGTTACCAAGTCAGGTACATTTAGCGATCCAATTGGACCAGTAAAAATTAATTCAATTCAGTACTGTTATTCAGCTAAATTGGATGGATAGAAACCCTATTGTATAGGGTTCATCTACAAGCACCTCTTGTATAATTATGAGAGTTAAATCTATTTCATTAATTCAACACATCGGATATTCTAATATATTTTATATAAATATCAACTTTAGAAAAGAAATTTAAATTTTTTAATATAAAGAATAATATTAATTATTCTAGAATAATTCTTATTTGATTATGTAACCCAGCACAATTATACATTTGAATGACTTTTAAAAGTGGATTTAATAACTATGAAGCATATCATATTGCTTTTTTTATCATTGTTTGTTACTTCATTACCAATTATTAGTTTTTCGCAAATGGATTATTCTACACATCCTACAATTACACGACAGATCCCATCTACAAGTATGCAATTTCAACCAGGTTATCTTATCTTAGCACCAATTATTATGAATGATAGTGGAGATACAAAAATTGCATCAGATTTTACCGTAAATACAGCAGGAAAGACAGTAGGAAAGTCATTTATTCGTACTTCATTTCAAGCTCTTCCGGAACCTGAAATCAAAATTGTTTCTATGCAAGAAGATAATTATTCATTAACTAGAAGTAATGTCCAGGGATATAAAGTCTCGCAAGAAAATCAATGCCAAGGTGACATCAAACCTGGAGAGATTAAAACTTGTTTAATTGCTCTAAATGATGATGCAACAGCAACAGCACCATTCCCACCACAAACTGGTGGAGGAGCACAGCAGACGCAGCCACCTCAATGTCCAGCCGGTTGGCACTTTGACCAAACAACACAACACTGTGTTCAAAATATACCACCTCAAACTGACACTCCCTTCCATTTTACGGCAGCTGGTGACTTTAGAGATAATACTAGCACCGATGAAAACATGGCAGCAAACAATCCAGAGGTTGTTTTGATACTTGGTGACTTTTCATATCAGGGAAATGCTAAACAGTGGTGGTCTAAAAACATGGATGCTCTTAACAATCTCAATGTTATTGGAGCTCTTGGTAATCATGATGAACCAAATGATGACTTCCTTAATTTATGGCCACTCAATGAAGGTAAATGGGAATTTATTAAGAAGGTAAGTAATGTTGCGTTTGTTGCTTTTGATACCGAAAACAATGATCCATCAACCGTTGATCAATTATTAGCACAAGCACAGGTAGACCCAACTGTAGACCACATTATTCCTTTTGGTCACAAGACAGTATTCACTCCAACTCCAGGAAACTCGTTGAAACCAGATGCTGATAGAGAATATTTCGATGTGTTTAAAAAATATGATAAAATCAGAATGATATTGGGAGGACATAACCACTTTTACGCTAGAATGAATGCAGTTTCAGGAACAGATTTCATTTATGTGACTGTTGGAAATGGAGGAGCTAATCCACACAAAGATTCAGGAGAATCGGGTTCTCCACCAAAACAATATGTCAGAAGTAATGGAGCTTTACATTGTGATGTTAATAATGAAACAATAAGTTGTAAGATGATATCAAATGAAGGAAAGGTATGGGATGAATTTACCATAACCCCTGGTAATCCTCCGGCATCAGAACAAGACCCAGCTCAAGCCCCAGAAATAATTGTACAACAAATACCATCGATGATCATACAACAACTACGATCAATAGACAAGCAATCACAACCAAGTTATCATCTTAGGGACAATTATTATGAATGATAGTGGAGATACAAAAATTGCATCAGATTTTACAATAGATATAGAAGAAAATACATCCACTTTTTAATTTTATTTTTCAATTCATCCTTCTTTTTTATTTGGAGTGAATTCAATTTTAGAACTATTATTACAATGGGGCCAGTGAGATGTGAAATAAATTTGACACAAATTTTGGTCCCTTTCTAAAAAAAGGTATAATATTTAGGAAATTGAATACTTGAGATATATCGATTTTTTTTAAAATAAAATGACAATAATAACTATAAACATTAACGAATATCTTCTATTTTAAAGAATCAAGAGTAAACTTAGATAAAGAAGATGATATAGATTTTTCATGCCATCTAATACAGTTAAATATTTTAGTTGTATTTATTGTGGAGCTGAATTTACTGCTGTAAAAACCGATGATATCCATACAAAACCAAATAAATATAAAATTAATAGAGAGGATATTGAAACATTACAAAAATGCAATGAGTGTGGAAAGAATAATAAATTATATTGGTCTTAACAAAAAAGAACCAACTAATTTTTAGCAGAACATTTGTTTACTATTTATAATTTAGTGATACTATTTAGTTGAGAGTGGGTCATAATTCATTAAACGAATATTGTAATGTTAACAATAGTATATACTCAATCCTTATGTTCCTAACATGTATTTGATTGCTCTGGGATTATCCTTGTTGGTTTTACAGTTGTAGTATACAAGAATCTGGTATAGCAAAACTGATAGTAGTACTATAGCACAACCCTTGGCGTATCCTCGTACAGGTAATCGATCTATCCTGAACGCAGATTTGATATGTTGTATCAACGGCTCAATTGATATACTTCTCAAGGAATAGATAGCCTGTCCAATATTCGATTCATAAAATTCAACTAATTTTATCCGATCAGCAGATGTATTTTCATATCTTTTTACTGGACACACCAATTGAAATCCCATATCTGTACTGAGATCATATAATTTATGATCATCGTATCCAGGATCTGCAGACATGAATAATGTTCTTTTTATAATCCTAAAAGGAATACTTGCTGTCAACATACTGTATATTTGATTGTCAGGTATGTTGGCAGTTGTAAAATCTGCTGCCAAAGGTACAATGATAGAACCAGTACTAGAAGATATCAAATGTAATTTGTATCCAAATATCCAACCCTTTGTATGACTGAATCCCCACATTGCATCTGTATCGATACCAGAACGGGGTACTACTCCCTGTTCCATAGAGGATTTGTGCCAGACATGACCTTTAGCCTTCATAAGGGTACTGTCTGTTGAAAGAATAGATGGATCGATTATTTTATCGTGAACAAAAATATCACCCATTATAGCTATTCTGTTTTTAATATCATTGGATATTGTGACAAGGCGTCTATCAAATGTTCTTCTGCTAGGTACTCTGTATAGCCCCACATACTTTCATTACCTTTTTGTTATACGATAGATCCATTGCAAGGTATTCGTGTAATGCTCTGTTAGAATCCAATCTAAACCATATACGTACTATAAAGCATCTCAAAATAACAGTAGGGGAATAGACATAAGGTCTACCACGTCTTCCTCTACTGTTATGTGGCCAACGAATCAAACCAATCAAATACAAAATACTAATTAGAATAGATGTTGATCTTTTCTGCTGTGCTAGTTTGTTGGTCTGTATGGTTTTTCACCAAAACATCATACACCAATAAACTAGCTTTATTCGTTATGAAAATGGAATAATTATGACCCAGCCTCATTTAGTTAGCTATTTTTTTATAATTACTTTCAAATAGGTATATTGAATATGTGACCCAACTCAAATCTTATAAAGATTAGACATGAGACAAGATAACTAAAATGGATTTAGTACTGCTTTTAAGCTCAATGTGTGGGATTTGAACCCTTCTATAAAGTGGGACCAGTTATTTGAGTTTTTATTCTTTTTAAAAAAACTTGAGTCTTAATTTAAAGAACTTTAGCTGTGACTTCCGTAT
>DATFEP010000014.1:0-108645 GCA_035250975.1 Nitrososphaeraceae archaeon | reverse complement strand
TGTTGCTGTTGCTCTGGTTTTTGCTGTTGCTCTGGTTGTTGCTGTTGCTCTGGTTGTTGCTGTTGCTCTGGTTGTTGCTGTTGCTCTGGTTGTTGCTGTTGCTCTGGTTGTTGCTGTTGTAATGCAAAGAACTTTGAGTTCTCTAAAGAAAGTAATAATTCAACTCTTTCAACTAATATTCTATCTTTCTCTTCCTTTATTAGATTATGATATGAATTTGCATTATTTTCATAGAAAAATTTTTCTCGTTTTAGTGATTCTGCAGTTGCTCGGTATAGGATCCATGTTTCATAATATTTTTCCATTGCTACAAATGCAGTTATTATGGTGATGATACTTCCTAAAATCGCAGAAGTTATTAGTGCACCATGTTGAGCCCAAGTGAAAGCAGAAGAAGTTAGATTAATGAGAGGGATTAGAGCACTGGCTATTATAACAATAATTTGAAATATTCGATATCTAAATTTATCATAATTTGCTTTTTGATCATACCAACTAATTTGCTCTTCTAATCTGGATTTAATGTAATGATCAATATTTATGGTAGACATCTTCAATATTATAATAAAAGAATAGAGGTTAAAATAGTTAATATGATTTTCTTCTATAAATGGCATACATACAAATGTTATAAAAACACTATCTATCTTCAATAATAGATACATGACAATCCTAAAAGATTGATTATTATTAGATACTCCTTTCATATTTTTATAAAACTTTTTATATAGACTTTTTCTTCAATTTTTTCTTTGGTGACAGATTCTTGTTAATTTGAATTGTGACCTACAATTAGTTTTTCTTTTAAATTTATTTTTTTCTATCTTTATAATTTTTATAGCTACTTTAAATTTCCATATTTTTAAAAATCACAAATTAAGTTTCGCCTATATATATACACATATTTATCATATATGTTGAATTCTGGAGATTGATCATTCTTTTAGATATAAACCAAAAAATCTCTACATAAACTATAAAATATAAATAAACAATTTTTTATATTGACGTCATAATTAAATTGCTAAATATGAAATCAACATTCAATTGTCAGGAACTTTTTAGCTTTATTATCTCATATCCATCATGAAAATATTTATAATTCATTTATTAACGATATGTCTTAACGATTAGACAATATTTGTTCCTATTTGGTAAAAAGATATTAAAATGTTAAATTTATTTTCTTTAGTGGTGTCCCACTATTATATTTGCCAAAATTGTAATAAATGATCATATACTTACCTTTTCCCCAAAAGGATGGAAAAGCCGAAATTGAGTCAAAACTCTTTTGGTTTAATGTTTTCACTAGATTTTCTATATCTTTTCTCAATTCTCTTTTTATTTAGATTTGGTCCAAATATCTTATAATTTCATCTAGGTCTTGGCTGGATGTAGCTTTTTTTAGCATATTTAGATTGGCAGAAGTAGTCTTGAGCATCCAAGATTCTTTACCCAAATCGAGTACTTTAGGAAGTACACGTTTTGCCATGGTCCAGTCATTGTTAATGCAAGATAATTCAAGAATAGTTGCTACATCCCAATAATTACTAGAACTGATACCTCCAACACGAGATACTGCAAAACTTACCAACGGAATTAATTCTTTGGCATTTTTAAATGATTCATCATCTCCTTTTTCCATAAGTAATGTTATAGCGTTTATACCAGGATAATAATTACGAGGATCGGACATGAATCCTTTTGTATATGCGTCTATTGCATCATCTAGGGCTGAAGATGCACGAATGTCTTTCTTTTCTTTGTATTCCTTATATCGATCTTTGTGCACACGCCCCATAATACCAAAAGTTTCTGGGTCAGGACCATGTTCTTTTATCAGGTCTTTAAGAATTGAAATAGCCTTTTGTCTATTACTTGGCTGGTTGTCTATACTTCTGTTTAATGCAAAAGCCCATTGTTGGCGAACTATATCGGTATTCTTAAGACTATCAGGAAATTCTTCACAAAGTTGTGCCATTTCGTCGAAACACTCTACAGAACGAAATGAAAACATAAGATCTACCAACACATTACGTTGAACCCTTTTTAAATTTCCCAAATCTTGTTGAATTTGTAAAAGAGCATTACGCTTTTGCTCTTTTGAATTCTTGTTGTTTTTTGCATTGTCTAATTTTTCTTGGAATTTCTTTTCATGTTTTATTCGATCCTTGAAGGCATCTGTTACTTCATTCGGTAAGTCGATTCCGGGAAATTGAGGAATTAGCTGAAATAAAGGACTATCTTTTGTTGCTTGTCCTTGCATTGGTTCCGTGAGTCTCTTTCCTATTTCTTTTCTTAGCTTCTCTATTTCATTATCACTTAGTCGTCCATTCTCTAATTTGTAGTTAATAGACCGTATCATAGTAACGTCAAAAGGTAATTGATGGGAATTTGCATAAATTGATACCGTGGTATAAGGCTTTGCTGCATGACGAATCCCAAGTTCATAAAACACATTTGCATTGGCCAGAGTTAAATCTGCAACAACAAATTCTGCAAGTATAAGCCGAGCAAACATTGCAGTATGAATAATACCACCAGTTTTTTCTTCATCACCTCTTAACGCTTCTAAGCCTGCATCTTCTATTGCTGGTTTGATAGCTGATTCATATATATGATCAAAATCAATCTCAACAGCACTGATGGGATCTATCTTTTTACCAAATGGCATATCAACAAAACATAATGCTGTATAATAGTTTGTTGGTTTTTCGGACAAATCAACTCATTCTAGATATATCTAATCTTTAAATATATCCATTGATAAAGCACCATTGCAATACTGACAATTATTTTTTGTTTTTAGTTATATCATAACAAAAAATCTATGTTGATACTTTAATAGGCAATTTAATTATATTTTAAGACAGAAATTTATTTGCAAATACTATTACTAGTTACTCGATAATAGATTCTTAGAGATTGTTTATCTATTAATATGCATAAATCCTTAATAAAAGAATAGAAATTAATTTTCTAAAAACAGATTAAAAAAACGTAATTAAGTATAGTAATTTTTAAATAGATAATACTTTTTGTGTCTTTAGTTAGTTAGATCATATGATTATTAACCTTCCTGTCGACTCATTGTTTCTAATATTGGGGGTTATATTACATATTAAAGCTTTTTTTGTACGAAAATTAAAATCTTACATAATTACTGATCTACCAAAATCAGAAGAAATATAATATAAGGAGCTCAAGGAGCAGTTTCGATGGGGTTCTCAGGTACTGGTAAAGTATTTTACTTATAGCCAGGTGGCAATAATTTTTCTACAAATTGGGGTGGGAATATTTGATTCAACTTTTGAATGATCAATTCTTGTTGTTGTGGAGAAGATTCCGTAAAAACATTTTGCATCATTTTTTGTAAAAGTGGTATTGCTATTTCTTGTTGTTCTGGTGGTAATTGATCGAACGTTTGTTGAATCCGAATTGCCAATTCTTGGATTTTCTGCATTGTTTCATGGTCTGCAGTACTTGCTTGTCCTAATACATACGGTATGGTATTTACTAACATAAAGGTACTAAAAATAATAAATATATTAAATACCAAATTTAGTAATTTTCCTTTAAGCACTGTAATATTGGTTAACTTATTAAATATAAAGTTATATTAAGACATATGTGCCTAAATTTCTGAAATTTTATTTTCCTTTTAGTCAGAATTGAAAACATAGAATAAATATTCACAGTAAAATACAGGTAGAAAAGTCAAGAAGATTAACTTAAAATGTGCTAAAGAAAAAATATGCTTGCTGATTAATTCTGAAACATTTTTACTTATAAAAATAAATGAAAAATTTCTCTCTGCATCACAGAATTTTCTTTTTGAATTCTTTCCTGTACTTCGAAATATCTTTTCTAGAATTACATTAAATGCTTTGCTTGTTATAAGATTGAATGTTTTTTACATCTTAAATTTTGAAATGCTAGATTTTAGAAATAAACAATGTTATAAATTACGATGATATGTGAAGAGGCAAACAACCTACTTCATGAGCTCTTTTGTATTTCTGAATCTTTTGTTTATACTATGATTTGTAGATAGTCTCCAATACATATTCAATTTAGTTGATTTCTTAACAATTTGTGCCTCAAATTAAATGAGGTCAAGATACTGAATCTTATTTTGCATTATTCATTAGTTTATTAAATACAGTTAAATCTTTTGGTGTTCGTATCGTAGTCAAATTCACATTTATTTTTAGAGATTTGTCTTACTGCGATCTAGCACCATCGATTTTCCCTAAATTATATAGAATAAAGCCATAGTACTTGACAAATATTCATCATTGACTACTTTTTCTATAACTGAAAATGTTTTGTTATATTTTCCCATTTTAGCTAAAGTATAGGTTTTTCCATTTATAGAATCAGTGAAATTAGAATCTATTTCTAAAGCCTTGTTCTAGTATTGTATTGCTTCATCATTTTTTTTCTGATCATAAAAAATATAATCTCTACTATATAAATCAATGATTACAAAATATTTATACAAATCCAAAGTAATTTAAAATAATAAACCAGAATGACTGTTAAATATTTTTATAGTGTTAGAATTATAATGTAATTGTATTTGATTATTCTTAAAACAGGTCCATCCACTACTGTATCATTAACAAAAATCAATTATTTTTATTTTTTTAATATGATTTTTATTTTTTTTTTTTCGTTATCTTTTTACCTATTTCTTCCTACTTTTGGTGAATCTCAAAATGCATCATCAATAATAAATTTAACAGACATAGGCACATTTCATCACAAAGCTTCTATTTTATGAGCAACAAAAATATGATGAAGCTATAGAGTATATTGATAAAGTACTTGTACTGGATCCTTCAAATGTTAATGCACTAAATGATAAAGGTATTTATTTACAGAATCTACAAAGATATGATGAAGCTATAGAGTATTATGATAAAGTCCTAGCGATAGAGCCAACATATGTTAATTCACTTTATAACAAAGCCAATATTTTACAGAATCTACAAAGATATATCGAAGCTATAGAGTACTATGGTAAAGTCCTAGCGATAGAGCCAACATATATCAATGCCTTGAATGGCATAGGTCTTGCTTTAAAAAACCTGCAAAGATATGATGAGGCTATAGAGTACTTTGATAAAGTACTTAAAATAGAGCCTTCACATATTTATGCACTAAATAATAAAGGTTTAGTCTTACAAGAGCTAAAAAAATATGATGAGGCTATAGAGTACTTTGATAAAGTCCTAGCGATAGAGCCAACATATGTTCTTGCACTATATAACAAAGCAATGGTTTTTAATGAACAGCAAAAATATGATGAGGCTATAGAGTTTTATGACGAAGTACTTTCAATAGAGCCTTCAAATATTTATGCACTAAATGATAAAGGATATATTTTAAAAAATCTGCAAAGATATGATGAGGCTATAGAGTACTTTGATAAAGTCCTAGCGATAGAGCCTTCACATATTTATGCATTACATAACAGAGCCATTATCTTCGGTTTCTTACAAAGATATGATGAAGCCTTAGAGAACTATGATAAAATCCTTGCTATAGAACCAACAAATGTTAATGCATTAAATGATAAAGGATATATTTTAAAAAATCTGCAAAGGTATGATGAGGCTATAGAGTTTTATGACGAAGTACTTAAAATAGAGCCTTCAAATGTTAATGCACTAAATGATAAAGCCGTTGCTTTAAAAGATTTGAAAAGATATGATGAAGCCTTAGAGAACTATGATAAGATATTATCTATAGATCCAAAACATCTTAATGCACTGGGTAACAAAGCCCATGTTTTACTAGATCTGAAAAGATATGATGAAGCCTTAGAGAACTATGATAAAATTTTAGCGATAGAGCCTTCAAATATTTATGCATTAAATGATAAAGGATTTGTTTTAAAAAACCTGCAAAGATATGATGAGGCTATAGAGTACTATGATAAAGTACTTAAAATAGAGCCTTTACATATTTATGCATTAGGCAACAAAGCCACTGTTTTACTAGATCTAAAAAAATATGATGAGGCTATAGAGTACTTTGACAAAATTTTAGCTATCGAGCCATCAAATGTTAATGCCCTAAATGATAAAGCCACTGTTTTAAAAAATCTGCAAAGAAATGACGAAGCTATAGAGTACTTTGATAAGATATTATCTATAGATCCAAAATATCTTAATGCACTGGGTAACAAAGCCACTGTTTTACTAGATCTAAAAAAATATGATGAGGCTATAGAGTACTTTGACAAAATTTTAGCGATAGAACCATCAAATGCTCGTGCACTAAATGATAAAGGATATGCTTTAAAAAATTTGCAAAGATATGATGAAGCTCTACAGTACTATGATAAAGTACTTGCAATAGAACCATTGGATGTTAGGATACTCATTGATAAAGCCACTCTTTTACAAGATTTAAAGAGATATGATGAAGCTGTAGAGTACTTTGATAAAGTGCTATCTATAGAACCATCAGATGTTAGTGCACTAAACGGCAAAGCCAATGCTTTATCAGATTTAAAGAGATATGATGAAGCTGTAGAGTACTATGATAAAGCCCTAGCCATAGATCTATTGGATATCAGTATCCTAAATGGGAAAGCCCTTGCTTTAAAAAATTTGCAAAGATATGATGAAGCTATAGAGTACTATGACAAAATTTTAGCTATTGAGCCATTACGTGTTACTACATTGTATAATAAAGCCGTTGTTTTACAAGAGCTAAAAAAATATGATGAAGCTCTACAGTACTATGATAAAGCATTAGATATAGATCCAACACATACTAGTGTACTAAATGGCAAAGCCGTTGTTTTAAAAGATCTGCAAAGATATGATGAAGCATTAGAGTATTACGATAAAGCACTAGCTATTGATCCAAAATATGATAGTGCATTGTATAACAAAGCCAGTGCTTTACAACATTTAAAAAGATATGATGAAGCTCTACAGTACTATGATAAAGCATTAGATATAGATCCAACACATATTAGTGTACTAAATGGCAAAGCCGTTGTTTTAGAAAATCTACAAAGATATGATGAAGCTCTACAGTACTATGATAAAGTCCTAGCTGTAGATCCAACACATGTTTATGCACTTTCTAACAAAGCCAGTATTTTAGATGATCTACAAAGATATGATGAAGCTCTACAGTACTATCATAAAGCACTAGCTGTAGATCCAACACGTATTAGTGTACTAATGGGCAAAGCCCTTGTTTTACAAAGTCTACAAAAATTTGATGAAGCTCTACAGTACTATGATAAAGTCCTAGCTATAGATCTTCAGGATGTTTTTGCACTAAAGGGCAAAGCCCTTGTTTTAAAAGATCTCAAAAGATATGATGAAGCATTAGAGAACTATGATAAAATTTTAGCTATTGAGCCATTAGATGTTAGTGCAACATATAACAAAGCCAGTGTTTTGGATCATCTACAAAGATATGATGAAGCTCTACAGTACTATGATAAAGTCCTATCTATATGGCCATCAGATCTTCGTGCACTAAACGGGAAAGCCGTTGCTTTAGCTGAATTGGAAAGATATGGTGAAGCACTTTCAGTTATAGAAAAAGCAGCTTTATCTAATCCTGATAATAACGACATTTTCCAAAGTACTATGGCATTCATCCTATATAACCTGGGTAAAACTGATGAGGCCAAGTTATATTATGAGAAATCTCTGAAAATAAATGCTAACTTAACAGACATATTAACTGAAAAAGAATTAAGCGTTTTTAATAAAATAATGAATAATAATAATGCAAAACAATAGAAAATACTATTTTAGATATAAGATTAGATATAAGAAAAAATTATTAGATGTTAGTCTTATTCGAGATGGACTTCATTCCAACAGATGGTATAAATATCAGGTTAGATTTTTATATTTTTAATAACATCAGTAATATTTGAGCATTATTTTCTTGATGAAGTTGAATATCATTTAATAATCTAGCTCTAAATAAAAATAAAGTTAAAAATTATCAATATTAATCTAATATGACTAAACAATATCATTAAAATGGGTAAAGAAAAAGAGTTAGAAGCTTTTTTAATTATTTTTTGCTGCTATTTATAATTGATTCTTTTTGTTGGATTTGTTGGATTTTCTCTTTTTCTTTTGTTGCATTTATGTTATTTGGATCTATTTCTAATACTCTATTATAATATGCAACTGCTTCATTGTATCTCTCTAAATTGTAAAGAGATAATCCTTTGTATAGCAAGGCGTCTGTGTTTGTTGGTTCTACTGCAAGTACTCTGTTAAATTCAGCTATAGCCTCATTGTATCTCACTAAATTATAAAGAGATAATCCTTTGTATAGCAAGGCGTCTGTGTTTGTTGGTTCTACGGCACGTATTCTGTTAAATTCAGCTATAGCATCATTGTATTTTTCTAAATTGTAAAGGGATAATCCTTTGTATAACAAGGCGTCTGTATTATTTGCATTGATGTTAATTACTTTATCAAAAGAAGATACAGCGTCAGGATACTTTGCATCTTTAAATAGTGAAGAGCCTTTCAAGAATAGAGCTGTGACATTGTTTGGCTCTATTTGAAGTACCTTATCAAAAGAAGATACAGCGTCAGAATATTCCCCTATTTTATAAGATGAGAGTGCAGAGGAAAATAAAGTATCTACATCAGGCTGAATTGTTGCTTCGTTATTGGTCCCATTGGTCCCACTATCTATCGTACCGGGTGAAGGTTGAGGCGTAAAACCTACGATTCCAATAACAACTCCTGTAATTGCAATGATTGAAATAATTGTTATAGATATCATTTTTATTAATTTTTTACGTCTAAACTCCTGATTACGAATTCCTAGTTCTTCTTCCTTCTCTTCGTGTAAACTTGGAATAGCAGATCTATTTTCACTAAAAATTATGTCATCGAGTTGTCTAATCAAAGAATTTTTATTATCAAATTGGAAACCTTGCAATTTATTCAAATCCCACTTTAAATCAGTCCACAAGATTCCTTTATATCTACATGGGATTATAGTCTTATTTTGTTTTCTTGCTTCCAAAATTTCTTTTTCCACTTCTGTACTTCTCAGTGCTGAACGAGTTACAATTACAGCTACAAAATCAGATTCAGTTATTGAATTTCTTATAGTCTCTGACCAGTCTTCTCCTGGTTTTATATCGTAAAAATCAATAAAAACCTGATGCCCATCTTTTTCATAGTGTTCTTGGATATGATCCGCAAAATCACCTCCATCAGCCCTGCTATATGACACAAAAATTTTTTTCAGATCCATATTTATCTTGTTTTAAAGTATTTATTTTTTTTGTGAAATTCTTTAAAAATTTGGGAAATTCAATTAAAAGCCTCTTAATTGTACCTTCCAAAATTTTGATCGCATCTTCTTGTTATACATTAGAGTTATCAAGAATTTTCCATTTTATATTTAAAAGACATAAAAGAAATAAATTCTACTTTTATTAACAATTTAATTCAGTAATTGTCAGTATCTACTAATAGATTTTTAAACTATTATCTTGTAACACGTATTACCTCTTTTTAATATTGTTTTTATTTATTAAATATCTTTTTATCATCCATATTGTTATAGACTATAGTGTCTTCCCCACTATGTTTTGTTCTCATGCCGTTTGGTAAAAAGGCTGATAATGGTGGGCTTTTGATAGATTTTGATTCTGTTTATAACAACCTTATTTTTCCAGCTATTGAAGAGGCAGGTCTAAAACCAATTAGAGCAGACGAAGAGAAAGTAGGTGGAGTAATTCATAAACCAATGTTTGAAAGATTAATTTTATGTGAATATGCTGTTGTAGATCTTACCACTGCTAATCCTAATGTATTTTATGAATTGGGAGTTAGACATGCAGTACGTCCCTATAGTACAGTCTTGTTGTTTGCAGAAGGAACAAAACAACTACCATTTGATATAGCTCCTCTTCATGCTATCCCGTATAAACTTGATTCTTATTCAGGCAAACCTGATCAACAAGCAAACAATAAGTCAAAAGAGATTTTAAAAAGAAGACTGATTGAAGCACAAAATCCTAATACAGATAGCCCCATATTTCAATTAGTTGAAGGATTTCCAGATATTCAACACATAAAAACTGATGTTTTTCGAGAAAGAGTAAATTATTCTGAGGAATTAAAGAAACAGTTAGCACAAATACGAAGAGAAAAGAATATTATTGATCTGAGAAATTTTGTTTTATCATTAAAGGATATCAAGAACCAAGAAGCCGGAGTAATAATAGATATCTTTCTTTCTTACAGAGCATTAGCAAAGAAAAAAGAAGAATGGGAGGAGATGGCTGAATTTGTTACTTTAATGCCGGAACCTTTGTATTCCACTACTCTTGTTCAAGAGCAGTATGCTTTTGCTCTTAATAGGGCAGGCCATAGTGAGGAAGCAGAAAGGATTTTGTTATCGCTTATAGAAAAAAAAGGACCTAGTAGTGAAACCTATGGTATTTTGGGTCGTGTCTATAAAGATAGATGGGAAAAAGAATACAACAAGGAAGAAAGACAAAAAGGAAATGACAAAGACAATAATGAATCCTATTACTTATCAGATGCATATCTAGATCAAGCTATTGATGCATATCTAAAAGGATTTGAAAGTGATTGGAGGGACACATATCCCGGGATTAACGCTGTTACTTTGATGGAGATAAAAAAGAATCCAGATCCAAAAATAATGGATCTCATTCCTGTGGTTAAATATTCTGTCGAACGAAAAATTACAAAGGGTAAGCCTGATTACTGGGATTATGCCACTCTATTAGAACTGGCAATTCTTGCGAAAAATAAAGAGACATCTTTTAATTTCCTTTCAAAAGCATTATCTCATTTAAGGGAAAGATGGGAAGGTGAAACTACCTTGAGAAATTTACGTACCATAAGAAAGGCAAGAGAAAAAAGGAATGAACTTGTACCATGGACAAAAAAAATAGAAGAAGCAATCCAGAAAAAGATAGATTAAATCAATCCAGACATCCAAATATAATGTTCCCACTAATTACTAATATTATTATGGTCTTGAGCCTAGTCACAAATGAGCTTTTGAGGACAAGCCTCTTAGAGACAGAGACTACATCCTGCCAAAAAGATAGACAGACAGTAGCAAGAGAAGCTTAGTATGAGTAAATATCTGTCTATAAATACATGAAAAAAGAACAAAAAAATCATACAAAAAATAGCAAACTCAAGAGAATTGACATGGGCAGAGCTCTTTCTATCGAAGAATAGTGATATCACCTATGCCTGTCGATGAAATACAGGATCTTTAATTTATTACAATTATTTTCAGCAGATTAATTTTTGGAATGCACTCCAAAATATTTTAAGAAAAGACACAAATATTTCGGTTAACCCAGCTGTTTTTTTTGACGTCTTTATCTGCGATTTCTATGAGATGAGTGCATCTTACCAAGCGATAATTTTGTAGATATACACCGAGCTAAAGATACATCAGACATGATTGCCACAAAGGTAAATGTTAGTTAATTGTTAATCTATGGATTTACATAACTTTTAAGGAATTTTTTATATTTCAATTATACATTATAATAAATAATTTTTCGGCGCCGAAAAATTATTTATTTTTAGATATAAAACTACAATCTCGAACAAAAGTAAGAAAAATTACTATGAGTATTTTACCTTATGAAGATAAGAGGAGATTGAATCTATAGTTAAATAGTAATTTTACAAGTATCCGTGATTCTTATTTTTCATTGCACAAATACACTATGGTCTCTTGAACATTTTTTTAAATTTATTCTCTTAAAATTTAAAAATAGATATTGGAGCTACGTTTTAATTCTCGCGCAACTAACCTTTTTTATTCTTGTATACTTTATAGTTATCTCAAAGCATAGGTGAATAATTTGTTTCGTTAGAATCACTCACTGATAATTTCCCGAAAATTTCCATATATTCGATCTTCAAATTAATGAGTTTCGAAAAATATACCTCTTTGTATAGATGCCTCTATATTTTTATTTGAAAATATCAAGTAAATTGCATTCTTCCTTTATCAATATTTTTAGATAGGTGCTGTATTATTATAAATGAATATTTAGATTATCTTGATCTGAACGTGACATAAAAAAAATTTACATATAAGCACGAAATAAAATTCTCCTACTTATAATATTGGAAACGGTATTAGAATTAATGTAACTATGTATTTCCTTCTAATACGCTAGAAACTATCATCATTGGATGTAAATTATACGTTGGCTCCTCTATGATAGAGCAGCAATATCCACCACCATAGTACTGCATTTCACTTACATTATTGTCTTGTCCATCTATTGCAAACACTGGCGAAACCATTACAGCGTTAAACGCAATAATGGGAATTAAAACTGCTAATAGGGATTTTTTTTCCATATTTGGGTCTAGAATATTATTCTGCATTCTTATTTTTAAAGATATCTGCAAATCTGCTATGGATAATGTACTGTATTAATTCTCTACTGTATCAATCGTACATATCAAAATACTTGGAGCCTACCCAAAAAGAGATACGAAGTGGCTTGTTGGTTTCTTGTTGTATCTGGTAATGTTTGTTTAAGAATAAAAAGTTCTTTAGAACCAGCACACGTAGTGCAGATGATCTTTGAAATGAGATTAAAAATGTTGCACCGGATGAGAAAGCGGATAACACCACAGGCCGTCCTAATCTACCGTAGGGAAAACTAATTGATGGTATCATAATTCTCCTGAGGACTGGATGTTGATGAAAAATATATGGTACCGGAAGGATATGGTTCTGGTTCAACATGTCCGGAAGATTTCGGCAAGAGAGTCAACTTGGTATTCTTAATAAACAGTGAATAACTTGGAAATGGCAGTCTCTTGAAAGATATCAGTAAAATGACATTTGAAAGGCGATTACCTGACATGATCCTGTTGATAGAAGAAGGTTTAAAACGTAAAGACATATTTTAACACGTAAGCAAGGTATCACACGTTCTACTGTTGTAACATCTCCAAATTCTCATGACATTACTGCTGCAATTTCACATCATAGTTATCAAAAGACCTTTTTCAAAATCAACAACGAAATATACAAACAGGAAGATGAAAAAGCAACCATGTCTCTTTATAAAACACACGATTCAAAAAACAGAACAATTGTCAAATGAGAATATATTTACATATACAACGCATAAGAGAAGAAAAAAAACTCAATAATAACAGACGTCCTACAAGAAGATGACACGTGGAGAGAACGAATTCATGGCATAATAGGTTCAGGAAATTATTTACAAGGTATGAAAAAAAGGATCTATCTGTGTCTACTACAGTTAAATGCTTACTCGCTAACTGCCAAATTTAGGATAGAAGACTATGTCATGATCATTATAGACACTTTACATAATGAATTTATTTATTTATTGACAACCTATAAATCAAAGTGAAAATTTTGTTAATATGTTTACATATTTACTTTTTTATATATGCAGTATATTATTAGATATTTTATATCTACGGTGCCCAATATACACTTGATCTTTCACTCTTTAAACCTTGCACTAGTTATTACTTCGTATGAAGAATGTACATAACATTCTTTTCCATACTAGTGATATAAATTTCATCAGATTCTGAATTTAAAGCGATTTCCGAATTTAAATCCAAACCAGGAAGTTTACCAAAATTATCGGCAACAATTGTAACATAATCCGTTATATTATAGTTAAACTGGCTATTCTTATCTGTAATTTTTTGCGTTTCTAGCTTGACGATTTTACCATCCTGCGTAACTATATATGCTCGCTTGTCCTTTGAATCAACAAGAATATCTGTAGGTTTATCTCCAACAGATTTTGTATTATTAGGATTCATAGGTATGTCTCCGATAACTTCTCTTGTAGTTCCATTTATAACAGATACAGAAGAAGAAGAATTATCAGAATTAGTTACATATACTAGATGATTATTGGAATCGACAACAATATCTGTAGGCATATCTTTCACTTTTATATCTCCTATAACTTCTCTTGTAGTTCCATTTATAACAGATACGTTGTTAGAGCCGTTGTTAATCACATATATTAAATCTTTATTATCGTCAACTGCTAGTTTGATTGGGCTTTTACCGATGGAATCTATCGTATACTCAACTTCTTCCTTGCCTATGTCTATAACAGATATACTGTTTGAAAGTGAATTAGACACATATAATTTTTTAGTGTTAGAATTAATATCTATATCGCTGGGCTCTTGTCCAACCTGAAGAACTTTTTTAACCATGTTTGTAATTCCATCTATGATACTTACACTATTGGAGCCTTTGTTAGTTACGTATACCGTTTTGGTTTTATTATCTTGAGATGTCGCAATTGCTATTCCAGAAGGGTGAGTGGCTACTGGGATATTGGACAAAACTTCTGTTGACGGATGGTCCTTCATGTCTATAGCTCTTATGAAGTTATCGTTATGACGAGCTACATATAATATATTTTGAACTGAATTTATTCCTAATGCAATGGGTCGCTTTCCTTCGCCTACTTTCAATGTTCCCACTACGATATCTAATTGTGGATCTATAACAGACACGATTGTGTCTCCAGAATGAGCTACAAATACCTTACTAGAAGAAGGATTGATCTCTATATCTGTAGGATTTCTTCCCACATTCACAGTATGTTGAACCTTATTTATAGTTAAATCTATAACAGACACAGTATTGTCTATCCAATTAGTTACATATGCCTTACCCGAATCTATCTCTATATCTGTAGGATTTCTTCCCACCTTCACAGTATCCTGCACATTGTTTGTAGTTAAATCTATAACAGACACAGTGTTATCCCTAGAATTAGTTACATATGCCGTCCCGGAATCTATGTCTATGCCCATAGGATTTCTTCCCACCTTCACAGTATCCTGCACATTGTTTGTAGTTAAATTAATAACAGACACAGTGCTACCTGCAAAGTTAGTTACGTATAATAGGGAATTATTAGAATCTAACCCCATAAAAGAAGGACGTCCCTTGGAGTCTAGGTATTTAAAATTGTCCTGGTCTTTTTTCAAATCTATAACAGATATTTTATCGCTCTCTGGATGTGTCACATATAATGTATCCCTCTTCGGATCAACTTCTATGTCGAACGGTTTATATTTTACCTGAATATATTTAGTAACTTTGTCACTTTCTCCATCTATCACAGTTATGTTAGTATCAGGAGCATTAGAAGCATATACAGCTCCAGTACCTGAATTCACAGCCAGTATGTATGGAGTTTCACTCAACTTAATATCCTCAAAGGAATTTATATCATACTGAATAGGTGCAAAATACATAGAAAGAGCTATGCCTATCATAACAGCTGTTATTATTGATGGTATAGCAACTTTTTTAATCGTGGATCTCTTTTTTAATTCCTGCTCTCTTCTCCATCTCTGATTTGATGATTTTATTGGATTAATTAATCGATCATGTGCAAGTTCATACCATTTTGCTCCAGCACGCCATTCTCCCCTAATCAAATAATATTTATTTTCAAGAATTTCGATGACGTTATTTTTCAAGTCTTCAGTATCCTGTAAACCTCGATGAACAATACTACGAGTTCCACTAGAAGTAATTAATTTTTCTTCACACCATTTTCTAATTTCATCCTCAGATGTTCCAGTTTGAAGACATTGATGAATGGCTTCATCATAGAAATCTTCCAACGCTTTATCTACTTCAAATATATCAACCATTTTGTCTTCGTTATTTTTGTCATGAAGGCTTTGTTTGTTTTTCCACCATCTCCTAAAAACAACCTGTAGCTGTATTGGTTCTATAAATTCACCTTCTACCTGATGTGTCCTACCTAGTGAATCTTCAACTTGAATTTTCATCAACTCTTTGATTAATCTTTTTATTTCTCTTTCCACATCCTCTTTTTTTTCTTTCATGAAATCTTTTGGAATTTTTTTTAATGGACCTTGAACTGCTGATAAAGCCGAATCTTGATTCAGTCGTTCGAGTCTAAAACGTGGTCTCAATTTTTCAGGAAGGAGATCCCTATAAGTATCTAATTGAGCTAAATAGTCTTCTCTAATAATAAATACAACTTGAAGTGGAATAATATCATTCAAGGCATTTGTTACTTGGTTAAAGAAATCTTCTCTTTGCTCTTTCCAATTCTTTGGAAAAATGCTAAAAATTTCTTCGAGCTGGTCAAATATTAATACTTGTGGACGGTTCTTTCCATTCTTTTCTTTGTTAGAAGGGAAATATTCTTTTAAAAATTCAGATAATGTTTTATTCTTGAATAATTGCGGGTCTGTATCTGATTTGAGACTTGTAAGAGCATTAAAAATATAAACATTTGATATTTGTGTCTTATATATCGAATTATCATATGATGACTGGTCATAAACAATATCGGAAGAAACTCTCACTCTGGTCACTGGAAGAACCATAAATCCATATCTTTCTAAAGTTGGAATAACCTCAGCATTCATTATGGATGTCTTTCCTGCCCCTGATTGGGCATAAATCAAAACGAGCTTATGAGAAGAAATAAGAGCAACAATCTCTTGAGTTTCCTCGTCTCTTCCAAAGAATCGTTCCTCATCATCCTCAGTTCTACCGAAAGCGCGGGGTCCTATGTAAGGTTCATAATAATTTTTGTTCTCTCCATTGGAAGATTGGGATGATTCTCCAGAGCTATCCATTTTTAAATTTTTCCCAATTTTTCAATAATTCTTCTACAAATTCATCAATACTTCCCCAGTAAACAATTAAATGAAACATATTTTTAGATTTGTCTCTTAAATACTGTATTACCTTTTTTCTTTTACCGTAATCATCGATATCTGGAAGCTGTATTATTACAAAATTATTTTTCATACCACGTGTACTTGCATAAAAGCTGAGTGCTCCTTGAAATATTGAACGAAAATCTATATCATCTAAGCGATATCCAAGAAATAATAGTGTAGATTGTGTTATTTTAGTTCTAAGAACCGATGGTAGCATTACTTTTTCATCTTCTATTTTATTCATATTAATAACAAAATCGAAATAATCTCGTTCGGTCAAAACCATGGAATTAGGATACTCGATGGACCCATGAAGATGATATACTAGTGGATCCTTTTCTGTAGGTATCTTATATCCTGATTTTTTATCAAACACGGAAGGAAAACCTCCATATGTTGTCAACTTACGCAAGTCATCATTCCAGCGACAACACTCACTGTGAGGCTCCTTTCCATCACTCTTCAAGGCTTCTTCCATGAAGAGATCGTAAGTGGTAGTAATGTATATTGGCAAATTTAACTTGGTAAGGACTGCATGAAGAGATCTTCTATATTTATTTGCAAAATCGGGAGGTTTTAAACGACCGAGCATATTACTAACTACATTTTTTGGATACATTTCATTATTTTCACGTATTGCTAAATATTGAGTAACCTTCGATAACTGAGAGGGATCATCCAAAGGGTAGTCATTTTTTTCTGCCAATTCCAAGGCGATTTCTTTAGTTGTGAGAAAGGCTTCATCGTCCTGTCGATCATAGGATTCCAGCGATCCATCCCCTATGACTGGAATACATTCTTTTTTATCGATATCAGTCAGTAAACTTTCCCAGTATTCCTTACCTAATTTATCTGGTTTATCTTCAATTCCCATTGCATCCAATATTTTCTGAAACCCTTTATTCCATTCTTCATCTGGAAAGAGGTCAACAATATGAAGTTCTTGAATTTTTTGAAGTTCTTCAACTGTTGATTCTAGTACTTGGCAATCATCGACACGTATAGGTATTATATAGATCTTAGAGTCCGGAAGTTCTTTAAGAATTTTTATGGCATCATTTAACTCTTTTAATACGTATCCTGTTTCCTCTGTCGAATTTTTGGATAATACTGGTATAAAATACTGACTATTTTTGATTGCTTCCTTTATCTTTACCTCCCATTTCTCACCTGCTCTAAGCGATTCCTGATCAAACCAAGGATCTACGTTCCACTCCTTTAATTTTGAATAAAGACGTTTGGCTTTTTCACTATCCTCATGAGAATAACTAATGAAAACCTTGATTGAGTTGGGATCTTGGCCCATGCTTTAATATATGAGTTTTATAGTTAGTCTTAAGTTTTTTGTTGTAGGCTGATATGTCCGTTTTCTCACATATTAAAAAAAGCTGGGCCGCGTAGCACATCTTGGTTGACATCTCCTAACAGATAGTGTCTAATATTCAGATTGAATCTTTTTCTCGAAAGACGTGAGCATATTTATTTTTTAAATGTATAAATGGGTCCAACAAGAAGTTCGTTTTTAAATATATTTCATTCTTCTTCCGGTACCGATAGACCTTGAAACTTATCTTGAATGTCTGTCGGAAGACCTAGAGAAGTATAAAACTGTTAAGGATATTTAAAATTTGAATATGAAAGTGAAGGAAATCTTAGGTAGATAGATTGTGAGCATATAAATCCAATCTAGAGAGTTTTATTTACTCATAGGTCCAGGTTATTTATTTCCACTGTATTATATTAGAGGTCAAGCAGGTACAAATACAAAAAAGGTTATAGAAATTTTTTCTGCGCAATATGTTGTTTATTTGCTTTTCTGCAAATATAACAAATAAAAGTCAATCAGCTCAAAATATAAGATTGAATGCAGGAAACAACAAAAAGAAAAATGTTATAAAGAGAAAAGAGAATTAAGAAAAAATAATACAAAAAATTTGACGGAATAGGGTTGTACATACTAATTATTAAAATCAATAACCTCAACCGTTAATATAGCTTTTAATAGTGTCTGTTCGAAGATCCGTATAACACATACCAAGTGATATTATCAATATATTAGATAGTAATATATTGTCATTAATTTACTTTTATTGTTATTTTCTGTTCATCGCTGTCTGAATTTGTAAAAGCTTCTGTTCTTTTATCTTGTCCTATATATTTCACAGATGGATTATCTTTCAGTTTTTCTAGAACTTTTTCGTTAGGAACTTTTATTGCAAATCCTTTTGCAACATTATCGTACACATGTAATAGTTCTGTTCCAGTATCTTTCAATTCAGAATTAAAAAATTCAATTGGGTCAATAGTATTGCTACCTTGTTTATTATCATTGAGATATATAATATATTGATTAGGAATTATATTGTTGTTTTCTGATTCATTTTTATCAATATCTTTCTGTTTGGTAGAATCGTCAGAATCATCTTTTGTATATATATTTTCGAATAGAGGAAAAGCTAAAAATATACCACTAATGCTAATCATTACTAATAAAATTATATTTAAATTATATTGATGATTCATTTTCTCCTGATATGAATACATACCAAAATTATTAATATTTTTAGAAATTTTTTTATCTATCAAATTTAGGGTACGAAGAAGAGTCAAATTTTTCTGTATATTCATAAGAACTGATTCCTCTATTTTCTGAATGGTTCGCACCTGATAGCAATGAATTTCCGTAAATCCCTGCTTTCTTGTATTATGATGAATAAACTGAAATAAATTACAATATCCATCTTAATTCTATTTTTCAAACCCATGAACTTTTTCATCCATATCCAACATATTACCTCTCCATTCACAGTTATTCATATGAATTGTATCTTTTACATATTCTTTTTTTGTGAATGAGTTATAGATTTAATCTCGAATAACTTAAAAGATTTGAATAAATAACTTTATAATTTAATGTTAAAATCAATAAAGAAGGGTATTAATATTTTTACAACTTTTTCCATTTTTTTCTAATCTATCAAATATCGATCAAAGAACTCGATCTATATATTTTCACAATTTAAATTTATAGTATTTTCTTTCGAATTGAAATCCAGCACTGTATCAATTCGCTCGTTACAATCAAAAAAATCCATGCCAGAGCTACTTTCAATATATCGTTTCCAGAACCATTTTAATTTGTTCCTGCTTTCTAGTTTCACGGTTCCGCTGGGTAGCCTGCTAATAACTTCTCCATTGGGAACCCTGTAAATTCTGTTTGGTTGGTCGCCGCTAACATTTCCATTACTCCTTGCTTTTGTTGTTCACTATATTTTGGTGGTATAATTCCAACTTCCTTTGCATAGTTGTCATAGGCAGAAACCATCTTTTCAAGTATATCGGGATGTTCTTTTGACAAATCTGTTGCTTCACGAATATCTTGTTTTATGTTAAATAGCTTCCATTGTCCATCTCCTATTGGAAATATATTATTACGTGCCTTCCAGTCTCCCATGAATACGGCACGGTTACCAAACATCTCTGAGGATATTGTTTCATCATCCCTATGTACCTGTTCAACCGTACCTTCTAAGAGTGGTTTTATGGATTTTCCCATCATTGGACTGACTTGTTTTCCTTTATACTCTGAACCAGGATGTATAGTATTTGCATATTCTAGAAATGTAGGAGTCATATCGCTGACATGAACAAATTCCTTTACAATATCAAGTTCAGGTGTATTTGTTGCATGTGGTTCCTTTATTACAAATGCTGGTTTTATTCCTCCATTGAACTTAGTTGATTTAACTCCAGAATATGGAGTATTTGACATAACGGCTCCCTGCCAGCCATATCCCCAATAGGAGTCTTTGCCGCCTATGGCATCAAAGGTTTCGCTGAACCCTCCTGCTTTAAATTCCTCTAATTCCTTATCATTTGCACCCTCTAAGGTTCCAACTACCACAGGAGAATCAGATGGCTCACTACCACCGTTGTCTGAAGTAAACATGATGAAAGTATTTTCATATTGACCTGTATCTTTGAGGAATTGAATTACCCTGCCTATATTATAGTCCATGTCCTCTATCATGCCTGCATGTGCTGCAAATATCTGTGATCTTTGTTTTTGTTCATCCATAGGCAATGCATTCCAATCTGGAAAAGTTGGATAGCTTTTTGGTAATGTCATATCTGTAGGCCATATTCCTAGTTCTTTTTGCTTTTCAAACCTTTGTTCTCTTATTTTATCCCATCCACCATCGTAAACTCCCTCATATTTCTTTATGTTTTCCTGTGGAGCCTGGAATGGTGTATGTGCTACCTGAAATGCAAGATATCCGAAAAACGGTTTATTGTTCTCTTTTGATTTCTTGATAAAATCGATCATTTTATCTGTGTAAAATTCATTTGAAAACTGAGTACCATTTGGTTTTTCAACTATTTTGTCATTATCTATGAAAGTAGTAACACCGCCAGGATAGTATGGTCCATACGTGAAATGATTGGCTCCAGATTCAAGTAACGTAAAGCTCTGATCAAATCCTCTGTCTGCTGGTCCAGTACCATTATGATACCCCTTTCCTGAAAGATGCCATTTACCTGAAAGAAGTGTATCATAACCCGCATCCCGTAGTAGCTCTGCAACCGTGACAACTCTATCAGTAATATAAGTTTCGTAGCCTGTTTTATTCACCTGATTGGGAGCAATGTTTTCAAACATAGTACCGATGCCAGCTATATGATTATCAACGCCAGTAAGAAAAGTACTTCTTGCTGGAGAACATACTGGATGTGTATAATAATTGGTCAAGATTTTTCCTTCCTTTCCCAATTGATCTAAATTAGGCGTAGAAATCTCACTTCCAAATATACCTATATCAGAAAAACCAAAATCATCTCCCATTATTACCAATATGTTTGGACGATTATCATTCTGTGCAAGAACAGTACCTGGCATCATGTAACCTAATGAAACCACAAATGCCGTTAAAATAGATACAAAATATGACGTCCTGAATTTTTTCATTTAAATAACCATCAAGGAAAAAGTAATATATATTTTACCTATAACGATATCTATTTTCTATATTATCTATATATAATATATATTTACATGACTTTTTACGTGGTAATGAAGGATACTTTTTTTATGTTCTAACCATTAAATATGAAAATGAAAACAAAAGTAATTGAAATTAAGAATAAAAACTAAAAAATGGTATTTTCTTAATTGTTCTTGTCTAGACCTTTATAGAAGTTTCATCTAAGTTTCTGGACTAAAATCTGGTTCTATTATTTGTGTCTAGTTCGCATAGTCATTGCAGGCAGAAACCATGTTATTTACCAGGTGATGATCTATTAAAAATAATTGATTTTGTTACTTTGCTATTCTAAAGCAAGATCTGAGTCTCTATGTAGTGTTTTATATATGCCTGCTGCTATTATGCCTCCCATGATTGGAGCAACCCAATAAAGCCAGTTAAAATCAAAATTTCCAGTCATCAAAGCAGGACCAAATGATCTAGCAGGATTAAGAGAACCACCGGTTATAGATCCACCAAATATTACATTAAATCCAAGTGTAAAGCCTATTGCAACTCCTGCCAATGGTGCAATTTTGAAATTTTTAGCAGTAGTAGTAGCTAAAACTACATATACTAAAGTAAATGTCATTACTGTTTCTAGAATAAAAGCTCTCATTACATTATTCTCTGATGGTAAAGTTACACTTGCTGCCATTGCAGAACCAAACATTGCATATACAACAGCAGCACCTAATACGGCTCCAATTAACTGACATATTATGTATAATGCTGCCTCTTTTCCTCCAATTTTTCTTGCTACTAATAAACCGATTGTAACAGCAGGATTAACCTGAGCACCAGAACGATAACCAATAGCGTATATGATTGCTGTTAGTACTAATGCATGTACTAATCCTATTCCAATTACTCCTAATTGTCCACTGTCTGAATAAACAGTAGCAGCAGACGCAATGGCATAAACTAAAATAAATGTACCAACAATTTCTACTAAATATTTATGTCTCAGATTGGACCTTGATTTACCACTAACATTATTTGATATATTCTTGGCCTGGTTATTGTTATTCACAAACTAGATTATTATTTAGTATTAATAAGTATTGATATGCGCATAAAAGCCCATTTTAATCTTTATTGAAGACAAATTAGTTATTTAACAATATTGGTAAAATATCATTAAATATGTTATATTTGTTATCCATAAATAATATAGTGATATACTATACACATACTTAAAGAACTTTTATAAAAAAAGAGATTATTAAGAATTAAAATTGACGAGATTGTTGCTGTCTTGATAAATCTTTTAATCCTTGTAACAATTCTTCTTTGTCAAGACCATCACTTAAATCAATCCAGGTATTTTGCTTTATACTCTCCAAAATAGTATCAGCAAAATTATCTAATTGTCGATATCTTTTATACCTGTTATTTCTGACAACTCCTTTACCAAATCATAACGATTTACATTATCTTGCGTTGTTTTAAATCTTTGTTTATCATTGTCATCAAATTGGTCAGTAATATTTTTCGGTAAAGCAGATAGAAGACCAGAAGCAGACTTGGGAGGAGATTTTTGAAGAAAGATTTTGGTTGCACCATTGACCCCTAAACCAGCGATCTTGGGATCTATTCCAAAAAATTGTGCAAAGCATTCCAATCATATCTTCCATAATCTACGATAATAATCGAAATAGATAATATTTTGGTCCCTAGAAACTATCTTGTAACAATAACATTTATCATTATATGAACTTTGTATGCAATAGATCTAAACATTATTTCTCTTCTCTGTGTTTTCAATAATCTAGATCTAATATATTCACCAAATAATCTTTTGATGACCGATCACTTACGTACCAGAAAAAGTATGTTTGTTACTCTCGGAGTTTTCAAGCTTTTAGTCATAAAAGAAAGTGCTTTTAGAGTAAAATAAACAGATAGACCCCAATCTAAAGTTTTTATACACTAAAATGTTTCAATCTATATGCAAGAATATAGGAAGACGAAAAAATAGAAATCCAAAATTTATTGTTATCTTACATAGGAACTAATGAAAAAGCTCAATACATGTCATAGAAAAAGAATAGCAATAATTTTACAAGAAATTAACAGATATCTGCCATGTTTTCATTAGGTCAAATAGAGTTAGCGGCTCTTAATTTAAGATAATATTCACCTCCTCTAACTCATAATCATAATTATTATTTGTTATTGTATCATTATACATGGATACAAAGAATCGTATCCAGTTATGTACATGAAATAGATTACACTCTTCTTTCTGCATACATGGATAGTAATCGTCAAAACTTTCAATTCTATTATATCTTTGAAATACTGGTTGACTCTTTCCATCAAACTTTTCTCCACCGACGAATGCAAATAATGTTTTAATCCAATTATTTCAGATGCTTCATCATACCATGTACCTCCATCTGTGTATGCGATATGTTTTCCATAGGTTGATACAAAAGATCTAAAAAATTCTTTTAGGTTTTTAATTATCAATTATGATCAATTTACCAGCTTCATCCTCAGTAACTTTAATACCAAACATCATATTGTTAATACTATAATTATATCTGTCTACATTCGGACTTACATTTACAATAATTTTAGATGTTGATTTGGATTCTCTTTCACTAATAAATTTATAACTATAATTTACATCTATTATTTCAATTTCTTTTTCATATAGATTCAACATGTGTATCTTCTCATATTAAGATGTAAAGACAATTCTGATTAACATATTTTCAAACTATTAAAATAATAATCTCACTGTATATAATTAGATGTAATTCAATTAGAAAGTTCAATTCTCAAATTTTCAATTTTCTTTCCCAAGTTTACTAAAATATTTCCGAAATGATCTAAAATCTCGCTTGTACTATCACTCATAGATGTCGAATTACTTTTAGCAAAAGAAACAAATTCATTTCCTGTTTTAATAATTGTTATACTGGAATTCTTCCATTCTTGATTTGCAGTTTCCAATTCAGATAATCCTTCAGATATTCTTCCATTTACAAGATGTTGAGATGCCAATGAAAGATGTGAATCGACCGAACTAAAATTTAGTTGTGATTTAACTTCATTAATTAATTGATTGAAATAAACCTGAATGTCTTTTTGAATATTGTCCTTTCCTGTTTTAAATTCTTTTATAAGCTCTTTATGATCACTTGAACTAATAGTTTGTGTATTTGCATATTCAAACTGTACTATAGTTACGGAAAGAGTGAGAACTATCAATACTACTAAAGTAGATTCTATATTGATGTCTGGCTTCATATCGTTACAAATTAAATACTTGTATATATTTTCGATGGTTTCAAACTTTATCAATAGTAGTTGATTGCTTGCTCATATATGTAAAAGTCTCCGTTGAACGTATTACTTTATACAAATATAACTGCTGTGTCATATTTGATATTTTATCTATCGGTATGATACAACATTGTATGATATTATGAGACTAATTGATGGGAAAGTTTACAATGATTGGTACTTGGTCTTCTAGGATGGAATAGATGTTTTATTATCACCAATCTTTATGTATCCGGATGATTGTTTATTATTTCTATGTCATATGAATTCATAATACTATTTAATTGAGGCAATCTACAATAACTACATCATTAGTATGCTTTGTTGAATACAGGGAAATTTCCTTTAGTTATATCTATTTTTTATTCGACTTACCAACCTTTTTTACTCACCAATGTTACTACAATAAGGTTTCGTTTGTTGGATGGATATACAGGTTAGCTGATCCTTTTATAGATTATTTGATATTGTTTTTTGCTGTTTCTTGCTAAATTTGTTTCCAAATGTATTTAACATCTGATTGCAAGAACAACAAAATCAAATACTAATTTCTCATATGCTTGTGATACAAAATCCCTGTAAATACCATTGATTTCTACTCTATGAAATATATGTACAAATGTGAAAATACCATTGATATCTTAAATCGTAAACCTTAGAGAGTTTGTTATATAAGATCTACTATTGACTTCTCTTTATAATAGCTTTAAAAACCATCGAATTACTTTATTTCAAGATACTAACAAAATGATCATTAAAAGTTGATTTTGTTCCTCTTGGTAATAGAATGTATTCTATGTTTATTATTTATTTTAGCAATATGTATACTCATAATCCTAAAAAAAGAGAAAATGAAATGCAGATTGTTTTTTATAGGAGCAGCGGAGTCTATACAAGTTGGATATCTTGGTGTTAGCAGAACCGACCTGCCATGTTAAGATACAGGAGTTTCAGAACTAATTTTCTATCATTGCAGCTCGTACGGCTAATATTCTGGATGCATAGTCTTTCTGTTCTTGTGTGAGCTCTTCCCAGGGCTGGTTTGGCAGGATTCTGTCAGGTAATTTCATATCTATGTTCCAAAATCCTAGATCCTGCTGCTTTTTAAATCTATCTTCCCTTATTGTGTCCCATCCAACGCTGTTTTATCTTCTCGTACTTGGTCACTGACTCTTGTGGTGACTGAAATGGCGAATGTGCAACTTGGAAGGATAGGTAAGCAAAGAGTGGTTTTCCGCAAGTAGAATTCTTGAGGAATTCTATCATTTTGTCAGTATAGAGTTCATTGGAATATAGTGTTTTATTGCCTGGTCTCGGAATTATTTTGCAACCGTGTCTGCTAAATCATAAACTATTTGTGATTCTATAGTTCTTGTTACATCTATTCCTTGATCATTTTCTGCGAATGTTATCTTCTCTAATGGAATCTCTGAAAAATCATTAAAGTGATTAGCTCCACCGTTTAGCAAGGTCAGACTTTGTTCAAATCCTTTATCATATGGCCAAGTTGCATTTTGAAAGTGATTGCCGGAAAGATGCGATTTCCCTGACAAATATGTGTGATAGCCAGAATCACGTAGTAGTTGAGCAACAGTAACAACTTTATCGTTTATCCAAGTTTAATAACCTGGTTTTCCTATCTGGTTCTCAGCAATCAATTCATACATCGATCCTGCTCCGCCTATATTGTGGTCTACACCAGTTAGCAATGCGACTCTCGCCGGAGAACACACAGGAACTGTATGGTAATTTGTTAAAATTTTTCCGTTCTTTGCTAAGTTATCCAGATTTGATGTTGATATCTCGCCACCAAATGCATCTATATCCGAGTAACCAAAATCGTCACCAATAAATAATATAATATTAGGAGGTGTATCCTTTCCTTCTGTCATTTGCGCATAACTGAAATTGAATGTCTTAAACGAGGGTATAACTGCCAGACTTAAAGTAAGGAGAAATAATACTCCAAATATGAATACACTTAGAATTTACATTCATGTATATCAGATTGAAATAGTATGCACTTATGTATATATGTGAGCCTGTTAAGTTAACAAAATGGATTTTGCTGTAAATCTCCTATTCTAACATGCATCTTGACCAAATGTACCTACACAAACATCCAGATTTTTTTCCAGAGATTCTCGAGGGAGAAGAGATAGAAGAAATAATAACAAGAACTTCGAATTCTAAAGATATATTTGGAAAACTTGACTGGGTAATAAAGGGATATGAACTTCTAGACTACGAGTTTCAGCCATTATTCTTTTCCTCTGAAGTCAATGAAAAATATATATCAATCATCCCAGACGGATTGAAGATTACTTTGGATCTTGGTCAAATAAATTATCCTTTAAATTATGCCTTATTAATTGAGGCTGGAAGAAAATCAGAAGAATACAAATTCTCCAATATCTTTGGAAAAATACATATTCCACATCCAGATTTGATTGTAAACGATAAAACAATAGATATTGCTAAGGGTCAGAACTCGATAGTTCTTGGATTTAATAATACTGGTTTATATAATTTAAATGTGAAGGCGGAAATGCTGAATAAAAGTCTCTCTGATAATCATGTGTTAATTAAATTCAGTCAAGGAAATCACTTTAATATGTTGGATGGAAAGGGAGCACTTCCCCTGGACATTATCGTCAATACTAATGATATACAAAAAAATATTGTTATTCCTTTGAATCTATCATATAGTGTTATCAGAGAAAACGATTTTACCAACTCAGATTTTAATAATTCACTAACGTATGAACACATATATAACAAGATAGTTTACCTGAATTTTAAAGTTCAGGGAAAGATTCCCTTAATAAATTTCAGTGAAATTCCATCTCAATATATTGCAGTATTTATTGGAGCTGTATTCAGCTTTTTTATTCCGTCTATTACTAGGCTTACTAAGGAGTATATCCAAAAACGAAATGCAAATACCTTTCTAAAAAATATTCTTAAAGAACAAGATTCCGAGGATCTTGATAATTCTATTAAAAATATGATGAAAAATATTAGAATTACAAAACATGAATTTATTCGGGGAAAGATAACCCAGGATCAATATGAGATATTAAAGGATAATATGACTGATATTCTTAAAGATTTGATAACTAAAAATAAAAGCAATAAAGAGAATCGAAGAGAAAAATGATGTTAGTTTTTCATGAAATGAATATATTTCTCTATATAGAGAATATTGATTAGTTTTTTATTGTACAATATTTATTGTATTTCTACCATGAAAAATGTATCAATCTTCATAACTATAGGAATCATGTTAGTGAGTGCAGCTGTACTTACATCTGTCCCTAGAAATGCAATTGCACAAGCTGACTCTATGGACTACACAGTGACAGAAGAGGAGATCAAGACAAAAATAACGGAATTCAAGACAAAGCATCCAAAATTTGCTGCCATAGTTGAGGAAATACCCAACCTAGACTTGAAAGAAACTGTCAAAGCATACATGGCAGCTGGAGGTATACAAAAAATGCTAAAATTCCATGTTAAGAATATAGTTGAAGAAAAAGTGGGCAATCAAACTGGTTCATCATTAGAAGAAATGATGACAGACGAACAGATTCAAGCAAAGGTAGCAGACTTCAAAGCAAAGCATCCAAAATTCACTGCTTTAGCTGAAGGAATATCCGCTTTAGACCTGAAAGAAAGTGTCAAAGGTTATTTTGCTGCTGAAGTTTTACAAAAACTGTTAAAGGCTCACGCTAAGAATTTAGTTGAAGAAAAAGTAATGTAAGCTAACAAAGCCTAAAGTATAAAAATTTGAAAAATTTTCATATATTTTTTATTTGAAAAATTATAGTAGTGGATAATAAGTAGTATAAAATTATATATCATACGTGACCTATTTACCAAACATTCACGTCTTGCCACATATTCAGAACAAATGATTTTATTAATGGAAAAAAAGATAAGTTGGCAATATAGAGTATAGTAATATTTCAAGGTAATGTCTATCTTTTACTTTTGCGCTATACTATTGACATAGAGCAATAACAGGATTTTAGAATAAAATTAATCTAGTATAATTGTACGAGATTCATTACACTCTTTTTTTGGAAATATTTTATAGAGTAAAATAATGATAATTTTTAGCTATTTTTTTGATAGAATAACGTTGAGAATACTTTTTAAATATGATCCTCTCAACAAAGGAGAGATTGCTTGATTAATGTTTTTTCTTTAATGTCTTGTTATAAAATTGTGATTTCAATAGTAATTATAGCAACAATATTTTCTTTTATGATATTTTCTGAACAACTTGTAGTCTACGTACTAGCCAAGGAAGATTGTGATAAGAAAGATGCCGATGTCATAATAGGTACTCGTACTACAACTATTGGGACAAAATGTAATGACGTAATAGTGGGTTGTGCATTTTCACCACTTAATACAGGACCTGGTGGTTGTTCTACAGGGGATCTTATCAGAGGCCTTGAAAAAGATGATGTTATTCAAGGCTCAGAGGGTAATGATGTACTCTATGGGGATGACGGGAATGATAAAATTTCAGGCGCGGGAGGCGACGATAAGATATTCGGAGGTCCTGGTAATGATATTCTAAAGGTTAGTATAGGTTCAAACTTATTAGTGGGAGGAAAAGGTGATGATGAACTTTATGGAGGCCTGGGTACTGATGTATTGATTGGTGGAAAAGGGGCGGACACTTTTGATTGTGGTGAAAACTTTGATATTGTAATAGATTTCGATCTCGATGATGGCGATGTTCAAAATAACAATTGTGAAGTAATTGAAAGTTATCATGATGATATGGAAATTTTCGCCCAACCAACTAAGATTAAATCTCATCTAGAAAAATTTGGCACAGGATCGTCTCAAGACAAGATAGATATAGACGATATAGGAAAGGAAATCGACTAAAAGATGTATTATTTTTTAAAATGAGCTCTGCTATTAGATACGATTATCTGGAGGCCTGAAATTCTGATCAATCGCTATGAAGATCTCGATCCTGATTATTGGCACACTTTATGAATATACAAGAATTCATATATTGCTCTTAACAAAATATTTTGCTGTTCTTTTTGGCATAGATGTAAAAAATATAAAATTAGTTAATAGGTATGTAAAAAGCTAAATAACTTTTTTATTTTTCTACTATATAGACTAATTAAAATAAGATTTTAATATTTTGTTGTTTTTTGCCACTCCGATCACACTACAATGAAAGCCAATTTTTAAAATCCAGAATAATCAATTTTTTAAAAATATAATCTGAATTTTGGTGACAAAAATGTGACGCATGATTACATTAATTATTTTTTAAACAATAAACAATGATGAAGATACACAAGATAATAATTCGAGTTTAGATTTCAATTTGACTTGAGATTTGCTCTGAATTCATCTAAATACATCTAGAGTATTTACATATACCAATATTATATGACCTAATTAAAATTCATTTTTCTTTTTTTTAAGACATGGTGATGAAAATTTTCTTTCATGTGCTGTTTTTACAGACATCAGCTTCTATACCCAAGGAGAAATCCTTCATTTCTCACTTAGAGAAATGAACATATTTCAGAAAATGCTGCACTAAAAAAATAACCGCTCATATTTATTATCTATATGACGATTATCAAAATTAAAATAACATAACAATATTTTTCTACTTCCATTACCAATATAATTCAATTTACATATGATTAAAAAAAATTATTTTGTATTTACCTTAAGGTATTTATTGTTGGAGTCTATACAAACTTGGATGCTATCTGGACCCATGAAGTTGATTGATCCAAGTATGCAAGTACTAATGCATCATTTTTACCTAGTATTGCTTCATTTAGATCGAGTTTTATGTTTCCTATATTTGATATCTTTACAGGTCTTGAATCATCTGCGCCAGTTAGTACGATAAGTTGACCATTAGAACCATTTGATATTTCAAGTTCATTATTTGTTCCTTGGTTAGCTCCTAGAAGTATATATCCAGTATTGTTTACAGGGGTGAAAGGTTTTCCAGAGTCCACCAACTGAAGTTTAAAGGATCCTTCATTAACTATTCTCTGTACCTCAGATTCCACATAAGATTGTTGGGGACTTGTGTCTTCTTGAACAGGAAATATACCATATTCATATCCATACGGTTCTTGATAACTTGAATCCTGATATCCATAATTATAGACATATGTAATATCTTCGTCATCATCGTCATAATCGTCATCATCGTCATCATCGTCATCATCGTCATCATCGTCATTATCTTTAACCACGATATCTACGTCATCATCATCGATGTCAACATCTATATCTTCATCGATGTCAACATCTATATTATCCCAGTCGACATCCCAGTCATTATCCCAGTCGATATCCACATCGCCATCAATGTCAATTTCATCATCAATGTTGATTCCGTCCCCAATGTCTATACAGGTTCCTTGTTTTCCGCAATTAGGAAAATATGGTAACTGTGAAATACCGGCAAAGTTATCGAGTTTATCTTTATCCAGACTCTTGATTTTACCTTTATCCAGACTCTTGATTTTATCTGTATCCAGATCCTTGATATTTGCTGGCTTAAAAGAAGGTAAAGAAGAACCTTGAGAAATGCTGCTTGGTTTGAACTTTTTATCTTTAATTTTTTTATCGTATTTCTTGAAATCGGATTTAGATTTTTTACTCTTGGACTTGAAATCGGACTTTTTGAAATCGGATTTAGATTTTTTACTCTTGGATTTAAAGGATTTTTTCGCTGCGTCAGCTGAGGGAATTTCGAGATTGGAAAAAATTATGCCAAGAATCGAAATTAATAATACCCCAAATATGAAATTAAACCTATTAATCAGTGTTACTCTGTCATGTTAATATCTCGTGCCTTTTTTTAATTGTTTTGGAAAACATTTTTCTAATAGATGGCCAGTATCTCTTGATTTTCGCTATATCTCTTTTAAATTTTAATATTGTTCTCTACCAAATCACTATATTGCATATTTTAAAGAGATTATAAATTTTACAAAGAATTTATATTATATGACAAGGATTCTGTTTATGTTCATATTGTTTATGATTCACAAAAAATCATTTATTGTACAAACTATTTTTTTAGCAAATTTCATGATGTTACTTGCGCTGTCTTTATTATTTTTATATTCAGACTTTTATTTTGCAGAAGCTGTCATTACCAAAAATCAATCCTCTGTTGAATCTATGCCATCTACACTCATTGGACCTGTCAGTAATACAACAGTAAATCCTTTGCTCTTGCAACAAATAAAACAATTTACACCACCAAGCGTAGTTGAAGTTACACCTGATGTCTATACAGCTATTGGATATGGTCCATCAAATATTATTATGCTTGAAGGAACAGACGGCATACTAGTCATAGATAGTGGTTCATCTGTTGACCAAGCCAAAATGGTTCTTTCTGAATTTCGAAAAATTACCGACAAACCTGTTTCTGCTCTTATCTATACGAATGGGAAAGCAGATCATGTAAGTGGAGCTGGAATATTTGTTAACGATAGTAAGATAAAAGGACAGCAACTGGATATTATAGCAAATAGCGAATTCCCTGAAAATGTTTTTCCATCGATAGGAGAAATAGCAAAACAAAAATCCATTTATGAACTTTATTGGAGCGGATTGTTACTTCCCAAAGGTAATGAAAGCGATAGTTCAATAAGCAGCGGACTGGGACCAAACTGGAAATTAGGGAATATCTCTTATGCTACTCCAAATATCCTGTTTAACGACACACTTGATACGACATATTCAGGAATAAATATTACTCTCATTTCAGCGCCGGGACCATCACCTGAACAGATTTATGTTTGGATACCAGATAAAGGAGCGCTTTTTTCAAGTGATCTAGTGTATCAATCATTTCCAAATCTTTATTCCATGTCCGGTTTGGAAGATGTTGATATACAGTCATGGATTGATGCAATAGATGCCATGAGAGAACTGAATGCTACATATCTAATACCTAGTCACTTATTACCTGCCAGAGGTTACGATAATGTTTCGGACATTTTGATCTCCTATAGGGATGCGATATCTTATTTGGTTCAACAAACCATCAGATATATCAATCACGGGTTCAATGCTGACGAGATAACTGAAATTCTAGAACTTCCTCCTTATCTAAAAGAGCATCCTTGGTTACAGGAAAAAACCGGCGAACTTTCTTGGGCGATAAGACAGATATATAGCTATGTAGTAGGCTGGAATTCTGGTGATGCTACCTGGTTTAACCCTATTACCCTGCAAGAAAGAGGATCAAAAATTGTTAACGGCTTTGGAGGATTGAATGCAACATTAGATGAGGTAAAGAGGTCAATAGATAATCGAGAATATTCTTGGGCAGCAGAGCTTGCTACTTATACTATATACGCTTATCCAGATAATAAAGATGCCAAGTTATTGAAAGCCGATGCACTTAGAAAATTAGGCTGGGAGAATCCTACTTCTGGGGGCAGAAATTGGTATTTAACACAAGCAGACATCCTTGATGGTAAGATAAATGCCTCTACGTTACAAAGACTTCCAAGTACAAACATAGTTGATCAGATACTTCCTACAGTATCAATTGACGATCTTCTCTTTAACATGATATTCAAACTTGATCCTGCAAAAAGCCCAGATTATGACCTGATTTTGGGATTATATTTGAACGATACAGAAGAAGGTTTTACCCTGGAAATTCGAAACGACGTTGTTGAATATGAAGACTCATTTCCTAAAGAATATAACATTGCATTGTTTACAGATTCAGAAACACTCAAAGATGTTATGGTCGGCAAATCGAAACTGCTTGACAAAATAATAGCAAAGAAAGTAAGCATAGATGGCGATATCAGAGATTTCACAAAATTTGTAAGATCGTTTGATCAGAAATTTGTTATACCTATATTCAATAATATTGCTAACTAACAAAGGAATATATCTACAACCAAACCAATTTAATTATAAAACCATTAAAGCAACTTTTTTCTGACCATTCATTCTTTTACTTCGATGCCTTATCTTTTATTTTAATTGTCTTAAAGTTACAAATTTAAAAATAAAATAGGATTTAATAGATTAATACAACATTTTTAATTTAAACAAAAAACTATTTAGTTGTAAATATTCTATTTATGATTTATGTTATTTGGCTTGAAAGGTGAATAAACAGAACAATGCTCTCAGTCTTTATATTGTAAATTATTCCTGCAATTTGGACAAAAGCTTCTTTGTTTGAAATCAGTATCTGGTAATGAATTACTAAAATGCATAACACATTTTTTATTTGCGCAATGATATAAACCAAATGAATGACCTAATTCATGGATTGCTTCTTTTACAATTCTATCGCGAAATACTAGTTCATCAGGTTTAAGATGATAGAATTCTTGTCTTAACCTAGGAAGACATATAACAGCAGCTCTTCCACCTATATAGGCTTCTCCGAATACAAAGTTCAAATCTACTGTATAGGCATACATATCACAAATGATTAGAATCTTCGTTTCTCTTGTCGGTTTCATTTTTTCTAATACCCAATATAACAATTCAGATGATCTTATTTGATTTCTTCTGCGATCAATAAATTCTTCAATATCGATTTTTGGTGTATTACTAACAGTAACATTGGCATAATCAAATTCCTTTGACAAGGCGCCTATTAAAAAATTTAAAATATCATTATCGAGTTTAATTATTGGTCTTATAATGACATGCATATACATATAATATTAATTTCAACTTTATAACAATAATCAAATCACATATCAAAAATAAATTCTAGGTTATGTTAGTCTTAGCTTCCAAAAAAATTTTATAATTATTTTACGTCTATACTACCGTGGAATTAACTAGTGCTAATTCCATCTGTTGTCGTCATGTAATATTCGATGCAGTGATGGAGAGAGTAAGGCTCCTTTGAGCTCTCTTACGATTAAAGCTGCAAGATATAAAAGTCAGTATCATGCATATCTCCTTAATATCCTATTTACAACATATACAAAAACAAATCCTAGAAATGATAATGATAAAGAAAAATCATCTTATTTTTTAAGTTTATCTTATTAACATCAGAGAAAGATTCTTAACATATATTGAAATAAAAAATAGGAATATGATAAAATTTATCTTACTTCTAAGTTCATTTATTACAATTATAATTCTACTAGATTCAAATAATTTGGTTTCGTATAGTGAAGGCCCTTCTAATCAAACTACTAAAACAAATAATACGAATTTGGATGTAGCTAATTTAGTTTTTGAGTCTGATTCAAGTCCTTTTAATCTTACATATCCACAATGGACTGAAAAATGGTGGCAATGGGCATATTCAATTCCACAAAATATTCATCCAGCATATGATGATACTGGAAAATTCTGTAAAGAGGGTCAGAAAGAACCTGTCTGGTTTTTCCCAGGTACTTATCAACACTCAGTTATTAGATATTGTGAAATCCCTTTTGGTGTAGGTATACTATTTCCTATATTAAATTCTGAATGTTCATTTGCTGAGTACCCAAATATGAAAACAAAAGAGGAATTAAGTACCTGCGCTAAAAAAATTCAAGATACAACATTTTCAGAGTTTGCAACACTTGACAGTGTAAAAATATCAAATCTAGAAAATTATCGCATTCAATCAGATATTTTTAATTTTACTTTACCTGAAAAGAACATTTTAGATTTACCATCACAAACTACTCAAGCGGTTTCTGACGGAATTTGGGTATTTTTAAAACCTCTATATCCTGGTGATTATGAACTTAAATTTAAGGGAAACATTAAAACTAAAAATGATGAAACAAATGGCAGTTCAGACAAAGACGAATTTGCAGGACCTGTAGGTTGGAATTACACGACCACTTACATATTAACGATAAAATAATTTATAATACAATTTTTAATATTATTATAACAACACCTAGTTATTCTATGACACTTCTAGACCTAATATAATTTCTTTTTGTAAGACATAATGTTAATTGCAGCGGTAGAAAAATATAACCTTTATAAAATAAATTCCTATTAAATGACCATGCGCAAGTCAAATTGCTATATTACGATATAATTTTTCCCACGCCATATATAAGAACCGATATATCTTAATGCTTATGTAGCTTCAATTCACAGTTATTTAGACCGAATCGTATAAAGATAGAACATCTTTTTGTTAAATTTACAGCTGCAAGAAAACGGATTAAGAATATAACAAAAGATGAAGCCTGAAGATTCTTTTGATTATCGCTAGCTCTAAGGATTTTACAGAAACATTCTTAGATGTATGCAACAGGGTCAAATCATCTATTGTTTTAAATATAATTTAATTTCATTTAGTCACTTTTACCATTTTTTCCCAAGAGGTCTAAAAAAATGTATTTGTATCAATTAATAATCCTAATTCACTTTGATTTATATATCTCAAAAATATTTATTTAATGTTAAATTAGGTTTATTACATAGAATCAAAAAAAATAAAATATCTCAAGGATCCTTTTCTTGTCAAATTCTTTTGCATTTAGCATAATGTTAATAAATTTAGGAAATCCTAATATGCTAGAGATATTACTATATTTTTCCTATGTCTAAAATTCATAACACAACAAGTTCATCTAATCTTAGCCCTTTTACACAATTAATATCAGATTTTAAAGGAAAAAATATTCCTGATGAACAGATTCAAGCTGATTACAATAATACTCTAAATTATCCTAATAATTACTTTGTAGCACCAGATAGCTGGCATGAATGTTTTTATACTACATCAAGAAAAAACATGCTTGTACTAAGTAAAGGACTAGAAAATATTTTACGCATAAAACCACCATTTAATAAATTTGTCTTGTTATCGTTGTTTCAAAGAAGAAGTAATTTTAATTCTGTAGCAGAACAATATGCTACTATTTCTCCGTTGTCAAAAAAAACATATTTGATAGGAGGGCAAGGATTGGCGCAAGGAACAAATTTATCAAATGTTGAGATCATAGATTTTACTGAGTCAGGGTTAGAAAACAATTGGGTCATAATAGCTATTGCCAGTGATGAAGGTTGTGCTTTAGTTGCAGAAGAGTTCAAACCAGGCCGATATAGAGGATTCTTTACGACTAATAGAAATCTCACAAATAGATGTTTGATTATTTTAAGAGAGTTATTAAATATTGAAGTTGAGATTTGAAAATATATATTAATTGTGTACTTGAACGATCATTTACAATTACTTGTCTCTTTATTAGAAACATTCGCACAGTTTTATCAAATATTTAAAAATAACCAACGTATTAAAGAAAAATGTTCACATTGTAATATTATAACTGATTTTATAACTGATTTTATCTCTAATCTTTACCTTCGCTCAAGATATTCTTACAGATCGGCAAACGTTATCCAAATGAAGTTCTTGCCCCCACCACTAACGGCGATATTCAGCTCTCAACAATATTAAGGAATCCAAGAAATATAAAATTCAATCTTTCGGATAAAAGTGGAATCAACAACGAAAAATGAGAAAGTTATAAAGTGATAGGAAAGAGATATCTTGGTAAGACACATATTTCCTAAAAAGTTAGGATCTGTATCCTCCTTCTTTCCTTTTTGTCATCATACTTTGCTTTACATCTTTCTCTCTACCATATCTTGTTGCTTTATTGTTATCACAAGTAATTCAAATTTATTACTGCAGTATTTGATATATTCTAAAGATGAATGCAACACAGAACCTCAAGAATGATCATATTACGCTAAGAAGAGTCAAAGACATTGCTCAAAAATGTTCAAACAAATTATATGCGAACCAGTATGTGCCAATAGAGGATATAGAAATTATTTCTGTAATAATAGAAGAATTTGTAGATCATTTTCATCATGGGAAAGAAGAGAAAGCATTTTTTCCTGATACAAAAGATAAGAATGGATTTGCAGAGGATGTTCGAAAATTCTTGATTGAACATGAATTTGGAAGAAGGATAGCAACTATGTTAAGGAGAGAATTAAATGAATGGAAAAAGAATATGAAAGAAACATCAACAGAAACAAATAAACACATCATGACAACCCTGGAGCCAGTAGCCAGATTCTTAAAATCATACGCACTATTTATCGATGACCATACAGGAAAAGAGGATAAATTCTTTGACCTAATAGATGAAAGAAACGTAATATCAGATAAGGAAAATGAAATGTTACTGAAGCATTATGAGGTATGCAAAAATCAAGCTGGGGGCGAAGTAAGAATACAAGAAATGATAATACTTATTGAATACTTGGAAGAAAGAGAATGGATGAAAAACAAATAAATAAATAAATAAATGATAAATTAAAAAAATCTATAGGTAATTCATGAACACAGGATTAAGCCAGCATGGTTTAATGTTGGTGTAATCTCGTTGGTTTTATAAAAATAGTTAGGAATAAAGAGGATTATTAGAGTATCTGTTGTTTTTTTCCTTTAACTCAAGTAATCTCCCATATAGCTATCGTGGTAGCATATCTTACTTTTTCTTCGTTCATTCCATGGCTCTTTAGATCTGCAATAAAAGATATTACATCTTGCTTATTATCTTTTATAGCAATATTTTCCAATTTGTCAAGTGCAGCAACTATTTACTTTGTACTTATTATCCTAAGTTTGGTTGTCTAAAAGACACAATTTTGCATTAATTATAGAACAACAACATTCAATCTGCATATTGTAAAGTATAATGAACAATAGATTAAGGAAATTATGTTATACCGTATGTGATATTAAAGACTAATCTTTGTAAATTTATAACTGTTAAATCCCATATCTTTTTTTGTTTATTAATTTGATTTCAATAACTCTAAAATTTATCATTTGAAATATCCCAAAATTTTATTCAGTAAACTATCACTTGACTCTGTTTTTTTATCTCTGACTTTTAGATCAAAGTTTGCTATTATTGGACTTGACTCATACTTTGGATCACCATTTATTTTTGTTAGTAAAGATACGATATAATCTCCTTCGTTAAGGAACATTTATGGAACGCTAAGATCGCTTACCACATAAAATTTAAAGGGTGTTTGAGATACTATCGAACCATTTTTCTTGTTTGAAATAATAACAGAAGAATAAATATTTTTAAGATCACGATTTTCATCTACAATATTGAAATTTAGTAATGTAGTGTTGTACCTTTAATAGGTTCTTTTGGATAGGCTAAGAAAAGTACTTTATACTTGTCCTATTCTTTTACAACTACATTTGGAGCATTTTCAGGTATATCGGAATTAACCATATGGAAATCGCTGACGCTCAACATAAATAAAAATAGCAAAATTAAAAAAATTGTTTTATACATGAAAAAAATGTTAATTATTATTTTAATGTAAACCATAATAATATTTTAATGTGCCTGTATATTTCAAAGAGCGTCAGCAAAAGAAAGCTAAAAATATACATAATCTGCGAATCCTCAGTATGTACGAAAACCCCACTTTAATCGTTATCTTGTTCATATCACTTACCAGTATCTTTTTCAGTATTAACAATGTCACTGCCGAAGAAATTATCACAATAATTCCTGGATCAAGTGATCAAAATAGGGAAAGATTCTTCGATATCACATATTATCCCGTAGAGGTCGGTACCTCCATAGCATGGAATAACGCAGACAATATTTCACATGAAATAGCTATATCTCAAGATAATATAACATTAGCACGATCTGGAAAAATCCCACCAAATGAAGCCTTTGAACATAAATTTGAAGAACTAGGAATATTTACCTTCAGCTCTCCAAAATTTCCTTGGATGAAAGGTATAGTTAAAGTTACAGATGATCTGGATAATGCTATAAAGAAAGATTTGAATGGTGTGAATGTAGATTTAACTTGGACACCAAAGGATATAAAAAATAATACTGTAAATTTCAAAATTATTTTCACTAATTCTAAGAGTAAGAACAACTATGAACATGTAGATTATATCTTTGCCATAAAGGATATGGATGGTAAAACTATATTCCAGGGATTTCCACTACATTCTGGATGGGGAGTTGAACAATCATCTTACAAATTCCATGATATCTACAAATCTCCTTATGCAGAAATAACTATTACTAGTTTAGTTTTTCAACCGATAGATCAGATTACGTCTAAATTTAACCTTCAATAATTTTTTTTGTTTTAATACTTGTCATTATTTACAAGATATAAGATGATACTATAATTTCTTTGTTCAACAAAATCAGAGTTTTAGTCAAAAGGAGGGCTTTTATACAAATTATGTCGTTGTTTGGCTTGTAATAAATTTTTTCCACAAATTTATTATAACATTTAGTTATCTCTATTACCTGTATTTGATTAAAAATTTACAATATTTACATATCATAGTTTTTACCCTTTCAATTATGGTATTGGCAGGACTTACCTGTGAGGCCTCAGCACATCCAGTCATTATAGATTCTAACCCAAAACAATTCCAATCACTTGATTCAGCACCAAATGACGCCTCTGTTTTTTTTAGTGAACCAATAGTGTTGAAGTTCAGTCAGATCTCCGTTTTGGACTCTGGGGGAAATCGAGTGGATAGTGGAACGCCATCTAATGTAAACGGTGATTTAGCATCATTAAGTATCCCATTGAATGAAAATCTGACTTCAGGAACCTATACTGTCGTAACTAAAGTTCTCTCTGCGGTAGATGGACATGTGGTAGATAATTCAGTTGTATTCAATATTGGAAAGGGAGGAGTCACATTTGATCAAGGAAATATTACTTCAAAAAATCTACTCGATCTATTGTCAATTGAAAATTCTTTGGCAAATATTTTGGGTTATGTTGGTCACGTAGTTCTGATTGGAGCACCTCTTATTTTCTTATGGATAACAAGACCTATTAAAAAATTTAAATGGCTAATTGAGACTCTTCAATTAGATATTTTTACTGTCAAAAGAAAATTGCTGATATTATGTATAATTTCAGCTTCGCTTGTTATTTTTTCTATTATTTTGCTGATGCTTTTTCAAGCAATATCAATAGGTGGAACAATTGCCGATGTAATATCTACTGAATTTGGAACAATGGTTCTTGTCAGACTCATTTTATCAACAATCCTGTTGGCTTTCCTCGTATTTCTATATAGAAAAAATAAAAAGCAATCCGATTTAAATACAAGAAATATCACATATATTATGATTTTTGGATTCATCCTTCTTTTTACTCACAGTCTGATTTCCCATGCTGCAGCTCTAGACAATTTTGTCCCGTTATTGGTAGATTATTTTCATATAATTTTAGCTTCTATATGGATTGGAGGTCTCATTTTTCTGTCATTTATATTAGTACCTACACTCTCTTCCGTTAATTTCGAAGAACTAAAGATAAAATTGATATCTATTATTATTCCTAGATTTTCAAGAATTATTCTACCGACCATTGCACTCACAGTAATTACTGGACCGTCATTGTTATATTCTCTTGAAAACAATTTTCCAATTATTCTTTCTTCTCTTTATGGAAAAATCTTGATTTGTAAAATAATTTTGGCTTCAATAATGATAGCTTTAGGATCTTATCACCAATTTGTTACCCAGAAAAAGATCAATACTGTTTTAGTGAAATCAGTTGGAGGTGTGGATCCGATACCTGTAAACTCTCTAATTCTAAATAAATTTTCATCAAGTCTAAAAATAGAATCTTGTATCGGTATACTCCTTTTATTTACCGTTTCTTTGATGGCTAACATGGTACTACCTTCGGGAGAATTCTCTTCCCTTCAATTATCAAATTATGATGAAAATATTTATAATACAAGATCTACTGTACAAGATAGTAACGTATTTTTAAGCACTCTTTATTCAAATGATCAAAAGATCTCTGTTACTTTAGATCCCGCCAGACTAGGTGAAAACAGGTTATCGGCATCCTTTGCAACTTCAGATGGAAAGGTAGATACAAACATAGAGGCGGCCACAGTCAAATTATTCCAGCTCGAAAAAGGTATAGGACCGATCCAGGTCGAAATGAATAAAGATTCTAACGGTGTATTCTCTGGAAATATTCCATTCAGTACATTGGGATTATGGAATGTGGAGTTACAGGGAAAAACGTCGAAAGCAGGTATTCCAAACACTGTATCTTCCTTTAATATAGATATAAAACCAAAATTGAATGACCTCAAATTCAACGTAACAGAATATAAATTTCCAGTTGATACTCTCCCATTATATCCAGTTTATCATCCTCAAAGTAATTCAATTTGGGTAGGCGATACTAAACCTGGTAGTGGACAACTGTGGGAATTTCATTTAGATACTAAAACCTTTACCAAACATAGGATAAATGGAACCAATCTTATTACTTTGTCTGTTTTTGACCCCCATGATAACAACATATTGTGGTTTATCGATCCAACTTCCAATATGATTGGAAAATATGATATAGTTACTAGACAGTATATTAGTATTGAAATTCCAGAAGAAGGTGTTATATCTGGCATAGCAATAGACGATAATCAGAATCTTTGGTTAAGTAATATTCAAAATAATTCTATTTTAAAATATGATTCGAAGAATAATAAATTTGAATCACTGATCATTCCAACTAAGGATTCTAGACCTCTCAACTTGCTCTTTGATAAAGATAACGAGAGTATCTGGTTTGTTGAATCTGCTGGTAAACTAGGGAAAATAGATGCTCGGACCAACAATATCACAGAATATCCATATGATATGTCCTCTGATGTTAAAGTTATGTCAGAACCTACTTTCTTGTTCTTAGATCCTCTGACTTCAAATTTATTTATTAGTGACCATAAAAATAATATGATATTACATTTTAATTCGTTTTTAGAAACATTTACAAAATATAAACTAACTGATGTAAACGGACTCGCTTTTGGAATCGCATCTGATAAATATGACAATTTATGGATAGCCCAGCATGTTTCAGACACCTTAGCAGTATTGGAACCAGAAACAGGAGAGACGATGAATGTCAATATACCCAAAAAAGGATCCTTTGCTCAATACGTCATTTCTGATTCTGATGGTGAAATATGGTTTGCAGAACAGAGGGGTAATGCCTTGGGAAAGATCACAACAACTTTTAATCCATCAAATGTTCAATCAACTACTGACGAAAAGACCTTATCAATAAAATCTGATAAGAATAAAGATAAAAGGCTAACCAACATATTTGGTATAGATATTTCTAAAGTAAGATTTGGTGATGTATTCGGTCCGTTGATAGTAATTGGATTAATTTTAACTACACTGCTGTTTATTAAAAATGAAAAAAGACTTGGAGACAGCTTACATGAATTGGATAGATATAAGGATATTATCTACAAACCAAGGAAAACTGAAAAATAGGACAATGTGCATTCAGAATGTAATTCATCTCATAATGCATTTTGCAATTGGAAAAATTTTTCTTATGAAGGGTTACATCAATTTTTAGGGGCCCACTGTGCTTTGCGAGCTACTTTACAGATAGACCATTCCATTTTAGTAACGAAAGATTTTATAATCGATCTTAGCTCTCATAAGGAAAACGAGAAAATTGAAGCCACTGTATTTTTTCCTGTGTATCATTTTTACGATAGCTATAGGAAATTCTATTATAATTTTTGCAGAATCAGACAGTAAAATAATCTATTCTAACTGGATCCTAATAATAAATTCTCTTATTGCTGCAGGGCTTTCTTCATATATTCTTCTTAAAAATAGAGAAAATCTTGCAGGCGATAAAGAAAATATTCTTTTAACAATAGGACTCGTTTTCTGGTTTATTGCCAATATTATATGGGCATATTATGAAGTAGGTTTGGATATTGTAGCACCTGTACCCTCCATTGCAGATTTTTTCTTAATATCTGCATATGTTTTTTTAATTTACAGATTAATGATAATAAAAAAGAACCTCGGTCACGTTATAGATAGAAAAATTATGTTTCTAATAATATCTGTAACTGGATTATTCTTAATTTATATTTTAACTTTGACATTGGATCTAGCTGAAACATCCAACTTTCGAGGTCTGATGTTATTTATTGTTACACTAGCTTATCCAACATTAAATTCGATATTGACAATTCTTGCAGTAACAATTTTGCTTGGCATTAAGAACGATAAACATCATCTTGTCCCGTGGGTATGCGAATTGGTGGGATTCTTAGCTATTGTAATAGGCGATAGCTGGTTTGCGATAATAGTTCTAACAACATATGTCGAGCAACTCTGGATTTCTACTTTGTTGCTCTCAGCACATTATTTACTAATTGCTGGTGGTCTTATATGGTATTTACGGTATTCTATTAAATGGAATTCAAAAGATCTTATCTTCAAATTTGTTGGTGGAATGCAAACGAGGATTTCTAAGAAGATGATTATGACGTCGATTACTATTCTTTCGCTGCTTTTGTTTTCTGGATTTTACATTAGCAATGGATTCAATGGTAATGAAAAAAATTCGTTAGTACTTGAGAAAAATCATTATGCTGAAAGTTCATTTCTTTCTGCTGTTGGAGAAACTAATAAAGAATTTGTAGTTGGAGCTATCATACCATTTACTGGTTCATTTTCTTCAATGGGGAAACCAATAAAAGTGGCCCTAGAAAAAGCCGAATATGATGTAAACAAGTATTTTGAAAAAATGAATTATTCGTCGAGATTCAATCTAGTTATGGCTAATTCAAAAACAGATCCAAAGGACTCTCTTGAGGCGATAAAACAACTTCATTCACTTGGCGCAAAGATCATTGTCGGTCCTGCAACCAGTACTGCCGTTTCTGCGGTAAAAGAATATGCAGATACCAATGATATCATATTGCTAAGCTATTCGAGTACTTCTCCCTTACTTTCTATAAAAGGAGACAGTCTGCTAAGACTGATACCAGATGACATTAACCAAGGGAGAGTGATTGCAGAAAGAATGATTAAAGATGGTATAAAAGTTGTCGTTCCAATATGGAGAGGGGATATCTATGGAAATGAACTTTACAAATCTACCAAATTTCATTTTGAAAAACTGGGAGGTAAAATGGAAGATGGAATAAACTACAAGCCACATACTGGAAAATTTGCTACGAGCTTACATAGAATTAATTTTATTATGTGGAATGAAGATCTTGAAAAATTAAACAATATTGTAGCTGAAGCGATAAAAAAATACGATAGTAAATCAGTAGGGGTGTATATAGTGTCTTTTGATGAAATAACTCCAATACTAATTCAATCTCCTATATATCATTCACTTGGAAATGTCAGATGGTATGGAAGTGATAGTATAGCGCAAAATCATCATATTATAAAGAATATAGACTCTGCGTTATTTGCAATTAAAACCAATTTTTCTAATCCATTATATTCCATAGATGTCAAAAATCCCAAAATTCATGCTTTAATTGAGGAACTCTATAATGAGTTACATAATACAGAATCAATAACATATCCTGCGATAGCTTATGATTGTTTCTGGATTTCCTCCTTAAGCTTGGATAAGAATAGTACTAGTAACTATGTTGATATGAAAAACATTAGGAAAACTTTTAAAGATATTGTGATAGAAACCGCAGAATCTTTTGATGGTGTTTCTGGAAAAATAAAACTTAATGAAGCAGGAGATCGTACAGGTGGAAATTATGATTTGTGGACCGTTTCTAAAGATGAGCAGAAAGGTCATTATATATGGAAAATAGAAGATGAGCCAGTAGGGTCCAGTCATTAAAAAAAATATAGAATTTATTGACCCCTTAACTTGAAAAAATAAGAGATCTTCCAAGTTTCTATTATGTTCTTTGTCCAATTTTAGAAAATTCTTTTAAATCCAGTCTTCAATTTTTCTCAACTCAATATGGGATAAATTCGCTAAATAACATAAAACGTCATCTCGACATTTTTGAATAATTTCATATTGCAAATAGAAGTATTAATTTATGTATTATTTGATTAGTCATATTTGATTTGTTTGATTAATACTACCTAGAGATACATCTAGAAGATTTAGTGGCCGAAATGTTATTATTAAATATGATTGAACAATCTCAGGTTAACTAAAATAAGGGATATCTAAGAGAAAATAAAGATATAATATTTCTGAATATGACTTTTAACTAATAAATTACTGAAAACCAAATATCCTTAATCATTTATCCTATTTCATGTCAGAGATACTAATTCCGATTCAACGTTCATTACTTATTTTGCGAAGCTTAAGATCTTATATCTTTCCGGGATTTTCATTAGCGTTTATTGGATATATTTTATTTCAAATGATACTGAATTATCCTCCAAAATCAATAGGAATCTTGCCATAACTATATGATTTTAATATAACAAGATGAAAACCGATTTGGGATGGAGTAGACACTATCGTAAATCTAACAGATATGACAATTTTTAATATTAAAAAAACTCACCCATATTTGATTTTTAAATAAACATATTCCAAAATAAACAAAAATCGTGAAAAATTCATTCTATCAAGATAAATATATTACGGATGGCTTTATTCTATCTTTATGAGAATGAGGAGATTTTATACCATATTATCTATTTTTATTATATTATTTTTTATCATATTGAATGTTTTAAATTCTAACTTACTCGCCTTTTCTCAGCATGAACCTACTTTTTTAAAATATGATAATAATAGATTCAATTTTTCTATTGAATATCCTGATAGTTGGAATCTCACAGAGATACAAACTGCATCTGAGGAGAACCTCTTTAATATTGAGATTATATCCCCATTTTCAGATACTCGTGACATGATTCAAGAAAAATTTCTTCTTAGTATAAATAAACTGCCTCAAAAGGTTACTTTTGAAAAATATGTAGATGATGCTCTGAATCAATTTAATAAAACATACACTGCGTTCAAATTAATATCTGATAAAACAACAGATGAAGATAGTCTACCATCTAGAACCATTTCGTATTCGTACGTAGCCGGTTTGAAGCCAATGACTGCAAAATTCGTAATGACTCACGAAATATTTTTCGTTAAAGACAATATTTATGTGCTCTCGTTTGGAACACCTCCAGATAAATATTATGATTTTTTGCCAATAGTAGAAAAAATATTTAATTCGTTCTCTATAACAAATTCTGATCCGAAAATATAACTAGAATGTTATTTTTAAAGTTTTTAAGAAATCATGACATGCGGAACATTATACGAACCATTTTAAACAGATCAGTTGAATCCATTAGACCAAGATAATCAGTAATTATAAACTTATTATGTAGCCATATCTGGTCAAAATCATCCTGCAAGAATATGAAGAATAGCTCAAGTAATTCGTTATTGTTTAAAAGTAAATTCTTCTAAGCTAAAGTTGAAGAAACAATTAAGGATCAAGGTAGTTAATCGAACCAATCTTTTCTACTTATATTGTTCTTTTACACATGAATATCGTTTCATTGACGAAAATTTAAAATTATGTACTAGTTACGATAGAGGATTTTGAAAAAGAATTTTACCATAGTCAATGTTTAGACAGAATCTCAGGAAAATTATTGAAAGATTCTTAACCAAATAGGGATAAAAGTAAAATTGTGAAAATACAAGTCATTAACGATGTGAATTATAAGTAATTCTTATACAGATTTTGAGTAATGAATTGAAAAGATTTAATCGAAATTATTTGGTTGTACCTGGTGTAATCAGCTGGCTACCTTTGGAATATTACAAAGGGTATAGAGATTCTGTACAAAACCTTGATTGGGGTTATGATTGTCAGAAATTTGTAAGCAAACAATTTGGTGTTTGATTTTTTTCTCAACCTTGTTTTGTCTATTATTGATTTATACGCAAGTCTTCATATGTCAAATATTTTAATAGAAATAATGATAAAAATGAAAAAATGAAAAATTAAATATTTATTTCACTGTTACATCGCTTGTTCTTCAATTTCTTGGATATATCCTTTATTGTTGCATCAAAAGGATCTTCGGAATTTCCAACTTTGTCTATGTCTATAAAGTTTTCCTGAGATGATGCTATTGTCCAGTATATTGATTTTTTTCTTCTCATATTTTATAAATAAAACCAAATTATTTATTACTTCGTACTAAAAAGTATAAACAAGGTACTTTACGGTTTATAACTCATCTTTTCAGTAGAGTTTTATGGTTTATTTAGTTTATCTTAAATTCATCCTAATCCTGTTCAAATACTAAAAATAAAGTAAAACTATTAAAACTGACAGAAATCTCAAAGAATGATAATCGATCTGATACCTTTTAGAGAAAAAATAAAGTACAAAATTATTATTTTTGAAAGAATTATTATGCACTTTGTTTTTTTATTCAAATTATATAAACGAATAAATATTCTCAAATGAAATACTTGGTATTGCTTTTACTAACTGTATAAATTATTATAACCAATACAGATGATTTAAAATGTGCTCTACCGGGTGTGTAATTCTGGCTTTATTCGCGACAATACAATTAACCTCTTTACCATTAAGACCAACAATAATGACCTCTCTTTAGATCTTTTGGTAGGTAAGAAAAACAATAATTTGTTTGCATTTGATAACTATTGTCCACATAGAGGTGCTTCCCTATCAAAAAGCGAGTTATCCTGTGATTCGAATAGGATAGTATGTTATCTTCACGACTTTGAATATGATATTTTTTCTGGAAAATTAGAGAAGATACCGGACAAATGGGCAGACCAGAGCCAGGAATGGAAGAAATCCAAGGATCTAACTCTTTACAACGTATTGGAAAAGGATGGGAGTATCTTTGTTGAGATTCCTTAACCTCAACATACTGACAAAATAGAAAAATTATCAAACAATATTCATTTCTTTTTTTCATACGAACCTTCTATTACGCGATTTTTTTCCGCATTAAGTTCTTCTAATGTGATCGGATTTGCAAGGATTATTACAGTATCTTTAATTTTATTCTCATCGTCAAGTTCTTGTCTTGTAAATACCGCCGCATATTGTATGTTTTTTAAAATATTATATACGGAATCGTCTATATCCAAGGGCGGTAAGGTTAATTCCAAATCTCTTAAAGGTACTACAGATCCATAGTCGTCAATATCTAGTTGTGTAACATTTACCTTATTGGGATTAATATTGTTAATTTTTACTAACATATCATAATATAATAGAAACATGTAATTACGTATTTCCTCAAGATACTCGATTTCATTCTTTAATTTTTATATTTTATCTTTTTATGAATGGAGTTGCAATTGATTTAATAAACCAGAAAGGATATTTTCTATAAATCGCCAAAATTATTGGCAAATCTGTTTCAATTAAGGATGCTTTTATCGTCACAGTCTTAATATTTATAATGTTTGTTTGGTGCATTTACAAATGATGTCCCCTGATTGGAATAAATATAGAGATGATTTTCCGGTTATACAGAAATATACCTATCTTAACAATGCAGCTATATCACCTATACCTAAAACAGTATACGAGCAGGTGGTAAAATTTTATCGAGATTCACTTTACTATGGCGGTACACTTTGGAATATATGGGAAAAGATGATAGAGCAAACTCGTGAACTCTATGCTAAATTTATTGGAGCTGCAGGCCCTGAAGAGATTGCATTTACACATTCAACAAGTGAAGGGATGAATATTGTTGCTCATATGCTTTCAGAAAAAGGAATAGTCATCTTAAATGATTTGGAGTTTCCTGCAACAAACCTTCCTTGGATTAACAAAAACGATGACAGAGAAAATCTAAAATTTGTTAAGGCAAGAGATCAAAATAAGATACTAATAAAAGATATAGTGGAAATGATAGACAAGACAAATTCTCTAAAGCCTCAAAGTGTCGTTAAAACCATTGTTACAAGTCATGTTCAATATTCTACTGGTTTCAAACAAGATTTAAAGCAGCTTGCAAAGATTTCAAAAAAATACGGTATTTTCCTTGTAGTCAATGCTACTCAGTCTTTGGGATGCATGTATTTTGATGTGAAAGATTTTGATATTGATTTTGCTTCCTCCAATGGTCATAAATGGTTATTATCTTCTTTTGGTATTGGATCGCTATACATAAAAGGAACATATTTACAACAAGCAAATCAATTCAGACCCTCATTCTTTAGTCAATCTGGCCAAAGGGATAGGAATCTATATAGCATTAACACTCAAATATTAATGTCAAATACAGCAACAAAATTTGAGGTAGGATCTCCAAACTTACCCAACATAAGTGCATTAAACGCAGGATTACAATATATTTCAAGCATTGGAATCAAAAATATAGAGCAAAGAATATTGCAGTTAACTGACTATATTATTGATAAACTTCATTCCATCAATTTGAAAATTCTTTCACCGATTGAAGATAAAAATGATAGATCCGGAATAATACTATTTCAATCCAAAAATAGAAAACCTTTGGACATAATAAAAATATTAGAAAAGAAATATAAAATAATTGTCTCAGCGCGTAGTAATGGTATTCGTATATCTCCGCATTTCTATAACAATGAAGATGATATCGATAAATTAGTCTCTGCTTTGGAGAAAATCTTTTCTAACTCAATTTGAGGTCCAAAAGGCGATAAAGTATTTAGATTTAGATACATAAATAAACAACACACTATTATCAAAAACCTATTACATAATAATAGTCATATGTTCAATATTTTGACAATAAATATTAATGAAAAAGTATTTATTGCACATTTTCCCAATTATTGATTTATTTAGTTATATATGGAAATTATTATGCAATGGACACTTAAACATGTAAGATAAATGGATTTATTTATATTCATTTTGGCAATTAATTTTATAATAAATAATAACCTTTTATACCAAGAAAAATATATACCTATAGGTATGGCACACGTTGCAAAAATAATCGAGATTATTGGAGGTTCAGAAAAAGGATGGGAAGCTGCAGCACAGGTAGCTATTGATGAAGCACGAAAAACAATACATGGAATAACAGGAATAGAGGTAGTAGATATGACAGCAAAAGTAGATCCTACTACTAGCAAAATAACACAATATCGTGCTTGTGTAAAAATTGCATTTGGCATCGAACATTCTTGAAGAATTAATTTCAACCACTTTTTTTTATTTATCATGAAATATTTCTCGTATGTTATTTATCAACCAATTAAATTATCTTATTGTTTTTGAAAATCATTTCTTTAATTATTTATCTAGATAAAATTAGATCGCTATATATTAAAATATCATCTCTAATATCCTGTATAAGTTCCCTAATTCTGGATCTTTTCTAAATAAAAAATCTACAAATGTACTTATATTATTCTGAAAAAATTGTAACCTTACTAGAAGAGTGGATCATAATTAAATTGGTTTAAATCAATTCTATAATAATCTAGCTTATCAGGATCGTATTTTTGGACTAGTTTAATGGGTTCTCCTTTGTCACTTCTACGTAATAAAACATCGCGGTGAACATATCCGGTAACATATTCATATCCGAGTTCTTTGGATCGAGTTAAAAAATACAATCGAAGTAAATGGCCCCCTTTTTCACCCCAGTATCCAGATCGAATATACATCGATTCTAAAAATACCGTATTTTTCTTTCCATGATTTGCATCATTTGTACCTCTACGTAACCGGTATTGTTCTAGTGGTCCACCTTTTGCAAAACCTATTACTATTCTATCCTTCTCTTTTACTCTTAGAGTAACAAGGATAGTATCAGGATGTGATAAGGATTCAGCAAAATCTTGCTTGTTATCTACTAATAATGGACCGTTGAGATCATTTCGAATATCTATTATAGAACTAACAATCTCTGGGTCAATTTTCACATTTTTATCCTCTATGACTGGAATTAAACTAATCTCATTTTTTCTCAACGATCTCTTGATTTCCACTTCTTGTATCCATGCTTCTTTAAATTTTGAAATATTTTCGAGAAAATTTTGTTTATAATTTTCAGAGACTGAATTTAATACTCTGTATAACATTTCTTTTTCTTGTTTTAATAGACTAAAGTACTTAACAGACTCTTGATTAATAAGAGAAGGATGCCAACCAAGCCCATGAGCATTGAGTCTAGCAAGTTCAATTGCGCGATCAAAATTGCCTAATGCATAACCAGCAACACGCTCAGAGACTGAAAGAAACCAACCCAAATCATGATAATATGTTCTTGTCTTTTCATCCTCCATTGGGATCCCGGCTTTAGAGAATAACTGATTCATCCTTTCAATTGCATCTGATGCTATCTTGCCTCTAAAGGGATACGCTGTTCTATGAATCATGGCCATCATGATATCAATGTTTAATCCTTCTTCCTCTATCCATTCTCTTATTTTTTTATCTTTTCTTATAAACCATTCAACTTCCTCTTCATTTGGTTTATCAAAACTCTTCAACGGATCATAATCATGGAAAAGCGCGGATAAAAACAAGTATTTGATATCTTTTAAGTCAAATCTATTATCTTGATTTTGGCCGCTCGCTGCAAGCAATGTAAAGTACGTCGCCTCTAACTCATGATAAATATTGTGATAACCATAATAGTCAAATCCTAGACCTTTCTTAGAAAATTCAGATATTGAATGTCTTATGATCTTATTCATCCAAATAGTCGAGAGTCCTAAATTTTTACCGACTTCTAAGATTCTGTTCTTTAGATTCGCCTCCTTAGCAGATCCAAGATTATATCTTATCCACCATGGAAACAAGTTAAGACGTTTATGCAATTCATACCATTTAGAGATAGGTTGAGCAAGCGGATTAAAGAAAAGGAAATCATGATCATCTTTCTCACTCTCATTCATACGATCTTGTTCTGCTAACAAACTCATCCCATCCTCCGTCAACAATTATTCTTATACATCCACAGATAAATATTTTATACTTATTATACATTATTCTTGAAAAAATAATAACGATACAGGTAGAAAGTAATTTTTATTAAAATTTTTATTGGAAAGTTAGAAAAAATATATTATATTTCATTCAGACCGAGGATCTAGGCAAAATTAAAATAATTTTAATTCAAAAAATGCACAAAAAAAGCTAAGAAAAACTGACATAATCCAAAACATAGATTATAATATCAAGCAAAAATTTTACTGAAATTTGCTATTTGTAATTGAATTTTCACCGTCACTCTATATAAAAAAATTCTGCCAATTAAAGGTCATAGATTTAGCTCCAAGTTTCCCATTCCAATACAAAGTCATATTCAACAGAAATAGCGTATTGGTAGTTGGATTTCCATTTAAGATCAGGTCTGTAAACATTTCGCCTCAATCTTCACCTTAAAATTTAAATATTCTAATATTGAAGTGAATTTCATAACTTTATACAGTTGTAAGATAAAAATCAATATAATTTTATGAAACAAGTTTGTTCAAACATCCGCACTAAAACAGAATAAGATGGAAATCCGTTAACAATTAATTATAAAAAGTTTAAAAGATTATATGATATAATAATTAATATGAATAAAATTTCGATAAGTCTTATGATTGGAATTCTTCTTATTCCGCATGTATTTGCTCAACCTCGTTCTGAAGATATACTGATGGATCATATGAGATTTATTCATACTCAATTGGCAAATAATGTCGATGAGGTCACCGACTTGGTCAAATCAAATCATACTGCTGAAGCAATAAATTTACTCGACGGTATAAAAATTAAAATTCATCATATGAATAGTATGTTTGATGATCTTGTATGGGCAATGTCAAATAGAGGTCACTGATCTAAAATCCAGGGACCACAATAGGTCGTTCTGTTGTATGCTACAGATAAGTCATTGACGGAATAATGTTTGTATTGAGAACTGGATGTCGATGAACAAAGTTACCGACCGAAATGGTTCAGAATCTAAAGGTGATTAAACATTTAAAAAGTCGATACAATCAGATTTTATATGACTAAATACGCACCAGATTGATAAAAATAGACGATGACAAAAGGCGAGTCAAATGGATATCACAGATATTTGCCAGTATATATAAAATCATCTTGAGGCAGTGATAAGAGGTCATAATCCTAATTATATCCTAACATTAGTCATAAAAAGAGACATTTTAATAGATAAGGAAGGAATTCCACTTTCTACTTTTATAAAATCTGTCAGTACAGGCTATCAAAAAGCAACTACCACCTAAAACAAATCTAAAGATGAAAATACATCCAAGAAAAAGTACAATCCATCTCATGATAAACAATATCATTACAAAGAAGTAGAAACATAAATAATCATGGGAAGATACGTCTCACATATACGACATAGAAGACAAAAAAACAAAATCTGCAAGCGAGATCAATCGGGAAGAAGCGGAGTGGTAGAGGGAACAAATTCATGACCTAACAGATTTGGCAAATTATTTACAAGGTATGAAAAGAAAAAAAGAATTTTTTTGGTCTTGTACAGTTAGCATGTAGTATAACTGTTTACAAGAGATTAATTTTGGGATAGACTCAATTTGGTAGTACTACAGTGTTGTTACTTTATTTCAGACACACTATTGTCTCATGTATATTTTGCATTTCTATTAATAAGATAAAAAATTTTACAATTCTATTTAGAAAGACTTAACGACTTTACCTTTTCGTAAATTACTATAATTGCATTAATTATTGTTTGATCTCATGTTTTTCGATAGTCGGCTGTTGTGATTTAAAGGTAATCAGAATCGTATCGTTCACTTTATATGAACAATCAGTTATCATCCTTGGGATTTTATCATTCCCCTCTACTATACAGTTAGATCCTTGTTTAATCTTTACTATGGCTTCATCTGTTATGCTTCCACTGAATAGGTTTTTTGCAGACGAGCCCAATAACGCTATGATTATTACGACGCCTGCAATCCCAATAACTAAAGCCAACTTTTTTGGAGAAACAGATTCAAAGCTCAATATAATGACTTGACAAATAAGATATATAACCTTTTTTTGTAGTTAGTTTATTGTAATATTTCTGATTTATTATTCAGTATTTGACCAAGGACATATAAATTAGTCGATAACCGCAAGCAAGAATACTCTACCGCGAACAATGTAATCAAATTATCTTGTAATAGGATATTCTCGCTAACTCCATAACTTTAGATCAATATGCTTGTTATAACCATAAAATTTTATATCTGTACTAGTAATTTATCGATGTTGCCAATAGTAAGCATTTCTCTAAATGATGATATTATAAATGATATAAATAAATTGCAAAAGGATTTGGGATTTTCGGGCCGCTCCGAAATTGTGAGAGCCGGATTGAGAAGTATCCTCGCAGAACAAAAACAAAGAGAATCTCTGCATGGAGAATTGAGTGCCTTATTATTGATAATTCATCAGGAAAGAGATGACGATCAGGTAACGAATATGAGACATGATTATGAAGAAATCATCACTACACATCTCCATAGTAAAATAGATATCGACAGATGTGTGGAAGTGTTTTTATTAAAAGGAGATGCTGAGTTGATTAGAAATATGACAAAGAACTTTCAAACAAATAAAAAACTAGACCATGTTAAATTAATTACAATGTAACAGAACAAATATTAAAATATAACTTGTTTAAAGTCATAAAAGTGTAGACAAAGTCTATTGCAACTTCTTGATTATAAAAATAGCAAATATAAATAATATTAAATAATATTATTTTATTTCTAGGTCTAATTTATAATTGTCTACATAAGTTATCAATTTTGTAGGTCCCATATAAGAATTTGTAAATTCAACTGATTGTATCGAATCCTTAAGATTTGAAATACACTCAAATGATGATAATGATAATGTAGTACAGAATTTTATTAATTTGTTATTGAAGTCTATCAAAGAATTGCTTGCTACTATTGTTTCGGTATTGTTATCTTGGTTTATTATCTTCAATACGAATTTATTAAGATCAGAAAATCCAGATTGCGAAGTAGCTAATTTACTATTGGTATTAATCGAATCAGTAGATATAATAGAATTTGCCTCATTTGAAGAACTTGGTAGGGATAGATTAGTCTGAGTCGTGCCAACATTCATACCGCTAACTATTGAGTTCAGAGTGCTATCAATCACATTTCCACGGCTTATTTTGTTAAGCATGTCAACTATAGCCCTGTCGATATCGGTTGTATTTACTTTAGTGGCATGTGTTGGTTGAGCAAACAATTGATTATAATTTTCGGTATTAGAGATCAGAGATATCATTATAACGGATAAAAGAGATAGTATCATCAGAAATTTCATTTAGTGCATATTCCTCTTTACATCTTATATCTTTTAGTATTAATACAGAAAGTAACAAAAGTTTAGAAAATTTTAACATATAATACATTTGTTACTTTTTCAAATTTTAAATTTCTGGTTCAAAGTTCTAAAAGTATTCATAAAAAGCCATAGCAGAAATATTTTAAAATAATTATTTAGTCCCCTGTTTTATTTGGCTTATCGATCAATTCTATTATACAAGTCTTATCTATGGTTTCTATTATCCCATCACATCCTGAAATTCTATTAACCGTATATCCTAATAGATCCTTTACCTCAACTTCATATTTTCCAGGACTTATAGACACTATCTGTAAATTGGAATTACCTGTAAAGGTATTGGGTAGGGGATTTTCTCCTTTAATAACCAGTGTGAAATCAGAAGGATTTTTCGTTCCTCCGTATACATTTAATACTTCTACAATAACCTTCAATTCTGGTATATTTGATATTAGGCGTCTTTCATCACTCTTAATATTGTTCATCTTCTGTAAAGAATTGTTTGCATTCTGTAAAGAATTGTTCATCTTCTGTAAAGAATTGTTTGCATTCTGTAAAGATTCTTTTTGTTGTACAGACAAAGTTTGATTTATGGGTTGGGTTGGAGGATTAATATCATCCAATGTAATTACACAATCCTTACTTTCGCCCGGTCCAACTACACCTACGCAACCTGCAGAATATATTGTTTTGTACCCCAATGACTGCGAAACATTCACAATATAATCTCCAGGTTTCAATGATACAATCTGTCCATCTGGATTTCCGGAAAATGAATTTGGAATAGCCTGCATTCCTGTTACAGAGATATTAAAGTCTTTAGGCTGTTTATCCCCACCATTGTTATTAATTACCTTTGTTAATACTCCAACTTGTGAAACAGATAGAAATGAATCTGATTGAACGTCTTTGCCGAATATCTTTATTTCAGATATGCTTGACCAATTATTCATACTATTTCCAGTAACCGTGATCCTTACAAATTTAGCAGTTGTGTCTGGTATATCATGCATTTCTAATTCTGAAGTATCTCCACTGCTGCGAGCAGAAAATATTTGTCTATAATCATTTCCGTCTGAAGACACAGAAATTAAGAAATCTAGTTTGCGAACATCGCCTTTGTACCATGATATCCCTAGATCACAAACATCTACTTCTTTTCCTATGTCTATATCTATCCATGAACCTAATCCAAAATTGGACCATCTGGTATTCAAATCACCATCAACAGCATCTTGCTCAGGATGAGTGGCTTGATTGCCTATGGAGGTAACACCATTTGGAGATATAGATAATTCTTGACATGGGGATGGTGAACCTGGAACACGTGGATTATTGATATCTATCTCAGAAATACTTGACCAGTCATTCATTGAATTTGCAATAATACTTAATTTTAAGAATCGAGTATTGATATCAGGAAGATCGTATCTTTCTGGACCATCGGTTAGACCACTGCTTGTCTCAGAGAAAATGTTGCTGAATATTTCACCGTCAGATGAAGCAGAAACTACAAATTTGATTTTTCTGTTATCACCTTTGTACCATGATATATCTATATCACAGACTTCCTTCTCCCCGCCAAGGTCTAACAATATCCAAGAATTAAGACCAGGATATGACCATCTAGTCGACTGATTTGCGTCTATTGCATCTATTGCAGGATGTTCTTCTTGACTGCCTATCGATGTCACATTGACCTGTTTTTCTTGTTTACATAAAATGTTATCTCCAAAGGATACAAAAACTAATTGACCTTCAAGATTAAACTTGTTTTTTGAAAATCCATCATAGACCTCTGCATTTGTTAAAGCCCGATCCCAAATTCGAACCTCGTCTAGATCTCCAATAAACAACTTATCTTTAAACAGAGAATTCGCTCCTATTGTTATGCGGTTTTTTCCAGTATAATCAGGTTCAGCATTAGTGGTATTTTTATCATTTATGAGAACTCCATCCACAAATAATTTTAGGATTGAACCGTCGTACGTGACGGTACCATAATGCCATTTATTATCATTTAACTTATTTTGAGAAGTCACGAAGTGATTTGATCCGTCTAATGTTTCAAATCCCGCCTGAATTTGACCAAGAGGATTCAAAAACATCCCAAAATTCATATTCTCCCCAGCAGCTTCTGATCCTGTGCCTCCTTTGTCAACAATGAAAGAAATAAACTTACTAGTAGAATTTGTTTTAAACCAAGATGCAACAGAAAATTCCTTTAATTGAAATAGTTCTGAATCTTTAATATATTTAAAGTTGGAACCAGAAAATGTTCCGAATTTACCTACTTGTGCAAATGTAGAATAATTTTGAATGATGCCAGAAGTTAGAACAGTGAAAAAGATAAATATTACAAGTAACGTGGATAATTTTCTAATCTTTTTATAAATTTCATAATTTGTATCTGCCATTATCATTTCACCAGAAATTATAATAACTTCCTTTAATCACTTTCAGAAATTTACCGAAATGTGCTATAATCTGTTTTAACAAAAAATATTGATAAAAGAATTAAAAATATTTACCAATTAAAATTTTGTTTATCTATTTAGGATCGATTCTGATTAACGTTCTCGAGTCTTAATAATGCATCTTTACCAAAATCCGACGCTAACTTCTTTTCCTCACTCATTCCACAATCAATGCATTTGATACTGCTGTTTAACTTCACAGTTTCTCCTCCACAAATATAGCACAAACAGTAAAGTACTCCAAGATTTTTATCGTCAATAGTTGCATGTGATGAAGAATTCATTAAACTAAATATTCGTCCTCTAACTATGTCACCTGCTCTGTAAATTAATTTTGGTCTCCTTTCTCTATCTCTCCTAGGAAAGCCACCAGAAGTAGATATTCTGGTTGAAGCTATAGCTGAAAGGCCAGATCCTAACTTTGTATTATTTAAATATAAGATCTTTATGGATATCATGCTACTGAATAACATTTCAATATATCCTATAATTTCATCACCAATTTTTGGGAATTTAGCTTTATTCTTTCTATCGACGCTGACCATCCTATGCTTTAAGTTGTAATTCCTTAATCCTAGAGCGGATGATCGGACCGAACCTTCGGATACATAAGTATCTTTACCGCTCTCAAACTCTTCAATATAAGCTATATGATCTCCAGGAAGAAGAAAATTCTTATTAATATAACTCAATGTTTTTGTTTTTGTATTTGAATCCATACGAAAGATGTGTTTTAAAAAGTTAATAATTGTTGTTCTTATTTTTCATTAATACAAAACTAATATGTATTAATATTTGGCGTTAGTTCCATTTCGTTAATTAGGTTAAAACAAGATGATCGATTACGACTATAGAACCAATTCTAATAATATCAGGATTAGTTCTATATGAGTAATTCTTTAAATGATAATTTATTTAGTTATTGAATACTAAAAAATTTAGTTCATATCAATATTATAAATTGAATTGTTTCAACCCGGTGTTATTTTGTAAAAATTATTCAGAATGTATAATCTGATTAGCTATTCCCTAATACTCTCTAACTTGGATACAACATGCCAGAGAGTAGTTCGAATATGCGATTCCATATGTCTGTTTTGAGTCAAACTATCCAACATGCTCACAGCATTAGCAGCTCTAACAGATATACTACCATTTTTCTCATCTTTTAAAATATCATAAATATCTCGAATTTGGTTTCTTATTACACGAGGAAGATCCTTATTCTCCTTAAATGATTCTAATGTATCCATAGTACTTTGTAATCTTTCCATATTTTCTTTATCACGAATTTCTTTTTTAAGCTTCATATTAACAAACTAAACCTCAATCCTAAAGAGAATAGATGATAGTAAATTACTTGTACTTATTTAATTGTTTTTAATTTATGATTTTGAAATATACATAAATCTCTTCAGTACGTCAAACGATAACAGAAGTGAATAGAATAAATATTCCCAAGTGAATATTTTGCTTATGGAATGTGCAGTTTATGACACATATGTAACAAAAAAGGATGGGAAAATTATGCATTTTGACGTAATTGTGGAAGCAAGTACTCCACATGAAAAAGCTATTAATTATGGAAAGGAATTTTTGGACCAAGCAGGTCAAGGAGACCAGAGAATGACTCAGGAAGAATGTCAGTTTTGTCACATACAAGAAGCTCCTCCGTCAATTGCAAGAGATATCCAAGAGAAGGGATATTATATCCAGAAAATGGAAGGCTGTCCATAACTTTTTTTGTATATGTAATTGTATGAAATAAGATCAAAATTATAATATTTTTATTTTAGAAAATTATCTTAACTCTCACCGAGATCTATTCAATGTTTTATGATTTATCAAGTATTAAATTTGCAATTGAAAAACTAAAGGAATTTAAATCAAAATCAAATTACAAGTTTCACGAAAGATATTTTTTCCCCTATTTGTGTGGAACATATTTTACGTATAGAAAGATAGATACTCTGAGGATTTCTAGAATAGCTTATTCTGTAAATAAAGAAAAAGAGAAAATCAAATATGTAGATGTAGGGTGTGGAAATGGAGATTTTTTGGAGAAGATCAGAGAATTTATCCCTAACGCAAAAGGAATTGAAAAAAACATTAATCTTTTTTATTCAATAGGCAGATCAAAACCAAGATACATAGATTTTTACGACACGAAATACGGGTTGTATGAAGATTACGATTTAGTTTTTGTTGGGTGGATGGATCCTGGCGAGGACTTTAGAGATGAAATATCAATAAAAACAGAAATAGTCATTACCACATTAGATGAGGGTTTAAGTTTGGCAGCAGAATATGAAGGACATGGGTATGAGAAACTTGCTGAATGGATTACTCCATCTTGGGAAGATGTAAATTTCTCACTTGCTAATAAATATTATTCTGGATTTGACAATAAATTGATAGAATTTCTCTCTGATCTCAGAGGAAGTCACAATTATTGGTATATTTATTGCAAAAATGAAAAAAAATCAGAATTAATAAAAAAAACATTAATGGCACAAGTGGAAGCTGAAAAAGCATTTGGTAAATCCGTCACCTATGAATTTGAACAAGTTCTAGACGAATTAGGATTTGGCTTTCTTGAAAAAATTAATGACAAGAGATTATGGGAGATAAAATTTTTTTAAGCAACATTATACAATACTTTAAGTAACCACAGATTACATGAATTTCTAATTGGAAATTAGAGTTTTAGGTGCAGGAAAAGAAGTTGGACGGTCCGCTTTTTTAGTAAGTAGCGAGATCTCCAGTATTTTATTAGATTTTGGCGTTTTGTTGAAAAAAGAACCTGAATTCCCAATTCATGTAAAACCCAAAGATATCAATGCCGTAGTTCTTTCTCATGCACACCTTGATCATTCAGGTTATGTACCTTCATTATTTTTGTCATCTTCTAATATTCAGGTTATATCAACCATGCCTACAATCGAACTATCCCAGCTATTGATAGAAGATATGTTGAAAATATCTGGTTTTTATCTACCATTTGAAAATATTGAAGTTGAGAAAATGATGAAAAGTCATACTAACGTGGAATATAGAAGCTCTTATGAGATCAATGATTTGAACATTATATTATATGAATCTGGTCATGTGATTGGCGGATCTTCTATAATAATAGAAAATAAAGGTAAGAAAATCTTCTATACTGGAGATATTAATACAAGAGGCTCAAAATTACTTAGACCAGCAGATCTAGATTTTGACAACATAGATCTGATGATTATCGAAAGCACTTATTCACAAACTACTCAAAAACCTAGAGAACAATCGGAAAGGGAACTTCTGGAATTTGCATACGATATTATCGAAAATAATGGAACTTTGTTTATCCCAGCTTTTTCAGTGGAAAGAGCACAGGAAATTGCTTGTGTGTTAAAAGCACATAATTTCAAATACAAAGTTGTGATGGATGGAATGGCTTTGAAAGTCAATGAAATAATGCTAAAATACCCAGAATTTTTAAGGGATTCAGAACTTTTTAAAAATGCTGTAGAGAATTTAGAATGGATAAGAGAATGGAAGAGAAGAAAAAAGGTTGTTAGAGAACCCTGTGTGATAATCTCGCCAGCCGGAATGCTAGTAGGAGGTTCGGCAATTTTTTATATGCAAAATATGATGGATTATGAAAAGAATGGCATAGCATTGGTATCATATCAAGGAGAAAACACACCGGGAAGAACGTTATTGGAGAAAAAAAGTTTTAAGTTGAATGGAAAAATGAGAAAATGTTTTGCTCAAGTTAAGCAATTTGAATTTTCTGGTCATAACAGTAGAGAAGAGTTATTCGAAATACTTGATAGAATAAAAGGAAATCCGACTGTGCTCACAGTTCATGGAGATGGCAACTCTTGTACAAGATTTTCGGAGGAAATCTCAGAAAAGTATGGGTATCACTCCTTTGCTCCTAACCTGGGAGATTCATATGAAGTATGATATATTTTGATTTCAAAAATATTATTCTGTACTTATAAATAGATAAATTTAAAATGATTTGAAGGGAACATATAATGATTGATTACAAAAAATACCGATCCCTTTAAGCTAAAAAAATGTATTTCATGCAAGAAAGAAATCTTATTAAATGATAGATACTTCTCTTATCCTTTATCTCTACAATCTTTTTGTATAGCATGTGCAAAGGTAGAAATTCCAAAAACTATAGAAACATTAAACAATGATTTGCGTAAAATATTTGAGAAAATTTAGCTGAGCACATACTTTATGAATATTTGTTATAAAATAGGCAATTATGAAAAGAAGCAATGAACATAAAGTAGTATTATTTGATCCTATAAGAAGTATCAATAGCGGTCAAGTATTCCTATGGAAAAATGTCAATGGATCATGGTATGGGATAAATGGCAAACAAGTATTAAAATTTACTGTAATAAAAGAACCAACAATCAATAATAAAAAAATAATTGCAACAAATAAAGTAGAATATCAATCCTTTCCTAAAAATGAACTATGGGAGAAATTCTTTTTTAGGTTAAATGATGATCATGAAGAAGTATATAAAGCATTATCAAAAGATGAAATCATTTTTAGGATATACCAGAAATACAATGGATTGAGGATATTAAGACAGGAGCCCTTTCAATGTATGATAACTTTTGTATGTGCAAGTAATACAAATGTTAAAAGAATTAGACATATGTTAACAAACATTTCTAAAAAATTTGGTAGAAAGATAATATTTGACGGATTAGAATTTTATCTTTTCCCTAATGCAAAGAAATTAAGCAATGCGTCAATTAACGAATTGACGTCATGCGGTTTAGGATATAGAGCTAAATTTGTGAAATCAGTAGCAACTGAAATTGAATCAAAAATGTTAAACTTTGAAGAAATAAAAAGGAAACATTATTTTGAATCTAGAAAAGAGTTAGTAAAATTGAAGGGAATTGGAAATAAAACTGCTGACTGTATTCTTTTATTTGCGTTTGAAAAACTAGATGCTTTTCCTATAGATATTTGGATTTATAGATCCATATTGGAGAATTATTATTGGCTATTTGAGGACATAAAAAAGTATCATTCTAATAATAAACCAACGAACAACCAATATAACATCATAGGAAGCAGAGTTCGTGAATATTTTGGAGAATATGCAGGGTATGTCCAACAATATTTATATTACCATATTAGAGACACATCTAGAATGACATGGTAAAATAAATAAAATAAGGTTAAATAAAATAAATAGCTCCGCCTAAAAAAGATTTTACTACTATCTTGCTTTAGTCAGATTTAGAGTAATTAAATTGTTTTCCTTCTTTGGCGATTCTATTTTACCAAAAACATCAATATCATCTAAAGTAGAAGAAGCATCTACAAATATATATGAGTTGTTGATATTTTTCGTAGAGTTTGATAATTCTATTATTAGTTGTATCGTCTGATTTTCATTGACTGTAAAAGTAGTTTTATCTTTAGCTAATTCTGAATCATTTGTCTTATCCCTCAATTGAGCGTTGATATTCCAAATTTGACCCTTAAATTTTTCTACATCTACCACTTTTACAATCACACTGACTTCTGAACTCTCTCCGTAAATATTATTGAATAATAAAGAAAAAAACATTATTCCAACAATTGAAAGAGCGAATAACTGATGAAGAGTGTTTTTCATCAAAACAATTTGATAAAGGATCTATTTATATAATACACTCAAATTTAGAAATCTTTTTTGTAAAATATGTTAAAAAGAAGATTTATCATTATTTTAATAAGGGAAATTGCTGCAAATAGTCGTCAATATCCTAATAAGAAAATATATTTGAGATGCATTGGATATAAAATACTATTTTTGTCATTGAATTATTTTGAATTCATCTAATACTTCGCCGTCATTGGAATATTATTGACCTATTAACGTATTTCCGCTATCAGCTACATCGACATTTAAAGATCTATAGCTTGAATCTTGCTGGTATACAACATAAGGTTCTTAGTTGGTAACACGATCAAAATCAATTCCACCAGTTCCTACAACTATCTGAAACATTCCCTTAGCGGATATGAAGTCAGTTTTCCCATTATCGTTGATAATTGCTTGTAATGAATTTATTTCATTATAAGATAAAGGATATGTTCTTTGATAATTATGGGCATGACCGCTTAATAAAAAATCAACTCCATATTTTTCAAATAGAGGATGATAGGTATCTCTCAATTTTTTTATCAGATCACAAGAGTCATGATTGCCGCATAATGAAGAATATTGCTGTCTATGAGTCATAACAATAATCCATTTTATATCCGGATTTTTTGATGCGTGCGACAAATCTTTATCAACATATTCATGTTGTTTTGTTTCCTAGACATCTGAGAAACCATGATCATCACCAGCATTATATGTAGATTCAGAAGACTTCATTAGAAAATGGAGATTTTTGTAATCAAATGAATAATATTCTTTTGATAATCCAAAGTTTTCCATATATTGTTGAAAAATGGTTGGCGACATATAATCATGATTACCAACTACTGAGTTCATTTTATCAGATATAGGTTTCGCTATATCTAGCCAACAATTCATATCGGTACCATAGGATGTATCCCCAAGACTGAAGACTATCTCTGGATTGCGATCTTGAATAGAATCTACTGTTCTCTTTGTATCTTCAGTACAATACCAGTCTCCAACTATTGCAATATTGAAATTAGACGAATTTTTTTATCTTCAAACTGTTCATTTTTTTCTTTATAGGACATAAATTAACTTTTAGAATCTGGACTTTCAGAGTTTTCACTTTTATGCTGTGAAGAGCCTTTATCTCTAAAGTTATTACGATCATAATATTCTTCTGATGGGAATTCAAAAAAATCATCACCTTTGGAAAATGTAGTTTTTAATGAAATATGAGTAGGAAGTAATAACGACAAGTACAAAGAAATGATTAATATTTTATTATATTTAATCAACATATTAAGATAAAAATTTTAATGGTATATATTTGTAATAAATAAGATTTAATGTTTACCCAGTACAAATTTAGAGGTAGAAATTGAGAACCTTAAATAAATAATATTTTTTTAATTTTATACAATTTATTGACTATTATTATCTTCGTATAAAGAGTAAGTCATTAGTTAATTGAATTAGGACAAATGTGTATTTTTAATTAGAAATTAGTTTTTGGATTTTTTCGACATTTACTGTCGATATAAGATAAGGATGTATAATACAAATATAGTTATAAATCCCTTCTTGATCGAATGTATAATAAAATATGTCTCCTGGATATAGAATATTTGAATCAAATAGTGAAGTCTTTAATCCTAGTTCAGTCGTCTCTTTATATTTGATGTCATCAATAGCCATAACCTCTATACCATTGACAGTATGAATAGTAGCATCTTCATTTATCCATTCTATTGTGTCACCAACATCAATATTAACTGGATTTGGTAAAAAATGCTGAGTAATATCGCTAGCTGCACCATAAGGTATAGTCACAACAACATTTGGATTGAGTGCATATGAAAAAGATAATGAACTCGACAAAAGCAATGATAATAAAAAATAAATAACATAATATTCCATTTTCGACAAGTATTATTACACATATTTATTTTCTATACTATAAATAAGATTTTAAAAATTTAAAATCCGAACTCTATTTTATTTTCCAACATCCATTCTTGTAGCTTCTAAGGATAGTTTTCTTCCCCTCAAGCCTGCCACCAAAATTTGAATTCCAGTTATAAAAATCGATATTCCTATTAAAAAGCCTACAAATGCAAAACCAAATAATGGTGACGCCATTATATATGCTGATATAGCAATAGATATTATTCCTACACCAATACTAAAGAACCTATTGAATTTGCTCTCTGATTTTTCACCAATCCCGTGAGCTATACGAGCAAAACCATCAAACAGTAAAGCCAAAGCAACAAACAGTACGAGTATATAAGTAGCACTGACTGGAAATGCTAATGCCAAACCAGCCAATATTAAAACTAGAACTCCCAAACCTATACTTGCAAGACGTGACTTACTCTTGAAGATAATCCCCGTTATAATTTTCTCAATTCCCACAATGAAGAAGAGAATGGAAAGAAAATATACTAAAGATATAGTAGTAAGTCCAGGATATGTTATAACAATTAAGGATATAATAATTGCAATAGCTCCTAAACCAATTTGGGCAAATCGCATCCATCCATGAGTTTTTGAATCAGATTCTCTTATCATTAATAAAATACATGCGATAGTTATCCTGCATATATATGTTATTATTGTTCCGGTAACAATAGTTGTTTTAATAACAATACATGTTTAAAATATACATTCATTTTTATTTTAACAAAAATAATGTTTCTAGTTTATAAAATCTCCTATTGTCCAATAATATGATGTCCAAAATAAAAAGAAAATATAAAAATTTTAGATATTTTTATATCCGAAATTTAGTTACTTACATTACTTTTTCTTCAACTAGATTTTTAGCGTGGAATTTTAGCATTTTTTGTAGAGCTTCAGCACCAATGTAACTTTTAACAGTTTCTTTCAAGTCCGGATTGGGTATTTCTTCAAGAATAGCAGCGAATTTGGGTGTTTTGCCTTGAAGTCTGTGATTTTTGCTTTGATCTGTTCTTCGGTCACTGTGTAATCAGTGGTATCAGATTGTGCAACTATATTTCTAGGAACATATGTGAGTACTGCAGCGCTTATTAAGAGAATTCATATAGTTAGGAATATTGATACCTTTTTCATTGTAAAAACATCTTGATATATATATATCATAATAAACTATTGAATATTCTCTTTATAGAAAAATATATTACCTATAGAAGATTGTATTATACTTTGTCTTTTATATAACTTTCTCGTATGCTCGTAAATCAACTTCCATGAGGTAGAGATAAGTTACTTCAATTACTATAAATAAACATAAAATTTTAAAACAAATTTTTAAGCTGTAATTATACATAAAAAAATAAAAAATCTTTAAACCTATGTATAAAACACATATACGTGAATTGTTAATAATATAGTAACAAGATACTAAAATATAATAAAAAAAATTTGAATCAACTCTATTAAATTAGACAATTTGTAATCACTTGAAGGAATTATAGTTTTATGTTCTGGTATTATATTTGTGAATAAATAGTCTAAGCCAGCAATAAAAAGTCACATAAATATTTATGGCTTTTGATCAAATTATTCATTCTTTATACTATATAACGATCAAAAACAAGATTCAATTCAAAATATAATGAATGTACTCAGCAGTATCTTTCAATATATCTATTAGGAACTATTTATAAAATGTGACTTTGGATATCCGGCGTGCGGATCAGTTTGTATGTTATAAAGAAAGAATTGAGGTTTGATAGCGGCCAACATCACAGCTCCATTGAACTCAATTAATTTCAAATGAATATCACTGACACTTTTCATTACTTCTAGTGATTTATAGGTCGGTCTGGAAACCATTATAAGTAAGTCATTTGAGGAACGTATTTTGCTAGAAAAGTTAATAATGGCTTTTTGAATATCTAAAAGTTCATTTTGATATTGTATTTCTACAAAACTAAAATCTACTGTTACAAGACATCCATCTGTTATAGTTCGCAATTCATCATATTCTTTATTCCATATTTTGAATGTATTTATAAAATCTACTTCTATCCCAGGTATGATGTATGGTTGACTTTCACTATTTTTAAGATCATTTTTAATGACATTCTCTCTTCCTATTATTTTGAAATATTTACTCAATAATTTCTTATTTACAAACGGAGTGATGTATCGTGTAACGGATGATATATGTTGATCCCAAGCTGAGATTATTAATGCTCCATAACTTTGCGAAATAAAATTTAATACCAGTGGAACGAAAACTGGAACAAAGGCAAATCTATCTACTTCTTCTTCTATCTCCAATGAGATTATACTACCTCTTTTAAAACCTCCTTTTAATTTATTATCCAATCCTTGATTTCCAGTAGAGAATGTTTTTTCTGAATGTGAAAAAAAAACAAAGTTATTTGTTTTATCAAAATTAATTTTATGAGAGATGGGTGAAAATGTTCTAAACCTTCCATCTGTTAACGTAAATCCTATTTTAGATCTATTTATCCCAGTTCCTTTAAGTTTGTATATTTGCATTTCTCTAAGACGGTATGATTTATAAAAAGATTGATCAAGAGTAATGATTCCATCGATTAAATTATCAAGATCTGTATTGTCCATGTCTTCAGTCAAAAAAATGACAAAACCTCCATTTTTATCTATTAGGGAAGATAATATTTTTTGTGTTCTTATGATATCTTTGTTATCTAGTTCTTTTACTAAGTTATCCCATATCTCCAATATTATAAATGGCCTCGGTTTTTCCTTTAAAGGTACAAACGGATCTTCAATTTTTTGAATTCTATTTGATAGTGTATTCATTATACTATTTAATATGACTGACGCTTCAGATAACATAAAATCAGGGTTGGTGTTGATAGACACTATATTGTATGATTTTAATAGGTTTTTGGTCCATGGAAATCTATTGTAAATATTATTTACGGAAATATTTCTAGAAATATATATTACTTCGAATTTGTTTGAGTGAGTTTTTGCTATTTCTAGAGCCAGAGTGGCCTTACCGGTACCAGATTTCCCTTTAATTAATAATGATTTATTTTCATTTGTAATAAACTTATGAATATCCTCTAGTCCAGAATCTGGTTCCATTCTTTCCATATCAATGAAATTATTACTTAAAGTAATAAAACTTTCAATTCTGAAATTAACTATTTCTTTTTATTTGTCATATGTGTTGAATAAATTTCTCCTGTTTCAAAGAGCATAAATTTATCCTTTAAAGGAAATTTTTCTTTAGTATTATCATTGAGATTTCTAAAAACATTTTCTCCTATTATGATATTGTTAGGGGGGGCCTTACCCATGATTTTGGCTGCTCTGCTTATCACATAACCTAACAGATCTGGTTCTGATCCAAGCACTACTATCTGATTTTTACCAACATCAATTGCTATTCGACTTCTTAACTTAGGATATTTATTCTGATAGAGAATTTCATTAACTGATTCATCTAACAACTTCTGCATATAAAACCCACATTTTATTGCATGCTCATGTAGATCTCCTTTCGATAGTATCGAACCCTCAGGAAAATAACCAATTACTGCATCACCGGCATATTTTAACACATAACCGAAATATCTTGATATACAAATTGAAATTTCTTGACAAAATATTCTAACGATCATGGATAATTCTTCAGGATTCAGTATAGCTGTTAGTGCTGTAGAACCAACCAGATCTATATAGAGAATTACCATATCTCTGGGTTGTTTCTTGTTTTCAAGCAGGAATTTATGAGATAAATAGGACAAAAATATTTGAGCGTAAGAATCTTTGGTATTCTGATGGATATCCTTTATTGTGCTTGACACTCTTTTTCGACTACTCTGGATCATGTTTTGAATTTCTATGTTGGATGGTTGATATCTAGGTCCTATGTTGTTAAAAAGAGTAGCAAACACATTTTCAGGAATAAAAACTTCTTCTATCTTATCATAAAATCCAGATTGTCCATCAATTATCTGTTCTTCAAATCTTTTCTTATCTAATAATGATCTGAAATCAGTAACAAATTCCTTATTACCAATCATTAATTGCTTACCTTTGTATTAATTAGTCATTCAATGCCATTATTATATGTTATATTACTTTTGAATAACAGTTTTATTATACTTTCAAGTTTGACTACAATTGATTATTATAACTAGAAATATAGTGGACATAAAATTAACAAAATGAGGCATTTCGTTAAGTGTCATATAATATCTGATATTCTATAAATAAAATTTCAATGTGTACCATTTTAGATTTCGAGAATATGAATATAATTTTGTGATATAGTGGAATTCATAAAAGAATTTTATATTTTTTTATATGAACTTACAAATCATTCGGTATGAGGGCATTTTTCAACAAGGTTGTTAATTACTTCTAGTTTAAAAATAACGTGAAACAGCTATCAATCTATACCAGGTATTCATAACAGGATTAATTGGAGGATCATAGATTCCTATTATTTATTTTAGATGGTATAACGGTTAGAAATTTTATACATAATAGTATAAGATTTATATATTTGTTTGCCTATATTTATAATAAATACAAAACAAAATATGCAATCAATAATTCAATGTCAAACATGTGATCCGAACGAAGCGAAAATGATCACCGATAATGAAGCAGGAGAGGTTATATGTTCTAAGTGTGGTATAGTTGCCGCCAGAAGTATAGAATATACAAAAAAAATCTGGAATACAGCAGATGATGAACACCTAAATACATCTAACGGATATCCTTCATCTTTAGCGCGTCACGATAAAGGACTTTCTACTACTATTGCCCGAACTCAAAGAGATTCAACTGGCCACATAATTGATTCCAGAATGCAAGTAAGGTTTAATAGACTTCGAAATTGGGATAGAAGGTCTCAAATACATAAATCTTCTAGAAACTTGAGTATCGCATTCAGACAATTAGACGCTTTAAAAGATAAACTTAACCTACCAGCTGCAGTAATTGAAAAAGCTGCTTATATATACAGAAAAGTCCAAGAAGATGGACTAGTAAAGGGAAGGAAAATAAATACTGTATTAGGAGCATCGTTGTACGTAGCATGCAGAGAATTTAGTATACCTAGAACCATTATGGAGGTCATTAATGCAAATAATGGTAAATACAACGAAACCTCCAGAGTATACAGGCAGATTATATTACATCTGGACCAGAAGATTCCTCAGCAAAACATATATCAACTTATAGAAAAAGTCGGAAGAAATGCAGATTTGGACGAAAGGAACATAAGAATGGCACTTCAGTTAATGAAGAGGCTCGAAATAACTGGTTTTAGTGCTGGAAGAGACCCAATGGGAATAGCGGGCGCCACTATTTATATATCCCTTCCATACAGTAACAAAAAGAGGATGAAGAAAGGAATTACACAAAAACAAATATCGGATGCTGCAGGAGTTTCAGAAGTTACAATTAGGGCAATTGCTAAGCAAATTAGTAAAAAACTTCGTTTGGAATAAATAATCCCTTTTTTTTAAAATAAAGATTAAAGATTATTTTATAGATTCATAAAAATGATAATAAACATCCAGTTATTGCAAGAATTTTTGGCAAGATAGATTACTTTGTATGATTGATTGAAAATCTCATAATATACACTTTTGTTGTAAAACTTGTATAAGAATAATTTGATTATTATAATATAGCCGTACCCTTTATATCATATTATACACATAATGTTCGAATATTTACATTGACCTGTGCCAGAAATACAGATAGATAAGAATAGAAGAAATCCTTTCATCTAAACTAGACATCGAGGATAACATCATGATTTTCTAAACTAGAAATTATAGAGTAAACGAATTTTAACATATTTGCGATTTAGTGACTTCCTAAAATCATATTGTATGATAATAAAAGAGAGAACCTAATTTAATCCAATCTATATATTTTCTATTATAATTAATATATTCGGAAAAAATATTTAGCAATCTATTATTAACATCAAATGATATTTACTAAATTTTATAAAACTCTCCAATATCCATTTCCAAACTTGGACAAAATTATTTGTTGTAAAATTCCTTTGCTTCGTCTTCCATCTTTTTTAATCGTGAATAATAATCAGGAAATTCATTCAAATGTGCAAGAGCAATTTTACCAGTCATAATCTCGTCGTCATGAGTAACATCTGTGTGTTCGTTCCTTATTCCATGTTCCAATTCCACATCCAAACCCATTCTAAATTGCTCTATGTCGAATTTACTCCAGTCAACACCTAGTGTCTCGCCCACTTTCCTAGCGTTTTCTCTGGTAAAATGTTTAGAATTTGACAAATTATTTTATTATAAGGCTACGGATTATTTTTACTTTTCTCAATATACAACTATTTTGTTTTGATAAAGACAGTAGTAATTGGAGCTTGAAATAAATTGATATATTTTCACAGACAATTATAATCTCCATATACTAGATTTGATACTAACTAATAAAAATTTCGTATTCGAAATATTTGATTTTACAAATAGTGGGGATTTTGACGAAATAATAATACTCTTAATAATGATTTATTACTATAATTTCTTTAAAAAAAATGGAACAATTATTTGAACAAGGAAAGTAAAAATTAATCAAGAATGTATTAAGTATACAAATGTATTTACGTTAACTTACGTTAACGAGACACACTTTATGCAAGCGTTATTTTGAGAACCTCTCAAACATTAAATCAGAGAATATCTACAATATATTTCCTGGCTTGCATATAGAATTAATCTAACAGAGATTTAGTCTGGAGGATAACCTGTTTTATATCTTTTCAATTTTCGAATATTAAGTAGTTCAAGATTCGATCAGTTATAATTATCTTAAATAATGAAAAAATAGAAAATTGAAAGACTTTCTGCATTTTTTCTGAATTTAAATATCAGATCGATAAAACATAAAATAAAGTTAACAAATAAAAAATTAACAGATGGAAATTTCATATTTGTGATTAGATTCCTCTTTGAAAAAAAAATAAAAATTGAAGCAATTTATTTAAAAAATATTTAAGTAAAGATATGCGTTTATCAAAAAGTAAAATACGTTTTTAAATACAATAAGATAATAAAAGAATTTAAGATGGACATCTTTTAAGATATTTGAGTTTCTTTTTTTTAATTCAAAATCCTTTTTAAAATGGTTAATAATCTAATTGTTTGAAAATGTCGGATTTATGAGTAATTATTTCGGTTATATTTTGAGCATTTTATATTCCTTTATTTAAGAACTTTTAATAACGTATATATATGACCCCTATTTAAATATCATAAAAATATTAATTTATGTATGAATTACAGAATTATAAAGATCAGTCCTCCAGAAGGTGTTCAGATTATTCTAGCACAAAGTCATTTCATAAAAACAGTTGAAGATGTTTTCGAATGTTTGATAAATTGTGTTCCAAACATAAAATTTGGACTTGCATTTTGCGAGGCGAGCGGTCCATGCTTGGTGAGACATACTGGTAATGATTTGGATTTGAGAAGGTTATCTTCTCGGTATGCTTATGATATTGCTGCTGGTCATAGTCTTCTAATTCTCATCGAGAATGCTTATCCAATTAATGTATTGCCTAGGTTGAAAGAAGTTCCTGAAATTGTGAATGTTTACTGTGCAACAGCAAACCCTATTGAAGTAATACTTTATGAAACAGACCAGGGCAGATCCATAATTGGAATAGTGGACGGCTTTAAGTCCAAGGGAATTGAAACAGAAAAAGACGAAGATGAAAGAAAACAATTTCTTAGAAGGATTGGATACAAAATGTAAATAAATATAAAATAAAAATATAGTTTCCAAATAAAATTTTATTGTAACTTTAATTTTTTTAATTTCTCAATATAGACCAAGGCAGATATTAAGCCATCAAATCACAAAAATTAATATGCAATAAAAATTTTATTTCATTTTAAAACACAGATATTTTTCGGTCGGAATTTTAATTTAATCAAAATATCGTTTTTAATCATTACTACTTTACTGAAAGCAGAAAGACAATTCAGCAATTTATAAATTTTATCCGAATAAGAGTCAGATTATTTACTAATAATTCTTACGTATCTCTATTTTTTTAGACCACTTGGGATCGAGATCAATAATACCATGTGATTCCAAGGGTTTGGTTATATTTTGTTCTAGTTTGAAAATTATATCGGATTTGGAATAAATAAAAGCTAGTATTCCTTAAATATCATAAAATATATAGTCTCTGAGATGAAAGTTACTGTAAATAGATCTAGTTTTGTATATTCTCAGATTTTCTCTGTTTTTTCTATTATCCTATTATTATTATCTTTCAATTACCAAATTTCAGTATTAGCTGTAAGTGAAAAGAGCAATGATGATAAAGATTTATTAAATCTGCACATTAAAATGAATTTAAACAATATAGAACTAAAAGACACAGACAAGATAAAGATTGTAGCATATGTCAATGGGGAAGCAAAAATTCAATATTTTGATCCACAAACAGAGAAGAGTGCGGTAACAAATAATGTTTTGACCTCAAATCTAGAATTCAATAAAACTAATGAAATCTCTTCAATTGGCAATGATGAGTATTTTGTATGTGGCTATGTACTAAATGATGAGCAAACAAAATTAGCAAACAATTATAGCGCCATAAAAACGTATGATTGTGACGAAGGTCAAACTATAGAGGGTACCGATGCCAGCACGGCACGCTTATTTAATACAATGATGAAATTTCAAAAAAGTGTTGAATTAAACAAATTACCTGTAACAGGTAACCAACTTCCTGGTGACGTAAAAATTACTGTTATAACCCCAATATATGATCAAAAGGATGTTGATCTGCTTACTGTAATAGCAATGGTCAAAGGTGAATATCAAATGAAAACAGTAAATATAGAAGATGAGGTAAAAAAAACAGACGATAAATCTGATGAAAGTTATATAATAAGAGTTCCATTTACGTTCGATAGAAATACCGAATTGGGTACTGTAGAAAAAGGCGATATGGTTTTTGGTTGTGCCTCAGCAGAAGAGTTAGGACCGCCACAGATGACTGAATGCGAGAAGAAATTCATAAAGGATTTTGATAATCCCAACAAGATAGTAACCAGACACGAAGAAGATTTCAGGCCAGGTGGAGAATATTATGAGGATGGAAAAGAATAGAAAATCTAATATAATTCAAACTGAATTGGAAACAAGAGCACAACCTAATTTTTCTCCTGAAAGTCATATCTTATATTACAGATAATGGTAACATTGAAGATTATGATTTTAATATTTTATAAAAATTAACACAACCGACTAAAAATAAATTAGAATAATCATTAAAAGATGAATATGTTTCAGAATTAATCATATTTGAACTGAAGATGATTTATTCGAGAAATATTTATTGCATCCAAAAATATTAACGAACAATATTTTACTGCTGCTCTCATTTGGATGGTCATAAAGCAGATTCATAACCAAAATAAGACTTTTACGTCCGACTTAAATTACATGATTAAACTTGTAAAATCATTAAATCATAGTTTTTATATATTCTAAAAAATCAATATTTTATTTGTTTGAAACGGGCGTGTCTTTAGTACAAAAAGTGAACTATATTACTTCTCACTTTATTTTTCGTTTTGGTTATTCAGTTTAATAAACAAAATTCTTATCTATTTCTCTTTTCATTATTAAGTTATGCCAATAATAACAGTATCAATGTATAGTGGTAGAACACAGAAAGAAAAAGATAGACTCGCAGAAGCATTGACGGATGATATAGTTAAGATATTACATGTAAACAAAGAAGAAGTGATAATAGTATTTCAAGAAGCATCCCACGGAAATTGGTATGCTTCAGGCATTCGTCTATAATATGACGCTTATCGCTATATTCTGTTAAATACTTAGAAAAGAGAACAAAATGGTCGAATTTGAAATTTTAGAGATACGAAAATGATAAATCGTATTGAGGAAAAAGATACAATATTAAGCCAATACCTATAGACGTTTGTTATTCCTTACTAATTACTAAAAATAGAACGTATAAAATACCTTAAAAAAGATACTATATAGACCTTAAATCTTGATGATTATTTTCAAAATTAGGGCTAGTAATCAAATTTGAGAATTTTAAATAAGTTACTTTATATAATTTTTAATTATTAAATTGAAATAAATGTATCAATATCCATTGGAATTTTCTTTAAAGATGACATTCGGTGAGAGTTATTTGGTGGGAAAAGCATTGATTAAGGACATGGCCTATACTATAAATATTCAGGCAGGTAAGAAAGGAATAGTTTTACCCAAGGAATTGATAAAATCATCTGGTGAGATTATTGCCAGTTTTTTTACTGAAAATAAAAAAGAATACATTTTAAGGGCTAATTTAGAAGAAGGCCGAGATTGGATTGAGATATACGATGATTTTTTATTTTCGTCGTTAGCACAAGATCTTCCATCATCTTTGATAATTGATTATGCGAAAAAAATTAATTCTTAGATATCCTATATAGGTCCCCATTCTCATACGACAATACATACAGAAATCCATCTGGTCCTGTTTCAATATCTGATATGCCTCCAAATCCCTCACCGAATATAACTGACGATGATTCGCTTTCTCTATCGATTACCCTGTCATTCAATTCTTGCGAATATTGATTGATATCTATATCTTCTCGTTGTTGGTTAAGGGATAAGAAATACAAGTTTCCGTTTTTATAATCTCCTACAAACAAATTGTTATAATACTTAACTCCGAGTTTAGATGAATTTAAAAATTCAATATCTGTTAGTGCTACAGGTTCTTTCCAACTGAGAATGGGATCCTTATAATGAGCGCCTGGTATCATTACTAGATCATTTTCATTTTTATTTGTTCTATCGATCGGTCCCATAACTTCATTCCATCCACTATTAAATCCAGGTTTGACAATATTAATTTCATCGTATGAGCTTGGACCATTTTCGGTTTCCCATACAAATCCTGATTGAGGGTCTAAAGTTAGTCCAAAGCTATTCCTTATCCCATAAGCAAAATATTTGGAAAAATCGACATCTTTCGAAAAAGGATTATTTAGTACTGCTGAACCTTCTAAAGATTTAATTCTAAATATTACTCCGGTGTCATCAGGTTTCTCAGTAGATTTTTGGTTTTGTAAAATTCCATTACGATTAAGATCTCCTATAACTACATATAGATTTTCTGTAGATCCATCTTGTTTATTTCTGTCTAATACGAGTTTTCCTGCATCATGATTTGGACCTGGTAAGGCAGGAAGATCGAGTAACAATTGTGGATTTTGCAATTTAGTTCCATCCCATGAATATTTAAAAACTCTATTCTTCAGTGGATCGACATTTGAATCAGTCAAATAAAAAAATAGATCTTTTCCATTTGATTCAATTCCCAATAATCCTCTTTCACTTTTAGTATTTACATCAAATTGAAAGATGGTCGACTGTTGTAAAGTATCATGTGATATCAATTTAACATTACCATCCTTTTCAATAACCATGATATCTCCATTTAAAAAAGTCATTCCTGTAGGTTCAGAAAGGTCCTCAGCAATGATATCCACACTTAATGATGAGTCTTTAATAATAGGTTCAGCAGAAATAGAAGTTAAATTAATCATAGGAATAAACAACATAATTGCCACAATAGTAATGTAAATCGTAAATGATTTGATCATCTTCCTATATAAAAACCCGGTATTTTATACTTAAAAGTATCTACTATTAGTTATATTCTTTTTCTATTTATTTTGAATATATTTCTAGAAAAATGGCTTACGTTAAAAGTTAATGTAATACATAAATTGACAATTATAGTAGACTAATATTTACAATTTTGATAAGTATACGTGATAGATAGATCTTTAGCTTAGTATATTTACACGATTCTGTGGTAAGATATTCCAGAGAATTTATAGGCATATAGAAAAACAAACTGTATCCTCTTTTGGATACAAATCCGGAAATGAAGTACACGATAAAAATTTACTCCTACTTAGACAACACTGCAGCAAATTAAAGATCTTTATTCTACATACAAAATTGTATAAACAAAATAGGAAAAAGAGAATATGTTATATATTTATTTCGCTTCTCAATAGGTTACATATTTTTTGATGAACGTCTTTTATACTTCGCTCGCCATCAATTATATACCATCCATAAATTTGGGCTAATTTTTTATAATTTTTTTTCACTTTTATTAAAAGATTATTATTTTTTTCAAAAATATCTCTATGATTAATTACTCTTTTATTAGATGTATTAGAACTTATTTCTAATATTATAACCAGATCTTCTTTAGGTAAACCTTTATCAAGATTGACCAACCAATCTAGATCCAATCCATTAGAGAGACCGTAAACAAGATTTGATTGATAATAACGATCCATAATAATTGTAGTTCCTGTATTGAGAATATTTAATATTGTTTCCTTTTTTTCCCACCTATTTGCAGATAACAACATATGCTGAACTTCTAAAGGAAAATTATTCTTTCCATCCAAAAATTTTCGTATTTCTTTTCCAAGAGTAGTAGTATAATCAGGGAAATCTAAAACCTGACTTTTTTTACCATTTTTATTTAGATATTCATTTAATAATTTACATTGAGTTCCTTTGCCTGCCTTATCCATTCCCTCTAATACAATTAATCGACCCTTATTCAAAAATAATAGTGTCAGTATATTTATTTAATATATTATCTTTATGTATCAGGTGATAAAAAGAGAATCTCCAAAAAGAATAAATAAATTTTCTATTTTGGTTTGAAATACTTGTAAATCACATTGATTTATAAATATAAAGCCGAAATATAATATCTATAACAACAAGGTGAATGGCAGTTTTTCATTTATGGAAAAGAAAGATCGAATTTTGTTCTGTATGCAAAACCCAGTTAAAACACAAGTATAAACCTTCAAAAGATTGGAAGATTCAAGGCTTTTTATGCGGTGATTGTCATACATTAAAGACAAAGGAGTTTGTTATAAAAGAGCAGGAGGAAAAGGAGAGACAGGAAAAAGAAGCAAATAGATGTTCAATTTGTGGATTGGACATAGGGATAGATTCCAAAAAATTCAAACCTAGATGGCAATGGAATATGAATAATGAAAGCATCTTGTGTAAAAAATGCTATGATAATAAAGAGAGTGAATTTCAAAAAGAAAGAAATTATTGCGCAATATGCAACCGAGCTCTAAAATTCTTCAGATACCATCCAAAGCCAAAATGGAACATTAAAGGTCAACTCTGTAAAGAGTGTTGGGATAGAAGAAATGAAATGAGTGAGTATAAATTATAAACATTCAAGTTTATAATATTTTATTATGAGATGTGGGCTCATAGTTCAGTTTGGATAGAATGGCTGCCTGCGGAGCAGTTGGTCGAGGGTTCAAATCCCTCTGGGCCCAATGGATTTGTTATTTAATGGATTAGGATTACAGGCAAAAATGAGCGTTAAACCTCCTCTATGGATGAGTTTTTAACATCAATGAATATAAATAATAATTGGACTCAATTACTAGTCAATAATGAACACTTAAACTGTCTCTATTCAACTCCCTGATGGCTCTAATTTACGTGGGATAGCTATACGAAATTTCAAATGCATACAAATCCATTTTTGATAGATCCAATGTTTTAATCCTTTTACTCTTATGGAATGTATTTATTTTTTAGATATCTTATTGCAATAAGTTTCTTTTTAATGCTCATGTTTGTCCTTAATCCAATTTTTAAGGTCCGATATAAGTAAAATAATCAGTTTCTTTTATTTTTAAAATCACTAAAAAATTTGATAACTGTAGGACCCAAAATATTTAATAAGTCTAGAATAAAGGAGATTTGAAATGGTAATAAGGAACCGTCTTCCTGTGCAATTGCCTTTGCCTTCTCCAATGCACCGTCAAGTGGATATCCTCGAGATAAGGATTTTAGGAATTCATATGTAACTTTTTGACCCAATGGAGTTTTCAGTAATTGTGGTGTAAGTAAATCTGTCCTTTTCTCAATATTATCGGACATTGTGTTTCTATAATATGATATTTACTTATATCTGTGTTTACTGAAAAGAGTCTTAAAATATCCAGGTAAAGTTATTAAATTAATGGTTTTACTAAAATATGGAACTACGTTTGATCAATAACGTTCCAAGGTTCTGTTCGAGAACCTCTAACCTCATCCTTACGAAATGTTGTTATTTAAAAAAAAAATTTCAATACTAGTTTCAAAAACTAGATATTCAGATAACACTGAAATTAAAAAATTTTGAAAAATTGGATATTTTTTATTTATTTTTTGTTGATTGAATAATTCTCTGATACATTTAGAAATATTTCTTTTTAAGTATATTTTTTAGTGAGAAAATTCTCTGTCCAGTTAACATCCAACTTATCATTATAGCAAGAATTAACTAATTTACTTGCTATACATCAATAAATTTTTTTGATAATCTAACTAAAATAATGGGATCGTTCTACCTTTCTATGGTTTGAATCGCAGTAATCTTGGTTTCCTCTCACTTTTGTGTATAATCATGGTATTATCTACGTTTAAATCCTGTTTTGATTTGGAGTTCACCTACTTCAATATCACTATCAGGTTCAGTAGAGGGAGAAGGAAGTAATGACGATGATGATATTTTTGCAATAACTATTTTGATAAATCTGGATCATCTTGAATAAGGTACAAGAGACTCCAATGATGCACCTTATTGAAGATCCAACAAGAGTACAAAGATGATATTTTGCCCAGACATACATTAAGTGATATATTTGAATAACAGTACGTTACCTGTTTTGTCTTTGAATATTCTTTCACATTTCTTGCAAAAGTACCATGATAGCAGGTAATGACCATCCTTCTTTATGTTATAACTCAGCCGAAGTTGAATGGTCAAATTATTCCTCCTATTCCATCTAAACTCTCGAAGAACGCTTGTACACCAACTATCAGGAAGAGAGATAACTAAACCCAGGTCTAGTATGGATTATAAAGCTTTAAACTTGACTGAAATATTTTTCAATAAGAGCAATTTCATTTAACTTTTTCACAATAGATCATAATTATTATTTCCTTAAGTGATTTGTAACGTAGACTGAGACATCTTAAGAGTCAAATGGAGCGTAATCTATCTCATCTAGTATTTTTACTGGCGAAAAGATAAAAATTATAGAATCTGAAATAGTTTGAATAAATTTAGTTATTTGATCATTTTTTTCTTGTTGTGAAATAGACGTTATGATATAGGATAAAATTAATAAGCACAACACAAAAGAGACAATTAAAACAAATTTGATATCCTCAGTTCTTAAAACTAAATTTTTGTACAATGTAAACAATTTACCAAGTATTTATTTAATAATAATGATATTATTATAAGTAATCATATTACTATAAATAGTTCACAGTTAATTATATATTCTATTGTTCTGAACTAATATATACTTAGATTTTTTACAGAATCAATAATTTTTCTGTAAAACTACAAAAGTATGTGATTCTTTTAGATCTACAAATCCCTAGTAGATCTATATTTCTATATATAATGAAAAATAATCTAATTAAAATCTTGATGCAATTTTATATTTGACTGGATAATGTTTATGAAAACCTTCAAGTAGTTGCCTATTATTTATAAATTCATATTTTAGTAATATTATAAATGGGAGCAACCTCGTTAAATTTTAGCATTCCATTTAACTCGTGTTGAATGCTTTAATATTACGATGTAGAAAGAACATTTTTATGAATAAAGGTTCGAGTCCCGCTCCCAATAAAAAAATAAAATCTGAAAGTTACGAATTTTAGAACTAACAAAATACAGGCATAATTCAATAATTTCTGATAAGATAGTGTATTTTAGAGAACATGTCTTTTTAAATTCATTTACTTAGGAAAATTTGTAACAGAGAATTGGCTAAAACCAAATATACTTTAATTATAGTGATATTACTTTCATTTGCATTTCCTATTCAATCTATAATAATTAAATTTGCAAGCGGTCAGGTTGACAACTTTCAATCAGGAGAAAAGCAAAATAACATCCCATTTAGTCAAGAGAAACCCGAGATAGATGTTTCAATTGAAGGAACTAGTAGCGATGATAAAATCAAGGGAGGTGAAGGAAATGACGAGATAAATGGAAGATTGGGAGAAGACATGTTATACGGTGGACGAGGTGATGACGAATTGGATGGAGATGAAGGAGATGACGTTGTCAAGGGAGAACAAGGTAATGATGAGATTGAGGGAGGAGAGGGGAATGATAAATTGAGTGGTGAGAGGGGTATGGATGTAATAACTGGCAACGATGGAGATGATACGTTATACGGTGGACGAGGCGATGATCAAATTGATGGAGGCGAGGGAAACGATCAAATTGATGGAGGCGAGGGCGTTGATATACTAATTGGAGGATTAGGTTCAGACACTTTTACATGTGATCAGTTTGATACTATATTTGACTATAAATCCGATCAAGGTGACAAAAAGGTAGGACCGTGTTCAATTGTAGACAATAGTTCTGTGTCTAATTCTCCTCAAATCTCACAAGATATAATTGCTTAAAACTATATAGATTTATTTTTATTCTTGTTTTCATTTCTTATTTCTTTATTTATTTTTATTTCTTTCCATCTCAATAATCTTAATTCTAAACATTATTTTTTGTATTTCATAATAAAATATAATCTTATTTTATTTTATATCTATCCTCTCTAAATAAAAAAAAATTTTTCCTTTCCCATTTTTAGAGGTGATCAAGGTTTTGATAATTTATTATGTATGTAATCTCTTTTGCCTTAATGCCAAAATGCCAGAAATAACAAATAACACAACACTGGGTATTCCTAAAAAAGTTATTGTCCCAAATACAATTACTCCACATATTATCAAAACTACGCCAATCATTCTGGTATTCCTAAAATATAGAATTACGAAAAGAGCAGAAAAATTTATTGCAATTAAGATAACAACCTGCACTATAGTGCCTCCTAAAAATAGTCCTAGTATCGGAATACCGATGAAAGAATTTATAAAAATATATGTAACTAGTATGAGGATAGAAATGAATAACCCGAGTATTGTATTTATTAATGTTAATTTTTTATATAAATGCAACCTATTTTAGCAATAACAATTATTTCATATAAGTCATATTTATTGTTTTAATGAACCAATCATAATGCCTTATTCTGAATTATTCCAAATATAGAATCTACTACTACACATCAGAACGCAAGAAAAACCATCTTCCTGCTTTTGGCAATACATTCATTTGTGAATAACTACTTGCAATTAAACCAACGTGACCAGTAGGAAACCTCATTATCCTGTTATCCTTACTAGATATGAGATTATTTAATTCTGCACTGCCCTCAGGAGATACTAGATGGTCCTCATTTGCAACTATATTAAGAAAAGGAACATTGATTCTGGATAAATTTACGAGGTCGCTACCCAATTTCATTTCATTTTTTACTAGCAGATTTTCTTGATATATATCTTTAATCCATTGTTTAAAAGCTTCTCCAGCTATTGGAGGTATATCAGATAACCATCTCTCAATTCTGAGGAAGTTTTCAATAAATCTTTTGTCGTTAATATGTTCATAAAGCGAAAAATACTTGTTTACGCCCTGTTTAAATGGTTTTAACGCAGAAAAACATGTTTGAAGTAATTCCGGTGGCATATTACCCATCGAATCTATTATATTTTCGATGTCCAAATGTTTCGCAAAATTACTGATCACAGTATTGTCTTTGCTAGTATCTATAACTGGAGCAAGGGTTACAAGATTCTTGATTTTGTGTTGATGTAAAGAACAATACATGGCAGACATCGTTGCACCCATACAATATCCATGTAGCGTTATTTTTTCCGCGGAGTCCTTATTTCGAATAAAGTCTATACAATCGTCAATAAAAACATTCACATAGTCATCGAATGAAACATATTTGTCATTTAAAGAAGGAGCCTTCCAATCTATAAGATATACATCGAATCCCTGTTTTACCAGATTTCCTACCCAACTTTTGTCCTGTTGCAAGTCAAGTATATAAGATCTGTTTATCAGGGCATAGACAATTAGCACGGGAGGTCTTACAGGTACATGAAATGTAGTTTTATAATGTAACAATCTATATAATCTAGTCTCTTTCACGACATCATGAGGAGTTGAACCAACTTCTAGGGACATGGATTTTTGATACGCTTCTATTATCTTTTTTATTTTTGTTACCACATCATTCTTTGATTCACCATCATCTAAAGTGTCGGGCACCCGTGAAGAAGTATCGTCAATCTTTTGATTAGGAGATGATAATTCCTTAACCTTAATTTCAGGTTCCTTAGAAGTGGTAACTTTATTTAATGACAAGTTTCTCTTCACTCATTATTAAATCTAAATTTTTACGCAATTTGTATACCTCTCTTTTTAATTCCTGCATATCCTTTAAGATCATGTCTATCTCATCCCTGTTAGGCAAATTTAATAATTTAAAATAATTATCAAATGCATTTCCCAATACATGTGTGAAGGAAGAATAATTAGAAAGCAGCTCGGATGTAGTAACAGAAAATTCCTTAGATTGAAATAGTTGTGTAAAATATTTCTCAAACACGTCTATTGTCAAATTTTTATACTTTTTAACCTCTTCTTCTGACTGAATATCAGGTAATTCAGGTATTTTAGATTGCAATTCGGCGATAGATTTCACATATGTTTGATTTACTTGCATCCAATAATTAAGAACATTGGATTGAAATTTTGAACAAAGTGAGAATAAATCCTGAAACTTTTTTTTATCTTCTTCAAATGTTCGAATAAATTGATTACTTTGAACAGTTACAGGTAATTTTAAAAAATCTTTCCAAATACTATTGTAACTATTTATCAATTCCTCATACTTTTTATTAAATTCTTGATCAGAAGCCATTTGCATATTACCAGTTGATTACGTTTATACAAAAAATTATATATCTTTTATTATTTAAATTTAGTCTTTATGATGTTTTTTTATTGTTAATTTATATTTTTTTATCTAGTTTACGGAATAAAGTTAGCCTATTATTATAGGGAACAGACAAAATGTATTTTATTAGAATGATAAATTATGATTTTTTCTCTTACTCCCCCACAGCAGTTACTTTATCAGCATGAGACTTTTTATAATGTTCCTCAGCCTCCTTCTTTGTAAAGAATTCCATTGCACATATCTTGCAGCGTAATGTTCCTCCATCATAATCATAATTCATTAATTCTAATATGGAGAAGAAGATTATTTATTTATTAGTATTTAAATCGCAGAAAATGAATGTTATATATGTGAAAATCCATAACCCTGAATTTTCATATTCGCCATAGCCCTATTTTTGACAAGATAAATTTTACATCTTTGTCTCAATTGCAATATCTACTAAATATGAAAATATGATGTTATCAATTGCATCATGGAGTAAATTTATTCCTTAGCTCAGATATCATTGGAATAACCTTTGTCATGAATATCCTATCAATATCCCTTGCTTCCCTATCAATTGTTAATAACAAATAGTAGTCTTCATTTATTGGAATCGTAGCTCGAATGACATTTTCGTATTTTCCTAAAGCATAAATTAATTTTCCTATTTTTGGTTCGAATTTCATCCTTGTACGTTGTCTTGAAATCGCATTGGAAGCATATTCTTCATTTTCTTCCTCAGTCATTAGGAGCTTTATTCCTTCACGATATCTCTCATTAATCAATGTGCCTTGTTTATCTGTCACGCAAACCCATCTGATAGAATTATCTATCCCCATCATAGTCTTTGTAAATGAATAAATGAATTCATAAGGTACCATTATTATTATTCAACAATCTTTAACCAAATAAAAAAGTCTTACTGTGTTATTACAAACATACGAGGAATTTAAGAAAGTGTAATATAATAAAAGATCAAATCAAAACTCTAATAATGTTTTTAAAAAATTTCTAGAGTTATTTTTTATAAAGCTTTTCAAAAAAAAGATTATGGTCTATTAAATCCTTGCGAATTTTTAAAGACTGAAAGCCATTGTTCAAAGATATTCGTATTGAACTTTACAAATGTATCTAATGTCTTGGTGTAGTTTTTGATGCTATCGCTTGTAATATTCAATAAACTTGCAAATAACCTGTTGTTAATATTATTAAATTCTATAACGTTATTCGTAAATTCATTGCCCTGTTTTACGAATTGTTTTGTAACCACAGGTGCAGGATTTATATTGTAACAATCTGATAATTGTTTTTGAATGGCAGTATAAGTATTTACTACTCCTTTAGTAGATTCTATGCACTCCATTTGAAGGTTGGAGATTGATTGTATGTATGCAGGTTGAGTTTTAGCAAATTCATTCATGATCTTCATTGTATTATCTCTTATCGATTCATATAGTTCAGATCTCTGATTTGCTGTAGACTGACCTGGTTCATTTCCCGCTTTGCGATTTTCATCTTTTTCACTTGAATTAGTCATATTAGTTCAATATTATTAACTAATAACAAAATATATATAGGTTTAGTAAATCGATAAGAAAAAATCAAGCTAAATGTTTATTTTTACCTACCAATTTTTTTGTTAATGAGTTTAAAAATATAACATGTTATAGACATTTTAATAACTTAATCGGTCGGTTATTATAAGATTATATCATATATTTGAAAAACCAAGACAACAATTTGCGAAAATTAATGAAGATGTAGAAAAATTTCGATATTTGCTAATATTTTATTCAAATGGATAAAATATTGGATGTTCTGATATCAGTTGTATAGTTTGACTGACCGCGATATTGCGACAATGAAAGTTGATGATTATTCAATTAGATATATAGACACTGGTAAAATTAATAGCAATCCAAAAATGTCAACACTGCTTCTCCTCCATGGCCTGGGAGGATCATTAGACCGCTGGTCAGAAATAATACCATTTTTATCTAAATACTACCGCCTATTAGTACCGGATATAATTGGTTTTGGGTACAGTGATAAACCTCATGCAGAATACAATATAGATTTTTTTATAAAATTTATTCAGAGATTTCTTCAAATTATGAATATTAATAATTTACATATTATTGGTTCCTCGTTTGGGGGACTTTTAGCCTTAGAATATACTATTAGATTTCCCAAAGATATAAACAAACTGGTTTTAATATCGCCAGCTGGAATGATGAATCATATAACACCAGCCTTGAACCAATATATTTCGGCGGCACTCTATCCCACGTTCTATAATGTGGCAACGGCATATTATGAAATGATGTATGATCCGCGTATGATTACAGAAAATTCAATCGAAGATTTTATTAAGAGGATGAATTTGAGTAATTCAAAGTTTGCTTTCATGTCTACTTTAATATCACTTAAAAATAATCCCCAGCTCACTGATAGACTAAATATTAATACACCTACATTGATAATTTGGGGTAGAAATGATAAACTAATGCCTTTAAGATATGCAAAAAAATTTAAAATTCCGAATTCGAGACTTGTAATATTTGATCAGTGTGGTCATTATCCTCATGTAGAGAAAGTAGAGGAATTTAATAGAACCGTATCAAGATTTCTAAATGGCAGAGATTTGAAATAGACTAAAATATAATAATAATTTCATAAAAATAGATAACTTTATCACAAAGAAATAAAAATATTACTACATGACTGACAAGGGGTTAAATAATAGGTTAGAAAGAAAACGAAAGTTAGAAAATGAATTAACGGGTAAGATTTCAAAAGATTGGAATGAATTTGTAAAAAAATCTGATGAATATATGAAAGAGATACAAGAAAACAATAGACAATATTATCAACAACAACTTGATAAAGAATTAGACGACATGGAAAGGGATATTAATTCTGGAAATACCATCGGAGCAATTTATCACAGAGTCGCAGCAGATAACTATTTGAGATTGCTTAATTTGTTATAAATTACATGGACAGATTCTTTTTTGATCGTCCAAATAATTTTTCCATATTAATATTAGATTTGAAAAATATATTAATCAGCAGAAAGGTTAAATTTATTATTTAATTTGCATTTTTATCTGATATTAACAGTATACAGACACAAGTATAAACATACTATACTGCGTGATTAGGCTTTTTCATTTGATATCTAGTTTGTTCGGTTCCTGTCTTTTTGGACCTGAGCATAAAGGATTTTGGAAGTTTTCTCCAATGGATGACTATACTGAATATTTTTAGAATATGGATTTAGTATTTTTAATTTTTAATCTCTATGGATGTTAATTTGAATTACTTTCACAATCAAGGTCAACTAACTCCCATATTGGAATGAATTGAAACTTTTATAATGAACTCTATTGATATTGAATTAAAATATTTCATAATCAGAATACTAGACAAATTATCTTAAAAAAAACTATATTAGCAGGAAGAATTTGAGATGAAAGAAGAATTTTATGATAGCTTTCTTTAATTTTCAATAAAAAATTAGAGGGATACTAGTTCATCACATAGAATTTAACGGGAAGAGTAGTAGCCGCGTCTTCCGCCGTTACCATGTTTTTCCTGTTTATCGTCATTATGAATACCATGTTTATCATGAGATCTATCATGATCTTCATTATATCCATATCTCTTAAAATTATGGTCAGGTGAATATCGACCTTCCGTTTGGCTATATCTACTATTATTATAACCATATCTAGTGGAATTGCCGAATCTCCTATTTCCTCTACTGTTTCCATAACCAGATCTGTAGCTGTTATTATATCCACGGAATGAACGTTGTTGACTTACTGGAACTTCTAGGCCCATCTCTTCGTTGAGTCTTCTAATTGGCAATTCAGTCTTTCTAAGTATACGCCCAAAATCATCTACCCTATCTGATGAGACAAGAGATATAGCAGTACCAGTTCCACCTGCTCTTGCAGTTCTTCCAATTCTATGGAAATACACCGTTGGATCTTCTGGCACATCATAGTTTATTATATGACCAACTGCAGGCACATCTATCCCTCTTGATACAATGTCAGTGGCGACCAGAACGTCCTCTTTTCCTTTCCTAAACCTATAGATTGCATCATCTCGCTGTCTTTGAGATAAATCACCGTGAATAGTAATTGCCTTAATTCCAGAGTCTTTTAGATCATCTAAAATTTTCTGTGTTCTTTGTTTTGTAGAGACAAAAATAATTGTTTGTTGATCACTAGTCCTTTCTTCGATGAAATTGCATAAATGTTTGAATTTTTCATTTTCTCTTACTACTAAATATGACTGAGTTATGGTCTCTAGACTTATTTCTTCTTTGTTAAGTCGAATCTCTTCATAATCCTTCATATAGTCTTCAGCAAGTCTTAATATTTCGGGAGGCATAGTGGCAGAGAACAGACAGGTTTGCCTATCTTCATTAACATAGAAGAGAATAAATTTAATATCTTTTATAAATCCCATATCAAGCATTCTATCTGCTTCATCTAGGACGACATATTTTACTTCTTCTAGATTTATTGTACCTCGTTTTATATGATCTATCAATCTGCCAGGAGTCGCAACTAATATCTGAACTCCTCTTCTTAAATGATCAAACTGTAGATTAATACTCTGTCCACCATAAATAGAGACAGTTCTAATTCCAGTATATTTTGCAAATTTGTTGATCTCGGTTGTAACTTGCATTGCTAATTCCCTTGTAGGGACAAGTATCAGTGCCTGTATTGGACCCTTGTTCTTTATCTTGCTCAATATTGGCAATGAAAAAGCTGCGGTTTTACCTGTTCCTGTATGTGCCTGACCAACTACATCAACTCCCTTTAACAAAAATGGAATGGCTGCTTGTTGGATAGGAAACGGTGATTCGAATCCGTTTTCTTTTAGTGCTTGAATAATAGGTGCACCTATACCTAATTTATCAAATGTTGTTGTCATTGTATTTCACTTGTTTATTTTTTTACAAAGGGCACGGAAAATGTGAGAAGTATTTTATTTAACTTAACAGATCTGCCGTAATTCCTTTCTAATATTTTTTCATAATGACAAACATATAATGTATGCGATTGAGAGCAGGATATTTCATGATATTTTATGATATTTTACTCACCTAGTGACATCCTTTCAGTTTTTTTTAACTTATATGAAAAGGGAATGCAATAAAATTTAGCACAGATAATAAAAATACTAATCAATATAATACTTGATTTTTAAAAAAATATAGGATAAATATACTAGAAGTTATATCACTAATGGATATGACGTTAGGTTATTATTTTGATTTAATAGTGTGTCTATCTTCATTATTATTACTAAGTTCTCATCAATCTTTTGAACATGATATGGTTCATGCACAAAATATTAATAGTAAGCTCAGCGACTATGAGTTTCACTCCTATATCGAACGAATGATAGGACATCTGAACGCATCAGTAGAAAACAAACATAATAACAATAACATGCTTGCAATTGCACATGCATTACATCCCATTGAAGAAATTCTTGAAACGATCAATGAAAGATTAAATCAAACGAATTCCACATTAAGTAATGAATTGTCTAATGGATTGAAAAGTTTTGCAACATCTATTGGTTCAAATTCGCTTAACGAAACCATCAATGAAAAAACAAAGTTAACAAAAATATTAGAAAAATCACTTGAGCAATCAATACCTGCTGAAAAGATGACAAATAGTGGATATATTTTAAATGTTACCGCTGAACTAATTAATTCGGCAGAGGATGAATATACAGAATCTATCTTTGAAGGAAAAATTGTTAATTTATCAGAGTATCAAGATGCACAACAGTTTTTCAAAAGGGCTGTAATATTATTGGAAAATTTCGATACTTTAAATGAAAATGAAGAACAAATCCTAGCTAAGATAAAACAATTACAAAATGATGTTGACGCTAAAAGAGATTCAAGTTATGTTAATAGCGACGTAAGAGATTTAGTATGTGAAATAAAGGGAAGTTTCTATTGTTAATTGGCGTTCGAATGATAATAATCATTTTTAATTGATGTTATTTTATTTTGAAAGTACAAACACTGTTTTACAATATTGCACGATCTTGCCTCAATTCCATGATGTCAAAAAATAATTTAGAGAACTGATTTTATTTCTTAACTGAAATTTATATAAAGTCAAAGATCAGTTTATCTTATTTGGATGTGCATCTCTACTATCCAATATATACATTATATCATTTTTATCTATATCGATATCATGTATTAAGAGAAATTCTCCTAGACCAGCACCCTTCACGCCTATACTTCGAATATATTCTCCATCAGGAGTGAAGACTTGTACACGGTGATTTTGTGTGTCTACTACATACACATTTCCTTGGGAGTCAAAATCGATTCCATGTGGTTCGTCAAACTGACCTTCCGCCTTTCCGACAGAACCCCAACTGGTTATAAATTTACCATCTTTGGTAAATTTTTGCACATTACCATTGTCTTCGTCATCTATATACACATTATCTTTAGAATCGATTGATATTGCATGAAGATGTCTGAATTGTGAATTACCTTCTCCAAATGTACCCCATTGGTTAATGAATTTGCCATTTGGATCGAATTTCTGTATTCGAAAGGCATATTTTTCAGAAGTGTAAATATTGTTATCGGAATCAAAGGCTATTCCCCATGACCTATTAAATTGCCCTTCTCCATCTCCTCTCTTACCAAAACTCATGAGAAGTTTTCCATTTGGATCGAATTTGTACATTTTGCCCATCCCCCAATCTACCACCCAAACGTTTCCATCTCTGTCAATATTTACGTCTTCCATTTTGTGTGAAAAAAGGTTGGGATCTTTGGGTGCTCCCCACGAGAGAAGATAGTTACCATTAGAATCAAATTTTTGAACATCGCTTCGTCTTTCATCTGTGACATACACATTTCCCTTAGAATCAACAGCGATATTGTGGGGATGTATAAATTCGCCATCACCTGTTCCCTTGGTTCCCCAACTTGAAATAAATGTACCGTTCAAATAATATTTCTGAATATAATGCTGTTGAACATCATCCTTGTTATATTTTCCAGAATATTCGGCTACAGTATATTCGTCCTCATAATCTGTATTATCATATTTTTTCTTTGATTTTTTTTTATCCTTACTTTTTTTATCTTCGTCTTTATCTTCATCTTCATCTGAACTTTCTTTTTTAGCAAATTCTTCTGATGGACTATTTGTATTTGAGGTTGAATCATCAAACTCAAAGTAATCATTTTCATCTATTTCAAAAACCTGTGAATAAACATCAGGAAAATTATTTAATAATGAACCATAAACTAAGCTAAATGTTAAAAATAACAGAAAAGAAAGTACATGATTATGTGATGTCATAGGATAAACTCGTATTGACATAAATATTAAGATTATACTCGATTTCACTATAATATAATATTGTAAAGGTTTTCTAAAATGATAATGACTAAACTGTATATCTGAAAATTGATGGATTTAAGAGTATATCGCTTGTTAATAATTGAAATTTAATAAATGAATTAACAATATACATATAATCGAAAAGAAGTAATAAATCTCCAATATTTTCAAAATTTTACAAATTTAGTGGAATTTTTATTATTTAGCGTGCAGGTAGCGGGTTTGATGGCGTGCCAAATCTTTTAACCTCCCTTTTTTCACATTCCGTAGCTTCGGGTGGAGTTAGATCTTCACTTGAGACACAGGCAAAAAATTTATCTCCTATATTTATTGCACCTATGTCTGTTTTTCTATCAAACGTAAATACCTTGGTAAGGGTATAGTCTTTTGATTTGTCTAGTTCCTGTTGAACATCCATCATTGCTGTTTGAATCTGTCCTTTGACCATGGCCATTACCATCAATTTTTCAGTATCTTTTTTGTCGGAAAGAGGAACGATTACTTTGATAAGGACTTTATCAGAGTTCTTTTGTTTGGGATCAGGAATAGATTTTTGAGATAGGTCATAAAGGACCTTGCTTTTATCATATACATTAAAATTCTTAAATAATCCCAATTTTGTTGGACTGTCTGTGGATAATAGATCCCCTTCGTTACAATCGTAATAAATGAAGGAATTGTACTCTCTTAAGATATCCCTAACATGATATGCGCAGATAAAAAGCTCATCAGGCGGAGCGGCGGTTACAAGATCGGTCTCCTTTTCAACATTGAACGTTACTGCAATATTTTTTGTTGAATTTTTAATTTCTGATAGTTGGATATCTTCCGTAAAAGGTTGTCCACTGATAAATGCTACCACACGAATGAAACCCTTTTTCTCGATATTTTCCAATCCAATATCAGCTATTACCGGAAATGTATTATCGTCATTTTTTTTCTGCGCGAATACATATTGAAGCGATAAAGGAAAAATAATGATCGAGACGAGTGAAAGAATAAAAAATACAGCATAGAGTCCCTTCATATGAAATTTTATTATTAGATCAAATCTTCATTAAATATGTTTGTATAATTTATTGATTATATTATAACATAAATGCATATCAAAAAAGACAACAGGTCGTTAAATAGTAAACTAAGAACTTTAGTTTTTTAGGCTAGCTTATCCTTTTTATGATGTGGTATCCAAATTCCGTTTTTACAGGTTCGGATACCTCTCCCTTCTGTAATTTAAATGCAGCATCCTCAAATGGTTTTACCATGGCTCCCTTTCTAAAAAATCCTAAGTCACCGCCACGTTTCCCACTCGCCTTGTCGATAGAAAGATCTTTAGCTAGATTAGAAAAACTTTCTCCATTTTTTATTCTGTTCAATATCTCCAAAGCCTCACTGTGTTTTTTTAAAAGGATATGAGAACATTTGATTTTGCTAGGATCCATTGAAAAAAACAAGAGAAACTATCAGTTAAAAAAGTTTTCATTGATGATAAACTCACTTTATTTGAAGATCCAGACGCTGTTTCCTATCAAGCCCACTTCTATGACTTAGATTTTCATAGATAATTACAAATAACTATAAAAAAAATAAAATGATGTTGAAAACTTAAGATAATATATTCCCATTTTGCAATATAACACAGGCTAAAAATTTGAATAATATCTTATTTTTACATTCTACATTATAGATATATTACTAAAATATAGAAATAAATCTACCTTAAAGTTAGACAAGTAACTTTTTATAATACACTATTTTCAGAATTTGAAATTATTAAATGGTATATTATTATAATATAATGAAAAATACAATAACATATGCAAATTATAATTCTTAGATAATATCATAGATTGTATTTGGATATTGTTATGTTATTTCTATCCGGTACTTTATCTACAAAACAAATGAAGGTAATAACTGTATTAGAATATAAGGAACTATTTACAATATACAATAAGTGAAAAACGAAGAAATCAAACTATCTAATAAAGAAATAAAATTTTTGCAAAATAACGAAATTTGTAGGGTAGCTACATCATACAACGATATTCCCCATGTTGTTCCGGTATGTTATATTTTTTGGAATAATTGCATATTTTTTGCAACAGATTATCAAACTAAAAAATATAAAAATATTCGTAAAAATAATCGAATATCAATAATTATCGATGTATATGATAAGACCAATGGAAATAAGGCTCTATTCATACAGGGACTTGGTTCAATTATTGAGAAAGGAGAGAAATTCAAAAATATTTATGATATTTTTGAAAAAAAATTCACTTGGGTGAAAAAAGATCCTTGGAAGGAAAATGAAGCACCTTTTGTAAAAGTTCATATTAAAAAAAAGATTGAATGGGGTTTGTAAAGGGACAAGACATAAAAAGAGAATGTTCAAGTTGTATACGGAATTTAAGCAGATAAAATTATCAGGGTAGATTATCTACAAATCATATTTGTTAGATATCATGAGCTATTTTGGCAAATGTTTCTCACCTGAAAGGCATATATTTTTAGTGGCTAAATAGAGATATATAGTTTAAATTGATAGGTTTATTTGTAAATTTTTTATAGAAATAAATTTAAAATACTCAAAAAGATAGTTAATATTCAAATAATGAAAAATAAGAAATCAGAAGACTTGTATAATGATGATGATGAAGCTGTGGAAAAAGTCTTCTTACATCATAACAAAGTCAAACATTCAAAATAACTCTTTTTTATCCCTTTTTGATCATGTCAAAATGAAATATTGAACGATAAATAAAATTTTTCGGCGCCGAAAAAATTTGAGGAAGAATGGATTCGCACCACCTCCGATCGAATGACAAAAATTATTAAATAATATTACTTCCATAAGATATTCGAGAACATATTCTCAATCTCACCCAGTCTGTGATTCACATACCAACCGAGTCATCACATTGGGATAAGCCATTTTATAAAATGGCTTATCCCATTTTAGAGTAAGTAAATTTAATTAACTTGTCAAATTCTATTTAATATAATATTTAATATAATTCAAGAAGAGATTTATCGAACTATAATACGGAATTTACGTCAGTGGACACATTAGTAGATAAATTAGTACTTAATATAAAGATGTAAATACTTTCAAATATTCTTATATCATATTATAAAATTATCTGTTAAAAGATGCTATCAATTACTGTCTAATACTATAGTAATAATTCAATATATTTCTGAATTTAAAGTGCTCCATATTTCTCTTGATTGATAAGATTTGACATTCCTCTCATATAGTTTTTTGCAAAGGTGGTGATTGGCTGTGATGAATACCAAATACAACCTAATACCTTGCAATCCTTACACGTTCTTGCAATATCCCATTGAGGAGATTCCCACACTTCTTCTACACTTTGCTCTAACAAATTATATGTATTTGAAGGAGAGTTATATTTCCAACATGGAACTAGTACGGTTCCATTTCCATTCACAAAGATACTTTTCCAAACACCACATTCATCATATATTCCCCTACCGTGTTCAATTATTTGTTCAAAATATTCCATCGGTATCATTATTCTTGGACTGGTATGTTTCTTACTATAATCAATAATACTTTCACAAATGGAGACAATGGTTTTACGGTCTGGTAGGAGAGAATAATCTACATCAGACCTATCCTCTACAAATGTGAGTGAAACTGCATTCGAACCAAGTTCTTTCGCTTTCTCAAAATAAGATTGGTTGATAAATTCGTCAGTATTGTATTTAGTAATTACTGAATTGAAATAATGAGGTATATTATGATTTTTAAGAAGGAGAAGATTTTTCATAACTCTAGCAAAAACCTCTTGCGACACACCTCTTACTTTACAATAAGAATCTTGATATACAGAATCGATACTGCAAGTTATAAATTGAATATATTTTTTTAATTCAAGCAAATCAATCTGATGCAATAAAGAACAATTAGTTATCAAAGTGATGGGCATACGCAATTTATACAAATATACAACTAATTCCATAAAATCAGGTCTACTTGTAGGTTCACCTCCTTCAATAATTGACCAGATACAATATTTTGAAACTTTATCGAAAATTATTTTCCATTGTTCAGTAGACAGATCGTCTCGTTTGGCGATCTTGATCTGACTCATTTTATCAGGATCTCCAAAAGGACACATTGGACAATAAAAATTACAATAATGCGTAAGACTAAAGACGGCTATTAGAGGACGTTTTTTTCCGATAAATCTATTTGTGGACCATTTTCCTAAAAGCTTTATTGTTCTTATGGTATCAATGACCAATGTTATTATATGAACTCAAATGTATAAATTTTTTTCATACTTTGTATTTAAGCAAAAAAATGACTAACCAAAGATAACAGAGATCATAGATTCAGCTCTATTTTTTATTATTTTAGTTTAAAGTATAAATATTCACAACAATATGCATTTTTTAGATAATGAATGAGCTCTTAAATTTAAAAAAATCGAGTTTCAGTAGGATCATGTTTACGGTTACTCTCACAATAGTGATAAATTTAATATTAATCAATTATCCAGGATTCTTTAATGATGTTTTGGGACAAATGCATGGTGGTGGAGGTGATGGTCATAATTTACCTCCTTCAATTATAGGAGATAGAGAACTTTTTTTAAAATTCAATAATCCCACATTCACAGTATCGGAAAAAGGAAAAGTTAGTTTAGCATTGATAGACAATAAAACAGGAAACAATATTCCACACGTTACATACATCATAAGCATCCACGATAACAAAAATAAAAATCTGATGACTGAAAATCTTCACGGACATAATGGTGATATCAATATTGAATTCATCAATAGCAATATGGAAAGATACCATGTTAGCGCAAATTATGATACCCTAGCAGCAAGTTATGTTTCTGACTTTGGTAGTCCTATAAAGATAGAAGGTCCCATTTTTAGTAGCAAAGGAGAATACAGATTAGTGGCTGAAATTACTGGAATAGATTTTGACAATACCTTTTTACCACAACCACTGATATATGAGTATAAAATTGAAGTAAAATAGCTGTAAGAACTCTGATATTAGTTGATAATGTAAACAGTATGCAGTATAATTTCAAACATTTTAATTTAATGAGAAAAGAAATTAAGATGTCGTAATTGAGATTGAAAGGTTATCGATTAGATTCCTTTGCCTCTATCTCTTTAGCCCTTTTAATTATTTTATCGGCTTCAGTTGCTTTTCCTAATTTTCCAAGGCCCTCTGCCTTACGATAATAAGCATGTAGATATTCGGGTTCGATTCTAATTGCTTCGTCATAACATTGAATAGCTTCTTCATATCGTTCTAAGCAATCCAACGAATATCCTTTTCCATAATAGGCATATACATAATCATATGATAGATACAAGACCTGATCATAGGATCTTACCGCTTCTTCAAACCTGCCAAGTTCGGATAAAGATACCGCTTTGTTATAATAAGCATCTACATAGTCATTCTTTATACTAATTGCCGTATCATAGCATTGTATTGCTTCGGAATGATTTCCAGCGTGAGTCAAAGCTAGACCTTTGTTAAAATAAAGATTAGCAGAGTTAGGATCTAAAGATAACGCAGAATCATAATAATATATTGCATCGTCATATCTTCCAAGTGACGACAGGGCAACTCCCTTGTTAGTTAATGCGGTAATATCGTTGGGTTTTACGTTCAGGGCCATATCGTAGTAATAGATTGCATCGTCATATCTTCCAAGTGACGACAGTGCAATTCCTTTGTTAGTTAATGCTGTAATATCATTTGGTTTTACGCTTAGTGCCTTATCATAAGAGTCTATTGCTTCGTGAATCTTGTTCATGTTTATTAAGGCAACTCCTTTGTTGTTTAATGCAGTAATATCATCTGGTTTTATTTTCAGTGATTCGTCATATATATCTGAAGCTTCTTTATACAAACCCATTTTATTAAATGTAGAACCTTTATTATTTAATACATTGATATCGTCTGGTTTTATTTCTAAGGCTTGGTCAAAGCATTTTATTGCATCAGCATAATTCTGCAGGTGAGATAATACTAAACCCTTTCTATATAAGGCCTGAAAATAATTGGGTTTTATTTTTAATGCATGATCAAAGCATTTTATAGCATCCTCAAATTTCTCGATTATCTCTAAGATAAATCCTTTGTCAAAATATGTTCCAGGATCACTAGGATTAAATGCTAAAAGCTGATCCAAATGTCTTATAGCCCTAATGTATTCCTCTCTTTCTCCATTATTCGGCCCACTGACAGATACACCTACAGGTCCAGTGACAGGTGAACTAGGAGTTTCAGTTATATTTTCAGCATCAACATCAGTGGCTTCTAAAGAAAGAGAATCATCTTCATCTGTAGATTTAGTTTCATCTAACAATAGCAAGTCCTGATATTAGATTATAGTGATAATATTTTAGTTTTTTGGGTGCTTTGTATGGTTATCTAACCGAAGTTAATAGTAGCATAATATTACCGTAAGAAATAATCCTTTAAAACTATATATTTCCTAAGATTATTCAGGATCAAAGACATTAGACTATAATTTGTTTCTATCTTAGAATGTCATTTCATTATACGATAATTATATATAAATAATAGTAATTCTTTAATAAAGATCTCAGTTTTAAACAGCTATTAAAATTATGAACCAAAATTAAAGATTCAAGACTTTTTAATAGTTTATTTATAGTGTTAATATAGATGAATTTCAAGAATAAGAAAGTTATTGTTACAGGTGCATCGTCGGGAATTGGAAAACAAGTAGCAATTGACTTTTCAAACAATGGTGTAGAAACTATAGTTTTGGTATCACGATCAAAAACCAATCTAGAGAGAGTAGAAAAACTACTAAATCCGAAATGTGAAACCAGAATTTATCCCTGTGACATCTCAAAAAAAAATGAAGTCATCGAAATGGGAAAGGAGATAGAAGAAAAATACAATCATGTAGACATTCTTGTAAACAATGCAGGATTTGGACGATATGGAAAAGTTTTGGAACAGACCTTAGAAGATATTGAACAAGTAACCTTTACAAATTATTTGGGTATGATATACTGTACCAAGGTATTTCTCAATTCCATGATCAAAAACGGATCTGGTCATATTGTAAATGTGGCATCATTAGCCGCTAGTTTTGGCATACCTGGAATGGCAGCTTACTGCGGGTCAAAATTTGCAATGCTAGGTTTTTCAGAATCATTATATCATGAATTAAAAGGTACTGGAGTTGGAATTACAGTTGTTAGTCCAGTAGCAGTTAGGACTAACTTTTTTGATAATGATTCATTTAAGGGTAAAATGCCCCATAAAATAGGATATGTTCTTGATCCTAAAAAAGTATCCAAAGCTGTCATGCAGGCCAGCAATTCCCAAAGACTTGAAATAATTGTTCCTTTTTTTGCGCGATCTGCAGTTTGGCTCAAACATACATTTCCTTATTTTGTCAATCCGATAGTAAGATCATCATTTAAGTGATTGCGTCACTAATAGTCACCTAAACTAGAATCAAGATTAAAAATGAAATTCAAAAATTGGCGGACAAAATATTATAGGTTTTTTGGTTTGGTTGTTGTTTCTCTTGTATAGGTAAATATGAAACTCATATCAGCTTATTCTACCCTCGCGCCTTAGATCGGACAATATCCTCATCAACGTATCATAATCTACGTCTATTTCGTTTAAGATTTTCGAATGATCGATGGTCTTATTTTTTTTTATGAATTTCTCTACTATATTTTTTTTCTTTTGGTAATTCCTATCATTCATAACAATAACCTATTTTACATTTTTCCTTATTTTATTTGTCATTACGAATATTATCAATAAAAAATAAATTAACAGATTTACCAGATAGTTTATGTGTTAAATTAGTGAATAAATATCGATGCCCCAAATGTTCCACAATTAATTCAATCAAAACAGAGAGGATTTTTGATGGAAGAATATTGTTTATCTGTGAAAAATGTGATATTTGCTGCGTAATTCCATTTAATGTAGATTTAGACGAGACATACCTAGATTTCTTAGAACGGTTTGATACTGGCTCAGTTACTTTATTGAAAGATTTTAAAACCATCCTTGAACTGGAAAAACTGGTTAGATCAAAAAATGAAATCAAAGAAATGATTAAAAAAAATGATTTTGACAATGAATTGATAAACAACATCTTGTATTCTGAAACTGACTACATAGTAGACATAAGAAAACTTATAGATTCAGATATTCAAGATGGAAAAGAATTAGAGGAATTACCGTTATGTGACATTTTATTAGAGCAACTTCGTAAAAAAGATATAAATAAACTATTTAAATTTCAGGAGGATGCTATCGTAAAAATTCTTCGGGGAAAAGATATTGTTATAATTGCGCCTACTGCCTCAGGGAAAACTGAAGCTTTTTGTCTTCCTGTTATTCAAAAAATTTATGATGATAATCTTTTGAAAGGTAATCATGAGAAAATTTTTTTAAAAAAAATAAAACAAGATACCAATGTGGCTACCAATAGAGTTTCAGCGATATTTGTTTATCCTACAAAAGCACTGGGAAGAGACCAGTTTCAGAAAATAAACTACTATGCAAATAACCTTGATATCGAAGCAAAAATATTTGATGGAGACCTTGATGAATCAGAAAAACAGGCAATTTATGATCAACCTCCAGAGATCTTAATAACTAATTTTGACATGATACATTACCATCTCTTAAATAAAACTAGATTTGTCAATCTATTTAAAAATATAAAATTCCTAGTTGTAGACGAAGTCCATACATATAATGGTGTTTTCGGGTCAAATATCTACTTTATAATAAAGAGACTTGAAAGAATATTATCAAGTAAAGAAAAATTGCAGATAATAGCTTGTTCAGCAACGTTGCCTAACGCGAATGAATTTTGTAACCAGTTGTTTGACAGACAAATGGAAATTATCAAAGGGACAGGAAGAAAAGGTGTAATAAATTTCTCGATTATTTATCCTTCTTTAAGGTCAAATAGGTCATTAAGATTGGACCTTATAAGAAAAGTATCAAAAAAACATAAAACTTTAGTCTTTAGTAATTCTCATATTTCCGCTGAACTTTTGGCATTCAATTCGTCAAGATTAGGGATAAAGATAGGAGTACATAGGGCTGGTCTCTTACCAAAGGTTAGGAAAATCATGGAAAATTCTTTCAGAACTGGCAAATTGGATGTCTTATCTTCCACACCAACACTAGAATTAGGAATAGACATAGGAGATGTGGATTCAGTAATATCTAATCTTGTTCCCATTAACAGATTATTACAGAGACTAGGAAGAGCTGCTAGAAGTGGACAAGAGGGATTTGCTTTTCTTACACTGGGAAATGATCCAATAAGCCAGTATTATAAGAATCACCCTGAGGATTATTTTTGTGACTATGAATACCCTTATATTGACCCCCACAACCCTATAATTGAGGAAAATCAGATTTTAGCAATGTGTTCTGATCGGCCAATCTCTTCATCCGAATCAAAAAAAATGTCAGAAGCAATAAAACGGTTAGTGAAAGAAGGATTGATAGTTCTAAAAGATGACAGATATATCACAAACAGTATATCGTTTTTAAAATTAAAAAACTATAGTATAAGGGGTACGGGAAAAGAAATTGATATCATTTTTGATGGTAAAGTAGTTGGGTATAGGAATTTACCGTATGCGCTAGAAGAATTACATAAGGATGCAATATATTTCATAGCTGGAAAAAGATACAAGGTAAACAGATTCGTTTTAGACAATAAAACAGAAAGAAGTTTTGCTGAAGTTGAAATGATTCCTTCGAATTATCCATATTACACTAAAGCAATGGTAGAAGAGATTCCAGAAATTCTTGAAATTATTGAACAAAGGAATGTATATGAAATACAGTTAAAGTATTGTTTCCTAAAAATCCTAAAAAGAGTAACTGGATACTCCAATATAGAAATTGGAAAAGAAATAAATCAAGGGAAAAAGGTATTATTTGAAAATCCAGAAATTTTTGAATATGTTACTAAAGGTTTTATATTTAAAGCTCCCAGACCCTTAACAATCCTGGAACAAATAAGGGACAAGGAATTCGTAGAGACAAGCGGGTATCACGCTATGGAACATGTAATTATAGAAGGAAGTTCGATGATAACTGGCGGTGCGTCACAGGATTTAGGAGGAATTTCACTAGGCGATTCAGGAATCATAGTTGTACATGATGGAAGCATAGGAGGAAATGGTGCAAGTAAAAGCCTGTATGATAGATTTGAACAGGCAGTAATACGTGCACATAACATCATAAATGAATGTCCGTGCGAGAATGAGGATGGCTGCCCAAGATGTACCTATTCGTATAGATGCGGAAATAACAATGAATATTTACACAAAAAAGCAGCTTTGGAGATATTAGCCCGACTGAAAAATAACGAAAGAACAGAAGAGCTGGTTGCTATTGAAGATATATATCGAACTTTCGTGTAGACAAAAGGGGAAATTATTATTTTTAAAAATAAATGAAACTAAAAGATTGTTCTAATAATTTGTTCATAATAAATAACTCTAGCAGATTTTTTGTGATCCCATAACCTGGTATATGTATCGCTAGCTATTAAAGTTCAAGGTATTTTCAATCGTGGCTTGTGAAGAATCCGATAATACGTCGTTAATTGTACCTCTAGTACTATCTGTAATATTTTTAATTATTGGGGTAATGCCTATCTTGTCGGCACCCTTGAGAACTCCAGTAAAAAACGTTTCCCAACCTAAACCTATAATAGCTAAAAATAATACAATTGCAATTATCCATAAGATTACTCCCATACTATTACATAGTACATTTTTAATGTATATTAATAGTTAGTAAGATTTATGCCGTTTAATATTATGTACACAATTTTACATAAAAATAATATAGATTTTTTATATAAATTAAATATATAATAGATTGAAAAACAAACATAAAAAAATTATGAAAATTCAAAAAATTGCAGCCGTTACCCTAAAGGTGAGAAATATGGACAGAGCATGTGTTTTCTATTCAAGAATTCCGGGTCTAAGGTTATCTTACGGAGGAAGTCCAAATAGTATATTTACTTCTTTTGAAATGACTGATAGAGATAGCGGCTCAAGATCTCATATTAATTTGGAGTTTTGCAGGGAGTTCAAGACTGAAAAATTTGGAAGAATAATAATTTTTTCTGAGGATGTCGATAAACTCTATGATTTTTTTAAAAATGATTTAACTATCTCCAAAATTATTGAAATTGAAGATGAACCTAAAGATTCTAACTGGGGAGAGAGATATTTTCATGTAATTGATCCTGATGGACATGAACTATCATTTGCTCAGCCCATAAAAAAGGAAAGATAGCAACATTTGTTTTTCCCTATCTCTCCAACAGCATTGAATATCAAAACGATATTCAATAGAATATTCAAAAATTATTTTATGTCTGTGTCTATTCTCCATCGACTCAACATCTCGAGTTTAGTAAAACTTGCGAAATTAAAAATTAAGTGAAGTTGAAGACTAATATTCTATAAGAATAGAACATATATTCTCCTTTATCTAAAATTTGAGCGATATCATTTGGCAGGGCTAGTTTTAATATTGTTTAATTTTCCAAAAACCTGACATAGAAAAATGCCCGGTATCTTTTTAAAATAAAAATCATCAGGATGCATTCCATGGTCCCTTTCTACATGTATAGCACCATTTGTCATAAATTCTTCTATAGTATCTCCAGAAATGACGTAGGTACAATCCAACCCAGTTTCTTTACACACTAAATTAATTTTCAATATAAACAAAAGAATTGCACAATATTATTTATTTATTATCAGCCTAAATTCATTTTTGCCGTGTTTTTAATTTGATACTACAAATATGCTTATATCTTTTATTGGCTTCAACAATTAGTAGATGAGGGTTATATCCGTAAATGTCGGACTTCCAAAAAAAGTAAATTTTGGTAAAGAAACTGTTACTACGGCTATTTTCAAAAATCCTATCAAACATAGAGTCAAACTCTACACTTTGAATCTGGAAGGAGACAAGCAAGCAGATTTGACGGTGCATGGTGGTGTTGACAAAGCAGTATATTCGTATCCATCAGAACATTACAAGTTCTGGAAAAAAGAGATAAAAGATTTTGAATATTCTTGGGGAACATTTGGAGAAAATCTTACAACAGAAGGTTTACTTGAGGATGTAGTCAATATAGGTGATCAATTTCAGATAGGATCTGCAAAGGTAATAGCTACACAACCTCGCATGCCATGCTATAAACTTGCTGTAAGATTTGGCAGAATGGATATAATACGTAGATTCATGGCAAGTGAACGTTCGGGAATATATTTCAAGGTTGCACAAGAGGGAGAAATAGGAGTAGAAGATAAAATTGAATTAATAAAAAGTGATGAAAATAAAGTTACAATACGAGATATCGTTCGCCTTCAAACAAATGGTGGTAGAGATATTGAGATGATGAATCAAGCCATAAAGGTTAAAGATCTTCCAGATGGGTGGCGCAACTATTTTATGGAAAAACTAATAAAATTAAAGTAAATAAAATATATGTATATATTTAGAACCCAGACGAACCTTGAATCTTATGCAGACAATAGGTGATTGACCAGAGAGTGAACATGAAAAACTTGACTGAAGATAGAATTTTAAAGATAAAATTATTTGGAATTTTAAGAGAGAAACTGAAAAGTAATAATCTGATTATCCCAATTAATAATAATTCAATTTCATTGAAAGAACTTAGAAAAAATCTTAAAGAGTTATATCCTTCTCTCTATACGAATGAGATAAACTTTGTTTTTGCAGTTAATAAAGTAATACGGAATGAGAATATCGACGTAACTCCACATGATGAAATTGCTGTAATACCACCTATAAGTGGGGGATAGGAATAGTTAGGAGCTGATATTTATGATTTCTCTAACAAAAGATGTAATCGATCAACTAAAAATTTTAGATCAAGTTAAGGACGATTCATCTGGTGCGTTAGTTTTGTTTACAGGTTTAGTTAGGAATCACAGCTCCAAGGGAGAAGTGGAGGGTATTTTTTATGAAGCTTATGAAGAAATGGTTGAGGAAATATTAAAAAAAATTGAAAAGGAGATCTTTGAGAATTGGAGTGTTAAAAAATTTATTGCCATACTTAGAACGGGATACCTTAATGTTGGAGAAATCAGTGTTATAGTTGGAGTTTCATCAGAACATAGAAAAGATGCTTTTGAAGCCTGTAATTATGGAATTGATAATATTAAGAAAAGATGTCCAATTTGGAAGAAGGAAAAAATGCAATCTGGCAATTCTGAATGGGTAGAAGGTGTTATGATAAGTGGTGAATGAAAGAAATGCTTACAGAGGAATGTTTGATGTTTCCAGAAAAGTAGATACATTGAGGTCTGCTACTGCACAAGCAATAGTCAGGGTAAATCCTGAAAGTATTGATCTAATAAAAAATGAGATGACACCAAAGGGAGATATCATTGAAGCCGCAAAAATTTCAGCTACACTCGGGGCAAAAAAAACATGGGAATTGATACCTTACTGTCATCCCATTCCGATAGATCATATTTCTACACAATTGCTGTTACACCAATCAGCTATAGAAATTAAAGTTAATGTTAAAAGTGTGTGGAAAACAGGAGTAGAAATGGAAGCACTGACTGGTTGTAGTATCGCTGCTCTTGCAGTATACGATATGCTCAAGCCAATAGATGAAGATTTATCAATAGAGTCAATAAGATTGTTAGAAAAAACTGGAGGGAAAAGAGATTTTATTGAAACTCTTGATAAAAAAATTAATATTGCTATTTTTGTTATAAGTGATTCTACTTTTAATGGAACGAGAGTTGACAAATCAGGTAAATTGATCTCTGAAATACTAAAAAATACTTATGCTACTACTACTGAGATTGTCGGCTATGAAATATTACCTGACGATATAGAAAAAATTAAGGCACATCTTATCAAATATTCTGATGATAAAAAAGTAGATCTAATAATAACCACAGGAGGTACTGGTTTTAGTAAAAGAGATGTAACTCCAGATGCTACTAAAATGGTTGTTGATAGAGAGGCAATTGGAATTTCCGAAGCTATCAGATCATATGGTCAGAGGAGAACACCGCTATCAATGCTTTCAAGAGGAATATCTGGTATCAGAGACAAAACTCTGATTATAAATCTACCTGGAAGTATTAAAGCTGTATCAGAATCGTTAGATCTTCTTTTCCCTAACATTTTTCATATTTTTAATATGTTGGGAGGGAAGGGTCATTAATGATATTCTTATATTAGTACTTGCCCCTATCTTCCTTATAATAAGTTTTTTTTATTCTTCTGTCGGATTTGCTGGGGGAAGTAGTTATATCGCTATCCTCGTTCTTGTTGGAGTCAATTTGTATGCAGTTCCTCCAATCTCTCTAGCACTAAATATTATTGTGTCTTCATCTGCTCTTTTTAATTATCTAAGAGCAGGACATCTGTCCTTAAGATTATCTATTCCTCTTTTAATTTCAGTACCTTTTGCATTTATAGGAGGTTCTATAGTTTTGCCCGAAAAGATATTAACCTTCATTTTTGTCATATCCCTTTTTTGTGCTTCAGCAGCATTACTATTGTCCGGAAGAAAGTTAACAGTTCAAAATGAGAAGATGAGAAAATTGAATTTGGATTTAACCAAAACTACCCTTATAACATGTCCGTTAGGGGCACTTCTTGGTGGTATCTCTGGTCTTGTTGGGATAGGTGGAGGAATATGGCTTTCACCAATATTGATAATGTCTGGTTTAGCCAATCCCAAAGAGGCAGCCGCTTCAGCGAGCTTATTTATACTAACAAATTCTATAAGTGGATTTATTGCTCATTATATAAACAACATAAAAAATATTGATTTTGACTTGGTAATGCCCTTGTCTGTAATTGTTCTATTTGGGGGTATACTTGGTTCTAGACTTGGAGCATTTAAATTTGATCATAACAAGATAATAATGATAATAGGAGTTTTAGTTGCCTTAGCAGCAATTAATCTTGCTACAAAGTTATTTTAGTAAAAGTCACACCAAATCTATGGGGTTGCCGCATGGAAAAGAAAATCCAGAAAGCAAATTTACTTGAACCTCATTCTCCTTTTCAATACTTGTTATTTTCTCAGGTACTATCACATAACCATTTGCTCTAGTCATAACTGTCATATTTGAGGTTTCTCCAGTTATTGGTTTGGCCCTTATACGAGTATTTGTATTTGATGCTGATATGTGGACATATAAGATTTTTATAAAATTTTGAAATTGCTTTCTGGCATTCCAATTGTCAGTAATATGAGCATTTATTGTAACTTTGTTATTATGAGATAATCCAATAAAAGATCTAATTAGTGGGATAGCCAATACAATGAAAGCATTAACAGCACCTTGGATAGGACCAGGTAATATAATAATTGGCTTATGTTTTAATACAGCAATTTTAGTTACTCTTCCTCTATCCAATTTAATTCCCTCAGCTAAAATTCCGGGCTGTCCCATAGAATTGATAGATTCTGCAAGGAGGTCCTTATGTCCAACAGAAGATCCCCCTATTGTTAGAATGATATCATTTTGAAATAATGCCAATTTTATCTTGTTCTGGATATCTTTAATATTATCAGTTGTTATTCCTAGGTCAACAGGTATTCCTCCACATGCTTCCACTAATGTGGAAATAATTGGACCGTTAGTATTGAGAACCTTTCCTTGAGTAACCTCTTCAATATTATTGGTGAGCTCACTTCCGGTTGCAATTATTGCAACTTTCGGTTTTTTAAATATATTTACTTTCTTAATACCAAGTAAGTTCACCAAAGATATATCTTGAATTCTAATTAAATGTCCTTTTTTAAACAATAA
>DATFEP010000090.1:0-9914 GCA_035250975.1 Nitrososphaeraceae archaeon | reverse complement strand
AAATTAATCAGATTAGTATGTCTAGTAAAAATAATAAAAATAGGAAAAATTCCAAAGAAAATACTGAAAAGAAAAAGAGCTATTTTCACATAAATAGAAAAAGACGCACTAAAAATCTAAAAACCTTTGTGCTTCCAATATTAGGAGGAATAGGCATACTTTTAGTAGTTTCCATATTTTTATTTTCTCCCAATACATCTAAATCAGGCTTTGGAGCATTGGGCTCTGCACATGAGCACGCCGCATTTTTAGTAAAAATAAATGGAAAAAATATAGATTTTAGTCTACCGAAATATCAAGTACAGTCAGATTATATTCATGTAGAAAATGGAGATGGTACTACATTACATAGACATGCTACAAATGTTACTTTTGCAGATTTTCTTGACAGTGTTAAAATGAGTATCGATCGAGAAAATAATAATTGTTTACTGTTTGATAATGGAACACAATATTGCGACGATAGTCAACATAAATTAAATGCATTCATAAATGGAAATATAACTACGACTATCTCTAATTATGTAATCAATAATAACGATCGTTTATTATTAATATATGGAAATGAAACAGATGATCAAATCAACAAAGCTGTTAAAGAAGTAAATGATTTAGAAATTCAATTTACTTGATAATTTTTCAATTTTTTACTACTGAACATATATTCAGATACAAATATTTTAATACGAATATTTCTATCTTCTTACATCACATATTTTAATTAATTCCAAAGATTGATCATTATATTTGAAAATTTTTACAGTTAAATCATAATTATAATCTGTATTTAAAATAAAAATATTTCACAAGAATACAAATCCAAGAAGACATATATTTACTCTATTGATATGAAGAAAAGAAATTATCTTGGTTTACAAAAGATTTCATACAAATTTTTCATCATTTTTTATTTTCTTTTGAACTAAATATACAAATACATCATCAAGTGTTATAGGGGAAATATTAAATGAAATATCTTTCTTTATTGCCAATTCAGATATCTCACTTACATATGATTTAAATGTAAATAATCGTAATATATCAGTTCCAGTCTCTATTATTGTTCCATATGATTTAAATAAACCCACATCAAAATTTTTTTTTGATAAATCCACACGAATATTTTGTGGAATTGTATTTCTTAAATCACTAACGGTTCCTTCTTTGATTCCTCGTCCATTTTCAATTATAAATATTTTATCAGATAAAATTTCTGCTTCATCCATATAATGAGTTGTAAGTAAAATCGTTGTATCTCTTTTTTTTAGTTCCTGAATTAGACTCCATACCTGTCGTCTAGAAACAGGATCAAGACCAATTGTAGGTTCATCCAAGAACATTAATTCTGTATTGACCGCCATAGCCATAGCAACAAGAATTTTTTGTTTCATACCTCCAGACAAGTTCATTGCAGGTTTATCTTTTACGTTAAATAATTCTAATTTTTGAAGTATGTTTTCTGTCTTTATTCTTGCCTCGTGTCTACTATCCCCTCGGATTTTAAGCCAATTATAAACATGATCCCATGGTGTAAGAGCACGTAATGGTCTTCCTTCTTGAGGAACAATAGATATTAGTTCTCTTATTTTTTTAGCACAATTTTTTACATCATATTCAAACACTTTTAATGATCCTGAGGTGGGTAATAATTGGGTAGCACATAATCTTACAAATGTAGTTTTACCTGCACCATTTCTTCCCAATAATGTAAAAATCTGTCCTTGTTCTACTTGTAGTGAGATTCTATCTAAAGCAGGTACATCTATTCCTTTATAAATCTTTGAAACATCCTGAGCTTCGATAGCTAACATCTACTAAATCCATATAAACATGAACGTTCAATATTACTCTAATTATAAATTAATTTCAAATAATCTAAATATTAGTTTTCTTTTTATAGATATATGATAGAATTGACTGAAATGAAAGGAAAAGAACTCATAGACGTAAAAGAAAATAATAATAATAATGAAATAGAGCTCATATTCAAAGAAGGTAAATATATTATAAGAATAATCGATGATAAATTTTCAGTAATTCATGAAACATGATTCAACAAGATAATTATTGAAAATTTATGTTTTTAATAACTAATTATATCTTTTTTGTCAAGTTAAATTAACATAGATATTATTCTAAATTATCTTATTCAAATAATCGAATTATTAAATGAAATCTAAAGTTTTTTTATTAATATTGTTATGTTATTTTTCATTTCCATTTTTCTCTCTTAATCTAAATGATATATTAATGAAATCATTTGCAATATCTGAGCAGAAAATTGAAATTGCGATAGATTATGCTCATTTTATTTCACCTTTAAACCAAGATAACCAAGTAAAAGTTCTATTAAAATATCTTCAAAGCAATATTAAAGATATTACTGAAATAAATAATAAATCTATAAATGCAATAATGAAAGTGTATTCAACTAATGGTACATTATTAAAAACATCCTCTTTTCCAGATGGGTTTGTCTATAATTCGTCGCAACCTGTACAGCTTGCAACTAATATAGTTGACAATTCAATAACATCAATTAATGCTACATTACAAATTACAAACTTCGAAAAAACACAATCCCTATCTAATCCAGTAACAATAAATCTTAATCTCGGAGATATCGTAGATAAATAATAATATTTTTTGTAACAATTCCAATTCGATAGCGATAAGTAACACTTTTCCAAAAGTTCATATTCATACATTATAATTAACAGTGTTATATCTTGGGAATTTACAAATATTCTTTTTACAGAAGTCCTAATATAGGAATTTTTGTAAAATGTAACGACATTTCAATAATGTTACCATTAGGATTTGCTTCAACAAAATCTGATACGTTGGTGAAATATCTTGAAATATCTGAGCCAACTTACATTTCTATAGCAGGAACAAGATTATTGGGACCTATGATGGTCATGAATAACCATGGAATTTTAGTTTCTTCGATAGCTTCTGATGAAGAAATTAATATTATAAGAAAAAAAAGTAAATTAAATGTTGAACGTTTAGAGAGTAAATATACGGCAATAGGAAATTTAATAGCTGCCAATGATCATGGAGCAATTGTATCTCCATTGTGTTCTGACGTTTTGGAACAAGTACATAATATATTGGATGTTCCAGTGAATATTATAAGTGTCTGTGGTTTTGTACAAACTGGATCGATGATTGTTACTACAAATAAAGGTGCAGTTATTCATCCTAGTGTCAGTGAAGAAGAAATAAAATCTATATCTGAGATTTTAAATGTCAATGTAGAGCCGATAACAATTAATGGTGGTATACCATATCCGGCATCAGGGATAATTGCTAATTCTAAATCTATTATAGTTGGAAATTTAACAACTGGACCCGAATTAATAATGTTAAGTAGAGCGTTTAACGTATAACTATACTAACTACGATATCATTTTCAGGCATAACAATCATTTTTTACGGAAAGAATTTGTAAATGAACCTTTGTTAATCAATATAGTAATTACATTTATTTTAACTTGATATTCGGCTCAGAAAACGTCATAGATACTACTTTATTAACATATTATTGAATAAATATTCCTCGAAATACATTAAATTAGAACAATTACTATATCATATTCTAAAATATCGCGTTCGAATATATCTACATCTTCGAGTAACATATAGCTAGTATTTGTAATAGTATAACAGTATGTTACACTCGATTTGAAATCTATGTTATAATGTTGCATAATACTCACTTATTTTGTCTTGAAATCATAGATTATCTTTTTATTAGATCCACAATAGATAATTTAGTGTATTTTTTTAGTCGTTTTGTTCTTTTGGTATAATAGCATGATGAATATGTTATTAAATTGTGTCTTTTAACGATACAAGAAGATGTTTCTTGTACCTCGATATGAAAAATTCAATGAAGGTACAGAAAGAAAATGAAATATGATTGCAAGAAGATTGTGTACCATCCACATAACAAACATCAACTATTTTGCCATTCATAAGGAGGCTGTTTGACAAATAAATTGCATCTAATGATGTAGGAATATCATGTTCATAGGATAATAAATTCAGTTTTTATTAGATATACTTCATATAACTCTATTTTTATATTGTTTATAATAAAAAAAACTATTATTTGTCTTCTTAGATATTGTTCTTACTCGAAGCGGGAGTTGCCAAGCTTGGTCAAAGGCGTGAGATTATTTTCATCTAACACGATGCTCAGAAGCATGGCTTAGAAACCTCATCTCTTAGGGGTTCGTGGGTTCAAATCCCACCTCCCGCATCTTTTGTTTTAATAATTGTATCTTATTTAGTAATCTTTTAACTATAATTACAATATTTGTTAAAAATTTCTTGAAAATAAAAAATAAAAACTATTTTCTTAAATTTTTGTGTTGTTAATGTAAAAAAAAGTATATTATTTAAACAAAAATTTTTATAAACTAAATAGACAGAGATATATAGTTGTAAAATACAAAAATGATTCAGCGGGGTGGGGAAGCCAGATATTTAATAGGCAAAGTTATCCCGGCGGGCTCATAACCCGCAGAGCGGTTTCCGCCAAAATCGAGAATGTAGGTGGCCGTAAGTTCAAATCAACCCCCCGCTACTTATTTAAATATTATCCAATAATTCCAAACCATTTTGGAAAAATATTATTCCTTGATATATCCCATCCTTTTTTTTCCATTCCATATCTGTGTCTAGGTTTAGTCAGATGTCTATGTGCCTTTGGAGTTGGAACATATAAACCTTCTTTAATTGTTCGTGGCTTTAACAAAGGAACTTTTTTCCCATACCTGTCTAAAGTTTTACATCTTTTACACTGAAAACCTTTCTGCTTTCCTTCAGATTTCATTCTTTTTCCACAATTTATACAACTAGGATTAACAAATTCATAAATTTGAATAGTTTCCAATATTGAGATATATTCTATGTTTAATACCGTTGGATGTTTGATGGTTGCTTTCCTTACTCCAAATCCAATTTCTATTAAATCGCCTTTCTGTAATTGTGCAGCAACTTTTGTTAATCCAGTTGGCTCATACACTGCTGCCAGACAACTATTCTTTGAATCATCTTCTACCGTAAAAAATACATGACCTCCTTGCATAGTATAAGGATTTGTTGTCACTCTACATCTAGAAATACCTGATGTATACGCCTTAACAGCACCTAATTTGATTTCATTTATTAAATGCATCCCTGTTCCTTGGTTAGATCTATAAATCAGATAGCCTTCTAATTTTTCTTCTATTTTCAACATCTTTAATCCCTGTAATACAATTTCCGGATCTTCTCCTCTTATCCCGCAGAAAACCGGATCTGGTCCATGTGGCGTAATCAATATTCGTTCATGGACATGATCATAGCAATTAAAAGTTGACGGAAATGTAGAACAGTCAAGATAAATAACCTTTATCGAATCGATCTTTCTTGGAGTTTGGCAATTCTCTATTTTTCTATATGCTATTACTTCAAATGTATAATCTGAATCTAACAAGCATCCAATTGCAGCTGTTGCGCCAACTAATCCTTGTCCATTTCCATAACAGAAAAATTTCATCTTATTCTTTTCAGCAATTTTGATTGCTTTTTGTTTACTTAAGATATCAAACATTGCAATTCTATTAAATTCTATAATTTCATCGGGAATCTTTCTTCCTTCAAAAAAAACAAGACCAGGATTAGCCCCTATTCCTATGTCAGAATTTTGTTCTATCTCATTTTTGATATATTCTGTTATCCTTTCAATATCTTTGCTATTTCTAGTTGTCAATCTGATACAGACAGCACCATTACCGCGAGTTTTCCAAGGTATATTTGGATTTAATCTAATTAACAATGGATAATCTAAAAATTTTATAGATTGATTTCTTTTTAAATTCGATAATATTTTAAAAGCCAAGTAAGTTGTACATCTACCAGATCTAGAATCTGTGTCATCAAAACCAATATGGAGAATATTATTATATGCATTTGTACTTTTATACATCATCTTTTTTAGATTCTTCTATCCTATATTAAAGAATGTTTAATTTTCTCCAAATTCATTTTAGAACGAATTTATTAATATATTGCAAATATTCAATATTTGTGAAATCATTCAATATTTGTGAAATCTGTAAATTTGTATGATGATTACCTTTACGCTTACTACTTTTACGATTACTTTTTTATATCTAAAAATAACATTACAAGATAATGTCTTTAAAAATAATAGATGAAATAGATTTTGCAAAAAGGGGTGGCCTGTTACCAGTAATTGTTCAAGATAAGATTTCTAAAGATATCCTTATGCTTGCATATGTAAATAGAATTGCACTCGAAAATACAGTCAAAACTGGAAAGGCATGGTTTTGGAGTACTTCTCATAATAAATTATGGATGAAAGGTGAGGAATCAGGAAATATTCAACCAGTTCATGAAATCTTAGTTGATTGTGATTCAGATGCGCTAATCTATATAGTAAATTCAGAAAAACCAACATGTCATACAGGTCACAATTCTTGTTTTCATAATATTCTAAAAAAATAAAAATCATTAGAAATTATCATAAAATTGGAAAAATTTTTATATAATATCTATAATAAGAAGTTTTATGATACTATTTTGTTTTAATATTCTATTTTTTTTATAATATAAAATTATAGTATTACTAAATTTGTGTTTAGAGAACCTTATCTACAATGGATTTTTATTCAAATTATCATAAATGGGAATAATACAATCATTAAAGTGTCGAGAATGTGGAAAGGAATATGAACCATCATTTAGATATGTATGCGAAGAATGTTTTGGTCCACTTGATGTTAAATATATTTATCCAGATTCAATAAAAAGAGAGACCTTCCAGTCTAGGACAGAAAAGACATATTGGAGATATTTTGAATTATTACCAATTAAAAATAAAAATAATATTGTAAGTATTAACTCAGGATTTACTCCATTGCAAAAAGCAAATAATCTTGGTAAGGATCTAAAATTAACAACATTATATGTAAAAAATGATTCTGTTAATCCAACATTTTCATTCAAGGATAGACCAGCTGGTGTGGCTGTATCAAGAGCAAAAGAAACTAATCTTAAGGCAGTGGGATGTGCCTCAACCGGTAATCTAGCATCTGCTACTGCTGCACATGCAGCTGTAGCTAACATGCCTTGTTACATATTTGCTCCCTCTGATTTAGAATATGCAAAGATTGCCCAAGCATTAGCTTACGGTGGTAAATTTGTTGCTGTTGATGGAACTTATGATGATGCTAATAGAGTAGCTTCTGTAATAGGAGATTCAAAAGGTATAGGTATAGTAAATATTAATATGCGGCCCTATTATGTAGAGGGATCAAAAACACTTGCCTATGAAGTAGCCGAACAACTTAATTGGAAAGTACCTGATTACTTGATAATACCTGTTGGAAGTGGTGCAATGCTAAATGCAATTTGTAAGGGATTTGAAGAATTAAATGAGATTGGATTAATCGAAGATGTTTCCAATTTGAAGATAATTGCAGCACAACCTCATGGTTGTTCGCCTGTAGTTGATGCTTTTAAATCCAATAGTGATGAAATATTTCCGGTAGAAAAACCTGATACAATAGCAAAAAGTCTTGCTATAGGCGATCCTGGAGATGGAATATACGTTTTAAAGAGATTAAAACAATATCATGGTTTTGCTGAATCAGCTACAAATCAAGAAATTATAGCTGGAATATTAAAACTATCTAAAACAGAAGGCATTTTTACGGAACCTGCAGGTGGTGTGTCCGTTGCTGTAATGCAAAAGTTACTTGATGAAGGAAAGATAGATCGAGATTCTAATATAGTTTGTTATATTACTGGAAATGGTCTCAAATCTATTGAGGCAATTACAGAGATATTACCTAAACCTTCAATCATTAAACCAGATGTTCAAATAGTCTCAGCAATGATAAGATAATAAAATGAATAAATAATATATGTGAAAGGTAAGTGAGATAGATATAAATGGTTAAAGTCGAGTTTATAATTCCATCTGTTTTAAACAAGGGAGCTGGAGAAAAAAAAATATCATTAGAAGCTGACAATCTACAAAATGCTTTTAATAAGGCTTCAGATATCTTGGGTGATGATTTCAAACGTAGGGTATTTGATCTTAATGGCAAACCTCGTGCTCTAATTAACATATATATTAATGGAAAAAATATACGTTTTAACAGGGATGGAATGACCACATCTCTTAACGAAGGTGATTCTATCTATATCCTTCCTGCAGTAGCCGGAGGTTCAAACAAACCCACCATAGTAACTCGTAATGAACTAGATAGTAAAGGTATTCAGCGTTATTCTAGACAAATAATGTTAGAAGAAATAGGATTTATTGGAATGGAGAAATTAAGAAATTCCAAAGTTTGTGTGGTCGGTGTTGGTGGCATTGGAAATCCCGTTGTAACTCAATTAACAGCTATGGGTATAGGAAAGATCCGTATTGTTGATAGAGATGTTGTTGAGATATCTAATTTACATAGACAGCATTTGTATACTGAACAAGATATTGGAAAAGTTAAAGTTGAAGCAGCTATAGAGCATCTGAAAAAAAGGAATACAGACGTAGAAATTGAAGCACTTCCAATTTCAGTTACTCCCTATACTGCAGAAAATATTGTTAAAGGCTTTGATGTTGTTATTGATGCTTTAGATAGTGTTGATGCTAGATATGCATTAAACGATGCATGCATTAAGCACAACATTCCTTTGATCTATGCAGGTGCATTAGGAATGCTTGGATCAGTTTGTACAATTCTTCCAAACAATTCTGCCTGTCTAAGATGCATCTTTCCTGCATTGTCTGAAGATGATATGCCAACTTGTAGTACAGAAGGAGTTCATCCATCTATTCTTTATTTAGTGGGGGGCCTTCAAGTCTCAGAAGCAGTAAAAATATTATTGGACCAGAAACCAACTTTGGTAAATACACTATTGTACATCGATCTTAACGAGTTATCATTCGAACGTATTAGGATGTTTAGACATGATGAATGCCCGTCATGTGGAAAAGAAAAGGTAGATACGATTAAACACCGAGAAACAGAACATAATCTCATAATTGAGGAATTATGTGGTAGAGATAGAGGAAAAAGAACCTATACTGTTACACCAATGGAAATACCTTCTGATATAAATTTAAATAAAATAATACAAAATGCAGAATTGTTAGGTTATAACTTGAAAACCCATGGAACTTTGGGAATAACTGTTATATCTAATAATACTAATCCATCTCAACAATTATCTGTAAGTTTTATGACTAGTGGTGCAGCAACTATTGTCGGTGCAAAAGACGAAAAAGACGCACTTTTTATATACAAAAACTTTATTAATACAACTGATGATAAGGCCTGATCAGATATCATGGTTGTGTTTGTTTAACGATATTTATTCAGCTATAATGTGCTATTTCTTTCTAAGAATCCTTTGATCATTACAATAGAAACAGAACATAGGATTGATGATGTATTCTTCTCTATCAGTCTGAAAAAATAAAGACATTGAAATCTTCTAAAGATGAAAACAAAAGAAGTTACATCTCAAATTGAATCAAGTTGGATCTTTTCAAATCTATAGTACAACGTTCTGCTTTTGTAGTAGATAAAAGAATAATCAAATATTACTTAAAATTTTATCGATAGACCTGTACTGTACTGTATTGAACTTGAAAAATCGGTGCTTGTAATATATTTGAGAAGAAAAATGTTTGTAGCAAAGAATTTTAGTCACTCTTTGATTGAAAAATATGAAAAACATACTGTCTACATTGATGGTGTTACTAGATATCCGCAATCTTGAACTTTTATACCTAAAACACAGAATGCATTCTCCTTTAGAAGACCATGATAGAACGAGTAGCAGTATTTCAAATAGAACCGATGCTTTCACGATTACTATTC